>JABURP010000105.1 GCA_014762645.1 Crocinitomicaceae bacterium
TGAAGTTACCACAGTCGTCCGTGATACTATAAGTACGCGTAATGGTCTCTGGACAAGTGTTACCGTCGGATACATCACTAACAAATGCTACAACTGGATTTGCTGTACAGTTATCTGCTTCATCTGTAATTAATAGTGGGTCAGCTACTGGTACGTCTGCGATACATTCTACTGTTACGTTTGCTGGAGCTGTTCCGGTTGGTGGTGTAATGTCGTCTACTGTGATTGTTTGAGTAACATTAATCGAGTTACCACAATCATCTGTAATGCTATATGTTCGTGTAATCGTTTCAGGGCAAGTGTTGCCATCTGATACATCACTCACAAATGCAACAGCAGGGTTAGCCGTACAGTTGTCAGCCTCATCTGTAATTAATAGTGGGTCAGCTACTGGTACATCCGCGATACATTCTACTGTTACGTTTGCTGGGGCTGTTCCGGTTGGCGGGGTGATATCATCAACCGTAATTATTTGAGTTACGAATGTTTCATTACCACAAAAGTCTGCAATTCTCCAGGTTCTTGTGATAGTTTCAGGACATGTATTACCATCTGATGAATTAGTCACAAGGGATACGCCAGGAACTGAACAATTGTCCGCCTCATCAGTAATTTGTCCAGTTGTCATAGCCGGAACATCTGCACTACATTCATATGTTGTATCAGAAGGTGCTGTACCAGTTGGTGGAATAGTATCGTTTACAGTAATTATTTGAGCAACATCTACAAAATTGCCACAATCATCTGTTATTCTGTATGTTCTTGTGATTGTAGTAGGACAAACCAGACCATCCGATACATCACCGAAGTGAGTAACCGTTGGTGCCAAAGAACAGTTATCTGCTTCATCTACAATTAACGCCGGGTCCGCTGCAGGTATATCTCCCGAACACATTACCAGTGTGTCAGACGGAGCCGTTCCCGAAGGTGGAGTGATATCATCAACAGTAATTGTTTGAGTTACCGTTGTTACATTACCACAATCATCTGTGATGCTGTAAGTACGTGTGATTGTCTCAGGACATGTGTTTCCGTCAGACACGTCTGATACAAATGCTACAACTGGATTTGCCGTACAGTTATCTGCCTCATCTGTTATTAATAGTGGATCAGCAACTGGTACGTCTGTGATACATTCTACCGTTACGTTTGCTGGAGCTGTTCCGGTTGGTGGAGTAATGTCGTCAACAGTAATTGTTTGGGTAACGGTTGTCACATTACCACAATCATCTGTGATGCTGTAAGTTCTCGTAATGGTCTCAGGACATGTGTTGCCATCTGATACATCACTCACAAATGCAACTGCTGGGTTAGCCGTACAGTTATCCGCCTCATCTGTAATCAGCAGTGGGTCAGCTACTGGTACGTCTGCGATACATTCTACTGTTACGTTTGCTGGGGCTGTTCCGGTTGGCGGTGTAATATCATCAACAGTAATTGTCTGAGTCACATTGATGGAGTTACCACAATCATCTGTGATGCTGTAAGTTCTCGTAATGGTCTCCGGACATGTATTTCCGTCGGATACATCTGATACAAATGCTACAACTGGATTTGCTGTGCAGTTATCCGCCTCATCTGTGATTAGAAGTGGGTCAGCTACTGGTACATCTGCGATACATTCTACTGTTACGTTTGCTGGTGCTGTTCCTGTTGGTGGAGTTATATCATCTACTGTAATCGTCTGAGTTACCGTTGTTACATTACCACAATCGTCTGTGATGCTGTAAGTTCTAGTGATTGTCTCAGGACAAGTGTTACCATCTGATACATCTGATACAAATGCTACAACTGGGTTTGCTGTACAGTTATCTGCTTCATCTGTAATTAATAGTGGGTCGGCAACTGGTACGTCTGCGATACATTCTACTGTTACGTTTGC
>JABURP010000015.1 GCA_014762645.1 Crocinitomicaceae bacterium
TATTTCTCCATAATCCTTCAAATATAAAATCTCTTTTTTTGAACTTGTTTCAACATTCTTATTTTTAGAGCATGAATAGACTGTAGTTAAAATTACTATTAAACTTAGAAACACGGATATTCTATTTGTTTTCAACATATTATTTAATTTAATCTTTAAATTTTTTGCATATATCTTTGTACTTGACAGGTGTAAGTCGCTGGAAATCCAATCTCCTATCAGTTATCCGATGGTACTTTTGGCGCTTTCCAGTCAAATGTATTTCTGGGGAGATAGACTAATTTATTATAGGTTGCGCCACTTGCGGGTGTTTTGCCCTCGAAAACCTTCTCAGCGAAATCTATTGTATGAAACCAGTCGTGTTCAAAATAGCCATGTCCACCATTCTCATTCTCATACCAACCTATATTTTCCTCCACTCCGAGCCATTTATATACTTCTTTTACTGCAAGATATGATTCCTGTGAGCCTTCCTGATTGGCGAGATTATCGTTGGAGCCTTCATTGATAATAATTGCTCTGGGAGCTATTAAAGCAGCCAACAGATGCTGGTCAATAGGAAATCTGTTCTCGTTACCATAGGCAAAATCTTTAAACGTTTCATTGTTCCAACCGGGGAATGTCTCAACATTCTTGCCGGTCAAATCGCAGGCATCTTCTCCGGAAAATCTAAAAACAGGAAAGCCCATACAGCCCGAACAAGAAGGCACGATTAAATCAATTCTTTCATCGAAAGCCCCTGTAAGGAGAGCCGTCTTTCCTCGTCTGGAGTTGCCAACCAATATTAATCTGGTGGTATCTACAACCGCCAGTGAACTCAGGTAAGTAATCATAGCGCTTGCTCCCCATGACCATTCCATCAGAACAGCACCATCATGATCAGGGTAAACTTTTTGTACAACACCTGGTTCAAGTTTCTCTCCGCCTCTATAAGGATCATACTGACTGCAATACCACTCAGCTACAATATATCCTCTATCAATGACTTTTTCAATCCAATCCATATAGAGGGGTTTATCATTTGGGGAATACTGTGTATAAAGAATAACCGGATAGGGGCCTTCCCCCGCTGTAGGAACGATATATCTAAGATCGCCTTTTATCGAATGGTTTGGTCCCATTGATAGATTGGCGTCGTAGAAATTGGCTTTCCCATTGTACCGTGTATTTGTACTGTCAATTACTCCAATAGTGTTATAAGGGCGAGGAAAATCTTGTCCATATTCATAGAATTCAAACATCTTTTTAAGTTCAGCTCGCCTTTCCTCCCAATCTTCATAGGTGCTTACCCGCCTGTCACTTTTAAAAAACTGCCAGGGATCCGGCAATTTGTCTGTTTGCGGAAGTTGTGAAACTGGTGGAAAATCATAACCATCTTGCGCCCATAGGCTAATGGAGAGCAAAGCCATCATTATTATTGTCATGTAGGTTTTCATATTCCCTTTTTTAGCTTGCTCACTCGTTAATAATTGTTTGTATTGGCCAAATTCATAAGAACCGGGTTTAAATTCTCGTTATTTAGTTTTACCAACCAATGAGAACTTCAAATCTGCAAAATCAAGATAATTATTCCAGTCTTCCTCTTTTAAGTCATGGCCTCCTGCTCTCATATGGTGTTGAATATTTCCATTTCTTAGAATAACCGATGGGCCAGATCTATCAGGGGCATCTACTGTTTGCCAAGTCGTTGTCGTTTTTCCATAAAGTGCAAATACAGGCTGAGCGAATACTAAGGAATGAAACTGCCCTACAGGGTCGGCCCAGTTGTCTTCTGATGCTGATGCTGTGGCTAATAACCTTGGTGCTATAAGAGACGCAAGCTGATGTTGATCGAAAGGGAGGTTCTGATCTTGTTCGATATAGTCGTTGTATTTATCTGCAAACCAATGAGGAAAGTTTTTATTAATATCTTTAATGGTTTCTCCCTGTGCTCGTCTTGCAAGAGCATCGCCGGTACATCCTGAATTATTAACACAGGTGAGTGCAATCCTTTCATCCTGCGCGCCAATCCACAAGGAAGCCTTGCCACCACGCGAGTGTCCAATAACTGCTATCTTTGATGCATCCACGTCGGGATCTGTTTCCAGATAATCTAACATGCGACTTGCAGCAAAAGACCAGGCTGCAATTGTTTTCCAGTCGTTTGGGCCATCTAAATCAAATGCACCAATTACGCCTTCTCTATACTTATCCTCTCTCCAGTTATCATCTGCAACATCAACATCATTAATTACAGCTACGCCATAGCCTCGGGGTAATATAATGCTGTCAAGTGGACAAAAGCCAATGGTTGAAGTGGTATCGTAAATTGGAGTTCTGTGGTTTATGAGTATAAATACGGGGACCTTCTCTGCTTTGATTGGAAGATATACCGGAACCTCAAATGCATGTGTTCTATTTGGGCCTGTTACAGAAATCTGAACCATTTTTCTTACTGCCGTTCCATTAGCGATTGAAGTAGTGCTCACTATCGAAAAAATCGTTGTATAATCACCCGGCTGAGGAGATTGACCATATACCTCGTCAGTAAAAATTTTCAAAATCTCACCACGTCGGGTGTTTTCCCAGGTAGAAATATCATCGACTATAAGACCAGCCTCTGTAACTAAAGGGTCTGGCAAGTTAGAATACATAATTTTATTGGGAGCAGCTAGTTGAGCATTCGTTAAGGTGATACAAACTAACATGGATGTAAAAAGCAATAACATCTTTTTCAAGGTTAATTCTCCTTTCCTTATTGTTTGATGATTCTTTGTTTGTAAATTATCTTGATTGTAAGACAAATAATTTTTTTACTCCTAATATTTATAAAATTGGCACTGATTTTTAGGTTTTCAACTTTCAAGGTTTGAACCTATTTTATGGATCTTTAAATTTGAAAACCGGTCAAGTGGATATTCATGAAAAGATGATAGAGTCCCAATCTATCCGGATTTTCCAACAAAAAATTAAATTAACAGTCATAGCACTTTTACAAGTGCTATGACTGTTAGCTGTATCATATCATGCTAAAACCCTGGATTCTGAACCAGATTAGAGTTTAAATCCATTTGTGCCAATGGAATTGGAATCCAAACCCTTTCAGGTTTCCAATTTTGTTTTATTGTAGGAACAATGCCGTTATAAAAACCGAAATCAGTACTCATATTTTGGATAGCCTCGTCAAATTTATTAAAACGAGCTAAATCAAATCTTCTCCATTGTTCAAAACAGAGTTCACGAGATCTTGAATCAAGAAGTTCTTCAACAAAATCGGATTTGTAATAAGCCGTATTTAAATCTTCCACAGAAGAACCGTCCTTTACTGCTCTTTCTCTTACCATCGTGAGTGTACTTCTGGCTCCTGGCTCGTCACCAGTAAAAAACTGTGCTTCTGCATGTAACAATACGATATCTGCATATCTTAACAGTGGTATATTAATGCTGTTGGCCCAGCCCGGAAGGTTTCTTTGTTTGGGATCCATTGCACGGTATTTCCCCATACTATATGTCCAAGCATTTGGATTTATTGCATTGGGGATATAGTATTTGACTCCATCAATCTCTTCAAAATTATTTGTTTGTCCTCCGAGATTACCCGTTAAGTTATGAGCAAATCTCCCGTCATTTGTATCATATTTATTATACATTTCTCCTGTAGGCCTGAAAAAGCCGTAGCTTCCACCGTTTGTACCTGCATTACCCTGAGGACACCATCCATTTACAAGCATATTAATCACTTCCATTCCCGAAGAATTTGCAGCTTCTGCATTAAGTAGGCTTTCGTTGTACTGATGGCTTTTAGTGGCCTCTCTGAATAAATAATCATAGTTAGGGATCAGTGTATAACCACTGTTTTGCATTATCTGTGTTGTATAAGACAATGCTTTCTGGTAATGACTATCAGCGTCAACCCATGCAAAACTATTCAGGTCTAATCCAAAATCAGGGGTGCCTGATGTTTTCGCACTGGCGAGATACGTATGAGCTTTTGCCAGTAAACCAGCCGCTGTCCATTTATTGGCATGGCTTAAAACCGATGCTCTATCTGGTAAATTATTGAAAGCAAATTCGTAGTCAGCAATGACTACTTCATATACTTGCTGAATGGATTGTCGCTCCTGGTACTCATCCTGAATAGCAGTAGTGTAAACAGGTACACCCCCGTGCATCATCGATAAGATCATATGGTAGAATCCTCTTAGCAACCTTGCCTCAGCTGCAACTTCAACTTTTCTATTTCCTTGAAAATCATCAATCCCCTCCAATTTTTCAATTAGATAATTAGCACGGTTGATTCCGGCATAAAACCAAAACCAAGAATTATTGATAGCATCATTGTCGCTCGTAAATCCGGCATTTCCAAAAGGAGTTAGACCTGCATTATTAAACGAACTATTAATTACTACTTCATCGGTTGCCCCGTTTAGAACACCCATTAGGTCACGGGAGAAGGTTGACTGATTTCCTTTTCCTTGCACATCTCCCGCGCTAAGTACATTATAAACTCCTGCCAATGCCATCTCGGCCTCACTAGCTGACTGATAGAAATTCTCAGGGGATGTAAAAGAATAGGGGGCAGTCTCCAGGTATTCTTCACATGCAGTAAGATTTGCAAGTGCGGCAATTATAACGATATAAAATATTTTTTTCATTTTTTTATTTTTAAAATTTAACATTTACACCAAGAGTAATCGTTCTGGAGCGAGGGTATGCAAATCTTTCGAAACCCCTCAGTAATGGATTATTTGAGTTTACCTCCGGATCAAGTCCTGAGTAATTTGTCCATGTAAATAGATTGGTTCCTGTTGCATGAAATCGAACAGCTGACAAACCCGTACCATTTAATAGTTGTTTTGGCAGATTATATCCCAATGCAAGTGTTTTAAACCTAAGATAAGAACCGTCTTCCACAAAATAAGAAGAAGGTGTCCAGTTAACCTGACCAAGTCCGGGATATTTGTTACTTGGATTTGTTTCGGACCAGTAGTTATTGAAATATTCTTTCGTAATGTTCATAAAAGGCTGCAATCCGTGTTCCCTTAGTTTCGAAGCGTTAAAAATTTCATTTCCGTAACTCCATTGGAAGAACATCGTCAGATCAAAATTTTTGTAAGTAAAAGTATTGTTAAATCCACCAATATGTTTTGGAGTAGAATTTCCAATTGCCGATCTGTCAAATTCTTCGTCAACCTGTCCATCAGGAACGCCATCGGGCCCACTGATATCCGCATACCTTAGTGTTCCGGGACTTGCATTTCCGCTTACAAACTGAGGAAGATCTGTTTTAATTGTATAAACTCTGTCTGCATGAGGGATGCTTGGATCACTACCATCTTGCCACGTAAATTCGTCGATTTGATAAATACCATCAAAAGTATATCCATACATTGCTCCTATCGGTTCACCAACGATTACACGACCGGCGTTTTGAATCCAGCCGCCACCGATAGTAACGGGTATGAAATCTGCACCCCCAATATCTTTCACTTTATTCCTGTTGAAACTGATATTGAAATTTGACTCCCATTTGAAATCCTTTGTATGTATATTGACCGATGACAGCATGAACTCAAATCCGGAATTGTCAATGGCCCCAATGTTTAGCCACTGATCAAAATATCCACTTTGAGCTGAAACAGGAGCCCTTAACAACATGTCTCTGGTTTCCTTCAGATAGTAGTCAACATTTATATTAAATCGATTTTTGAATAAGCCAAAATCAATACCGGCATTGTATTGTGACGTAGTTTCCCATTGTAGGTCAGGATTTTCTCTGGATGCTGGAGACATACCAAACATTACACTATTATTACTTGTATAATAGGTATTCTGCATCCCTGCGAAGTAACTATATGCCGGAATGCCTTCATTTCCTGTTTTCCCATAGCTCAAGCGAAATTTTAGATTACTAACCGCCGGAACATTTTCCATAAAATTCTCTTCAGAAACTCGCCAGGCAAAGGCTCCTGATGTGAAATACCCCCAGCGGTTACCTGCTCCGAATTTATCCGAACCATCAGCTCGAATACTAGCGGTTAAAAAATATCTGCTTTTGTAATTGTAATTTATACGCCCCAGGTACGAGAGCCGGTTTGTCCCCCACCTCGACGAGCTGGTTTCAAGGTAACTAGACCCCTTGCTTAAATCATTTACACCTGTTGATTGGTCAGCAAAACCTGCAATTCTATTTCTGAAGGATTCATAATTGTAATGACTTACCTCGAAGGCAGCGAGCGCGTTAATATAATGGTCATTAATGTTTTTGATGTAGTTTAGCTGCGAAGAGTGGTTGTAAGAATAGGTTTCCGACTGCGCGATAGCAGCCAGGCCATCGTAGAATCTTCCCCAGCTAGTTTCAGAACTATAAAATTCTTTTAATTTCGAGTTTGAGTAATTGCCACCTAATATGCCAATGTACGTCAAGTCATTCAGTATTTTATATTCTGCCGTAAGACTTCCAATAACTCTCATTAAACGAGTTGTTTTATCTGCCTCTTCTATCAATGCAAGAGGCGAGATGTATTCATCGGATACGAAGTCAACATCTTCGGATTTAACCTCCCATGGGTTAGCCATGACAAGCAATTGTGTAAGACCGCTATAGCTGTTAGGCCCTCCGTTGTTTGCAGCACCTGTAGCTTCTGACAGCGTGGAGTTCAGGTTAAAACCTAATTTTAGCTTGTCAGAATTAATATGATCCAATCGTACTCTCAAATTATACTTGTCATAGTCATTATATTTGACCAGCCCTTCTTGCGTGAGATATCCAATACCAGCTGAGTAATTTGTTTTTGCATTACCGCCACTCGCGGATATGTTATGTTGATTCGTTGTTGCAGTACGTAATGCTTCTTCCTGCCAATTGTGTGATTGTATATTTGAAAAATCTCTGGGTGTATCCAGAGTTCCATCATCATCTGTATCTACCATAAGAAAAGTTTCACGCCCGCCCCTTGCTTCTGCATAATCGAGGTATTGTTGCGGAGTAAGAACGTCAATAGTGTTGGCTGCCTCAGAAAAGCCTATTGAACCGTTATATTCCAAAATAGACGTTCCTGCCTTACCCCCTTTTGTTGTAACAAGAACAACTCCATTTGCTCCCCGAGATCCAAAAATTGCGGTGGCAGAAGCATCTTTTAATACCTCAATTGATTCAATATCGGAAGGATTAAGCATTGAAAGTGGATTCATAGTACCCTGAGATGAATTAGTGGAAGCTACTTCATCATTGTTTAGATCCATTTGAACACCGTCTATGACAAATAAAGGTGATGAATTACCAACAATTGAGTTTGCACCTCTAATTTGAATGTTCATACCACTTCCCGGTTCACCTGACTCAGACGAAATATTCACTCCAGACATACGCCCCTGAAGAGCCTGCATTGCATCGGTTGACTGCGATTGTTCAAGCTCTTCAGATCTTACGGCGGATACAGAGCCGGTTAAGTCACTTCTGCGCACGGTCCCATATCCAACGGCCACAACTTCATCCAATTGGGTATAAGAAGAAGCAAGCTGGACATCTATTTTGGATTGGCTGCCAATTTCCACCTCTTGTGTTTCCAGTCCAATAAATGAGAATACCAGAGTAGTCGCATTAGCAGGAGTAACTAAGTTATAACTCCCATCACTGTCAGTTACCGTTCCTACAGTTGTGTTTTTGACGACTACTGTCACCCCAGGCAGGCTTTGACCGCTTTCATCGGTAACAATACCTGAGATTTCCTTTTGTGCAAAGCCTGTAAAAGCGGTGCACAGCACAATTAACAAAAGCAAAATTCTCTTTTTCATAGTTCAATTTGTTAGTTTACTGAAATAAATGCATCGTTATTATCTAAATTTAGTTTTGTTGTTTTCTCATCAATGCTTAAGGTACCTTTAGAGCCCAAAAGTGAGTTGTAAGTATTGTTTCCTATGTACACTTGATCGCTATTGACAATTTTCAGATTTGGAGAGTTGGGAAATAAGGGAGCATAGGTGTCTGTTTGTGCGATATTATTTCCTTCAAATATCAATCCCTCAACCGAAATAGCTAATAGTATAGATGAATCAAATGTTTTTATCTCATTGTTCCGGATGATGATATTCCGACTGTATCTCCCGCTGATGTCGCTGTCTTTATCATACTGAGGATCAATCATAATAACCGATTGTGCTCCACCTCCACCGTACACGCAATCTTCAAAAGTATTATTTTCAATGATAAGGCTGTCGCACGGACCAGACTCATTCCACAACCCTAAATCACCTGTGATTCGGAGACTTGCCATTTGCGAGGAAAAGTAATTATTCCGGACGATGACTTTGCGGGGAACGGAAATGAGAAAGCTCCGTGCCCGATTGTTACGAACAATATTGTTTTCGAGTATTGCGGTCGGATACCATGAGATATTTTCAACTCCATAGTAAAGTTCAACCTTGTCTCTAACCGATTCATTAAAAGTTAAAATCGAAATTTTTTCATTAATGCGCTCTACCTGCGTTAACACAAGGGGCTCAGTGGTTGGTGTTAACTTATCTTTATGTATGATTTGAACACTGTCTCCAACTTCTCCAAATAAATAATCATTTTGATGGGGATGGTACGTTTCCACTGCCACGCGATAATCATCCAGAATTTTATTGACCCTCACATAGGTGCCATGAATATTGGTAGCATCATCCAACATGTTTTCGAACGTACAATTGCGGATAATTACCTCGCCCTTGCAATTGCAAAAATGGGTGGCATCTGCTGTGGTTGTAACCATCCTGCCTTCACCTTCCTTAAGCACAACATTAAATCCATCCAGTGTAATGTTCTCGCAGCGCTCCGCAATAAGCCCCATAGCACCGGCATGATATATATTTACATTATTAAATGTAAGGTTTTGACTTTTAAACAAGCGAAATGCCGGATTTTGACGATTATAAAGATACTCGCCTTTTGAAATGAAAACAGATCCAACTGGCGGCACTTCTGGGTATCGGGTTGTCAAACGTACGATCCCCGGTTCTATCTCTTCTGCAGGAAACTGGAAAACATCAAATCCGCTATATTTTACATGGTCATCCAAAGGAGCCATCGTTTCTGGATTCCAAATAATGTTTTGTCCTACTACTTGGTCGTATTTTTCTCCTTTAGTAAAATGAAACCCATCTTTTTTTTCATAAGGGGAATCTTCTCTTTCCAAGGCATGCTACACTTAACCTTCGCT
>JABURP010000061.1 GCA_014762645.1 Crocinitomicaceae bacterium
CTTCATCTGTAATCAATAGTGGATCAGCTACTGGTACATCTGCGATACATTCTACCGTTACGTTCGCCGGTGCTGTTCCTGTTGGTGGTGTAATATCGTCTACAGTAATTGTTTGAGTAACATTAATCGAGTTACCACAGTCATCTGTAATAGAATATGTTCTAGTGATTGTCTCAGGACATGTGTTTCCGTCTGATACATCTGATACAAATGCTACAACTGGGTTTGCTGTACAGTTATCTGCTTCATCTGTAATTAATAGTGGGTCGGCAACCGGTACGTCTGCGATACATTCTACCGTTACGTTTGCTGGTGCTGTTCCGGTTGGTGGTGTAATATCATCCACTGTGATCGTCTGAGTAACATTGATTGAGTTACCACAGTCATCTGTTATGCTGTATGTACGCGTGATTGTCTCCGGACATGTGTTGCCGTCTGATACATCTGATACAAATGCTACAACTGGATTTGCTGTACAGTTATCTGCTTCATCTGTAATTAATAGTGGGTCAGCTACTGGTACGTCTGCGATACATTCTACTGTTACGTTTGCTGGAGCTGTTCCTGTTGGAGGAGTTGTATCATCAACTGTGATCGTCTGGGTAACAAAAGTTTCATTACCGCAGAAATCCGCTATTCTGTATGTTCTTGTGATGGTTTCCGGACAAGTATTTCCATCAGATGTATTACTTACTAATGAAACTCCAGGTACAGAGCAGTTATCCGCTTCATCTGTTATATCATTAACAGACATTGGAGGTACATCACCAATACATTGATACGTCGCGTTTGCCGGTGCTGTACCAGTAGGTGGTACTGTATCATTTACAGTAATTACTTGAACGACATCAGAAATGTTTCCACAGTCATCTGTTATTCTGTAGGTTCTTGTGATGGTTTTTGGACATACAAGTCCATTATCAACATCCGATAAATGCGTTACAGTTGGTGCTGCTGTACAGTTGTCTGCTTCATCCGTGATCAAAAGTGGGTCTGCGGCAGGAACGTCCGCCACACACATGACAAGTATATCAGCTGGTGCCGTACCAGTTGGTGGTGTAATGTCGTCTACTGTAATTGTTTGCGTAACATTGATGGAGTTACCACAATCATCTGTAATACTGTATGTACGCGTGATTGTCTCCGGACAAGTGTTACCATCCGATACATCTGATACAAATACTACAACTGGATTTGCTGTACAGTTATCTGCTTCATCTGTAATTAATAGTGGGTCAGCTACCGGTACATCTGCGATACATTCTACTGTTACATTTGCTGGGGCTGTTCCCGTTGGTGGAGTAATGTCATCAACAGTAATTGTTTGGGTCACATTGATGGTGTTACCACAATCATCCGTTACCGAGTAGGTTCTTGTAATTGTCTCAGGGCAGGTATTTCCATCTGATACATCTGATACAAATGCAACAACCGGATTGGCTGTACAGTTGTCCGCTTCATCTGTAACGACTAGAGGATCTGCTGCTGGTACGTCTGCGATACATTCTACTACAACACCTGCAGGGTTTGATGCTGTTGGTGGAGTGGTATCATCTACGGTAATGGTTTGGGTAACGTTTATTGAGTTTCCACAATTATCCGTAACACTATATGTTCTTGTAATCGTTTCCGGGCAAGTATTTCCATCAGACACATCTGATACAAATGCCACTATCGGAGCAGCTGTACAGTTGTCTGCTTCATCTGTAACCACTAATGGATTGGCTGCGGGCACATCCGCAATACACTGCACAGTAATACCTGCTGGGTTAGAAGCTGTTGGTGGTGTGGTATCATCTACTGTGATTGTCTGTGTTACAAATGTCTCATTACCACAAAAATCAGCAATTCGGTAAACTCTAGTAATGGTTTCCGGACATGTGTTACCATCAGTTGAATTAGATACGAGCGAAACGCCAGGATTAGTACAGTTATCTGCCTCATCCGTAATGTCATTGACTGACATTGGTGGCACATCACCTATACACTGATAAGTAGCATTTGGTGGTGCTGTACCGGTAGGTGGAATTGTATCGTTTACTGTAAAAACCTGAACTGTATCAAAGATATTACCACAATCATCTGTAATCCTATATGTTCTGGTAACTGTACCGCCACAAATGTTTCCTGACAAACCTGAGTCCGAAAGGTGCGTTACAACCGGGTTACAAGACCCTACAACATTTGTTACAAGTCCTGGATTTGCAGCCGGAATATCTGAAGTACATGCTACAGTTTGATCAGCCGGAGGAAGACCATGCGGTAAAATTGGTGCACAACATATATAAGGACTTGTTGTAATAAACGTACAGTTCGCCGGTGTAGGCGCGACTTGCTCATAGGTCACATCTAATGTTGCCGTAATTGAAGAGGCATCCCAATAACCATTAGGACCGCATCCAGCACCTGCACCAAATGTTGTGTTGGTTGCACCACTGCTAAAGGTATTTGGGTAAATATAAATGTCAATGACGCTATTTTCATTGTACCCGTTAGGGAGGTCACCTAATCCAAGGTTTAAATTGAAGCCGTTTGGTGGTGGATTATACATTTGGTCATAAACAATTACACCATCTACATAAATGGTCACCCAATATTCATCTCCTCCACCAAAACCAGGTGGGTTAAAACAAAAACCAGACATGTCTACATCCAGTGAGAAACCAGTTGCATTACCACCTGTTCCATTACCCGGAATAGTTAAATACGCTGAGTTATTTGTACCTCCAAAAGGAGAATCTTGTGCAGAAAAGTCATTATAAATCCCTCCAGTATTATAGGTGATCGGTAAAACTGGTCCACCTGTTGCACAACAACTAGGACCTTGTGAAAACCCAGTATAATCAACGGTAAAATCCTGATTCCCATCCGCACAAATTTGATTTAAGGTATATGGGTCAGGTGTGATTGTAAAAATATTTCCAACATCAATAGAATCACAATCATTATTAGGTGACACATCCCAAGAACATGTTGCTGTATTATAAGTAATTGTCACCAAGTCTGCAGCATCTGTTGGAATTTGTGGAAATACTGTAACAGTATGAGTGCCACTCGCAATAAGAGTACCACTGTTATCACAAACTATTGTCCATGGTAGGTCTACCGCTATTGGTGTACAGAAATTAGTATTATCAAGGGTAAATCCGACTTCGTGGTCGCTACAATTCCCCATAACACTAGTGACAGGACCAGAAGGTGTTTGAACTGTGAGTGTTGAAGATGAGACGGTTACTCCAACCTGGATGACATTACAAGAAGAAGCTCCAAAGTTTCCAGATATCGTTCCTGTAAGTACATTTCCATTTTCCTGAGCTTCAATGTATCCACCTCCACCATTAAATCCGTCACCCCAAGAATCATAAACGCAAAGCGTATAAACGGTTCCTTCAACGTTAGGATCAAGCGGACCTACAGTAGTATTTATAGGACAACTGTTACATCCGGGTCCTCCACTTGCAACAACATTACCAGTTGCATTACTGGTTACGTCCCAGGTAATTTCATTTGCAAAAGAAGATCCGTAATTACCAATTATATCAAATTCTACAAAACCATCACAACCTGAGTTCTCAATCTCCATGTAATAAATTTGATTACCACAAGCTTCCAATGGACTTGAGGCATTTAAATTATACGTTGGACAGTTATTAATACAAACAGGAGCTACATAGTTTTGAGACTGGGAACAAGCTGGGTCTGCAGTAAAGTAAGCTTCAACGTCACATGGTAAACCATCTGCTGCCAGCCCGGTCAAACTGTAATTCAAAGGGCTTGCACCAAAGGGTGCTGTATCAACCACTGTTATATTACCATTACAATCTTCTACAACAAGGCTACCTGAAGTTGGCGGATCACTAAAAGTGATAGATCCAGTAATGTCATATGTATTCGTAGCAAATTGACAACCTCCGATTTGCACATCAAAATTTGCCATACCACAAGGCGGATTATTCACGATACTACAATCTGTTGCTCCAGGACCACCAACCTGAGTTAGTGAAATATTTTGAACAACATTTGCGTAGTTCGTAATCAACATGATATATACCTCACCTACTTGCGGATTGTTAATCTGTGGGTTCTCATTTGCTGCGGGTGAATAGCTACAGTCATGAATTGGAGCAGAAGTTCCTAACGAACCACAACCAGCCTGAGCAGCTGAAAGAGATGAAAAAGGTCCCCAAATAATAAAATCAACATCCTGCGCAGCGGATAAATCCATATTGATATTACCTGCTGTGGATATCTCAAAATAATACCAGGAAGGATTGGGCTGAGTTATTAAACAACCATAGTCATTTCCCGGATCAGTAACAGAAGCTTCCGAAATGTTTGCATTAGACGTATAAGTTGCACCTACATCCGTACAAATCGGTTGCATAGATGCACAGTCGGGTCCACCGGCTCCACCTTGGGAATACACAAATACCGGGATCAAGGTAAGCAGAAGTAAAAGTCTTTTCATGGATTAATAGTGTTTATGGAGGGGTCTTATTTTTTTGAGTCTAAAAGTTGCTGTCGTTGTAATAGAAGCTCCTGCTTATTGATGGTCATTTGATCAAACCATCCCTCCTCTTCTGCTATTAACTTTTGTTCTGGGTTATTCATCACCCAATCCCATTTTGTATCAATGGCATTGATTTGTTGATCAATTACATCAATTTGATTATCAATAGAATCGTTGTGGATTTTAACCGCTTTGAGTGAGTCGTGTTCTGCCGTATTCGGTGGAAATTCTTTAGAAGTAGTGTTTACAGGAACTTTCTGAACAGTTCCATTAGTCTGTTGAGCATAAGATACTCCACTCACAAAAGTGATAACAAAAAGTAAGGTTTTCATATAAGCAGGGCCTAATTCGGCGTAAAATTTTACACAAGTTAAACGTTTAAAGTTTAACACGGTTGCTTTCAGAAGGTTAAAATATCAAATCTGTTATTCACAAATGAACAATGAATTGTTAATAACCTAACTTTGTCGACATCTAATTTACTTTCGTCTAAAGAAAATACACTTTAGTCGTAACCTACAGAATATAAGTTTTTTATGTTTTTTTGAAAAAAGGAGGTATTTTATCTGTTTTGAGAGCAATCAATTAACTCAAAATCCTGATAACGAATAACCGACACAGACATGTTTTCAAATCCAGATCCAACAGCAATTGGGTTGAATTTAAAGTTGTTTTGTACGAGTTTGATTTGGTAATTGCTCAATCCGGATTGGAACCCTGTTCCTTTTAGGTACAGTGCACTTAAAAAATACATTCCTACATCAAACCCTTGAGATGAATATACGGTTGGGTCAGTACCATTGTGTGATCGAAATGCACGGACGAAGTCTAGACCACACCCTCTATTATAATCAACAAAACGGTAAGTTGAATAATGCTGATTTAATCTATTTCGGTGAAGAACATCAATGTCGTCATATTTATTCCAATCCTCAAAACCAAATACAACTATCTTTAGATTTTTCGCATACGGATTAAGGTTCATTACTTTATTCAATCTGTTCAGTGCCCCTGTAACAAACCTAACATCATTAGAAGGTACAATTACAACATTTGTCGTGTCTTTTTTCATGTGTACATTTAAATCCCGTCCACTTGAACTACCAGGTTCTAGTTCTACAATTTGCGTATTGTATGAAGGTATTTTGGAAATACTATCGTTGAATCGAACTTTAGCACGTTCATAAAGTGCTTTGTCACCCTCTAAATATGGTTTTAAAATAATGACATTATGATGCGCATGATTCTCCAAGATATAATCGACAGTTCCGTCCATCAATGTCATATTAGAAGCCACAGCTTTAAATACATAAGGGTTTCCATGAAGCAATGCAGCATCTGATTTAAACGGTAAAACAATCTTAATTCCACGTTTTGTACACTGTTTTACTGCATGAGCAATTGTTTGTTTGTAAAGCGGACCCACTACAAGATCCATACTATCAAATTCTGCACTCCGAATTAACTGACCAACTCTGGCTGTATCTCGATTTGTATCATATACGTAAAGTTCCAAATTCAATCCAGCTTTGCGCAATGAATCTGCTGCTAATTCAAAACCCTGATAAAATTCAAATGCAATTCTTGTCGTAGGATATAATTCTCTCTCTTGCCCAAATTTGAGGACCTTATTCATTTCAACATCATTCTTGGCAAACATAAAAGGCAACATCAAAGCCACTCTGTAGGTGCCTTTCATAATACCATCATTTACCTGTATAACTGAATCCTTATGAATAGGTTCAATTTCTTTTTGAAGTACGGTATAATTAACTCTCTTAACCGGTATCTTCAACACATCACCTTCTTTAACTTTATTACGCTTAATATCGTTAAGTGCTGCTATCGTGTCAATAGACACCATGTATCGTTTTGATATTGAATAAAGTGTTTCATGCTTCAGCACGGTATGCATAACCAGAGAATCTGACAACGAAATATTGTACTCATTCTCCACTACCGGATCATCCTGAATAACCTCTGTATACGTTTCTTTTTTTGGTATTTTAATCTCCTGACCAACCTGGAGACCTTGTGCCACTCCAGGATTGTTCGCTTTAAGGTCATCAATAGAACAATTGTATTTTCTAGAAATGCCATATAATGTTTCACCATCAGTGACCACGTGAATAATATAATGTTCAGAGTTCTCAGCTTCTATCGGGATTAATATTTGCTGACCAATGGTCAACTCATCCGTTAATCCGGGATTTGCATTTAAAATCTCATCCAAATCAGTATTATACAGTTTATGGATTCCATATAAAGTGTTTCCAGCGGCTACCGTGTGCACGTAGTATTTTTTACCATTCACTGTTTTTACAACTGCATCCTCAGGCTGAGCAAATACAGTAAGTGTAGTAAACACCAGAAGTATTCCAATAATATATTTCATTATTCCCATTCTATAGTCGCAGGGGGTTTTGAACTAATATCGTACGTCACCCTATTAATACCTTTAACCCCATTAATTATTTCGTTCGACATCTTCGATAGAAAATCATAAGGTAAATGACACCAATCCGCTGTCATTCCATCTGTAGATGAAACAGCTCTTAATGCTACAGCATTTTCATACGTTCGTTCATCCCCCATAACACCGACGGATTGCACCGGAAGCAAAATCACTGCAGCCTGCCACACATCATCATATAGTCCCCAATCCTTCAGCCCTTTTATAAAAATATGATCAACCTCTTGCAATATCCGTACCTTTTCAGGTGTAATATCCCCAAGAATTCGAATTCCAAGCCCCGGTCCCGGAAACGGATGCCTTCCCAATATATTATCTGGAATACCCAGTTCCTTTCCTACTCGTCTAACTTCATCCTTAAATAGTAACTTCAAAGGCTCTACTACTTTTAACTTCATAAAATCAGGTAATCCGCCAACGTTGTGATGAGATTTGATCGTAGCAGACGGTCCGCCAGTTGCAGAAACTGATTCAATAACATCTGGATAAATAGTACCTTGTCCTAACCATTTTGCATTTTCCACTTCGTGGGATTCTTCGTCAAAAACCTCAATGAAAACATTTCCAATGATCTTTCTTTTCTTTTCGGGGTCGCTCTCCCCTTTAAGTGCTGAATAGAAACGGTCTTTTGCGTCAACACCTTTAACATTGAGCCCCATTCCTTTGTACGACTCAAGGACGTCTGCAAACTCATTCTTACGCAATAATCCGTTGTCCACAAATATGCAATAAAGGTTTTTCCCAATGGCTTTATGAAGTAAAGTTGCAGCTACTGATGAATCAACTCCTCCTGAGAGCCCCAGGATAACCCTATCATCATTTAACTTATCTCTCAGTTCATCTACAGTGCTTTCAATAAATGAAGCCGGCGTCCAATCCTGAGAACACTTACAAATATCTACCACAAAATTTCTTAGCAGATTTGCTCCGTACTCCGAATGATACACTTCTGGATGAAATTGTACACCATAGGTCATCTCCCCTTCAATTTCAAATCCTGCAACATTCACATCAGCAGTGCTAAAAATCACTTTATAATTATCAGGAATAGTTTTTATAGTATCACCATGACTCATCCACACCTGGCTCGAATTTTCCACCCCTTTGGTGATAAGTGAATTGCTATCTACGAAAGATAATTTTGCACGGCCGTACTCACGAATTTCTGAAGGAAGAACTTCTCCTCCATAATTGTTGGCAAGAAACTGTGCTCCAAAACACACCCCCAACAGTGGTATTTTTCCTTTGTATTTTTCTACTTCAGGATTTGGTGCTTTTTCGTCTCTAACCGAAAATGGGCTACCAGAGAATATAACTCCTTTATGCGCCTGTGTAAGTTCAGGCGCTTTATTCCAGGGATGAATTTCACAATAGACATTCAACTCCCTCAGTCTTCGGGCAATTAACTGTGTATATTGCGAACCGAAATCAAGGATCAAAATGGTTTCTTGCATGGTGCAAAGATAACAACTCATGCTGCTTTATCGCGCGAATTGTTAATCGAAATTATTTTTCGTTAATAAGTTGCAAGAAATCGTTAATAAAACTTACTTATTTAATGTCAAACTCCTCTTCCATCCACACACCAAGATTATCTTTTTGCGGATGTCCGTAGAATTCATTCAAATAAGCTGTCACTTCTTTTATCTTGGTTTCATTGTCCTTGTCTTCATATTCAGAAAGAATAATCTCCACCTCTTCTTTAAGATCATTAAGATCAGGAAACACAGGAGTAAAAGTGCTTACTTTTTGATTTTTCCCATCTGACATGTAGTAAAGTGTCATTTCTTTCTCTTCTACCGGGATAGGTTCACCATCTATCTTATAGATTTCCTCTTTATTCAGAATTAGAAATGCGCCGTCAGAATCCAGCTTTTTATTTATTTTCTCCTCATTGTGGTAATAAGACAGGTAGAAAAAGCTATCATCATTCATAGGGAATGCTTCTTCGCCTAATTCAAGTCTCATTTCCCCTATGACCAAATATTTACCTGAAAAATGGTTTTGCAGGTCAATCATATTAATGAGCGCTCCTGCTCTGGAAGAAATATTATTGGCAGCAGGCAATATTTTTGTTTGACCTTTTTCAGAAGCCGATAATACAAATCTACCTTTCAGTGCTGAAATAACAGCAGCTCTTGACTGTGGTGTTTCAAAAGACAATGCCATTCCTGACAAGAAGATATCTCCTTTCTTCATATCCTCTTTGGTCTTTTGAAAGATAATTTTACCATCTACTTTTATCACCTTGTATTTGTCCGTCCCAGCAAGTTCTTCAGCTTTATTAAAACTCACAAAAGACAATGTCGTTGTTATTGCTATTGCCGTGATTAAGCTAAGTATGATTTTTCTTTTCATAATTCAATTGTTAAATCTTTTATTTTAATCCAAATTCGTCTTCTAACCAATCGTTGAGTTGCGTGACTTGCGGTTTCCCATAAAACTCCGCAATATGTCCGGCTACTTCATCTTGTTTTTTATCAATCGGCTCACTATCAATTATTTCCAAAATTAATGAAACTTCTGCTTTTAAGTCAACCATATTTGGAAAAACTGGGATAAAAGAACTGATTTTTGTTCCATTTCCATCTTCTCTGTAATATAGAGTCATTTCCTTTTCAGTAACGGGGATAGGCTCACCGTCAATTTTAAAAATTTCATTTTTATCTAGAATAATATGATCCTCCTCAAACGGCAATTTCTTAGCTATTTCCTCGCCGTTATGTTCATAAGTAAGGTAAAAAAATTGTTTTTCATTCATTGGGAAATTTTCTTTTCCTACCTGAACATCAAGCTTATCGAGTATTACATATCTACCCTCAAAGTGATTTTTTAAATCAATAATATTGATCAGAGCACCACTTCTTGATGATATATTATTTGCAGCTGGTAAAACTTTGACTTTACCCCGGCGGTTTCCGGTAAGTACAAATCTTCCTTTGTTTTTATTAATAATTGCCGCCCGCGATTCATTGGTGATAAATTCCAACAGGGTACCAGGAACATAAATATCTCCTCTCTTCATATCTGCTCCAGATTTTTTAAAGAGAATGCGTCCATGCACATGGATCACCTTATATTTATCATTAGCATCAAGCCGTTCTATTTCCGGCTCACTCACAGCATAAATAAAGACTGTAGAAAGCAAGAATAGTATACCGCCAATTAATACTTTTCTCATCACTTTCAATTTATCAATTATTATACCAAGTTACAACTGATCCTTCAATTTGTTCAACTCTGATTTAATTGCCTGTAATTTACGAATAATTTGGGCATTTTCGTCTCCTGAATTTTTGGCAGATTTCAATTCACTTTTTGCTCCATCAAGCGTATACCCCTTCTCTTTAACGAGATGATAGATTTCTTTTATGGCCTCAATATCTTTCTCCGTAAACAACCGGTTACCCTTTTTATTTTTTTTTGGTTTTATGGACTTAAATTCCTTTTCCCAAAATCGAATAAGGGAGGTATTTACTTCAAACATATCGGCGACTTCACCTATAGAATAGTAGAGTTTACCCATTACGAGATTAAGTGTTCTCCATAAAAATAGTGATTTAGACCATTATCTGCCATTAAATTTCAGTTCTATTGTAATATATCTACAATTTATCAACATAATAAAAGAATATCTCTGTGCTTTAAAATGCATTAAACGCTACATTCTCTTTATATTTGTAAGCCTAATCAATTTCGTAGAATGCCTTCATACAAATTTCGAGTACTGTTGGACACTGAGCAACCTGAAGAAATCTTCAGAGATATTGTCATATCGTCCAATGAAAATTTTGAGATCTTTTACCGGGCAATTATTACCGCATTTGGATTTTCAGGACAGGAGTTGGCTTCTTTTTATGTCAGTAATGATCACTGGGACAAAGGGCATGAGATTGCATTGATGGATATGGAATTGAGTGAAAGTCTGAACGGTCCTTCTATTATGAGAGAAAGCAGACTTGCCGACTACGTTACCGGGAAAGATCAAAAATTCATTCTGGTATACGATTTTCTGAGAATGTGGTGTTTTTTAATCGAACTGGTTGAAACACTACCAGAGTCATATGAAAATCCAACTCTTGAATTATCTGTAGGTGATGCACCTGATGAAATGTCTAAAGAAATTGACTTTGACAGTGATATGTCCTCCATGGATCTCGGGAATGAAATTGATGATATTTTCTCTGATTCATCAGAAGATGATGACGAGTTTGAAGGTTTTGAGAACATTGATGATATGGACATCTAATGAAATTTGTTAATGATCCCATAGGCTATGCTATTCATGATTACACGGAGACTGCAACAGATGCTAACATAACTGTGAAATCAGATTTATGTGAAGATGATGTCCTACCTATTCCTTACCTTTTTCGTTCCATTGATCAAATGCCTCCAATTGAGCAATTAGCTCTGAAGAGATGTTCAGGTAAAATCCTCGACATTGGTGCCGCAGCGGGTTGTCATTCCATATATTTGAAAAACAAAGGATTTAATGTTACAGCCCTGGATCGCTCTGCTGGTGCATGTGCCTATTTAAAGGACAATAATATTCCCTGTCATCAAATGGATTTCATGGAATTCCATGGTGAACAATTTGATACCATATTACTGCTTATGAATGGCATAGGACTTGCTGGATCCCTAAATCAATTACCACGTGTTTTGCAGCACCTTAGAAAATTATTGACGCCCACTGGTAAAATCCTTTGTGATTCTACAGACATCAATTATATGTACAACAATGATGATGGTTCGGTTTGGGTAGATTTAAATGCAAACTACTACGGTGAGATGCGGTTTAATATGATCTACAAGGAGGTAGAGTCAGGTTGGTTCCCTTGGTTGTACATTGATTCGTTGAAATTGATAGAATATGCCACTCAGGAGGGCTTTGAAACAGAAATACTATTGGAAGGTAAGAACAATCATTACCTTGCTGAATTAAAACTTGATTGACATGAAACATTACATGATTACATTTTGGACGTTCATATTTGCCTTTATCTCTTGCTCAGCAAATGGAACCGAGCAAACCACACTACCTGAGAATGATGATGTTGTAGTTGATGATGGAAATTCATTGCTATGGCGTATTGAAGGTGAGGGAATCACCACTTCTTATATGTACGGGACCATGCACATGATTGAAGCCGAATATTATCATTTTACTGATAAGATGACAAAGGAAATCGAGTCAAGTGACGCTATTATTATGGAAGTTGGAGGGATGCCAAATCCCCTGGAAACACTTGAACTCATGAAATTGGATTCCGGCGACATCAGAAGTGTATTCACAGATGAACAAATGCGAATAATCGTTGAGTTTTTTGATAAAGAGTTGGGTACTGATCCGGATGCGTTTTTTAAGACATACGGCGAAATGAAACCATTTTTCATATTGCAGGGCATCACTCAACATTATTTTGAAGGCGAAACTGAATCGTATGATCTAGATATCATGTCTATTGCCGGACAAAAAGAAATTCCATTAATAGGCCTGGAAACTCTGGATGAACAACTCGGTTTTTTTGATATTATTCCTCAGGAAGCTATGGCCAATATGATTGTTGAAAGCATTGAGAATTATAAAAAAGAGAAAAAGAGCACCGCCAAAATGATGAAAGCTTATTCCGAGCAAAAAGTTGATAAGTTGATTCCAATAATGAAAAAGCAATCCCCTGAATTTATGGAGTTCAGTGATATCTTTTTATACAACAGAAACAAAGCCTGGGTACCTAAAGTCATGAAAGAAATGGCCGACAAAAAATGCTTTATTGCAGTTGGTGCGGCACATTTATTTGGTGAAGGTGGACTCATTGACCTTCTAAGAAAAGAAGGTCTGACAATCACTCCAGTTTCAACTGATGCTTAAACATCTTCATGTATTATCAGTAATGGAATTGTAGAATGCAAAACCAATTTCTTGGCTAAACTTTTATGCCATAACCTTTCCCAAAGGGAGTAATGTCTGGTTAGAATCGCGATCAAATCTGCTTCGTGAACATTGGCAAAATCAAACAAGGCTTCTTCAACATTATCCGATTCAAGAAAATGATGACTGTGCTTATAGTCTTCAAAAACATGATCCGTTTCGATTTCAGATGCAGATGGTACTTCTTGCAATGAAATTTCAGATTTCACATTTACAATATCGATAGAAGCATTTGTCTTGTCAAGAATATGCAGCAATGGCCAATAGAAATCTTGTTTACCCGTAGCGTGGAAATCTGCTGCAAGAACGATTTCTTCAATGACCAAATCTCTAGTCTCTTCAGGAATAACCAAAGTTGTACATTTCACATTATTAATTGCATTTGAAGCCACACTGCCCAGAACAGCATCAAGGCTATCAGTTTCTCCTTTGGTCCCCATAATTATCAGGTCAATCTTTTCTTTTTCTGAAATTGATTCGATCAGATCCACGGCGGACCCATACTCCACCATAATCGAAATATTCAGGTCTTTAAAACCAACAGATAACAGATTTTTTTCATCCTCCAATTTCTTCACCTCTCCTTTTCTCATTTCAGATATGTAAACCATATCCTCAGAAGTAGTCATTGGAAAGTGATACGCATGAAATAGTATAACATCTGCATTTAACAACTTGGCCATACCCAAGCCAAATTTTGCAGCTCTTTTTGCATTTGGAGAATAATCTGTAGGTATTAAAATCTTCTTGATCTGTCTTTTCATAATGTGTTCTTTTCGACAAAGTTAAAGTCCGGTTGTTTTTAAAATTTGATTTATATCAATAATTAAGTTGACTATAATATAAATATACATGATTTAAGTCATACATCCTACTGGTGATTGTCAACTCTTATCATGTTGGTGCGATCTAATTTTGTTTCTGAAAACGAGCAAAACACATTACCTGAATGGAAATCATTTTCATGTTACTCGCAATAAGTATTTGCCTTGCACTTTTCTTTCTCTTGTCCTTTTTATGGGCTTCCAAATCTGGTCAATTTGACGACACTTATGGTCCGGCAAGAAGAATGCTGTTTGATGGTGATGAATCTGAAACCCATTCTGACAATTCTAAAAACACAAAAGAATGCAAATAGAAAAATTCAGTTACGACAACAGGATTGTTCGTCTCTTTTTGATTGCCACCATTGCCTGGGGGGTCATTGGTATGTTGGTTGGGTTGTTCATTGCCTGTGAAATGATTTGGCCCGAATTGAATGTGACCGGTTGGGTGTCCTTTGGGAGGCTCAGACCACTGCATACGAATGCTGTCATTTTTGCATTTGTTGGGAACGGTATTTTCGCCGGGGTTTATTACTCACTTCAACGCCTTCTAAAAGCACGAATGTTTTCAGATACATTGTCCAAAATTAACTTTTGGGGATGGCAGTTGATTATTTTATCGGCTGCTTTAACTCTTCCATTTGGATATACAACAGGGAAAGAATATGCCGAACTTGAATGGCCAATAGATATTGCTATCGCTTTAATGTGGGTTGTTTTTGGGTGGAATATGTTTGGTACAATTTTAAAACGCCGGGTAAAACATATGTATGTAGCTATCTGGTTCTATATTGCTACTTTCATTACCGTAGCTGTGCTACACATAGTTAACTCATTTGAACTTCCACTACATTTTTTAAAGAGCTATAGCTGGTATGCAGGAGTTCAAGACGCATTGGTTCAATGGTGGTACGGACACAACGCTGTAGCTTTTTTCTTAACCACTCCATATCTGGGGCTGATGTATTACTTTGTACCAAAGGCCGCTAATCGTCCCGTATACTCCTATCGACTTTCCATTATTCACTTTTGGGCACTGATATTTATTTATATCTGGGCTGGACCTCACCACTTACTTTATTCTTCACTACCAGACTGGGCTCAGGCTTTGGGTGTTGTATTTTCGGTAATGTTGATATTCCCATCATGGGGAGGAATGTTGAACGGCTTATTAACACTACGAGGTGCCTGGGATAAGGTAAGAGATGATGCCACACTGAAATTTATGGTTGTTGCTATAACCTGTTATGGTATGGCAACTTTTGAAGGCCCCATGCTTTCCCTTAAAAATGTGAATGCCATCTCGCACTTTACTGACTGGACCATAGCGCATGTTCACGTAGGAGGATTGGGTTGGAATGGTATGCTCACCTTCGGTATGGCGTACTATTTGGTTCCTAAATTGTGGCGTACAAACCTTTATTCAAAGACACTTGCAAATGCACATTTCTGGGTAGCAACTTTAGGGATAGTTCTGTGGGTAATCCCAATGTACTGGGCCGGTTTTATGCAGGGTATGATGTGGAAAGACATTAACCCTGATGGAACACTTGCCAACAATTTTAATGAAACCGTAACCTATTTGAGACCTTATTTCATGGTTCGGGCACTTGGTGGTTCGTTGTTCATTGTAGGTGCCTTGATTATGGTTTACAACCTTTTTAAAACGACTAAGCAAGGTAATTTCCTCCATGAGGAAGCAGCTGAAGCTCCAGCCCTCGTGAACCCAAGAGTGGGACACGTAGGTGAACACTGGCATTCCTGGATTGAAAGAAGACCGGTGCGTTTTCTCATTCTTTCTCTGATTGCTATTTTAATTGGCGGGATCGTGGAACTTATTCCAACCTTCATGGTTGAATCTAATATCACTAAAATTGAATCCGTTGAGCCTTACACGCCTCTCGAATTGGAAGGAAGAGATATTTATATACGTGAAGGTTGTTATAACTGCCACTCACAATGGGTAAGACCTTTTAGGGATGAAGTCCTCCGATATGGTGAATACTCCAAGGGTGGAGAGTTTATCTATGATCATCCCTTCCAGTGGGGATCAAAACGAACCGGTCCTGATTTGCACCGTGCAGGTGCAGGTAATCCGGGAAATCAGTCTGTATCATGGCACTATATGCACCTAATTGAGCCGAGAAGCACATCACCAAACTCTATCATGCCGGCATACACGTGGCTCAAAGAACCGCTTGACCTGACGTATACGGCCGATAAGATTTCTACCATGCGGAAATTAGGTGTTCCTTATCCTGAAGGATTTGAAGATCAGGCGGTAGAATTATTGAAAGTTCAGGCTGAGGAAATCTATCAGGAAATCATTGCTCAGGAACCAGACATTAGACAAGCCAGGGCAGATATGGAGATCATTGCTCTAATTGCCTACTTGCAGCGATTGGGATCTGACATCCATAAATTGAAAGAGGATGAGCAATCGGTTAATTCTGAAACATCACAAGACACATTAGTTAACGAACCTAATGTCAATCCAACAGGAGAAGACAGTTTAAATACAAATCAGTAATGTTGAAATATATCAAAGGTAATTTGGAAAGTATTGACGGAATTGAAATCTACCCGATAATCTCATTCCTCATCTTCTTTACATTTTTCATTGGACTAGGGATTTATGTCTTCAAAATGAAACGATCAAGATTAGAAGAGCTAAAAAACATTCCATTAGACGAAAACGAATAATTATGATTAAGCTGATAAATACAAAAACACTGATAGTTGTGGCCGGTTTAGTTCTGAGTTTTTCCGGTATGGCACAACAGGATGCCACAGAAGTAGTAGAAGCTTCAAGACCTATGTATGAAAGATTCGGAATGACCTCTACTGAACTGTTTTTGGTCATGCTGTCCTTCACACTGGTTTTGGTCTTTGTACTTGTTGGACTTGCTTTCAGTGCGAAGCAGGTAATAGCTTCCAAGATGACTGATAAACTAAAAAATGGGAATCCAAAAGCCATTTTACTTCTTCTTGGATTAATGACCTCAGGTATTTCTTTTGCGGGAGGTGAGTACGAGCAAATATCAATGGAAATTCCATTCCCCGACGAAAGTTTTTGGTTGTTCGTAACCATTGATGTTCTACTCATTCTGGTCATCCTCTACTTTGTAAAGCTTATTAAAAGTTTTACTTATGATATCGTGCCTCCAACCAAACGGAAATGGATGAAGCGTTTTCAAAAAACCATGGTAGATGCGCAACCAATTGAAGATGAAGATGCAATTCTCCTTGATCATGATTACGACGGTATACGTGAATTGGATAACAACCTACCACCCTGGTGGAAATGGGGTTTCTACATCACAATTGTTTGGTCCGTAGCCTACCTGGCTTATTACATGCTTCCGGGAGGTGGAATGTCTCAAAAGGAGGAGTTTTTACACGCCATGGAAGAAGGCAAACTGCAGGTGGCAGAGTATAAAGCATCACATCCGGAACTCGTAACAGCTGAATCAGCAGTTTTCCTGAACGATCCTTCAACAATTAGTAAAGGAGCCAGTATCTATGATAAGAATTGTAAAACTTGTCATAAAGAACAAGGTGCCGGTGGTGCAGGACCTAATCTAACTGATAATTATTGGATTTATGGAGAGCCAACAATGAAAACAATCTTTACAACTATCTATGATGGCGGTAAAAACGGAATGAAATCCTGGAAAAATGAACTCAACGGTTTAGAAATTCAGGCTGTGGCATCTTACATCCTGCAATTGGACCCCATATTACCTCCTAATGGCCAGGAAGGAAAAGGAGATTATTATCCTCCCGAATTAAAAGAAAAACCGGCTGAGGCAACTGAATAAGAACCAACTACAGTAAATAAAATGGCTGACAAGGGAAGATTTGACGAAGAGTTTAGAGACAAAATAGCCACGGTAGATGAGAAGGGAAGACGTATTTGGATCTACCCCAAAAAACAACTCGGAAAATACTTTACGAAAAGAAGTATAGTAGCATATTTTCTTTTGGTCTTAATGTTCAGTGGTCCCTTTATTAAGATTAATGGAGAACCTCTGTTAATGATGAACATCATTGAACGAAAGTTCGTGATTTTTGGTCAAATTTTCTGGCCGGCTGATATTTTCATTTTTGCTATTGGAATGATTGCCTTTATCGTATTGGTGATTGTATTTACTGTTGTCTTCGGAAGGTTATTTTGCGGTTGGGTCTGTCCGCAAACCATTTTTATGGAGATGGTTTTTCGGCGAATAGAATATTGGATTGACGGAGACTGGAAACAGCAGGAAAAATTGGACAAAATGAAATGGAATGCGCATAAAATCTCAAAGCGTATTCTGAAATGGGGGATTTTTTGGGTAATCTCATTCATTATTGCCAACACCTTTCTGGCCTATATTGTAGGAATTGAAGAGTTACAGGCCATCATCACCGACTCTCCTGCTGATCATATTTCCAGTCTTATTGCAATCATCATTTTTACCACCGTATTCTTTGCAGTCTTTGCATGGTTCAGGGAACAAGTATGTACAACAGTTTGTCCTTATGGTAGATTACAAGGTGTACTGCTAGATAAAAATTCGATAGTAGTAGCCTATGACCATAAAAGAGGGGAACAACGTGCCAAATTTAAGAAGAGTGAAGACCGCGAATCGGTTGGAAAAGGAGATTGTATTGACTGTCATCAATGCGTAAATGTATGTCCAACCGGAATTGACATAAGAAACGGAACCCAGATGGAATGCATCAACTGTACACTCTGCATGGACGCATGCGATTTTATGATGGAAAATGTTGGTTTGGAAAAAGGTTTGATTCGCTATGATTCCGAAGAAAGCATCCGCACTCGAAAACCATGGAAGCTTACACGAAGAGCAAAAGCATACGTAGCATTGATGATTGGGATAATAGGCCTACTTGCCACCTTAATTCTTACGAGAGATCCAATTGAAGCAACCATATTAAGAGTTAAAGGGAGTACATACACGCAGGTTGATGAAGATACATATACCAATATTTTCAATGCCAGTTTTATGAACAAAACAAACAACGATCAGAACGTCCGGCTAGAAGTATTAAGCGGCAATGCAAGTGTTGAAATTATTGGGGGAGAATTTAAGCTGGAAAGAGGAGAGATTGAGAAAAAAGAACTCTTGGTAAGGATGGATATTAAGTACATAACAGGGCCCAGAACTCCATTTACAATTGGAATCTATTCAGGAGACACCTTAATCGAAAAAGAAACGGTTGAGTTTTTTGGGCCTGGATTTTAAAATTAAAACACTATGAACTGGGGAAAAGGAATAACAATTGGAATAGTCTTATTTGTAGGGTTTATCCTGAGTTTTGTCTATCGTGCATTCCAGCAGGATTTTGACCTTGTACGAGATGATTATTATGAACACGAAGCTCATTTTGAAACGGAAAAGATAAATCGATCCAACTACGATCACCTGGAAGAAAAAATAGAAATCACTCAACGGGAAAAAGGGGTATGTTTTCAGTTCCCGTCCAACATCTCGTCCACCACCAAAGGCACCATTGAATTTTATCGGCCAGATGGGAAGATTTATGACAGAACGTTCGATTTAGAGTTGGATCAAAATAACCAACAATGGTTAGATTATGAGCATTTCGTAGAAGGATATTACGACGTTACGATCACCTGGAACAAAGATCAAAGAGGTTATATGTTTGAAGATAATATTCAGTTTTAATGTTGTGGTCTGCACTCATATTAGGACTATTGGGTAGTTGGCATTGTGTAGCCATGTGCGGACCAATTGCTGTTATGGTGCCTGGTTCAAAAGGCAAGAATAAGTGGATAGCTATGGGACTATACCATTTAGGAAAAATAACTAGTTATGTTCTAATTGGTGCATTCTTTGGTTTGTTCACAGCTTTCATTACTTCATTTAAAATACAGGCAGTTATTACCATTTCTGCCGGCATTCTGTTCGGTATCATTGCATTTGCTCCGGCTATACTTAATTACATTGAAAAAAAGGGATTCAAATTCTTTAACAGTGTGATTCACTTTAAAAACAAGCTCGCAAATTCCCTGAATAAAAACAGTGCAGAATATGGTTTGTACATTGGATTTTTTAATGGATTCATTCCCTGTGGAATGGTTTACATGGCAGCAATTGCCGCTATGGTTCAACCCTCTTTAATTGAAAGTTCACTGTATATGGTTCTTTTCGGACTGGGAACTGTTCCTTTACTCACGTTAGCCATGTACACCTCCGGATTTTTAAAAAGAAAATTATTAATGCGCTCCGTTTCGATTCGAACGGCGGCGTTAGTCTTCATAAGTATCTTTATGATCTGGAAAGGGATCTCCCACCTAAATACCCAAATCGAACAACCAAAAGAAGGTGAAAATTTCCAGATTTGTGCGTATTAATCTGCAAGGAAATTTCTCAGATATTCCTGAAATACTTTGAAGTTTTCAATATTGGGTGCATGTCCGGCTTTGGGAACAACTTTTAATTCAGCTCCTATAAAATCTGCCAGTTTTTTACCTTGTGACAATGGAAAAACCTGATCGTGTTCACCCCAGATGACCAGTGATGGAAGATCACCAATGGTGAAATCTTTTAAACGCTCTTTTTCTTCAGGTAATGTTGCCAACAATTGATATTGTTCCTCATGATTAAATGAAAAATATACCTCATACGTATCTTTTAAAATACCTTTTGGGATTTTTCTGCTTTTATAAGTAGCAACATCAAAGAGCTCCTGCACATCTTTATAGTCACTTAACACAAAAATTTCCTGTACTTCCTCCACATTTTCCTGTTCACATAAGGTATCGAGTAATGACACGTCATAGGTCATACCTGGTGAATCTACAATACAAACCTTTTGAAATAACTCCTTTTTAGCGTGAATCATACCCAAGGATACAAATCCACCATATGAAATACCAACCAAACTACAATTGGAAACTTTTCGGTGATCCAAAAGTGTGAGCATAGCATCTACCTGAGAAGTTAAATTCGGCTCCATCTTACTGGTACTTCCTCCAAACCACAACAAATCAGGAACAATAACATGATAATCCTTAGCTAGGTCTAAAATGGTTTTGTTCCACGTCATCTGACCATCTGCACCAAAGCCATGAATCAGAACTACAGTATCTCCTTCGCCACCCTCAAAATAACGAATGCTGTGATTGTCAGTTTGCAATACCTTTTCCTCAACGCCTTTTCTGCTGTACTTTTTTGTAAGACGTTCTTTGTTCCATTGAACCAGGTTACAGCCTAAAAATGAAAAACAGATCAAAACAATTCCTAATTTTTTCACAGTGCAAAATTAGAACTTTATGCTAATCGGCGGGATTTTAAATTGATCATTATCGTTACAAAAAGTAAAACGGATATAGAGCTCAACGGCATCAGAATTGCCGCAATAAGAGGTGTTAACTGTCCGGTGAGTGCAAAATAAAGACCCGTTAGGTTATAGAGTAAGGAAAAGCCATAACTCATCCAGACTACTTTGCGTCCGTAATCAGTCAAACCTAAATATGTCAGCAATTTCCTCAGCTTCTTACCTTCTATAATTCCATCTGATGAAGGTGAAAATGTATGCACGTCATCCACAACTGCGAGACCGACATTTGCCTGTGCTAATGCACCTGCATCATTTAATCCGTCACCAATCATCATAACTTTTTTACCCGACTCCTGTAAGTGAGCTATGTACGCCATTTTATCTTCGGGTGACTGGTCAAAATACATCTCTGTGTCATCACCGATAATTTCACTTAATCGGCTTTTTTCTGAAGCATTATCACCGGAAAGTAAGTGAAGCTTGTACTTCTTCTTCAATGAGGATAAAAGATCAGCAATTCCCGGACGATACGCATTAGCAAATTCAAACCTACCCAAATACTTATCGTTCCTGGTAATTATAACGCTTGTTTTACCTTGAATTTCCGGAATACCAATCCATTGAGCACTTCCCATTTTCCATTGAGCCCCTTCCACTTGAGCCTTTACACCTTTGCCTGAAAACTCTTCGAAATCATCAATATCTACCAGCATTGCAGATTTTTTAAAGTGCTTAAAAATACTTCTGCTCAGTGGGTGAGATGACTGATGCGCTATGGTGAATATAGCGTTGATATCTTCCGTTAATAAATCTTCGCCCTTCCAGATCACCTGAACATTATCAGTAAGTGTAAGTGTTCCCGTTTTGTCTAAAACAACATCATCAATATCATTCAATGGATCAATTACTTTTGAAGACCTGAGGTAAAATGATTTTCTACCCAATTGTCTGATGATATTACCGTGTGTAAATGGAACCGAAAGCGCAATGGCACAAGGACAGGCAACAATCAATACAGATGTAACAACAAATGGAGCCTTTTGTGGATCTATTTGCAACCAAACAAACCCGGCAATAAGGGCAATTACTATAACAGCAATCGTGAAATAAGTACTTATGTTATCCGACAAGGAACGGCTTTCCTTTTCCTTATGAAATACAGGATTATTCCATAAGCGCGTCAAGTAGCTGTTCTCTACTTCCTTTACAACTTCAACTAGAATAGATGTACCGGTTTGTCTTCCACCTGCGTAAAGCGAATCTCCTTCTACCTTCCGCACCTCCGTTGATTCGCCGGAAACAAAACTATAATCTATTCTTCCTTTCCCTTCAATCAGGACAGCATCTGCCGGAATGAGTTCATTGTTCCGAATTAACAGGCGATCTCCGACAACTACTTTCTTGAGAGGAATAACCTCTTCATTTTCATCATTTTTTCTCGTGGCAGCAATTGGGAAATACGATTTGTAATCACGTTCAAAATTGATGGCTTTATAGGTTTTTTGCTGAAACCATTTACCAATTAGCAAGAAAAAAATCAGACCAGCAAATGAATCCAGATACCCTGCTCCTACTCCAGAAAAAATTTCATACAAGGATCGAAAATAAAGCGCAAAGATTCCCAATGTTATCGGTACATCTATATTAATGTGCTTTGCTCTCAACGCCTTGAATGAGGATATTATATAATCCTTTGCTCCTACAAGCAAAACAGGAATAGAGAATAGAACATTGAGGTAATTAAAAGTGCGTTGAAAGTTTGAGAATGACTTGTCGATTCCAACATATTCTGGAAAACTCATCAACATGATGTTACCAAAGCAAAATCCAACAACACCAATTTGTACAATTAAACGACGGTCACTTTTTTTGACCTTTCTACTGTCGTATTCTTGGAGTGAAATATCCGGGGGATATCCAATCGCTGAAAGTAATTCAGCCAATTCCATTAAGGAGATTTCACCTTCTTTAAATGTGATCTCAGCCTCCCGATCGTTAAAATAAACTTCGCTTTGAATCACACCCGGATTAAGTTTATGTAGACGCTCTAATAACCACAAACAAGAGCTACAGTGAATTTGTGGTAAACTAAATCGAACTCTTGCAACTCCTTCATTGGAAAATAACAACAATCTGTTCCGAATTTCATCTAACTCCAGAAACTTAAATTTACCGCCCAACTTTGACGCAACCTGAATACCAGGGTTAGCATTGAGATCATAGTACATATCCATGGCATTATCATGCAGGATGCTATATACCATTTTACAGCCTTCACAACAAAACACCTTATCATCAAGGCATATCTCTTCCTCGCACGCACTATTGCAGTGGTAGCATGTACTTAAGGCTCCGTCCATGTTACAAAATTCGTGTATTTTTCTTTAAATTATACTGATATTTGTCATTTGATAAGCTTATATTTATCGCGTGAAAATATCCAGTCTTGAAGGCATATATAAAGTTCTGTTCGACACAATTGCTGAAGGGTTACTTATTGTAAACAGTGAGGGGAACATTGTGATGGCTAATCCCAGCGCATGTGAGATGTTTTTATGCGAGCAAGATCACATTATCGGTGTTAAGGTAGAAGAGTTGGTTCCCATGCCTTCAAGAAAAAAGCATGTGAAGCTGCGTGAAGAGTATCAAAAGGATCCGCATGCCAGGCAAATGGGACAAAACATCAATTTACAAGCTGTCAGAAGAGACGGTAGTCATTTTGATGTTGAGATTAGCTTGAACCATTTTAGGTCAGAAGGTGAATTGTTTATTCTTGCCATGCTGACGGATATTACTGAGAGAATTGAACAGGAAAAACACATCCGCCATTTAAATGCCACATTAGAAGAGAAAGTAGAGGAACGAACTAAGCAGGTTCTTGAAAGTCAGAAATTGTACTCTGCCATTGCCCGGAATTTCCCCAATGGAACGATCAATGTATTTGACAGGGATTTGCGATACATTTTCGTGGAAGGATTGGAACTACAGGAGCTTGGTGTGAGCAAGGATAAGCTTATTGGTACGTGTTACCTTGACCGGATATCCCAGGAGATAAGACCAACCATTGAAAAAGAATTGGCTGAAGTATTTCACGGACAATCCAAACTCTTCGAACTGCAGCATCAGGGAGAAACGTATAAAATAAATGCTGTACCTCTATCAGATGACAAACACAGCATTGATAAAATTCTTGTCGTTGAAGAGAACATCTCTTTACAAAAAGAAATTGAGGTACAACGAGAAGCAGCACTTCAAAAAGAAAAGCAGTTAAATGAACTGAAATCTCGTTTTGTTTCAATGGCTTCTCATGAATTCAGAACTCCTTTGAGTACTGTGCTGTCTTCAGTTTCCCTTATTGAAAAATATATTGAACGAGGACAAACAGATAAAACAGAAAAGCACATAAAACGAGTAAAAGGTGCTGTTGCCAGTCTTACTGAAATACTTAACGACTTTCTTTCTGTTGAAAAACTTGAAAGTAATAAAGATGTTGTTAAAAAAGTACACTTTAATTTCTGTGACTTTGTTGAGGATATGGTGGAGGAAATGCGAACAATCTGCAAAAAAGGCCAGAAGATCAAACTTGATATTATTGGAGATTGTACCGATATTGAAGCGGATCCCAAAATTCTGAAAAATGTATTGTATAATTTGATCTCCAATGCTATAAAATATTCCGGAGAAGGTCAAACCATTTATTTTACGAATAAAATTAGCGACTCAGAACTTAAAATAGAAGTTCGGGATGAAGGTATCGGTATTCCTGATGAAGACCAACAAGACCTGTTTGGCCGATTCTTTAGAGCAAAAAATGTAATTAATATCAAGGGAACAGGACTGGGACTAAATATTGTAAAAAAATATATTGAAGCGTTGGGTGGTAGTATTTCTTTCAAAAGCAAGTTAAATGAAGGGAGTACGTTTATCGTTGAAATACCCTTATAATTTGTATTGAATAATGAGTAAAAAAATTGTTTTAATCGAAGATAATCCTGAAATGCGAGAAAACATTCAGGAAATTTTAGAATTGGCTGATTATGACGTATCTGCTGCTGAAAATGGGAAAAAAGGAGTTGATCTTGTTAAGGAAGTAAAACCCGATCTTATTTTATGTGATATTATGATGCCTGAATTGGATGGATATGGCGTCTTACACATGGTTTCCAGAAATCCAGAGACAGCAAGTATTCCATTCATTTTCCTAACAGCTAAATCTGAAAAAGATGATTTTAGAAAAGGGATGAACATGGGGGCAGATGATTACCTCACAAAGCCTTTTGATGATATCCAGCTTCTTGACGCAGTAGAAAAAAGAATGCGTAGAATTGAACAGCTTTCATCCGAGTTTGGCGGTTCAGTGAAAGAACTTAACGAATTTTTAGATCAAAGTGGAGTTGATTCTCTTGAAACGCTCAAAAAATCTGAACGCATTAAAAAATTTCAAAAGAAGGATACCATATATTTTGAAGGAGATTATCCCGGGTTTCTTTATTTCATTAAGTCAGGAAAAGTAAAGACCAGTAAGATGAATGAAGATGGTAAGGACTTTGTAACTGGCTTATACAAAGAAGGAGACTTTATTGGGTACATGGCATTAATCAAAGACAACTCGTACGAAGAAACCGCCATTGCACTTGAAGAAAGTGAATTAGCAATGATTCCTCGCGAAGATTTTATTCAGTTGCTTAATTCTTCTAAAGAGGTGTCTTCGAAATTTATTAAAATGTTGGCCGGCTCAATTACAGAAAAGCAGGATGAACTGTTAAACCTCGCTTATGACTCTGTTAGAAAAAGAGTAGCAGACGCCTTGTTGAAATTATTGGAGACATACAGAAAAGAAGAATCTACTGACGAATTTACCATGTCTATTTCACGTGATGACCTGGCTTCTATTGTTGGTACTGCAACTGAATCTGTAATTCGTACGCTATCTGAATTCAAAGCAGACGGTTATATTGCCATAAAAGGCTCAAATATTACCATTTTGAACGAAGAGGAACTGAGAAACTTTAGATTCTAGTCATATTCCAATGAGAGTATAGGAAGTTTTGCCTGCTCTACTAATTCCTTGGAAATACTTCTGTGAAATAAACGATCAAAAAAGCCGGTGTGTTTAGGAAGTATAACAAGTAAATCAGCAGATTTCTCATTGCAATATTTAGTTACCTCCTCTGCCACATCATTTCCTGCTACACTTGAGTGGTGTGCATTTTCAATTTTTATTCCTGTGTGATTCCAATCAACATGTTTACCATTCCTTTCAACAGAGAACAAGGTAATTTCTGAATTAAACTGCTTGTGGAGTTTTTCTATCGGTGCTAACACCTCCGTATTCTCGAGTTCCTGTCCATCTGTTGCAAAAACGATTTCTTTGAAGCCATTAAATTGACAGTCCGGCGGAACTGAAATTACCGGAATAACGGTGGCACGAATCACAGTTGATGCGACACTTCCAAAAAGCACGGCGTCGACACCTGATGCTCCTTTTGTACCCATCACCACTAAATCACTTTCTACTAGCCGTTTGAGACGCTTAATAGCATCTACCGGACTTCCAAAAATTGAATGTGATTTAATAGTAAGATTTAAATCAGGAAAAGTTTCCTTGATCCAATTCAATTCATCTGTTAATCCCTGTTCAGATTCTTTCGCCAGCATTTCATTCAAATCCAACAATGTTGCAGATGATGTCCTGGCATAATACGCGTTCACCAGATGATACTCCACTTGATCACCAAAAGCATCAATTGCATACTTTATGGCATTTCTGGCCGGTTCAGAAAAATCCGACAATAAAATTATAGATTTTACTTTTTCCACATTTTCATTTTTGGCGGTGATTTCACTCTTCTTCAAGTCGCTGTCATCAAACATAACTCTTGATTAGTAATATTAAGACAAAAATCACCACATTCTCGCCGTAAAGCTATGATGTTTGATCTATATGAAAGTGAGTTTCATCATAATTTTTATATCTACTCCCATGAAATGCCCAATTCCTGCTATCTTTGGGGTCGTTAAATTTTATTAAAATGATCAAATATTTGTTATTTACACCGGCTGTTTTTCTTCTTTCATGTGGTGGTAGTTCAGAAGATGAATTGGATTACGAAGAAACTGAATATGATATCAAAATAAAGGATTATCTCGCCGATAAGGACTGGGATGTTGAGCGACAGGAAAGCGGGTTATATATTTATGTTGAAGAGGAAGGATCAGAAGAAAAACCGACTCAGGATTCATACATGAAAATTATCTATGAAGGAAGACTTCTGGACGGAACTGTATTTGACGGCACTAATGGCGAATCCATTGAATTTGGTCATCCATTAGATTATACCATTGCCGGATGGAGAGAAGGTATTCCTCATTTTGGTAGAGGTGGTAAAGGTACATTGATCATTCCCCCGGATATGGGATACGGTGAAGAAGATATGGGACCCATCCCGGGTAATTCTGTAATTGTATTTGATATTGAAGTGGTTGATTTTGGTAACTCCCCACCTCCACCACCAGATTATTCAGAAGAAATAATCACGTATATGGAGATGAAGGACATGGATACATCAGATGCAATTGTTACACCTTCAGGTCTCTATGTACTAATTGAAAAAGAAGGAGGAGAAAGCAAACCTTCTGTACATGATTATGTTACAATTCACTACACCGGTCGCCTAACAAATGATAACAAATTTGACGGTACTGAAGGTGAACCTGCTACTTTTCTATTAGGGAACTTAATTGCCGGTTGGAAAGAAGGTATTCCTTATTTTGGAGAAGGAGGCAAAGGGAAACTCATTATTCCACCATACCTTGGATATGGGTCTAGAGATACACCAGATATTCCTGCTAATTCAGTACTCGTTTTTGACATTGAACTAGTTAGCTTTTCAGCAACTCCACCTGAAGAAGGATAAGAATGAATCTAAGGGTTTCCAAGACATTTGAATTTGAAACAGCCCACGCGTTATGGGGGTATGATGGGAAGTGTGCAAATATCCACGGGCATTCGTACCAACTTACCGTAACAATTTCCGGTAAGGTTATCGAGGATATAAACGACCCAAAGTACGGAATGATCATTGATTTTGGTGATATAAAGAAAGTAGTGAAGAAAGAAATTGTGGATGTATACGACCATTGCTTGTTAGTACGGAAAAATACTCCACATGAAAAATATGCAGAGGTAGAAACTGCCTTTAAAAAGATCTGGTTAACCGATTTTCAACCAACTTGTGAGAATATGCTGATTGATATGATTCAGCGGTTAAAGGAAAGCTTACCAGGTCACATTGAACTAAAATATGCAAGGTTACAGGAGACCAGAAGCAGTTATGCTGAATGGTTAGCAGAGGAGAATTGATTATGGCCGAAGCCTTTATTCAGAAATACAATATCCCGGGACCCAGGTACACATCCTATCCCACAGTTCCATTTTGGGACAAAGAAGGGATTTCAATAGACGATTGGAAACGCACCATGATTCGTGCGTTCAATGAGAGCAACAAGACGGAAGGAATTAGTCTTTACATCCACTTGCCGTTTTGTGAAAACTTATGTACGTTTTGCGGATGCCACAAACGCATCACCAAACGCCACGAAGTTGAAGAACCATATATTCAAACTGTCTTAAAAGAATGGGATCTTTATTGTGACTTACTCCCAGAAAGGCCGAGGATCAAAGAGATTCATTTGGGCGGTGGTACACCTACATTTTTTAGCCCTGAAAACCTGACAGAATTAATAGAAGGTATTTTAAAACGTGCTGATAAATGTGAACAATACGAGTTCTCATTTGAAGGTCACCCAAACAATACTACTCGGCAACATCTTGAAACCCTTTATAAGCTTGGATTTAAGAGAAATAGTTTTGGTGTTCAGGACTATGACCCGGTTGTTCAGAAAACAATCAATCGCATTCAACCATTTGAAAAAGTGGAACAAGCTACTCAGGCTTCGCGAGAAATTGGATACACCTCTGTAAGTCACGATCTCGTGTTTGGACTGCCGCATCAAACCAAAGAGAGTATCATTGATACCATAACTAAAACCAAAGAATTAAAACCGGATCGTATTGCTTTTTATTCTTATGCTCATGTTCCCTGGATAAAAGGTGTGGGACAAAGAGGTTACGACGAAAAAGATCTTCCTTCAGCAGAAGAAAAACGCGTGTTGTACGAGACGGGCAAACGTATGTTGGATGAATTAGGGTATGTAGAGATTGGAATGGACCATTTTGCGCTGAAATCTGACAATATGTATGAGGCCATGGTATCCAAATCGTTGCACCGAAATTTCATGGGTTATACGGCTGGGAAAACAAAGCTTATGATCGGCCTGGGAATGAGTTCTATTTCAGATAGCTGGTATAGCTTTGCGCAGAACGTAAAAACGGTGGAAGAATATCAGAAACTCGTAAATGAAGGTGAAATTCCTTTGCTACGTGGGCACTTGCTGACAGAAGAAGATCTGATCATCCGGGAACACATCCTCAATATCATGTGTCACTTTGAAACATCCTGGGAGGAAGATCGTCTGAAATTCCCGGAATTGGAAGAATGTTTGGAACGACTTTCTGAAATGGAAGCCGACGGCCTGGTAAAAATTAACGAAACAGGTCTTCAATTACCCGAACATGCACGTCCTTTTGTGAGAAACGTGTGTATGGCATTCGACTTAAGATTGGTGCGTAACAAACCTGAGACACGCATATTTTCCATGACGATTTAACAGGTTAGATTTTCGCTGGAATTCTTTTTTTTACTATGTATGCATAATTATTTATCCACAATAGCTAAACCGTTTAAAATTTACATACCCTAGTGTTTTCAGGCGTTTTTACGCTATAAATGTTAATATCCGCTATTGACTCAGGCTTGCTTTTTTCGTAAATTGATGACACCACTTTTAAACCTCAATTTCATGAAAGCGACAGCAACAATTACATTACTGATTTTCTCTGTTATATCATTCTCACAAACAGATTTTAGCGGAACGTGGTTCCTACCGGATGATGATCACAACACACCATTTGGATTAGAGTTTCATGCTGATGGCAGGTTCACACAATTTGAAGTTGACCCAGAATCCAACAATGTTTATGAACGAATAGAAGGTAGTTATTACTTTGAAGAAGGAAGTAACCTACTGGTTACAATCACCTGGTACGGAACCGAGGCCGTCACCTCTAAGTACGAATACAGCTTCAATAATGGCAACCTTATTCTGAAGCAAACTTACCCTAGCACGTTTGCTTTAACGCTTGTTCGTGAATTGGATATTGCAGAGCTGTAAGACTGTTCTGAAATAGGATCACTATATTTATTCCCATGAAATTATGGTCTATCCTATTTGTATGTACGATACTTGTCAACCCAACCTTTGCACAAAACACGCTAGATGGTAGGTTTAAATTACAACAGGTTGTTTTTAAAGGGCAAGAGTTTTTTGACCGTTCAAAAGAGCCAAAAAATGAAGAGGACAAGCGTATTACGGTGATTTTTGCTACTGCTGATGAGCAGTTCAATGAACAAATGAATCAAAGACCATACGACTTTTTCAAAAAATCTGAAATTACATTTTTGAAAGATTCTGTTTATGTACGTGTAGGAACTTCTGCTACTAACGGGACCTATCAGAATGAATTCCACTATGGATTTTTCAGTGTGATTCCCGATACAAATCTCATCACCTTTTCTATCGCCGGTAATCCACCAAAGGTTAACCAGTTTATTTATGAACTCAGGGATAGTTTATTGATCCTAACCTCAATGAATCATCAATTAGTTGCTACGTATCAATGGCATCCCTATAAGATTGATGATCCTTACAATCAGCCTTGGAAAAACTACAACGTTCCTATTATCATTGATGCTTATCATTTGAATGATATAGAGTGGGATGAACTTCTGATCGACCCAAAAGTTACCGCGGTTATTCATAAGGCAGGAGAAGGTACCATGGCAGACACAAAATATTCGGTGCGAAAATCAGCTGCTAAAAACCGAAATTTACTGTGGGGTTCCTATTTCCTGGGAACTGATGATAACCCGGAGAAGCAAGCAGAATTATATTATAGCATCACGGGAAATGACTCAACCGAATTGCATTGTTTGGATTTGGAAGATGTTAACGCAAAGGGAAGGATGAGCTTGAAGCAAGCGGAAAAATTCATAAAATGTTGGTTTGAACTAACAGGGAAATACCCTGTGTTATATTGCAATAAGGATGTGCTGAGTCAAATAAATAAAAAGTACGGCCCAAAGAGCGTCTTTGCAAAGTGCCCCCTTTGGTATGCTCGTTTCCGTAAAGACATTCCGGATTGGGAAAGTTCAACCTGGGACACCTATACATTTTGGCAATTTTCTTCTGAGATCAATTGCGAGCAAACGGGTGAGTGCCTTTACAATGTACCAGGTGTAAATTACGACATGGATGTTAATGTATACAACGGTACTATATTTGAATTGAGGATATTTTGGCCGAATTTAGATTAACAGCACTAAAAAACCGCCTCCATTTTTGAAGGCGGTTTAGAAACCTGGAACTTATTGTAAATTATTCCTTCTCCTCATCTACTTCTTCAAAGTCTACATCTTCCGCATCTTGTCCGTCTTGTGTACCGTCTGCAGATCCGGAAGCTTCACCAGCTCCGTTATCGCCAGCTTGCTGATACATATCAGCTGAAGCCGCCTGGAACACGGTGTTTAGTTTCTCTATTGCTGTATCAATGGCTGCAATATCTTTAGCTTCGTGCGCTTTCTTCAACTCAGCCAATGCTTCGTCAATTGGGCCACGCTTATCTTCAGGTATTTTGTCGCCATATTCATTCAACTGCTTCTCAGTTTGGAAGATCAAAGCATCTGCCTGATTCAATTTATCTACTTCCTCTTTTTTCTTCTTATCTGTTTCAGCATTTTCCTCTGCTTCAGCTTTCATTCGTGCAATTTCTTCTTCAGACAATCCGGAAGAAGCTTCAATTTTAATTGATTGCTCTTTTCCTGTTGCTTTGTCCTTCGCAGAAATACTCATGATTCCGTTCGCATCTATATCAAAAGTTACCTCAATTTGCGGTTCACCTCTTCTAGCTGGTGGAATGTCAGCCAACTGGAATCTTCCAAGTGTTTTGTTGTCAGCGGCCATAGGTCGCTCACCTTGAAGCACATGGATATCAACAGCTGGTTGATTATCCGAAGCAGTTGAGAATACTTCTGATTTCTTAGTAGGGATTGTTGTATTAGCCTCAATAAGTTTGGTCATTACTCCACCCATTGTTTCAATACCCAGTGATAATGGCGTTACATCCAATAGAAGTACATCTTTTACTTCTCCGGTTAAAACTCCACCCTGAATAGCAGCACCAACGGCAACCACCTCATCCGGGTTCACTCCTTTAGAAGGATCCTTTCCGAAGAATTTTTTCACTGCTTCCTGGATAGCCGGAATCCTTGTTGATCCACCTACCAAAATAATCTCGTCAATATCAGATGTTGATAACCCAGCACTTTTTAATGCAGTTTTACAAGGCTCAATGGTACGCTCTACCAAGTCAGCAATCAATTGCTCAAATACTGCTCTGGACAATGTTCTTACAAGGTGTTTTGGTACCCCGTCAACCGGCATGATATACGGTAGGTTAATCTCTGTTTGCGTTGAAGATGATAATTCAATCTTAGCCTTCTCTGCTGCTTCTTTCAAACGTTGAAGTGCCATAGGATCTTTTCTCAGGTCAAGACCTTCATCCTTCTTGAACTCATCTGCCAACCAGTTGATGATCTTGTCATCAACATCATCACCTCCAAGGTGTGTATCACCATCTGTTGATAATACTTCAAATACACCATCACCTAACTCTAATACAGATACGTCATGTGTACCTCCACCAAAGTCAAATACAATGATTTTTTGATCGGTTGATTTTTTATCAAGTCCATAAGCCAAAGCTGCGGCAGTTGGCTCGTTAATGATTCGCTTAACAGATAATCCGGCAATTTCTCCGGCTTCTTTGGTTGCCTGTCTTTGAGAATCATTAAAATAAGCAGGAACTGTAATCACAGCCTCAGTTACTTTTTGTCCTAAATAATCTTCTGCGGTCTTCTTCATTTTTTGAAGAATCATAGCAGAAATTTCTTGTGGAGTATAAAGTTTGTCGTCAATTTTTACACGTGGTGTGTTATTATCTCCTTTTACTACTTCGTACGGTACTCTTTCAATCTCTTTACTAACCTTATCATAACTGGTTCCCATAAATCGCTTAATCGAATAGATCGTTTTATGAGGATTCGTAATAGCCTGTCTTTTGGCAGGATCTCCAACCTTGCGTTCGCCTCCTTCAACGAAAGCAACTACTGAAGGTGTCGTTCTCTTTCCCTCTGCATTGGTGATCACTACCGGCTCATTCCCCTCCATTACAGAAACGCATGAGTTGGTTGTTCCCAGATCGATTCCAATTATTTTACTCATATCTTTTGTGTTGTGTTTTCGATTATTGTTTTTCAATTTCTTAATGGTCAAGCATTATGCCATTGGAAAATATGACGGATATATCTTCAATTTTGTCAGTTAGGGGAGTAACAAGCCGTAGAAAGGTGACAGAACGGCATAAAAATACTGACATAAAAAAGAGCGATCCTCCGATCGCTCTTAGTCTTGGTTAAATCTCTCGGTAAGATGTGAAAGCTACTACACACTAATGAGTTGAACCGAGAGACCCTACAATACACATCTAATGTACATTGAGGTTCAAAATGGTTCAGCCAAAATAAGAAATTTTTAGTTGAAAACAATATAAATCGATTAAAATTAGTACTTGCGGGGAGAAAATCACTGGCTATCTATCAGTTCTTTATTTTCAATACACCATTTATAGAGTGTATTGCTACCTCCTGTAAGCTCAAGCTTTTTGCAAATCCGACTACGGTAGTTTTCGACGCTTTTTTCAGTAACAAACAATAGAGCGGCTATTTCTTTAGACGTTTTGTTTTGGGCAACCAACTTCAAGGTGTTTTTTTCTGCATTTGTCAATGAAGAAATGGCAGATCGAATTTGGCTCACCCGTTCATTGAATTTGGATCGGTTTTCCAAGTATGGCCGTAATTTTTTGCTGACAAAATTATGTTCTTCAATTACCTGTTTCAAACAATCAATTATCTCAATACTGGAGTCCTCTTTTAACAAAAATCCATTCGCCCCTCTGTTAAAAGCTTCGTTAAAGAACAATTCGTCATTGTGCATAGTGAGGATTACACTTTTACACTTGTACGATTGAGTATTGATGTGATCCAAAACATCAATTCCCGATTTTTCCGGCATATCTATATCCAAAATCACGATATCAAATTGATTTTTATCAATGATCTCAATCGCCTCTTCACCGTTTTCTGCTTCCATGATGTCAGCATCCTGGTACTCATCACGAATCAATGCTACCAGTCCCTTCCTAAAAATCGGATGATCATCTACAGCCAATATCTTCATAATGCAGCCGGTATATTCACTTCAACTTTGAAGCCCGTTTTGGGTTTCTCCACCTTAATAGAACCATTAAGATACTTCAATCTTTGCTGAATACTCTTGAATCCCACTGAATTTCTGGCAGATTTCCATTTTTCCAGATCCAACCCTGAACCATTATCCTGAAAAACAAAGAGTAAATTACCTTCTTCGCCCTTTATTGCTTCTAATTTAATACTGGTTGCGCCTGAATGTTTAACCGAATTGGTACACAACTCCTGGATTATTCTGTAAATACGAATACTCTGATGCTCTTCAAACTTAAAATCTGAAAGAACATCCAATTCCGTGGTGACAATCATTCCGGTTGATTTTTCAATATCCTCCATCATGGAAACGATCGCCTGCTTTAACCCTAATCTGCGCAACTCTGGTGGAATCAAAGATCTGGATATGGACCTTACCTCTTCAATGACCTCACTAAAATTGTCATCCAACTGCTGAATTGACTTATCATCTGACACCTTGAGATGGTGAAATTTATTCTTCAGAATAATTAGACTTTGCCCCAATCCATCATGCAGATCCCTTGCAATACGTCCGCGTTCTTCTTCTAGTTTATTGGCAATAGTATAACTGAAAAGGTTATCACTTTTTTGTTTGAGCTTAAAATAGAGAATAACAATTAAAAAGATAATGGCAAGAAACACTGCAATCAGGATAATCACCTTCTGTCTAAAAGTTGCCATATCTACTTCACCTTGCTTAATTTGAAGTTTAAGTTTATTCTCTTCAATACTTCTGATCCGTTCCTTCTTTTCATCATCATACCGAAATTGCAACTCTGCCAATAGTTTCGAATCTCCAATTTTATCCAGTGAATCATCTACTGCTACTTTTTCTTTGTAATACTCAAATGCTTTTTTATAATCTCCCTTTTCTTCATAAACCCTGTATCTCAAATGATAATAAGGAGGCATCACTTCACTGTACGGAGCATATTCTGCATACGCAAGAACGCTATCCAACATCTGCAAGGCCTCATCATATTTGTTTGTCTGCATTTTGTAATAGGTCCTGCCCAGGTAAATATTGGCGACCGAATAGAGGATCCCACCTTCTTTGGCAATTTTAAGGGCCATTTCTCCCAAAGAATCACTGGCTTCAGCATTGCCTTCACTCATTTCCAGAGTGGCCAAATTTGTCATGGATGACAGTTCATACAAGGTATAGCCAAACTCCCTTCCAATTTTTAAAACCTTGTGATACTCTTCCCTCGCTTTGCCAACGGAGTCAATACGCATGTAATACAAACCGAGATTTTGCCTGGCTATCCCCTCAAGACTAACATTCTTATATTTTAATCCAATTTTTAGACACTGGCTAAAATCAGAATAAGCCGAGTCAAGCGCACCCAGATCGTACTTTATCAACCCTAAATTATTGAGGATAAACCCTTTTTCGTACATGTTTTCACTTCTATCTGCCAGTTGGAGTGCTTCGTAAAAGATTTTTAATGAAAGTGAAACGCTATCCATATCACCATAAAAAATACCAAGGCCATTTAAGCTGTACAGCATGTTAATGGTATCCCTTTTATTATAGGAGTCGACATAAATCTCTTCCATTTCCTTAGCCATCTGGTACTTTGTCTTCTTATACTCATCCGTAAATATTTTACGAATCTTTGCCGTACGAAAAATCTGGTCGTTGCCAATTTCTCTTGATACTGCCATGGCCTTATCAAAGGAAACAGATGCCGCATTCATGCGATTTGAATAATAGTGAAAAGACCCCTGAAAGACGTGTAGAATTGCTTTTAAAGTCTTGTCTTTATTCGCCATCTGAACTGTCTCCAATTCATCAAACAGACGTTTAAATTCTTTGGGGTTTGATTTTAAGAAACCGTCCAGACTATCTAATTCAGTTCGGTATCGGTTTAATCCCTGAATACCTCTATATATCTGTGCCTTTGATAGCACAGTCATTAACAGGAATGTTAAAAGGACTAAAAACTTCATGGGTATACAACAGATAAATATACGATTTTTCTGTAAGGATCACACTCCCGAAACCATTATAATTACTGATTGTTCAGCCCAAATTGCAACTCTGAAAAAAATGTTGAGAAAATCATTAACAATACACACTGTTGATAATGTTAATAAAAAAGGAAAATCAAGATTTCAATGCGAAATTATTCCAACTATATTTGTCTACATTTTAATCTAAACCTTTGATTTATGAACTTCATCATTTCGAGTTCAGCATTACTGCGAAATATTCAAAACATTGGCGGGGTACTTAACACCAATAACTCCCTTCCAATTCTTGATAATTTTTTATTTGAACTTTCTAATGGCGAATTGACCATATCAGCTTCTGATTTGGAAAACACCATGAAAACAACTGTTCGACCTGATGAAGCAAAGGAAGATGGACGCATAGCCATTCCCGCCAAACTGTTGTTAGATACGCTTAAGAATTTTTCCGATCAACCATTAGCATTTGCTATAGATCAGGACAACTACGGGATTGAGATTTCATCTGATTATGGAAAATACAAACTGGTTGGACAGAACCCGGATGATTTCCCTAAATCACCTGATATTGATGCAACCAATAAATTGAATATCCCAGGAGAAATTGTTGCCAGCGCAATTGATAAGACACTTTTTGCAACAGGAAATGATGAACTTCGACCGGTAATGAGCGGAGTGTTTTGTCAGTTTTCATCTGACAAACTGACGTTTGTTGCTACTGATGCACATAAACTTGTGAGATATGATCGTACGGATGCTTCTGCTCCAAATGCCACAGATTTTATCTTGCCTAAAAAGCCGTTAAACCTGTTGAAGCAGAATTTAACCGGTGAAGAGCAAATCGAAATCAGTTATAACGAAACTACAGTTCGATTTAATTTTGGAACCATTGAATTGACCAGTCGTTTGATTGATGGGAAGTACCCCAATTATGAAGCAGTGATCCCAAATGAAAATCCAAACGTGCTGACAGTAGATCGTATGTCATTTCTGAATTCCATCAAAAGGGTTTCAATCTTCTCAAATAAAACGACTCATCAGGTGAAGTTAAAAGTCGCAGGAAGTGAACTTTCTATTTCTGCAGAGGATTTAGACTTTTCGAATGAAGCTAAAGAAAGACTTACCTGCAGCTATTCAGGAGATGATATGGAGATCGGTTTCAATTCCAAATTTCTATTAGAAATGCTGAATCACATTAGCACGCAAGAAGTAATATTGGAAATGTCAGAACCTAACAAAGCTGGTATTTTGTTACCAAGTAGCAATGAAAACGAAAATGAGGATATTCTGATGCTTGTGATGCCGGTAATGATCCGATAATTTCATTGATTCGAACATAATACATCAGGAAATCAACCGTTCAAGAACTTCTAGGAACGATTTTTGCTCTGAATTGGCAAATCCACGTATGAAACGAACGATCGCACTATCCTTATTTCTGGGAGGAATTCTTTCCTCGTGTTTCTTTGTCAATGACATTTTTGAACCACCTCCTGAAAATGAAGAGACCCTTCAACAGAAATCCGAAAAAGCAGTTTCAGCTTATATTCGAAAAACGACGCACAATGAGATCTACGAACCTTATGGATTTGGCAGCATAACCATTCGTAAACCGATAGAAATTGTTGAATTGGAAAAATTGCAAAAGAAACAAAAGTCAGAACCATCTGTAGAATTGGACTCAGCGATCGCACAAAAAAAACGCTTTATAAAGCAAAATAATATTGAACGAACCCTTGACCTCGACCACTTTTTCACCTTGAAGGATACAACAGGAATCCTCAAAATCTTTGAAACTACTTTCATTCTGAATGACACACTTGGAGTTAAAGACCTTTCCGCAAAAATTATACTCTATTTACCTGAAAAATATGAGGATGCACTCACGTACTATTTCTATGAGTACAATATTTTCAATACGCCGTCTTACTATGAATCAAGAAATTTATCTAATAATTTCTATGCCTTTTTCAAAGAGGAATTAGAAAAGAGAAAAGGTCGTGACGCAAAATCGGCATTCCTTTTGCATGTGATAAAAATGACTCAGGCAGTAAAAGACCGTGGTGAGTTCAAGCAACAAGAAATTTTAGAAGAAAATGTAAAGGAATTTATTTCTACTCAAAGAACTGATATTAAGGATTATGAAGAATTGCAATTCTCAAATCTATATCAAACTCAACAAGATGATACGGCAGAAGTAAACGGCTACTATTTTTTTCATAAATTTATTGGAACCTTTCAGGGAGAGCTTGACACCAATGTTGTACTGGTAGAGTTCAATAAATTTTACGAAATAGATAACATTTACCAGATGGATCGACCATTTGGAGCTTACTTTAACGAATAAGGAAATATGAAACTGTTTTTTTACCTGTTAACCCTTGGAACTCTTACCGCAAATACCGCATTCTCTCAAAATTTTGAAATTGATTCTTCTGAGGATGAAGAAAAAACAAAAGAAGCCGTCTTGGCATGGGCCGATTCTGTTTTCTATATGCACAAAGAATGGAAGTTTGAAAATTTCCGCCCTTTTTACACCGAAGAATATGAAATAGCTTTTTTGAGAGCAAATGCGTATAAGGATCGTGTTGAGGATTTGGAGAAAGAAAAAGAAAGCGGAAGATATAAAGGCTCTGATGAAGAATACGAAAAAGAGCATAAAGAGCTCCAGGAAGCTTACCTAAAGATCAAAGAAGAGTTGGAGAATATTCAAATCAGAGTAACTCATTTTCAAATACATTTTTGGTCTAATATTCAAACCACAGACGGTATCACAGTTTATTACGAGCACATTGTTAAATTAGATCACAACTTTAATGTCACAGAAGCTGTCATCAATTCAGCTATTGGAAAGAAAAATGAGAAAACAGAGATTCTCTATAAGAAGGATGTTAAAGAAAAAAAAAAGTAGACAGCTCGAATAGCAGTGAAAACTCATCTGAAAAAGGAGGGAGTGCCACACTAATTATCAATAGTGATAGTGAGCAATCCGATCAAAAATCCTCTGAAGAAAATAACGAAGAAATCAAAGAAACTCCCAAGGAGCGAAAAAAGCGATTAAAAAAGGAGGCGAAGGAACTGAAAAAGCAGAAGAAAAGGGAGAAAAACTCTCAATAACCTTCTCTAATTAATGTTTTGACAAAAGGACGAAATTTCTACTTCTAACCAAAAGTAATTCGTGTTAAAATTAAAAAGCCCGAATCCTGGCCATTTGGCTATAATAGACTCGGGCTTTTCCTTCACACAATAAAATCTTAGTACCTCGAATGATCTGCTCCGTAAGTAGACATAAAAGGATTAGGCGCCACAAAACGAAGTGAAAATTCTAATCCACCTCTGGTATTACTAGCTACTTTAAGGGACGATACGTTAATGTCATAACTTACACCAAATCCCCATCCAGCATATTCGATAATAAATTTAGCAGTAATCGCATCTCTGGTACGTAGGTAAGCACCCCCATACAGGGCCGCTCCATGTCTAAACCCAGTAAACTTACTGTCCTGAGCCAGGAGATACCGGAACAATGTTCCTACATATATTTCCTGCGCAGGTCCCTGTCGGTAATACATAAATCCGGGACAAACTGCCATTTTAGATGACTCTCCTAGACTTATAACTCCGTTTCCATGCAGGACAACTTTCATAGGAAGACGTTCATCTGTGTTTAAAAATGAAAATTTAGGTCGATTAATATGCATCACTGCAACACCTGCAGTAAAATTAAGATCATGATTATCGGTCACTTTAATATCTCCACCGGTATTGTTATATACCCAGCTCACTCCTGCTCCAACATCCATCCTAGTAAAGGAAGCCTGTCCTGCCGGAATACCAGCGGGTAAAGAAGCGTTGTAGGCTGTACCATCAAATTGGGTGGCCCATTGAAGGTTTGTATAGTCAATCTTTCTCTGAAAATACCCAACCTGAACACCACCACCTATTCTGTTGTATTCATTGGCTTTAAAATGATAGGCCATTGCCAGATTTCCTTGTCCTGTTCCCATTTGCGAATCTCCGGCTTTATCGCTAAAGAAATTTACACCTCCAGCTAAAAAACCGCCCTGTGAACGCTTCTTCTCATAACGCATATGATATCCTAATGCAAATGTTTTATACGGCGCTCCAACCGCTCTCCATTGGTCTTTATAATTGATGTTTGCTTCAATTCCATAAACCGCTCCGGCCATAGCTGGGTTTTGTTGCAGCGGATTCATATAAAATTGTGAGAAATGAATATCCTGCGCAACAACTTGAGAAGAGTGAAATAACCCTAGCCCAATAACTGTGATAATAATGACTAAATTTTTCATAACAACAAGTTTTTACACCTTACCGGATCAAACTAATATTTCCTTTTTTGTTTATTTGCTGCCCATCTGCCAGCGTAGCATCAAGTACGTAAACATATACACCCGTACTCATCATTTTACCATTACGCTTGTGGGTACCATCCCAACAAATATTCTGATCAAAACACTCAAATATCAATTCTCCCCAACGATCATAAATTCTAAAATGCATATCTACTATACACCCTCCAAGTACACACTCCATAGCGTTATCGTCACCACTGGATGGAGTAAATGCTGTCGGTACATAAACTTCACCACAATCAAGATCTACTGTTACAATTGTACAAGCAGTATCCGAACATGTTCCATTGTATGCTGTCACACAATACGTTGTTGTGGATAAAGGGCTGGCAATTGGATCTGGACAGTTTGAACAACTCAAATCTGCATCAGGGCTCCACGAATAATTGGTGCCACCAGAAGCTGTAATTTGAACCGAAGATCCCCATGAAATTGTAAAAGGACCATCTGTCGTAACTGTTGGCTGACCATATACTTCTATATCGATAGTATCTGCATCTGAACAAGTTCCTGTTAGCGTGTAAATAATTTGATGGATACCTGGTCCCGCGGTACCAGGATCAAAATTACCTGTTGCACCATCCGTTATCCCTGTTCCGGTCCATGTTCCACCAGGAGTAGAGGCAACAAGTAATGTTGAATCATCTGTCACACAGAAAGGACCAGCAGGATTTATGGCCGCACTTGTAGAGTTTGAGATTGTAACGGTGAAAGTTCCAACAGCAGGACACGCTCCGGATGTTGTATATGTTACAGTATAAGACCCTGCACCACTGGCTCCCAAATCAATCTGTCCTGTCGACGAATTAATTACGCCTCCGTTATCTATGGTGAATGTACCGCCCATTGTTCCTGTAATCACTGCAGTTGGGTCCGAGTCATCCAAACAATAGACAGATGCGGAATAAGAGATTGTCGCATTTTCCGCCGGATTAACCGTTATTATTTCTGTATCAGTATCACCACAAGCTCCAGAAATTGTATAGGTAATAGTATGTGTACCTGCTCCTGCTACCGACGGATCAAATGTGCCCAAATTTGGATCTGTAATCCCTGTACCTGACCAGGTTCCACCTGGATCAGCAGCTGTTAAGTTAAGCGGTAAATCATTTTCGCAAAATGGCCCAGCCGCTGTAATGGTAGCATCCATGGTATTAACTATGGACAAAGCTACTGTGGTAGAACTTGGACATGGTCCATTCGTTTGATAAGTAACGTTATATGAACCAACACCTGATGCATCTAAATCCACTACTCCGGTAGACGCATTGATAACTCCGGTTCCGTCTATAGTGAATGTACCTCCAGAGAGACCTGTAATAGTCGGATTTGGATCTGTGTCTGTTACACAAAATGTGGATTGTACATAATTAAACGAAGCATCATCTGTTGCATTCACTGTGATCGTTTCTGTATCAGTATCACCACAAGAACCGGAAATTGTATAGGTAATGGTATGTGTACCAACTCCCGCAGTTAGCGGATCAAATGTACCCAGGTTAGGGTCTGTGATTCCGGTTCCGCTCCAGGTTCCTCCGCCATCTACAGCTGTTAAGTTTACAGATGGATCGGTTTCACAGAATGGACCCGCAGGGGTAATGGTAGCATTTGCTCCATTGGTGAGTGTTATACCAAAGGTAGCAGTGGTTGGACATGGCCCGTTGGTTTGATAAGTAACCGTATAAGACCCTGCTCCGGATGATGCTATATTTATTTCTCCCGTACTTGCATTGATCACTCCGGTTCCGTCAATGGTAAATGTACCACCAGGTAATCCGGTAACCGTTGGTGTCGGATTCGGATCTGTCAGGCAGTATGATCCTTGTGCGTAACTGAATGATGCATCATCTGTTGCATTAACCGTGATGGTTTCTGTGTCAGTGTCACCACAAGAACCGGAAATTGTATAGGTAATAGTATGTGTACCAACTCCTGCAGTTAGCGGATCAAAAGTACCCAGGTTAGGGTCTGTGATTCCGGTTCCGCTCCAGGTTCCTCCGCCATCTACAGCTGTTAAGTTTACAGACGGATCGGTTTCACAAAATGGACCCGCAGGGGTAATCGTTGCATTAGATGTTGTATTAATGGTCAGGTTAAAGGTTCCTGAAGTCGGACAAGGGCCGTTCGTTAAATAGGTTACCACGTAACTATTGGCTCCGGATACATCCAAATCTATGACACCCGTTGATGCATTAATGACTCCACCATTATTTATAGAGAAAGTACCACCACTTAAACCAGTAATTGTAGGTACAGGGTCAGTATCTGTTGTACAGTAGATAGCTTGAGCATAAGAGAATGACGGATCATCAGTTGCATTTACCTGAATGGTTTCTGTATCGGAACTACCACACGCCAAAGAATAAGTAATGGTGTGAGATCCAGGACCTGCTGTAGCCGGATCAAATGTACCGAGGTTTGGATCTGTAATTCCCGTACCACTCCATGTCCCACCGGGATCAACTGCTGTAAGGTTGACAGATGGATCCGTTTGACAGAAAGGACCGGCAGCCGTAATTGTTGGATCGCATCCTACCGCACAAGCAGCTAACTGATTTAACGAATCAATCGTAATGGTTGCACCTGTTCCATCTGTGACCTGAATCGGCCAGTTACCAGTAGGTGTTTCTGTAATTGTACCAGTGGCAAAAGTACTCCACCCGGTTGTAGTAATAGTACAAGGTAACGGAACCGAACAAATTCCAAATATGAGAACCCCACCACAGGTTGCACAATCATTTGATTGTGTGTTAATAGTGGTCCATTCTTCCCAGGTATTATTTCCATCACCATTAGTAATAGTAATATCCCCATTAGCTTCCTGACAAGCAGTAAGGTTCACACATGGATCAACAGTAACACTAATTGCATCCGAACCACAAGCTAAGGTATATGTCACCTGGAAGGTACCTGAACCAGACACAGCAGGATCAAAAGTTCCGTTATTAGGGTCTGTAATACCTGTTCCGGAAAATGTTCCTCCACCCGTTGTGGGTATCAGGTCAAAAGCAGGATCGGATTCACATACGGTATTTGGAATACAAATATTGGCATCACAACAAACCAAGGCATATTGTGAACATGCTCCCATAGACAACGAAGCTACATGACCAACCCTATTTACATTACTGTTGTTGAATTCTGCTCCTACCGCCAATACTTCTCCGTTAGAATTTACAGACACGTCATAAACGGCAAAGTTGGTGGTACTTTGAGAAATAAAATTCAGATTGGCATCAAATTTTACTACACGGTCACTGGAACCTGCATAAACATTACCGCAGTCATCAACATCCAATCCGCTACAATGCACAACTATATCACCAAATAAATCCGTTGCTGCTGCTCCACCAGGTAAGGCTACTGTATTAATTAAAGTACCATCTGCAAGGTTTCTTTGGTAGATCTGATCACCATCATGTGTATAGAAGTACTGATCATTAGCTACTAAAGCTTTTAAGCCCCCTCCATTTTGTGTTTCAGGCAAATAGTTTTCACATTTATAAGCAAGGTTGTGGTTATTATTTACCTGGTAAACTGGTAAATCTGTTGGACACGCACCGATATTTTGATTAATGGCCCCAACGTCGTGATGAGTGAGGTAAATGTATTTTGCGTTCTTAGAGGATGATATTGAACGAACCTCTACTGGTGTAGCTCCGAATCCACCAATATTTGTGGTATCCATTGTCACAAAATTGTTTACACTCCCGTTGTTAATGTCAATATCAAAGATGGCTGACATATAGTCAAAACTAAAGATGCCTGGGACGTAAGTTCCGCCAACTAAAAGCTTTGTGTTATCACAATTAAATGTGATTGACCAGTATTCGTTTACACCGTTACCGTTATTGTGCCAAACCATAGACCCAGTATTATCTACCCGTTCAATTTCAGGCGAAGTCCCGGATGTAATGAATGAAGTTCCAACATCATCAGTTGCCAAGGTTCCTAACCACACCGAGTTGGTGTCCCAAGGTGTAACATATATCCATTGCTGTGCGCCGGCCGCATTATATTTTCTCAATTCCATTGGTGTTTCACCACCAATTACATAAGAGTTTCCGGCTCCATCCGTTTCAACTTCCCACACCGCTGTAGAAGAATTGAAATTAGGTGACAACACCCAGGGATCAATAATAACTTCCTTCGTGTTATCGTATTGACCTAGTTCAAATGTCAGTATGTTATTCTCAAATTTGTAGTGAGAAGAAATCTCAGCCTTCGTTAATGCCTCAAAAGTATAGGGTTCGTTTTCAATTACCTGACCAAGCGAGGTTTGGATATCCATTTGTCCATTCTCATTCAATTCAATGGAGATATTCTCATCTTTTGTATTGGTATGCCCAGAAGAGTATTCCAATTTGATTTGTGATGGATCGGCACCAGGATGTAGTATAATTGAATATTTTATCCCTCCGTCCGGATGAATAACGTATTCAACATCTATGTTGTCGTACAGGTTGTTGTAGGTAATCTTCTTATAACCTTTAATACCGGGAATATTAATAACGTCTTTGGAAGGCCAATCTCTCACGGCGTATGAATAATGGAACGGCACGACTTCTTCAGCTGTGATTTCCACATTCTCATTAGCGCCTACCCAGGTGGCATGAATAAGCTCTGAGATATTGATCCGTTTTGGGTTAGAAGGATCTCCCTTTTTGTACCTGGGGTTCTTAATGATCTTATCAAATCGATAGGTCAGTCCTTTTTGAGTGAAGAATACGTAAAAAGGATTTTGATCATATCCGTAGACAATTTCATTTTTCTGCCAGTTACGGCCATCAAATTGCCCCATATTCTTAATAAAGGATCTTTCCTTATCAAGATTGAAATGATTGATTTGAGCGTTTAGATTATTTACTGTTAAAATACACAGTATGGAGGTGAGGGTAAGAGCTAATCGTTTCATGGATTTAAACGTTTATTCCGGGCAAATGTAGAGGATGCTCTTGCTCAGGGAAAGGGGGATTCCCCCTCAGTTTATTAAAAACGTTGATTTATTAACAGTTGACGCGATTATTGTTAATTACTTGAGCACTGTTACGTGACCGTAAAGCTCATGTTCATTTCCATTCGTGTCGTAGGCAACTATTTTCCAGACGTACACATCATCCTGAACCAAAACACCATTGTAGGTTCCATCCCATGAATCGTTGATGTCCTCAGTTTGCCAAATTTGCTCGCCCCAGCGATTGAATATGCGCATGTCAAAACGATCTACAGCCATGCCATACGCTCTGAAATATTGATTTTTACTATCCCCATTGGGTGTAAATGTATTTGGAACAAAAATGGCATACTCACCGAACATCTTTACAGATCCATACGCAGTATCCGTGCAACCAAAATCTGAATAAACAATTTGCATTACCTGATAGAAACCAGTATCCGAATATTCATGTAATGGATGTTGATTATTACTATAATTTCCATCACCAAAATACCATTCCCAGTTAACTGCATCAAATGACAAATCTGTAAATTGTACTTCCGGTGTAAGTATAGATATTTCCGAATAAACAGGATCAAATCCAGCATTAGGTTTAGGGTACACGATCACAGGGTATGCAAGTGAGTCAACGAAAGTGCATCCCTGAGATGTAGTCACAGACATTCCAACATAATACGTTCCTTCATTGGCAAAAATATGAATTGGATCCTCAGCATAGGAAGCAGAACCATCATCAAAATACCATTCCCAATTTGTTATTACTCCACCCACCACAGTAGATGAATCGTTAAATTGTAATACTAACGGCTGGCACCCGGCTGTCCAATCCGGGCCATATTGGAAATAAGGAAACGGGTACGTTTGCACCAATTGAACAGTAGTATCAGTACACCCAAAATTGGAAGTCACCACCAATTCAACATAAAAACTATCGTTTAACACCTGAAACTGATGCTGCGGATGTTGAACCGTGCTATTACCTCCATCATCAAAGTCCCATAACCAATCAACTATTGTCCCTGAACTGATGATAGATTGATCCGTGTATTGTACGGTATCATCAGGACAAGATAACGGAGATGTAAAGTTGGCAACTGGTGCCGGATACACAATGGTTGGGATAACAACAGAATTTGAACATCCCAGATCAGAAATAACGGTGAGCGTAACATTATAATTACCATCTGACATAAAGGTATGAACAGGGTTTTGATTGGTTACTACCGGTGATCCATCTCCAAAATCCCAGATCCAGGAACTAATTGTACCATTATTAATACTGGAAAGATCACTAAATACGGTTGGGTTATTCTGACAGGCCTGTAAATCAAGAAATAGAGTTGAAGGTACATCCATAACTGTAACATCTGCTGTTACGGATTGTGAACATCCGCCTGAAGCATACACAGTATGCGTAACTGTATAGGTTCCCGGAGTCGCATAGGTATGGTTTGCATTTTGTGTATTTGCCGTATTTCCATCTCCAAAATCCCAAGCGTATCCAACTATTGCCCCTAATGTAATGGTTGAATTATCAACAAAATTGAACGTGCTACCGTCACACAAACTATCCTGAGAAGTAAAATCAGCCTGGACATTATCAATAACCTCAACTAGTTGAAACACCTGGTCCTGACAAATACCACCTGCGGTAACTAAAAGTGATGCAATATAGGAACCGGGGGAATTGTACGTATGTTGCGTTACAGGTCCTATATTTGAACTGTTTCCGTCACCAAAAGTCCATGTCCACTGATCGGGGGAGCCGGTAGAGACATCAGTAAATGTAGTTGGATTCCCCAGACATACGGTATCGGTTGTAAAATTTGCAACCGGTATATCTGAAACATGTACAGGTAATGTAATGGAACTGTCACAACCGTTAACATTAGTAACGATCAATTCCACATCAAACTGTCCCGGTGTTTGAAAAATATAGGTGGGATTCTGTTGAAACGAGGTGTTTCCATCATCAAAATCCCAATCCCAGGTCGCTAATGGCGCCGAATCTACAGTTAAATCAGTAAACGTTGTAACACTGAAAAGGCAAACTGTATCTGCAGTGAAATTCGGAACAGGCACTGTATAAACATTAACGGGAACAACGGTTGTGTCCATACATCCCGCAATGTTTCCAACAATCAATGTCACATTATATATTCCACCGGGGTTAAACAGATGTACCGGGTTCTGAACGTTATCCAAAGGTGAACCATCTCCAAAATCCCATTGCCAGGTGCTTGGTCCTAAAGTTGAAGTATCCGTGAACAAAACAGATTCACCTGCACAAACATTACTGTTAGTAAATCCTGCCTGCGGTTGAACCAGCACATCAACATTTTGGAATGCTGTATCTGTACATCCGAATACATTCACTACAATCATCTCTACCAAATACGAGCCTGAACTTGCGTATGTATAAACTGGTGAAACAGCACTGTCAATCGGTGATACATCCCCAAAATCCCAATAATAACTTACTGCTCCTGATGAACTATCACTAAAGAACGTAGGATATGTATGACAAGCAGTAGTTGCGGAAAAATCCGCTATTGGATTTGGATTCACCGTTACTGTTTGCACAGATGTATCTGTACACCCATCCACATTAGTCACGACCAATTGTACATCAAAATTTCCAGAAGAATTATAAATATGTGAGGGCGACTGTAAATTACTCAGCGGACTTCCGTCACCAAAGTTCCATTCCCAAGCTACAGCACTGGTTGAACTATCCGTAAAATTTGTTGTGGCGTTTAAACACACAGTGGTGAACGCAAAATCTGCCGTGGGCAGAGGATAAACCTCAACAGTAGTTATCAAGGTATCTGAGCATCCAAATGTATTTTCAGTAATCAGTTGCACATTAAAAATTCCGGGTGTTGAATAAACGTGTACAGGATTTTGAAGTGTCTCTACCGGCGATCCATCTCCAAATGTCCATTCCCATTGATTCGGGGTACCACCAGTAAAATCAGTAAAACTTGTGCTCCCTCCAAGACAAGGCGTATTTGTTGTAAAGGCAGGTGTAGTTAATGGATGAGCGTCTACGGTGTATATTATTGTATCTGTACACCCACTTGCAGCATAGCCTGCAACCAGCATTACATTGTAAGTTCCCGCGGTACTAAATATATGTGTCGGATTTGGATTATTGGTATTATCTGTATTTCCATCTCCAAAATCCCAATACCAAGTGTCTGGATTTCCTAATGATTGATCTGTAAAAGCAGTTACATCACCGGTACAAACCGAAACAAACGAAAAATCAGCCGTTGGTATTGGAGTGACAGTGATCGGCATTGTTGTTGTGTCTGAGCATCCATTCCCTGCCTGTGCTATTAGCGTCACATTATAGGTTCCGGTATCTCCATAAACATGAGTCGGATTTTGATTAGTATTAATTGGTGCTCCATCTCCAAAATCCCACTGCCAACTGGTTGGTATACCAGAAGTAATATCCGTAAAGATTGTTGGTGAAGTTAAACAAGTGGGATTTGTAACAAAATCGGCGACCGGAACTAAACTCACATCCACCAATTGATTTATACTATTTGTACAACCTGCTGGATTGGTTACGGTAAGAATAACATTGTAGGACCCAGCTACCCCATAAAAATAATTGGGATCTTGATCATTACTCAAAGGAGATGCATCTCCAAAATCCCATTCCCACTGTGTCGGCGCCCCACTTGATAAATCAGTAAAATGGGTAGTGTCAATATCACAAACAATATCAAAGCTGAAGTTTGCGGTCGGAATAGAATCAACGTATACCGGAACTTGTAAGGTATCTGTACACCCAAATGTAGTAATGGCAACCAGTTGAGTTATGATATCACCCGTTTGTGTGTACGGATGTGCCGGACTAGTTTGTGTAGATGAATTACCGTCGCCAAAATCCCATTGATAGGAAGAAGCACCTATCGAGTTATTCAGAAAAGCAATCGGATCACCAGCACAAGTCGTATCCGGTAATGGAGTATAATCAGCTACTGGAAGTGGGTGTACCGTAATCGTTTGCTCAACAGAGTCAATACATCCTTCAGCAGAAGTAATTATCAGCTGTACTGTATAAACACTGTCATTAGAAGCTGCTACATACACTTCATTGAGGGGGTTCTGACCAGTAAAGGAAGTGCCGTTACCAAGATCCCAATCAAACACATCTCCCGGATTAACTGGTGAGGTATTTGAGAACGCTACATCCAATGGTGTACAGCCGCTCACTGGTGTAACAGTGAAAGCCGGAAGAGGTAAAGGATTCGATTCTATAACTACCGTATCCGAATTTATGCAACCTAATACATCCACATCCAAAATGACAGTATAAGTTCCTGGTGATGAATAATTCACCGGAGCCGGTGCGTAAACAATGGAATTAGCAGGTGTTCCACCATTAAATGCCCAAGTATAATTGCCTCCAAGTGTGGAGTTATTAGTGATTGTTACATCAAAATCCACGCAACCGGAATCGACATCAACGGTAAAATCTGCTACCGGATATGGCAAGACTACAATATCAACAGTTGCCGTATCGGAGCCGCAAAAGCCATCCACAATTAATTCAATCGTATAATTTCCATCTGAATTATATGTTATAGTATGAGGACCTTGCGTCGATTCAGCTTGAATACCAAAATCCCAGTCAAATGTCAGTGCTTCACCAAATGAGCCATCCGTAAAAGTAATTGACTCACCAACACAAATGGTATCATCAGAAATTGTAAATATTGCTTCCGTTTCAGGGTGCACGGTAATCATCTCCTGGTCAGAATCACTTCCACAGATGTTACTCCCGTTTAGTTGAATAGTATGGTTGGCTGGAGTTGTTGAACCTGTATTAATAAAAGTCTGATCTGGTAAATTTTGAGCTGATGTTATAAATACTCCATCCACAAACCACGAATAGTTAATTGGGTTTGTATACGAATTATTTGCAGTCTGAACGGTGAGCGGAGAACATCCATCCAAAGGGATAGAAGTAATGTCAATGACCGGTACTGTATCAATTGTGATATCCAATATCATAGTATCCGGACCACAAGCATTACCGGCAACCAGCATTATCGTATAAACGCCCGTTGTATCATAATTTTGAGTTGGTGGAGTAATTGTATTCGTATAAGTATTACCATTACCCATGTCCCAATAATAATTATTTATGGGTTGTGCATCCTGAGACAAATTGGTCACATCCATATTTTGAGGAGCACAACCAATTGTCCCTCCTCCAAATGGTAGATTCGTAGAAAAATTGGCTGTTGGTCCATCAATGATAATAATTGGACTTATGGTAGCATTTGCCTGATTACAGCTATTAATTGCAGTTAGTGAAATGGTGTAGGTTCCTTCAGTCAAATAACTGTGCGCCGGAGGAGTGGAACTAGTTGTGGTTATTACAGTTCCGTCCCCGAAATCCCATACATATGAGTTAGCATTAACAGATAAGTTGGTAAGGGTTGACAGGTCATGTGGAGCACATCCTGAATACTCTGTTATGTCCAATGTCATAGCTGCAGACACGTACTTTTCGAACACTACGGTTAACGTGTCCGTAGCTGTACACCCATTGGCGTGGGTGGCTGTCATGGTCACCATATACGTTCCAAAAGAAGTGTAATCATGTGTAAATGGAGCAGTTGAACCTGTTGTAAATGGCGGTGAACCATCCCCGAAATCCCAGGTATAACTAACACCTCCAGTAGTAAAATTTGAGAACGTTACCATTTCAGAAGTCGACGGATCTGCCGGTAATAAACAATTCACGAGATCTCCATCTCCATCATCACCTGCAATACTAACATTGGGAATATCCATTACTGAAATATTCTGAGATGAATTACTTGTACACCCCGGTCCATTATTAATCAGATAACTGATTGTATAACTCCCTCCTGCTCCATATTGATGAGTCGCGTTTTCTGTATTAGCATTGTTTCCATCACCAAAATTCCAAAGGTATGTTGTACCTCCCCAAGTACCCGTAGCTGTACCATTATATGAAATTGTCGTTCCGGCACACGCATTATTCGGTCCGAAAGTAAATGATGAATTGGGTGTCGGGTAAATATATACAGTGACAAAGGCCGTATCTGTACAGGGTACAGTCGCATCAGTTGCTACTAACATATAATTATACACTCCTACGGCAGATATATTGGAATTAGAGGGGGCAGCAAGGCCGGCAGTAATGTCAAATGATGTTCCGTTTAAAAACCATTCGTAAGTGGCAGTTCCGGAATTTGCTCCTGAAGATGTATTGATAAAAGAAATGGTTTGAGGTCCGGGTCCGCAAATATCTGTCTGTGAAGTGGTAAACGAAGCGTTCACATCAGGACACTGAGCCTGTATTCCTTTGTGAACAAGGATAAAACACACCACAACAACTACCAGGTAAGCTCTTCTCATCAAATTTTAGGTCCTAATACAGAGTACAACTCGTATTTAACTCAACATTCGTTGCGAAATTATTCATTTTATTTAGCTAATGTTATGGGGTATTTCCCGTAAATTTAAAAATATAACTCGAAAGCACCTTTTTCATTGAGATCTATTATTCTGGAATCTTTAACAATACTTTTCACGAAGTTCTTCAATTTATACCCTACTCCGCCGGCCAGAATTAATGTAATATTTTGATCTTCTATTGCTTGCAAAACAAATTCATCCACAAACTCAATATCGTGTAAGATGAGATAATCAGTTATTGGAATACTTCTTCGATAATCATTCAATTTAGCATCACTCAATAGACCAAAAGTGTGTTTTCCGACTTGAATAAATGGCTTATCAAAAATGTTCTGCCATTTGGTTGGTTCTTCATTTCCATTTCGGTAAAACCAGTTGTGCTTTACATGGAAAAGTAATTTTTCCTCATCCTTTTGTAGTTCTTCCGAACTAAAGAAGATATTTTTCTGACCATAGAATACATCTATTGCCAATTCATCCTGAATATTATAGATATACAGGACATTTTCAGATTGGAGTTTTTGCTGTTCACCAGCATTTATTACGAGCATTACTACGCAACCTACAAGCGCCGCAATTAATACTTTGGTCTTTCGGTACATAAATGCAATAGCGCCAAGGAGAATAGTTATGTACAATAAAAAAACTTCGTACCATTCAATTGAAATCCCCCAAAGGATTGAATAAGGCAATTTTTCAACCCACTCTACACCTAAATTAAGAATAGAAATGAGGCCATCAAAGATCCAAAAAATGACATCACTGATGAATGGCACAATATGTAAGGTCAAATAAGCAATACCCACTATCAGGATAAAAAATGCCAGTGGTATCACGAGTAAATTTGAGAGCAGGAAAAAATTAGGAAACTGGTGAAAGTAGTATAAACCTAATGGAAATGTTGCAATTTGAGCGGCAATTGAAACAGCTGAAATTTGCCAGGCTTTAAACAGAATTTTGTTCTTGATGTACAGTAAGTTTTCAATTTTCGGCTGAAGAAATACGATTCCCAATACTGCAAGATAGCTCAATTGAAATCCAACCTGAAAAATGATATAGGGCTCCAATATAATTAACAAAAAAGCCGATACCATTATACTTTGATAGATGCTTGTATCTCTCTGCAATTCTTTACCAACAACAATAAACGTAAACATTACCGCAGCTCGCATTACAGAGGGTGAAAAGCCGGTTATTAACGCGTAAAACCAGATTCCACACACAACGATCAATACAAACAGTTTTCTTCCATATTTAAATTGCTTAATGGGTTTGACTAAAAATGAAAGGATCAGCATGACGATACCAACATGTAACCCAGAAACTGCCAATACGTGCATGGCGCCTGCACTTGAGTAAGAACGCAGAACATCTTTATCCAGGTACTCCTTTTGCCCCAACAACAATGCATTAGCTACCATGGCATTTTTCTCTGACATCCCTGAAGACTTTAGAACATTACTAAAGTATGTTCTTAGATCAAACACCCATTCTAGAAATGGATTAGCCTCATTACCAACTTTTTTCCAACTTTCATTTTTTACATAAGCCTGTGCCTCTATATTATGAATTCGTAGATATCTTGCATAGTCAAATTCCTTTGGGTTCCCGTTTGACTTTACCTTATTAAATCGCGCATTCAAATAGATTAAATCACCATATTCAGGCGGTGACACTTGCGCATCTTTTTGGAAATAGACAAGGCCTTTTCCACAAGCTGGCGTACCATCAACCGATTGCACCTCAACAATACATTTTATAGATTTTTCTTTTTCCTGAGGACTTTCAGTGACCTTTACCAAATAATTGGCCCATCCGTTTGTCTGCTCCAGAAAATAATGATCATTAACAGAACTTTTATGTGCATCAGCCAAATATCCACCTAGAAAAAAGAACAGCAAGGGATAGATTGAATGGAACAAGATCGAACCAGCCCGTAACTTAGAGAACATTGGTGTTGTCAGAACTAAAATAGTAAGCAGAAAAACAACCAACAACGGTAAGCCTATGGCAAATTCCGTATAAAAATGAACAATAACTCCCATCATAAGGGGAAGTAGGAGCCGAAGAATAATTGGGTATTTCACAGCCGCATTTTATAGATAACGAACCCAGTACCAGGGTTTTCGGCCTGCAATATAATGGAAATCTTTTTCGTTTCTAAACGCTTCACGTTCAAAGGATATTCTCCTATACGCCTCAATACGTGAACGTTTCCTTAAAAAATGAATTAAAAACTCTACAAGATAGATCACATAAAAGAGAACAATCAGACATTCAAGCTGCTGGCGTAAATGAATACGTTCATGATTAAGTAACACCTTATCCTTTCTCAGTTTGTTGTTTTTTAAGAACACAAACGGAAATATTGTCATAGCCCGGTGCGATTTTGGCACCAGATATTTAGATACGATTATGATCAAAAAGTCAGGAACGCAACTCGTTTACCACATCCTGAGGTATTCTTGGCGAAATAACCTAACGAATAATTAACCTCCATAACTATCTGAGCGTTAATTGGGTTAGTTTTTGTATGTGTTGTAATATCCGGATAATTGTTAAACGGGAAACTTGAATCCACCCAGTCATCAGCAGTTAAATCTGAAAGGACGTAATTAAATCTTAATCCCATCATTAGCGAAATAACTTCATTACCCAGCATATGTGCACCAAAGCCAAAAACGAGGCCAGTTAATCGGCTTGAAATATAATCACCCGACGGTGCTGAGCCCGGATATGCTTCATCTTCTATGGAAGGATTTCTTACAAACTGAAATTGCGGACCTACTTCCAAGTAAGACGCATCTTTTGTAAACCGAAACATTGGCATCACATTGATAGAATTATATGCCATTGTAAATTTATAACTTTCCGTATCCGGTTTTCCTGGTACTTCTGCTTGTTGAAAGCCATATTTATATGCTCCATAATCAACATCACAGGTAATACCAACATAATGCCCGTAATTGATCCCGAATTTACCACCAAAAAAGTAATTAAATCCGGCTGAAGGATTGAAACGACCGTCATCATTAATCGTTTTGTTCATAGCTATACCAGATCCAACACCACCTTTTAGGCCTAAATCAAACCATAGCTGAGCTTCAGAAGTGTATGAGAGGAACAAAAGGCTAAGAAGAATTATCAACTTTTTCATAGCGCAATTTTAATAAAAAGGAGTTTATCAATTTAGAATTGACAGAATTCAAAAGTACAACAATTCATGAATAACTTGCAAAAAAGCACTGGAATTAAAAAACTTATTAATCATTTTATTATTTTAGTCGCCTAATTAAACCTAGAGTAAAATGAGTAAACCAAGTATTAAGATTGCGGTGATTGCATTGGCTTCTACTTTCATGTTAGGATCATGTGGTGGGGACGAGCCTGAAGATGTATTAGTTGTGGAACCAGACTCGTTAGGCGAGGATATAGATGTGGATATATTCGAGTCTCCGGATATCGACTATCACTTACCCTCCCCCCTTCAGGTTGCCAGTATTTTTAAAAAATCCGGATTGGAGTACAATTCTGGCGTAACGAACGACCCTGACAATGCTGGTAATTATACCGGTGAGCTGAAGAAAATGCTGAATTTTGGGGTTTACTCAGCCGATATGGCGTATTGTGTGCTCAATGAACAGTCAAACGAAGGAAGAATTTACCTGGATGCAATTACAGATCTTGCTGAAGAAATCGGGATGGAAGCCGTTTTTGAAAACAAGGACTTAATGGAGCGTTTTGACAAAAACATTGAAAATAAAGACTCGATTGAGATCTTGATGATCGATATTCACGAAAGAACGGAAGAGTACATGGAAGAAAATGATATGCAGCATCATTCTGCTATTCATTTTGCTGGTGCATGGACCGAGGGAATGTACCTGGGAGTGTACGATTACGAGAATAATGGTGGTAAAGATGGCCTTGGTGCACAAATCACTGAACAAATGGCAATTTTAGGAAATATCATCAAAGGATTGAAGGATCCTAAAAATGATGGCATGGAACTTGGATGGTTAATCTCAGACCTTGAGAAAATCCAATCCACTTTTGATTCATTTGATTCGGTAGTTGCGTACTATGAAGACGAAACTGCAGAAGAGTTAACACTCTCTGATGCTGAATACACTGAGCTTGGTGGATTGATCAAGGACTTAAGAGCAAAGATTATTAACGGTTAAACGAATATCACCTATGAAGAAGATTTTAACTATTGTAGCGATTTTTGGCCTTGGGCTTGTAATTGCACAAACCGCATCCAACTTAACCGAATTTAAAGAGAACATTTCAAGACAGAAAGTAGAAGCTAAAAAAGCGCTGAAGCCTTATCGCTATGATGGGTCTAAAGTGACTTACTTCAACTTCAAAACCTATAAACAGGTAAAAGAAGTTGAAATCTACCTGTTCAACAACACGGATTATAGATTTTCTTTCAATGGGAAATCACTTCCAAATGACGTAAAGATCAAAATCTTTGATGAAGATAAGACAAGTTCTGAACGAATCTTGTTAAAAGAAATTGATGGCGTTCAAGGGAATAACCTCTTAGTTGAATCTGGAGACCTAAACAAAACATACCAATCTAAAAAAGATGGTGCTCCAAGATTAAAACGAGTGTTTGTTGACTACGAAATCCCTGGTATTCCAGGTGCTCAGAACAAGAAACCGACCATGAAAGAACGTGGGGCAGTGATACTTGTAATGGGATATAAGAATTAATAAAAAGTAATCACACTATAATGAGCCCTGACGCGCAGACCGCCGTCAGGGTTTTTTAATGACATAAAAGGTGGTTTACCACAACAATGCCACGGACTATTATATTATTTTTGCAACCATAATTAAGTACCCATTATGATTGAAGTAACTTTGCCAGACGGTTCAAAGCGAGAATATGAAGACGGATCCACTGCGCTGGATGTCGCCAAAAGTATTAGTGAAGGTTTAGCAAGAAATGTACTTGCTGCCGAGGTAAACGGAGAGGTAATTGACTCTACCCGTCCACTTCCTCAAAAAACCGAACTAAAACTTTTGACCTGGAATGATGATGGCGGAAAATCTACCATGTGGCATTCCTCGGCTCACTTAATGGCAGAAGCCATTGAAGCTTTATATCCTGGAACGAAACTGGCAATTGGGCCTCCTATTGAAAATGGGTTTTACTATGATATCGATCTTGGTGAACATCACATTACAGATGAAGATTTACCCAAGATCGAAAAGAAAATGAAGGACCTGGCCAGTCAAAAAAACGAATACATCCGTCAGGAAATTTCTAAATCTGATGCCGTTCAATATTACAAGGAGAAGGGTGATGAATATAAATTAGAGCTCCTGGATGGTTTGGAGGATGGCGAAATTACTTTTTATACCCAGGGAAATTTTACAGACCTCTGTCGTGGTCCTCATATACCACATACCGGGTACATTAAAGCCATAAAACTAATGTCCATTGCTGGCGCGTATTGGCGCGGTGACGAAAACCGTCAACAACTTACGCGTATATATGGTATAACTTTCCCAAAACAAAAAGAACTGACAGAGTATCTGGAGATGCTCGAAGAGGCGAAAAAGAGAGATCACAGAAAACTTGGCAAGGAGCTCGGGCTATTTACTTTTTCTCAACGTGTTGGGCAGGGCTTGCCTTTATGGTTGCCAGCAGGAGCTGAACTTAGAGAACGCCTTGAGAATTTTCTAAAAAGAACACAACGAAAAGCGGGATATGTCCCCGTAATCAGTCCACATATAGGAAGTAAAGATTTATATGTTACTTCAGGACATTACGCCAAATACGGAGAGGATTCATTTCAACCTATCCACACACCGCATGAAGGTGAAGAGTTTTTATTGAAACCTATGAACTGCCCTCATCATTGTGAAATCTATAAATCTGCACCACGATCTTACCGGGATCTTCCCCTAAGATTTGCAGAATTTGGTACAGTTTACCGGTATGAGCAAAGCGGTGAGTTGCATGGATTAACCCGTGTAAGAGGATTTACACAAGACGACGCACACCTGTTTTGTACACCAGATCAGGTAAAGGATGAATTTAAAAATGTAATCGATATCGTTCTGTACATCTTCAAAACATTGAAATTCGAAAGTTTCAGAGCGCAGATTTCATTGCGTGACCCGGATGATCCAGATAAGTATATCGGTTCAGATGAGAATTGGGATAAAGCCGAGCGCGCCATTATTGAAGCCACGGAAGAAAAAGGCCTTGAAACGTTCATTGAATATGGTGAAGCAGCCTTTTACGGACCGAAATTGGACTTTATGGTTAAGGATGCACTGAATAGAGAGTGGCAACTCGGAACAATTCAGGTGGATTATAACTTACCTGAACGATTTGAATTAGAGTATACTGGAGCCGATAACGAAAAGCACCGACCTGTTATGATACACCGGGCGCCGTTCGGTTCTATGGAAAGATTCGTGGCTGTTTTGATTGAACATTGCGGTGGACGATTCCCATTATGGCTCACTACCAATCAATTTGCGATCTTGCCAGTGTCCGAAAAATTCAATGATTACGCTGAAAAAGTTTTAAATTTCTTAAAAAATTACGATATTCGCGGATTCGTTGATGACCGAAATGAGAAGGTTGGAAAGAAAATTCGTGACAACGAAGTAGATAAAATTCCATTTATGCTCATTGTCGGAGAAAAAGAAGAAGAGAAGAATGAAGTGAGTGTGAGAAAGCAAGGTGAAGGTGATTTAGGAGTGATGTCTCTTGAAGCTTTCAAAGATTACATTAACGAAGAAATTGAAAAAGAATTGAACTAAAGCTCGTGTTTACGTCTAACGTAATCATGGACAAAGAAAGGAGGAACGACCTATAGCGATAAAAAGAAGAAATAATCAGAGACGTGGACCTCGTAGAAGAGAAGAGGCTCACCGAATTAATGAAAAAATTACAGCTCCGGAAGTACGTGTAGTATGGGATGGCGGCGCAGAGGTAATGTCAGTTAAAGATGCCTTGAAGAAGGCTGATGAAGCTGAATTGGACCTGGTGGAAATATCGCCCAATGCGAAACCACCGGTATGTAAAATTATCGACTATAAAAAGTTCCTTTTTGAACAAAAGAAAAAGCAAAAAGAACTGAAATCAAAACAGTCCAAAGTGGTGATAAAGGAAATCCGAATGGGTCCTAACACTGAAGAACATGATTTCAATTTTAAGCTGAACCATGCAAAGTCTTTTCTTAAAGATGGAGCAAAAGTTAAAGCATACGTCTTTTTTAAAGGAAGAAGTATTGTTTTTAAAGACAGAGGTGAAATACTACTGTTGAAGTTTGCCCAGGAATTGGAAGAATATGGAACTGTTGAACAGTTACCTAAGCTTGAAGGGAAGAAAATGATCATGATGATCAACCCTAAAAAGAAGTAAGAAAAAGACACTAGAACATAGACTATAGAAACCAGCCAGAAAGTCTGGAATCTAGCAGCTAACATCTAGCGTCTAATTATAAATAGAGAGTAAAAAAGTAGAAGAAATGCCAAAGATGAAGTCGAACTCCAGTGCTAAGAAGAGATTTAAAGTAACTGGAACAGGGAAGTTGAAGAGAAAACATGCTTTTAAAAGTCACATTTTGACAAAAAAGTCAAAAAAGAGAAAAGCAAGATTGACGAAGGCAACATTAGTTCACAAAGCTGATGAGCCAAACATCAAAATTCAATTACCTAAAAAAGCATAATCCCGAAGATTAGGGATTGGTTAAATTTATTTAAACCCGGTATCGAGTAACTAAGCGTCAGTGAAACAGATGACCACTTCCTACCAAAAAAATTAAAATTATGCCTAGATCAGTAAATGTAGTAGCCGCAAGAGCAAGAAGAAAAAAAACAATGAAACTTGCAAAAGGTTACTTTGGAAGAAGAAAAAACGTATGGACCGTATCTAAAAATGCCGTTGAAAAAGGGCTTGTATACGCATACGAAGGAAGGAAACAAAAGAAAAGAACCTTCAGAGCATTGTGGATCCAACGAATCAATGCTGCAGCAAGAGAGCACGGAATGAGCTACTCTCAATTCATAGGAAAGGTAAATTCAAAAGGAGTTAAGTTAAACAGAAAAGTACTTGCCGACCTTGCAATGAACCATCCTGCAGCATTTAAAGCTGTTGTGGATCAAGTAAAATAAGACAAACAACTCTCTATTTATTATAAAAAACCCGGATACCTTCTTATGGATCCGGGTTTTTTGTTTTCGTTAACTTTATCAAAACTCAATCGTTACTCTTAGCATAAGTCTGTATTAATAGCTTAAATGGTCGGTAAAGAAAAATACTTCAGGATATTAGGAATCAATCCTACATCCGATCAAAATGCTATAAAAAAAGCATATCGTAAGCAGGCACTCATCTATCATCCTGACAGAAACGATTCTCCGGACGCACATTACAGATTTATAAAGATTACGGAGGCTTACGAAATACTCACTGGTCAAAAACGGATTAATACCTCAACCCAAACCACGTATCGCCCCAAAACAAAAGAAGAAATCTTTGCAGAGAAAATAGCCGCGGCAAAAGAGAGATGGAAACGACAACAGGCAGAAGAAGCCAGAAAAGACAGAGAATACTACCGTCGTATCGCCTTTGGGTGGAAGTGGAAAGTTTATCAGGTGTTTGCTGTATATTCTGCTATCTTCTCAGTACTACTTGTTTGTGATTATTTTCTGGACGGTAAAGAGGTAAGCTATCCCATCAATCACAGCGAAGTTTCACTGGACTGGCTTGAAAAAATGGTGTTAGTGGAAGAGGATAAGTTTCATGTGGACAACAGTACTTTCTGGCATGATATGCGTGGCAATTCGCCAATCAAAGCAAACTACAGTTATTTGTTCGGTGACATGAAATCCATAAGCGTCCTTATTGAACCACTACCCTACCGCTATAGAGAATCTTATTCCTCCAAACGCATGTGGAAATACAATTACTTTGAAGGGAAAAAGCTTTACACGACCATGTCTTATGAATCGGTATATGGCGCTTTCCCTATTTTACATCTTTTCTTTTTTGTACCGCTACTTTCGGTGATATTTAAACGACCTAACCTCCGTTTCTCCATTTGGAGACTGGTTTCCATCTGGATCATTTTCCCGGTAGTTATATTCTTCACTTTCAATAATGATCGTATATACCACCTGATGGACCTCATCAAAGAAAGCATCTAACAGAAAAGGGGAATAAAATCCGATCTTGTAATTTTGGGTGATATTAGCACAGAAAAAAGTATTTTTAAGGTCATGAAAAATTTAATACTACTCCTCATTATTGCACTGGTTTCATTTAATGGTCAGGCAAAAGAACTTGAAGCTTACGTAATCTATACCGCTGAAGGTAAAAAAGTGGATATTGACAAGGTCATGCGTGCTGCAGACGGTAAACGCTATATCTTTTTTGGTGAACTGCACAACAACCCTATTTCACATTGGCTGCAGTTTGAACTGACGACCCGCCTCTATGGTATGTATAAAAACCGTGTAATGCTCGGAGCAGAAATGTTTGAAGCAGATAATCAATATATTATTGATGAATACCTGCAAAATAAAATTTCCGGAAAAAACTTCCAGAATGAAGTAAGACTTTGGCCCAACTACAACACTGATTATAAGCCTCTCATGGAATTTGCCAAGGACAAAGGATTAAGGTTTATAGCGACTAATATCCCCAGAAGATACGCTTCAATGGCATACAAACAAGGCATTGATTCACTTAAAACCTTAAGTGATGAAGCCAAAAAATACATTGTCCCTTTGGAAACATTTGAATTCGATTCAACAGTGGAGTGTTATAGCAAGATGATCTTTGAATTTGGTGATCATGGTGGTGTGAATATTGCGATTGCACAAGCTTTGAAAGATGCGACAATGGCTCATTTCATCCTACAAAATGTCGAAAACAGAAATGTGTTTATTCACTACAACGGTGCGTACCATTCCGACAATAAACAAGGTATTATCCATTACCTGAAAAAAGAAGTGGATGAGGATAAAATCATGACGTTAACAACTGTTTTACAGCAAGACACGGATAAGCTTTTAGAAGAAAATCAGGGAAAAGCAGATTTTATTATTTGTGTGCCTGAAACAATGACAACTACGCATTAATGCCGTTAATAGATATTATTCAACCGGAAGAGGCAGAGGGAGAACTCAAAGAGATATATGACAGTCTCCAAAAGTCACGCGGTAAAATTGCCGAAGTACACAAAATTCAAAGTCTTAATCCCCGGTCCATAGTCAATCACATGGATCTTTACATGACGCTTCTCTATGGTAAAAGTCCTTTAAAAAGGGTGCTTAGGGAAATGATGGCCGTCGTTGTTTCCAGAGCAAATGAATGCCAGTATTGCCAGATACATCACATGGAAGCCATGGACCATTACTGGAAAGACAGGGATAGATCGCTCGCATTTATGCAGGACTATAAATCTGTTGAGCTTTCGGAAGTTGAAAAAGCTTATTGTACGTATGCCCATCAGCTCACAGCCACACCAGGTAAAGATACATCCGCCATCATCCAACAACTCAAGAATCTAGGAGAAAGTGACCGCGCCATACTCGACGCAACAATGATTACCGGATATTTTAATTTTGTCAACAGAATAGTTTCCGGATTACAGGTAGAACTGGAAACTGAAGGTGCCGGAGGGTACAAGTTTGAATAAAAAAGCTAATCTCTCTTTCGTTTTCTATTTCCGCTTATAAACCTTTGTGAAGAGCAAAACGGTGACAGTAACTTACAATCCTTTTCAGTATTTTTGCGTCCATGGCTACAATCCCTTTAATGGAAGATTTTTACTCCCTGCAAGGTGAAGGATATCATTCCGGACGCCCTGCTTATTTCATTCGCCTGGCCGGATGTGATGTGGGTTGTGTATGGTGTGATGTCAAAGAATCATGGGATAAAAATGCTCATCCGGAGGTAGAAATTTCCGCTATAATTCAAAGGGTAAAAGAATCTGGAACCGATTTTGTAGTCATAACAGGCGGAGAACCGGCTATGTATGATCTCACAGAGCTAACAAAAGCCTTGAAAGAAGAAGGCATGGAAATTGCCATTGAAACATCCGGAGCGTACAAGCTAATCGGAACGTTCGATTGGATTTGCCTTTCTCCCAAGAAATTTAAGATGCCACTGGAAGAGAACTACGCCTTAGCGCAGGAATTAAAAATGATTATATTTAACAAGCACGACTTTCAATGGTCCGAAGAACTTAAAAGCAAAGTCGCTAAGGATTGTAAACTGTATTTACAACCTGAGTGGGACAAAGCAAATGAGATGTTACCATTGATGCTTGATTACGTTAAAAAAAATACGAATTGGACAATTTCACTGCAAACGCATAAATTTTTGAATATTCCTTAATTGAATAAAATGAAAAACTTATTAGCCCTGATCATAACCGTATTTATTGCGTCTTGCAGTATTGCGCAACCCGGAGATTGGACCACCAAAAACAAAAAGGCTATTAAATTGGTGGAGAAAGGTTTGGAAGCCGCAAGATATGCTCCTTTTGACGAATATGGTCGGCTGGATTATTCCGAAGCACTGGAATATTTTGAAAAAGCCATTGAGCGTGACCCGGCGTTTGCAGAAGCTTACCAGTTAAAAGCAGAATACTGTATGCGCGGAGGAGATCCAATAGGAGCCATTGATGCTTATCAAAGATTGATCTCATTGCCCACATTTAAAACATCTACGGGATATGCTTATTACGACCTGGCTAACCTTGAACTTGCCAATGGGTTATATGACGAGGCCTACGAGCATGCCATGAAATATGCTGAATTCAAGAATGCTCCTGAAGAAATGGCCAAAGAGAACGAGTGGATTATAAAAACCTCAAAATTTGCCATTGAAGCCAAGAAAAACCCTGTTCCGTTTGACCCCGTTAATGTAGGTGCAGGTGTTAACACATACGACCCTGAATATTTCCCCACCCTTACCGTTGATCAAAGTGAATTACTTTTCACACGTAGAGTAACGAACAGCAGAGGCCAATGGCAGGAAGATTTTTTTATTAGTAAAAATGTGGATGGTTACTGGACCACCGGTGAACCTATGCCGCGCAACATCAATACAACATTTAATGAAGGAGCGCCTACTTTTGCTCCGGATGGTAAGACATTGATATTTGTGGCCTGCGCTATTGAACGCGTTGGGTACGGTGGCGATCGCCGGGGATATGGTAGTTGTGATTTGTTCATTACTCAAAAAGTGGGCAATGAATGGCTGGATCCAATTAACTTACCCGGACAGGTAAATACGCGCAACTGGGAATCACAACCCTCCTTATCATCTGACGGAAAAACATTGTACTTTATTCGTGGTCTTGTAAAAGGTACCGGCGGTAGAAACCAACGGAACGGAGATATCTATGTTTCAAAATTACAGGAAGATGGATCATGGGGTAAACCAGAGAAACTGCCGGATAATATAAATACACCGTATTCAGAATCATCCTGCCTTATTCATCCGGATGGAAAAACACTGTATTTCTCGTCTAACGGGCACCTGGGAATGGGAGGATATGACCTTTATATGACACAATTACAACCGGATGGATCATGGAGTGACCCGGTTAACCTCGGTTATCCTATTAATACTCATCATGACGAAAACTCTCTACTCGTGTTTGCTGATGGAAAATTAGCTGTTTTTGCTTCTGACAGACCGGGTGGTATGGGAAGTCTGGATTTGTATCAATTCGAATTACCAAAACACGTACAACCGACAAAAACCATTTATATGACGGGAACCGTGTATGATAAAGTCTCTGGTAAAAAGTTGCGGGCACAGTTCCGATTGGTAGACCTAGACTCGGACCAGCAAGTGGTGCAGTCTTTTTCAGATCCCGTGGACGGATCATTTTTGGTGTCCCTTCCCATTAACAAGGAGTATGGACTGTTCGTAGAAAGAGAAGGTTATCACCCCTACTCCATTAATTTTAACCTTGAAGTACCCGAGAACTCAGAAGAACCTTACCACCAGGATGTTCCTTTAATTCCTCTGGAAAGCAATCAGGGCGAGCACATTTTGGCCAATGTTTTGTTTGACCTTGACAAAGCTACCTTGAGAAAAGAATCATTCGTGGAATTGAACAAATTTGCCGAATTTTTGAAAGCAAGGCCGGACATGAAAATTGAACTTCAAGGGCATACGGATGCACAGGGTGATGACGAACACAACATGACACTTTCTAAAAACAGAGCAAAAGCTGTTTACGAATACCTCGTTAAACAAGGAGTCAACCCTGACCAAATGACCCACAAAGGTTACGGTGAAACAAAACCATCTTCTTTCTTTAAAGACGGAGAGGAAATTGTGCGGACGGAAGAGTGGATCAACGCACTTCCTACAGAGAAAGAAAGAAAAGAAGCACATCAGCAAAACAGACGGACAGTGTACGTTGTACTGTCCAAATAGATAATATATATGCTGCTCCTCCACTTTCTCCGACTCATTCGATTCGGTAACCTGTTGGTTATTGGAGTGACCATGTGTATTATCCAGGCATTTATTGCCAATCACGGTAACAGAAAATATAACCTTTCTTCCCAGGACATCCCGGTAATGGACACTGCTGCTGATGTCAGTTTTCAGTACAACTATTTTCTGAAGTACAATTTTGATTTCAATTTTTTACTGTTGATCATATCCGTATTGTGTATTGCCGGAGCTGGCAACATTATCAATGATTACTTTGACATTAAGGCAGACAGGGTGAACAAGCCCGAAAAAATGGTGGTAGAAAAACACATCAAAAGACGTTGGGCCATTGTTTGGAACTGGATTTTTAATGCCGTAGGGCTTGGTATTGCTGTCTATCTGTCCTGGAAGTATTCCAATGTCTGGATTGCTTTAATCGCTTTTCTTACAATCAATTTTTTATGGTTTTACTCTGCACTTTATAAAAGGAGGATTTTTGTAGGGAATATCATAGTTGCGGTTCTGGTAGGGATTGTACCCGTTTACGTCATGATCTTTAATTTTCCGATTTCAGGATTTAATGTACCTTATAAAAACACCTATATTGAGTTTGGTCCGCTCTTTATTTATGAAGTAGTCATCACGGTTGGTATCATTGCTTTTATGATCAACCTAATGCGGGAGATTATCAAAGATATGGCCGATATACGTGGAGATTTACACCTTTCGGCGAAAACAGTTCCTATAGCTCTTGGAATCAGACAAACAAAAACTATTCTCTCCATTATGTTGATTCCATTACTCGGTTTGATCACATATTATGTGTACAACATCACCCATTACAACGTACTCTTTCAATCCATACACATAAATTTGATTGAAAGCCCCATATTATTTGATAACCTCACTGTATTTCAAATTTTCACAGTGATGTCGGGTATCGTTTGCATTTTAGGATTTGTTGTGCTCCTGACCTCCAATACCCGTAAAAAATATCTCCTTTCTTCCAATCTTTTAAAGCTGGCAATGCTCTTCGGAATGGTGAGTCCATTATTTTTGTAGCATGTTAGATCATCTGAAGAACAAAAACATCATTCTTGCGTCAAAATCACCAAGGAGACAAGCACTTTTAAAAGGCCTGGACATTGACTTTGAGATACGCACCAAAGACATTGAAGAAATCTACCCTCCTGAATTGAACTACGATCAGGTTCCGGAATATTTGGCAGAACTTAAGGCGGCCGCTTTTGAAAATGAACTCAATGATGAAGATGTACTCATCACCTCAGATACTGTTGTGATTTTAGGCGATAATATCCTTGAAAAACCTCAAACAAGAGAAGAAGCAATTTCAATGCTACGTCAGTTATCGGGAAAAACACACACGGTAATAACAGCTGTATGCATTATTTCAACTGAAAAAAAGGAGATCTTTTCAAACCATACAAGCGTGACATTTACGGCTTTTACAGAAGAAGAAATTGCGTATTACGTAGATAATTATCAACCTTTTGACAAAGCTGGGTCTTATGGATGTCAGGAATGGCTGGGCTACGTAGGAATTGATAAACTGGAAGGAAGTTTTTATTCTGTTATGGGATTACCATTGCACCAGGTGTATGATGCGCTGAAAAAGTTTTAACTGTATAATATTGGCTAAATTTGTAAGTGTTAACTCATCCTTATTGAATGAAATACAACTTATCTGAAATTACTGATGTTATTAAAGATCGCCGTACGATCTATCCGGAATTTTATTCGGACAGAAAAGTGCACCGTGAACAGGTTGAGAAAATATTGAATAATGCCATTTGGGCACCAAATCATGGTTCTACTCAACCCTGGACCTTTAAAGTCTTCATGGGAGAAGGAAGAAAAAAACTCAGTGATTTTATGTCAGGGTGGTACACCGAAAATTTTCAGGGAGACGACTTCAAACAGATGAAGTTTAACAAACTCAAGAATCGACCTTTAATGTCAGGAGCGGTGATTGCGGTATCCCACAGAAGAGATCCGGAAAGTAGAATTCCTGATTTGGAAGAAAAAGAAGCGGTGGCTTGTGCCATTCAAAACATGTATCTTACATGTACCGCATGGGGATTGGGTAGTTTCTGGTCATCTCCAAAATTAATATATACCCCTGAGATGAATGAATTTTTGGGACTTTCTGCAAATGATCAGTGCCTGGCTTTATTTTATATTGGGTACCCCAAACAAGATTACGAGTGGCCCAAAGGGCACCGCAAACCAATCGAATATTTTACAGAATGGGTAGAAGAGTAGGCATATTTGGATTAGTAAATTACCGGACACATCCGTCAAATAACCGGTATAAAATTTTTAGCTTCAACAGTATTGAAGAAGCCGATTTGATGGAAGAAGAGTTGAAGAAACGCCACATTTGGTTTGAGCGCGATTCGGATGAGATTAAAGAAGGAACCATTCATCTCTTTGGTGTTGACGCTTCTGATTTTAAAGGTGCAATGGACGCAAATTATATGGTTTCTGCTAAATACAGAAATCCCATGATCAAAAATAAGATCCTTAGAATTGCGTTAATCACATTGACCGCGTCTTTGGTTACCCTCGGTGTAATTGGATATGTAAAAAATATGCAGAAGTTGGAAGAAAAGACAGAACAACTGGAAAACGAATAATGTAATTTAACCACATGAGGGCACTATTGCTAACACTTCTTACCTGCTTCTTTCTCTGCAACCTTGCTTCAGCTCAGAAAGGGTCTACGGCATTCGGGCTTCAATATAAACCCATAGTTCCCAACAGACTTATTGGTACCTTCGAACAGGAGTTTAACGACCCTCCTTTTTACTCAACAGTTAAGCAAAAGTTTGGCCATGCACTAAGCATGTTGATCCGTGTTGGGTTATCCGACCGAATTTCATTGGAAACTGGCCTGGGGATCACACAAAGAAATTTTGATTTGAATTATTCCGTGCCGGATTCGGGTCACTATGCCAACAATGATGTCCGGATACTCAGTTATTCATTGCCCATTTCCTGCCTGGTTTTTATCCGATTAGGCGAACAATGGTATATGAACACTGCTTTAGGTGCCGCAATGACAGTGTTTCCATCTGATGTGAGAACTTACGTAGCCGTGGGTTCCAACAAGCGTTTCCAGCAAGAAGGGGCTTATCGATCAAAAGTTCAGGGCGCTGCTTTGGCTAATATTGGTTGGGAATACCGTACGCGCTCAAAAGGCACCTGGTATCTTGGTGCGGCCTATCATCTACCTTTTATACCAATCATGACATTTGCCATGTCGTATGAGTATGACAACAGTAACCTGGTAGCGATAGACAATATCAGGGGAAGTTATCTTACACTTGATCTAAGGTATTACTTCAACGAAAAGAAAGAGGATAAATAAAATCCCTGAACATCAGAAATCCCAATTTTTTTGCATTGATAATAATTGTCTTATCACTTGACAAAGACCATTCAAAATCTTATCATATAAGTAGATATTC
>JABURP010000099.1 GCA_014762645.1 Crocinitomicaceae bacterium
AGAATTAGTTGAAGTAAAGGCAAAAGTTCAGGTCTTTAAAAAATAATAGTTGAAGATGAGTGAAATAAAGGTTCCAACAATGGCTGAAATGATGGCGTCAGGAGAGAAACCGGATGTGCTTTTCTGGGTAGGATGTGCCGGTAGTTTTGATGACCGCGCTAAAAAAATTACCAAGGCTATTGTTAAAATCTTAAATAAGTGTGACGTTAAGTTTGCTGTACTTGGTACCGAGGAATCATGTACGGGAGACCCTGCTAAGCGGGCTGGTAACGAATTTTTGTTCCAAATGCAAGCCATGATGAATATTCAGGTTCTGGATGGATATGAGGTAAAAAAGATTGTTACGGCATGTCCCCATTGCTTTAATACATTAAAGAACGAGTATCCTGAACTAGGAGGAAACTACGAAGTTGTTCACCATACACAACTGATTCAGGAGTTGTTTAAGTCAGGAAAACTCACTGTAGAAGGCGGAGCATTTAAGGGAAAAAAAATAACATTTCACGATCCCTGTTACCTCGGGCGAGCAAATGACGTTTATGAAGCCCCACGTGAATTAATTTCAAAATTAGATGCAGAACTCGTTGAAATGAAGCGTTGCAAAGCAAAAGGACTTTGTTGCGGAGCTGGTGGAGCGCAAATGTTTAAAGAAGCCGAACCCGGAACAAAAGAGGTAAATGTAGAGCGCACAGAAGAAGCTTTAGAAAATAACCCGAATATAATCGCAACCGGTTGTCCTTTCTGCAATACAATGATGACAGATGGGGTTAAAAATTTCAATAAAGAAGACGATATAGAAGTTTTAGATATTGCCGAGATGATTGCTTCGGCATCAGATTTGTAGGGGAGAGTTTATAACCTCGTTTACCTATAATGGTGAACCCCAAATTACGCGAAATGAAAAGACATTACTTTTTTTATTTGTTTTTTGTTTTACTTGGTGTTACAGCCTGTAAGCAAAAAGTATATCTCACTGTTTATGAACCTGCAGCTGTTTTTCTAGAAAAAGAATATGAAACCGTAGGTGTTATTAACCGAACCTATTCGTCTGGTGCAACAAAAGTGTTGGATGTGGTAGACAATGCATTGACACTTGAAGGAAATCTTGACCACAAAGGGTCAAAATCTGCTGTTACCGGACTCTACGATCAACTCACCGTGAATGAACGTTTTAAACGAGTGGTGATGTTAGATAGTATGACAGTGAAAGATGGAGGAATTGATATATTCCCTGCTCAGTTGGAATGGGACGAGGTACAACGCATTTGTGATGAGAATCAGGTGCAGCTGTTGTTCGTGTTGGAAGTATTTGATACAGATACAAAGGTTGATGTGACACCTGGAACAACAACAAAAAACACACCGCTCGGCCAGGTGACAGTTCCGACAAGTGATGCTACCATGACCACAAAAATTAAAACTGGATGGAGAATCTATGATCCAAAAAATAAATGGGTGAGAGATGAATTCTGGTTGCAGGACAGAATGGTTCAAAGAGGAAGAGGAACGGTACAAACTTTCGGAACGCTGGCTAAAAGAGGACAGGCAGTCACACAACTTTCTATGCAAATTGGCAGGTTTTACGCAGGTAGAGTGGAAAATCAAGCATTTAGAGTCTGGAGAAATTATTTCAAATCAGGATCACGCAATCTTCGCACAGCAAAACGTATGTCTGAAGTTGGTGATTGGGATGGTGCTGCTCAACTTTGGGAAGAAGATACGAAAAGCCCGAAACGAAAAGTGGCCGGAAGAGCCTGTTATAATATGGCCATCTACGCAGAAATTAACGGTGACCTTTACGGTGCACTTGAATGGGCACAAAAATCATACTCAAAATATGGAAATCGTGAAGCTAAGAATTACGCAAATATCTTGAGAAGACGTGTGCAGAGGTGGGAAGAGAATCAAAGGCGTAAAGAGGTGGATGACCAAAATTAGGTCCATATAAATCATGAAACAATCCCTTAAGGACATTTTAGGTATTAAATATCCGGTAATAATGGCACCAATGTTTTTGGTTACCAATGCCCGGATGATGATAGAAGCTTGTAACGCCGGAATTGCTGCTGCAGTTCCGGCGTTGAATTATCGTACAGATGAAGAATTTAGAGCTGCACTGGACGAAGTTCGTGAAAAGACGGAAGGTTCTGGATCAATTGGTGTCAACCTGATTGTCAATAAATCCAATCCAAAAATGCCGGGTCAACTCCAAACGTGTCTGGATAAAAAGATTGATTTCATTATTACTTCGTTAGGTAGCCCGGAATCAGTGATCAAGGCGTGTAAACCTCATGGAATAAAAGTGTTTTGTGATGTAACGGATTTGAAATACGCTAAGAAAGTGGAGTCATTGGGTGCGGATGCTTTAATTGCCGTAAATAGCCGGGCTGGAGGCCACGCCGGCAATATTCCACCGGAAGAACTTATTCCTCTATTAAATGAAAACTGTACGATTCCTGTGATTTCTGCTGGTGGAGTAGGTAATAAGGAGGATTTGGATAGGATATTGGGACTTGGAGCGGCCGGAGTTTCCGTTGGAAGTATCTTTATAGCCTCTGAAGAATCCGGTGTCTCAGAAGATTACAAGAAAGCGTGTGTGGATTACGGTAAGGACGATATCGTAATGAGCACTAAAATTTCTGGAACACCTTGTACTGTAATTAATACACCTTATGTTCAGAAAATAGGTACAAAGCAAAATTGGTTCGAGAAATTACTATCAAAGAGTAAACGGTTAAAAAAATGGGTGAAAATGCTGACTTTTGCCAGAGGCATGAAAAAGCTGGAAAATGCTGCTTTTAGTGCTACCTACAAAACAGTTTGGTGTGCTGGTCCGACTATAGAGAATACCGATAAAATTAAGCCGGTCAAAGAAATTGTGAAAGATTTGGTCAGAGATGAGTAATATTACGTGATCAATTGCTTTGATCAATTATCCCCCTTTTTTAAAATGCTAAATACAGCAACGGTAGACCCATTGGTCGTTTCATGCTCAATTATTTCAAATCCTTGCTCAACAAACATTTCTTGAAGCGTGTTCGCACTGAACTTGTGTAGATAGGGTAGACCTGCAAGCTTTGTAAATCCTTTTAGGAGGCCCGTCCAAATACGATTGGTAGTCGCTAAACATGGACTTTCTGTAATCAGTAATCCACCTGGTTTAAGAATATCATTTATCGCGTTCAGAGTTTGTGTAGGATGCTCAACTAAATGCAATACATAGAATGCCAATACCACGTCATATTTCCTTTCCAGAAGCTTATTCTCAACAAGATTGTCATGGAAGTAGGATACATTTTCTATACAAGAGGTATTCGCCTTTTGCTTTGCGATTTCAATCATTTTAGAAGAAATATCGAGCCCATCAACGTGTTGAACATCTTGCGCTAATTCACGAGATAAACTTCCTGTCGCGCATCCAAAATCTAAAACAATAGCGGTGGGTTTTAGGTGATTTCTAATCTTTTCGTACTTCTCTTTCCTTATCGCACTGTTAGGATTATCTCTTTTATCAAAGTCCTTCGCTCTTTTATTCCAAAACCTTTCTGATCGATCCATTTTAATCTTTTAAAACTTCACACGCAATACCAGCAGCATTAACCAATTCAATGATCTCTGTTTCTGAAACGTCTAAATTCGTTTCTATGCGTAGAACTTTATCCACATCCTCCGTGTCTACTGACCAATTGATTATTTCAGGGTGTTCAGCTAACAATGGCGATAAGTATTCCACCATTCTTTGATTTAGAATATTTGTTTTAAAGACAAGTACATTCATAATGCGTGTTCTTAAGGGATTATTTTTTCTTTCGTTTTTTAACTTTTTCTAATTGAGGATCACTGGTTGAGTCATAAGTAAAAACTTCGTCGAGCGTAGTACCAAATACATGTGAAATTCGAAAGGCTAATTCAAGAGTGGGGAAGTATTTCCCTTTCTCTATAGCAACAATGGTTTGTCTGGTAACACCACATTTGTCTGCCAGCTCTTGCTGGGTCATTTCGTCATTAAAAAAACGCAGCTTTCGAATGTTGTTTTGAATGTGTTCTTTTTTCTTAGCCATCTTAAATTCCTTTTCTATAGAAGTAAAATTTCCAAAGTTCACTGGTGATTTCAGAAATTAATCCGCTACCAGCCATGCATGCAAACAAGGTCCAAAGTGGATAATCAAGGGCGATAAAAGCAAAGCCTGCAATAAAGCCGAAGTAGAAAATGAAATTACCGTTCCTTTCAGCTTTCAATTGTATTAACTTATCAAATTCATCTTCAAAACCCGGGTCATCCTCATCTGTAACGGCCTTGTTGATCATTAAAAAGACAATGTATATGATCACTTTTGCCACAATAATTATCGGAATATAGGACAGGATGATAAATGCCCAGAATTTAATGTCATTTACTTCTGCCAGGTTCTCTTCACCGTTCAAACCGAAAACATAGTAGCAGTAACTACCAAAGATTAGTAAGCTTCCAAAGATATTGACGAGTACTTTCTTTTCTTGTATTGACATAATCTTATTGTTATATATTTTATACAATTAGTAAATTAATTATGACACAAAGATAAAAATAATATACATAATGTAAAAAATAGTATACATTTATTTTTTTATACCACTGAGAAGTGTGTTCGTTTCTTACGACTATATGAGGATTTGGGGCAGATGATAAAATTAGATGGCAAGTAAACTCGCAAATAAAATTTCAGTGAAACATCAATTTATGCTTAGTACCTGATTAAAAAATATGAGTGAAGTAGGGTACTTCTACGAATTCAGCAAAGTTGGCCATGAAATTCCAACAGATATGAAATAATATAGGATAGATCACCCGCGAATATTTAATGTACAACCATCCCGCCATTAATCCACCCAAAAAAGTAATGACCAATACGCTCAAGTTGATAACGTTAGGATTGTACCAGTTGAAGTGGAGCGCCGCAAAGAGCAATGAAGAGATCAATATCGCCCAAACAGGTCGATATTTATGAAGTAATCCTCGTAACAGAAAACCTCTAAAAAAAAGCTCTTCTGTTATCGGACCAATTAAGATGGCAGCGAGTAAAGAGGGAATGCGCCAAAAATGAAATATTTCTGTTCCATAACTAGGACCGTCATAGGCAGGGTAACCCGGTATGAGCGAGAATGCCTCTTTGATCAGAGGTTGAGAAAACACGATACATACCCCCAGAAGTAGGGCAAAAGCCACACCTGGAATTAGGATGTTTTTAAATTCATCTTTGAGTTGAACTTCTGAAAAGATGTACTTTCTAAGTAGAAAAAAGACCAACAGGAGAAAGATAAACTTGTAGAGGAAGGTGAGGCTGTGAATGGTCAGAAAGACCATATCCAATCCACCTGAAATTGGCACGTAAATAGACAAGAGTACTGTAAAGCCTAATAGCTCCAGAACCACCAGGTAAATTACTGTTGCCAGTAAGGCTTTCCATACATTCAGATTGGTCATTGTTCTGTGCGTGATGTGCTGTAAATCTAGTAATTATTGTGTTGGAACACATGAATTTTATATTAAAAGAGCGTGGTATGTCTAAAGGTGTCCTTTGTTACTTAGGATACTTCAGAATGATGTGTAAATCGTATCTTTGTTTGCTATGAAACCTATGCTCAACATAATTGGTGTATTGCTCTTATTTACTGCTTGCAATAAGGGAAAAAACAATCCAGAGTCGTGTAATGGAGAAAGTACCCGTCGCGATATTAAACTGGTAATTGATGATGCAGCTATGGAGGTGGATACCATTCCTATAGTCACAACAGTGGATTCTATCGGGTCTATTGAATTGCCCGAAGCGGATAAAAACACGGAAAGGCTGGAAATTGAAAAGAGAACTTTCACAGTAACAGGGTTGGTTCACAAAGTTTCCAAACACCGGGACGGTGATTACAAGATTAAGTTTATCAGCGACAACGAAAAATACCTGAATTGCGAAGCGCCAAATACAGGATGTGCTTATGCAGACTCATCAAGGTTTTATGAGCAATTTAAAGCTGTGCGAGCCTTTATAGAGCAATATGAGGATGAGCTGGAAGGAGAAACATTGACCATTACCGGAGTGGCGTTTATCGATATCGATCACAAGTATCCACGAAATGCTGCTGAAAACGAAATTGAATTGCACCCCATACTAAACATCTCCTTCTAAACCCTTGTCAACTAAGGGATTTTAAAAATTATTTTAACATTCCTTTGGAATTTAAATTTAATTCACATTACCTTTGTGGCGTCGATTACACAGTTCTTGTGACTTGTAATTGATTTATAAAGAAGAGGCGAGAGATCAGGCTCAATGACCCTCTGGCAACCGCTCGGTTAAACAGCTGAGAAACGGTGCCAAATCCTGCCCCCGGTGTTCGGGGGAAAGATAAATGATTACAAGATGGCAACTTACAATTATTTTATACATCCTCATGGATTGGCACTAGAGTCAGGTGAAAAACTTGATGAACTTCGTATTGCGTATACTATTTTCGGGAATCCTCAAGCCAGGAAGACGGTATGGGTTTGTCATGCATTGTCTGGCAATTCATTGGTTGCTGAGTGGTGGAGTGGACTTTTTGGTGAAAATAGGTTCTTCAATTTTTCAGAATATCGCATAGTTTGTGCTAACGTCATTGGTTCATGTTATGGTTCCACTGGTCCCGAAGATCTGGCTGATAATGAAGGTTTTCCGCTAATTACAATAAAGGATATAGTGAAGGCGCATATACTGCTCCGCCGGTATCTGAAAATTGAAGAGATTGATATTCTTATTGGCGCATCACTTGGGGGTCAACAAGCTGTTGAATGGGCCATTGAGGAGTCTGACAGAATAAAAGAGCTGATACTTATAGCGACAAATGCAGATCACTCGCCATGGGGAAAAGCTGCAAATGAAGCTCAACGCCTGGCCCTGTTGGCAGATTCATCCTTCGGTAAGAAAGGCGGTGGTAAAGAAGGTTTAAAAGCCGCACGAGCAATAGCCATGCTTTCTTATCGCTCGTATGATGATTTCACGATTAAACAATCAGAAACAGTAGCTAAACCGGACGATTATAGAGCATGTTCATACGTCCGATATCAGGGAGAAAAGTTCATTGATCGCTTTTCTGCCCGGTCATACTATACGCTAACCAAAGCCATGGATTCACATAACGTGGGAAGAGGAAGAGATACTATTAAATCTGCCCTACAGAGCATAAAAGCGCGAACATTGGTTGTGGGTGTTGATTCGGACACTTTATTCCCCTTGTGCGAACAAGAATTTCTCGCAGACTACATTCCAAATGCCGAGTTGGGAGTGATCCATTCAAAACATGGCCATGACGCCTTTTTGATAGAATATGAACAACTCCAAAAATTGCTGGATGAGTTCATTTATAATGATTTTAAAGGGTTTAAGCCCACCATATTTAAAACGCTAACACAATAAAAAATGAGAAATAAACTGAAAATTGGACTATTTGGTTTCGGATGCGTGGGCTCCGGATTGTATGAAGTATTAAATCAAAGCGGATTGTTTAACGCACATATTGAAAAGATCGTGGTAAAAGACCCTGCTAAGGATAGATCCCTACCGAAAAATCAGTTTTACTATGACCCGGATGTCATTTTGGAAGATCTAGAGATTAATGTCGTTGTGGAGCTGATTGATGATGCTGAGGCGGCGTATGAGATTGTTACCAAAGCCTTTAAAAAGGGAAAACATGTGGTTAGCGCCAATAAGAAACTTATCGCTGAGCATTTAATCGAATTACTCACCCTGAAAGATGAGTACGGAGTTTCCTTCCTTTATGAAGCATCATCATGCGCCAGCATTCCCGTTATTCGAAATCTTGAGGAATATTACAACAATGACAGTCTTACAGGGATTGAAGGAATATGTAACGGCACAACCAATTACATCCTAACCCGGTTGAACAATGAGTTACGATCTTTTGAGGAAATTTTGAAAGATGCACAGGATGTTGGGTTTGCGGAAACGGACCCCACATTGGATATCGACGGTTTTGACAGTAAATTCAAGCTTCAGATTCTCATTTTACATACTTTTGGATTAATCACCACACCTCAGGAGGTCTTGAATATTGGTATCCGACACATTAAGGAAAAAGATATTTTGTTTGCCAAGGAAAAAGGATACCGTATTCGTCTGGTGTCTTTTGCAAGAAGGATAGAGGAGAAGATCGTGGCTTATGTTGCTCCGCAGTTTGTGAGAGATAGTTCATTTGCTTATGACATCAATTTTGAATTCAACGGTGTGTCCATTGAGGCGTTATTTTCAGATAAGCAGGTGTTTATTGGGAAAGGAGCCGGTAGTTTTCCGACTGCATCTGCAGTATTGTCGGATATTTCGGCTTTACAGTTTGACTATAAATATGAATACAAAAAGTTGGATGAATGCAAAGCTACTCTTGCAAATGAAGCATTTTTACGGGCTTTTGTGTCTTCCTCTGATCCTGAATCATTGAAGCAAATTGAGTTTCTAGAAGTGGATGAAGAGTTTGTCTCACAGGATTATGCGTACAAGGTGGGTACGATTTCTTTATCACAAATCAATCACGATCTGTACAGGACACACCCCGAGTTATTTATATCTTTCTTTGCGGACAGTGAAATATGCCTTCACGATCCAACTAAAGAAAATAAAAAAGCAGTAAACGTATGAAATTGACGCTAAAGCGAATTGGGGAGCCTTTCCATTTACAAGGAGAAAATGACACCGGACAGACGATTGAGTTTGATGGCAGTGAGGATATTGGAGGTACCGGTAAGGCTATTCGACCCATGCAAGGTGTAGCAAGTTCCCTGGCAGCTTGTTCATCAATTGATGTCTTGCTTATTCTGAAAAAGCAAAAAATAGAATTGGAAGATTATCAGGTGAATATTTCTGCTGAACGTCGGGAAGAACATCCACAGGTTTTTACATCCATTCACATGGAATTTGAATTTAAAGGGAAGGCCCCAAGAGAAAAGCTTGAACGTGCGGTTAAACTCAGTGTAGAAAAGTATTGCTCTGTGGCAAGAATGTTAGATCACAGTGTTAAAATAACTTCAAGCATTAAAGTAAATGAGTGACCCTATACATTTGTATATCAATGAGAAAGGAAACATATTTAATTCGTAGCCAAACAGAACGTTCAAAGCATAAAGAACACTCCGTACCGCTTTATATGACATCATCTTACACCTTTGATGATGCCGATCACATGGCAGCATTATTCAATGATGAAGAGGAAGGGTATATCTACAGTAGATATTCAAACCCTAATATCACTGAATTTGTAGATAAAGTGGCGAGGTTGGAAGGAACAGAAACCGGTTGGGCTACAGGTTCGGGAATGGCCGCCATATTTTCAACCTTTGGAGCATTTTTATCTTCCGGGGATGAAATCTTGTCTTCGCGATCAGTTTTTGGTTCTACTCACAAACTGTTTACAGAGATTTTTCCCAAATGGGGCATAAAAACCAATTATGTAGCCTTTGATGATATAGATAACTGGGAACAGGCGGTAACCCCGTCAACAAAGATCCTTTACCTGGAAACTCCTACCAACCCAGGAGTTGATATAATTGACCTGGAAAAAGCAGGGAAGATTGCCAAAACACACAACCTGTTATTTGTTGTAGATAATTGTTTCGCCACTCCCATTAATCAACGACCGGCAGAATTTGGAGCAGATTTAATCATTCATTCGGCAACAAAATATTTTGATGGACAGGGTAGAACTATGGGGGGAATCATTTTAGGTAGTGAGGAGCATATCAAAACCATTCAGGGATTTGCAAGACATACTGGGCCGGCACTCTCGCCTTTTAACGCATGGACACTTTCGAAATCACTGGAAACATTACCAATTAGAATAGAGAGGCATAACCTTAATGCCTTAGAAATTGCAGAAAAATTAGAGAAGCATCCGAAGGTCAATTGGGTAAAGTATCCGTTTTTGCCTTCACACCCTCAATTTGAGATTGCTAAAAAACAAATGGATGGAGGAGGGGGCCTGGTAACCTTTGAGATTAAAGGAGGGCTGCAAGAAGGCAAACGATTCCTGAATTCACTCAAAATGTTGAGTCTAACAGCAAACCTTGGTGATTCGCGATCAATTGCCACGCATCCTGCAAGTACAACGCACTCCAAACTCACTGAAGCGGACCGGGAGAAAGTTGGTATTTCAGCCGGTTTAATCCGAATTTCAGTGGGTCTGGAGCACGTAGATGATATCTGGGAGGATATGGAACAAGCCTTAGGTTGATAGTTGATTTACTGCTTTATCAAACTTATAAAGTAGGGTCATCAGGTTTTTAGCTTCCGGAACAGGACTGTGATAGTCATATTGCCGAAAAGCCATTAAACCAACTTGAGATTTTTTTGGAAACTCACCGGTTTGTACAGCTTTTCGAGCATTCGGAATAAAAACACATTGTAACCAAAGCTCGAAACTTGGTGCTTTAGTATAATGCTCTACTTCAATAGCTTTCGCACTATCATCCCAGAAGTTAATCTGCTTCATCTCCTGCTCAATTTGATCAAGGAGATGACTGATTTGTCGTATTTGTTCAATTCTACCCATGCATTACAGGCAACGTTCTTTTTAGAATATTGCATAATTCAAACCAACGCTAAAGGAGTAGTATCTCGGTTGGCTCGTAGGCAAATATCCCCTTTCACTTGAAAGATAGGTCAAATTGTGATTGTTATAATCCTCTCTGGCGTTGAAATAGAAACTTCCTTCAAGTCTTAATTTTGGAGAAACGTAGTAATAACTATTCACACCAACAGATACTTTCCTTCCAGTAACACCATTAACATGAGAAATGCCACCTAATACACCAGCTCCCAGGTATGTTCGTGTTGTTGGAAACCAGCCAAAGTTATACGCTATGGTGCCAGTAACGGCTGAGCTACTATCCAAATCAACTGCAGTCATAACTTCAAAATCATGCTGAATGCTGTACGATTGAGGTAGATGATATGAAAACAAATTGAAAACCTGCGGATTAAAGCTTGCCGTGTCGCTACTTATACCAGACGTGTTTTTACTATAGGTATAATCAAAATTTGCAGCAAAACCAATCTGATTTCTCCAGCCGCTAAGGCGTTGAACAAGATTATTATATAAATATGCATCCTGGAGTCTGCTGTAGTAGCGAATATCACGAGAAGTAACCAAGCCCATATCACCCATTACTGAATCAATCGCTTCTAATTGATAAATTCGCCCTAAACGTATATCGTAGAATCGTTTATTCTCAATTTGTGCAATTTTATTCGCAAGCTCTGTTCGTTGTTGCTCATTGAAGTTCCCGGAAATTCTTCCGGTTTTTAAAAGTAAACGCTCAATGTCCATAGCCTGTCTTCCAAAAGTTACTGGTTCTAATCGGCCATAACCAATGGTTGGAGACGCAGACACATTCAAATTTAATTGTGTGGTTTGCAAGCTTATTGAAGTGTCTTTAACCCTGTTATAGTTTTGCGACAATTGCGCATAATTATGGAATCCTGCAAACCACTGTCCCTTTAGGTACCAGAAATTTTGACTTTGAGCTCTGAGGAGATAGTCATATCCCAGAATATTTACGTCAGAAATAACGTTTTTACTGTGGCTAAAATCCTGACTAAATAGGGAAGTAACCGATCCCTGATAGCGTTCTTGATTGGAGCGTTGAAAGTAGAATAAATCGTTGGAAAAATATTGTTGATTGCTCGTAATACTACTTGTTCCACCACCAGATGCCAGGGCGTCAAAATACACATTAAGCCCACGAATTCTAAAATTTGGAGCTTTGTAGTTTTTTAAATAATCCTTATCATTTTGAGATAAAGCGGAATAAGAGGTGAATAGGATTATCCCTACCACCAATGCGATCATTTTTTTCATTGTTACGTAGATTAAAAGATTTAGACGTGATTTAACAAAAGTTATACCAATCTACAACTATGATTATCGTTGAGTTTGAGGTGGGTTATCTGCTTTGTGCCTAAACCTAGTAACGGATGATTTTCTGACTTAATCTTTCTTTTTGATCAATCAATACTTCAGCAAGATAAATTCCAGAGTGGAGTAGGGTACCATCTATCTCATACAAAAGCTCGTCACCAATGTTGTCTGTTAATTTCTCTGACAAAACGAGTTGACCCCTAATATCAAAGATGTTTATTATGACTTCATTCATGTTTTCACTCTGAATATGTAGTGTGGTGTTTTGATTAAATGGATTAGGCTGTACTGTAAGAAGTCCATTTGAATTATTGCTAGAATTTAGCCCTACAAAACCGGATGAAACAATCGGGACGTACTGTGTGTTTTCCAGTATACCGGTATTCATGTCAAAGTATTCGATTGTAATATTTTCATTTCCTTCATAATTAAGCGTGCCTAATACACCGTATCGCTCTCCTGGAAAAATTAGGACCGTATCTGAATACTCTATATTTGGGAATGGTCTTCCGTCTGAATCGATAATTTGAGTTCCAAAAGTTGATGGTAAAATAACCCGGCAGCCCTTGAAACCAATATTTGCCAACCTTAAATAATTAACCGCTCCTGCAGAAGTATTTAGCTGCATAGAACTATCCGCTATTTGCTGATCGGATAAACCATTTACAAGATAAAACTGAGGTTTATACTCGGGAACAGCAACATAATTCACCATGAGTGAAGTGTCATAAGTATGCAACATAACACTATCGGAGTGCCAGGTGGTGTCAATTTCACTCATCAGTAAAGACATTGAATTGTCATAATCGTAACCGCCATTCCATGTCGTTTGACTTCCATCTGAAGGATGAACGATTAACAATCCATACATTCCAGCCTGAACATGTACTGAAGACACCACATGACAATGATAAAGATAGGTTCCGGCGTGTGGCGCTTTAAAGTAATAAAAGCCATGATCCATGTGATAAACCTCGAATGACAAATGAGGAACTCCATCATTTTGCTGATCCACATCCAAGCCATGTAAATGCACAGTGTGTGGTGCGCCCTGAGAAAAATTCCACAAATCAATTTCAACCGAGTCACCTTCGTAAAATTCTAATGTAGGACCAGGTATTGCGGGATTTTCCATAATTGTTTGCGCGAAGCCCATTACCGGTATTGCATTCCCATCCGCTAAGGTTTTTGTTCCTGTGTTTCGCGCTATGAGTAGTTCAGAGGCATCAATTTGAGCAACTCCGTTTGTTAGAGAAAGGGTCAATATGGTAACTAGAACATACCTCATTGAATAATCATGGTTAAGAACATGCCGTTGGGGTAAATTCCGCCACCAGTGACAGCAACAAGGTTGTGGTCGTGTACCGGATACTCGCCCGTTTTATCTGGTATTAACTCTAAGATTAGACTTTCCATTGGGTAAACCGAAAATGTATCTTTTTCCCGATCAACGTGGGCTGCATCTTTACTGGAAAATACAATTCTCAAATGGTAGCCATGAAAATGTATGGAATGAATGCTTTGTCCCGTGTTAGTAACACAAATTCGTAATGTATCGCCAACGTTTCCGGTTACTTTCGCCAGTGGATCTGCATTAATTGCAGGATTTGAATTACCGTTTATGGTAAAATATTCCGGGTAATAAGTTGACCAATTAACTGTTCCGTTGTTTTGGATAGAATCGTTAAATGATAACTGGTGTTCTTTAATGTTCCAGGAAAATATTGATCCGGCAAAATTATCTACCACAATTGGAGTGGACAAACCAAAATAAGCCATGTCCGGATAATTCAGATGATCATGTAATATATAAATTCCAGTTTGATTAAATTGACACGCAAGGGTAGTAGTAGCACCGGCTCCTACGGTAGTTGTATAACCAGTTGTGTTTGTGATGTCCACACCATGTGGTTGAGTGTCTGTATTTATAATTGTCAGATAAAGCGAGTCACCGACACCAATAAAAAGTTGAGTGTTTTGTTGATCAAAAGTTGAACTTGAATTAAATGCCGTGTAGGGCAGGGTATTACTATCAACAGTTGTAAAAAGTCCGTTATTGATGTATACAGTATCTTCAACCACAGCGGCTTGCGCCGAAACAACAACCAGACTAAGTAATAACGTCGATAATAACTTTCTCACTAACGCTTAATGACTTTTTCAGTTCTTCGAATTCCTTCAGATGTAGTGAAGCTAACGAAGTAAATTCCTGAAGGTAATTTACTCATATCAACTACTTCTGTTTCGTTTACGGTAACAACGCCGTTAGCAATTCTGGCACCAACGACATTCAAAATGTCGTATTGAACAGAAGTATTTCCGTTGTTCTTAATATTAAGGTTATCACTGGTTGGATTCGGATAAGTACTTAGACTTACGATTTCATTTTGGTTAATTCCAACCGAAGAAACATGGTTGAACTCCATGGTTACCGTATCTCCAATGTTATAATCTGTTTGATCATAAACATATATTTCAACCACACCAGACCCCGCAATAGCTTCCGGGTTTATGGTTAACTTGAAAAATCCGTAAACACCATTTTGAGCATCATTGGTAGTGATACTTTGCATAGTGCCGCTGTTAGGAATTCCAGGGTAACAACCATTGTAATCACACAGTGAATACCACCATCCTGAAGGCAGTGTATTAGACACTAACTCCCAGGCGTAACTAACTCCGGCTGTGTCATTTACAATATCGATATGACATTCACCATATTGAGAGGTTTGTAATTCTGTAAATACATATTGGCTTGGAGAATAGGTAAAATCCTGAGCAGATAAGTTAAAGTTTAACAGAGCTACAAATAATAACGTGTAAAGGTATTTCATGTGTTAATTTTTCGGGGTTGATTATTTATCTCCGCTAAAATACGGAAAATATGTCTGGCTGGCAATTATTAAAAATTAAGAAATAGCCGAATTATTGGGTTTCTAAGTTGGGTCCACTTGGGAAATAGCTGGTCCGGACATAATACTATCATTCAAAACTCTGGCTTTTTTGATATCAGTTTTGAGATAACGGTTATTAATTTGTTACTAAAAAACGCTGTGATTGAGTTATACTTCCCCATTCATTATAAACAAGGAGTTGATACATGCCAGAGCTTAATTCAGGGTAGAGGAGGTGTTCATTTCCCTCATTTAGGTGCTTGCTGTAAACAACTTGCCCTGTCATATTTACGACCTTAATTTCTGTTGATGTTTGGTTATTTAAATAAAGGGTGATGACTTCATTAGAAGTTGCCGGGTTGGGGTAAATGATAGCTAAATTGTCAGTTTCACATTTTACAACCCTCACAAAACCGCAAAGTTTAGACTCGCCATTATTGTCTACCTCTTTAATAGTATAGTAAACTGTACCAATAGCTGGGTTAGGGTCAATGAACGAATAGCTTGTGTTTGTTTGTCCTCCCCGTGCGTTCACACTACCAATGTCCTTGAATTTCTGTCCATCTTCGGAACGCAAAATGACAAAGTGATCCAAATCAACTTCTACAGCGGTTACCCAATTTAATACTGGGCCATTATTTGTACAGTTTATATCAAAGCTGGTCATTTCTGCAGGTAGTAAGATTGCTGGATTGCAAAATGTTTGTTCGTTCGATAATCCACCGGTAGCCGCAGTAAACCCAAAGTATGGTGAAGTGGTTCCGAATAGAGTTGCCGGATCAAAAGAATAGGAAACACTACTGTATATTGTGGATAGCGCCTGATCCAGAACAGATGCCGTGAAGGTTCCTGGTGACCCCGGAGTCCAGCTAATACGTAATATATGATCAAGTCCGTTTTCTATATTGTAAAGCACTCCACTGTTCAACAGAGGTTCAGCTGTGGGGATAATACGGGCTCCTGGAGACGTATTGCAAATTGTTCCAGGTGGATTTACAGTACCGTTGAGCCAAATGTCGAGATGGTCGGGTTCAGATCCTCCTGAGCACAAGACTCCTTGATTGTACATATTGGTACCATCATCCCGATCTTCGGTGTTAAGGTAGGTGTCAATCTCAACAATGAGTGAATTTGAGATACCTGATGCTGCAAATCCACCTCCTGAACCTCCACAAGCACAAATGCCGGCTGGATCATTTTGAATGACAAACGCCAAACCATCTGCACCGCCATCATTGCTGCCAAGGTTTACCGTAAAATCATAAGAGAATGAACTGTTGAAATCAAGGGTGGAGTTGGCATCCCAGGCACAACCTGTTTGACCCGCAGTGTTGGCCGTAAGTTGAACGCACTCGTATGGGGAAGGGGAGGTGGCATCACCTGCCAATGAGTAATCACCAGAAGGTGACAATGAAGAGTTCTTAATGTAAGCCAGGGTTCCGGAATTGCCCGAATTGGAACAATTGTAGGTCATGATTAAAATGCGGTATGTGCCTGTCGTCGTAGGTGTCCATGTGACTTGTGATTGCAAACTACAAAAATCATCATTGTATCCACCAGCGACGGGTGAGCCAGAGTTATCGAGTATTGTAATTTGTGTGTCAAAACTGGCCGATCCACCATTGGAGCAGAAGGTAAAGACGTAACTATCGCAGCCTGCAGTTGCTACATCAAAGGTGTAGTAAGTTCCATCAGAAACAGACATGGTTTGATACGTGCTGGTTGGAGCTGGAGCTATTGCTCCACCATTTGTTCCACCTGTGCACTGAGAGATTGAGTCTGGCATGTACATCCAAACACAAATAATTACCGAGACTATTGTTTTTTTGAGGCTCATAGCACCAGTTTTTTGATGATATAGCCACAAATGTAGTGTATTAAACTTTAATCTCAAACGATTTAGGAGAATATAGAAGTTGTCTTGTGTGCAAAAAACATCTATTTTAATTGACTGATTATCAGAACTAATCAGTTTTAGGTATGGATATAAATTTTCTTGAAAAGATGTTAATAAAAAAATTAATCTCAAACGATTTAGGTGTAATTCAACTGAAAATTGGTGAATTATCGGTTTTTCTGGGTCAATTCAAGCATTTTGATTCGATTTCGTTTTGACTAGCTAAGCCTGTTCGTCAAAACTTCACCCCAATGATGCAAACGTCATCAACTTGCTCTAAATCACCTTTCCATCTTTCAAATTCTTCACGAATTCTGGCTGAATGTTCTGAGATCTCTATTTCCTCAAGACTTTGAAGAAAACGTTTAAATGGTTTGTATTTGTATTTTTTGCCTTTTTCACCTCCAAACTGATCGGCAAAACCATCTGTGAAAAGGTATACAATATCATTTTGTTGAAGCTCAATCCTAGTTGTGGTAAAAGGTGACGGTGAATCATAATAACCAATGGGTTCTTTGTCGGGCTTAACCTCATTGAGTTCTCCATTCCGTAGCAGATACATCCCATTGTTTGCCCCGGAAAAATTCAATTGATTATTCTCTCTGTCAAAGGAGCATAAGCCAATATCCATGCCGTCTTTTACTTTTTGATCTGACCGGTCAAAAGTTTGAATTACCAGTTCTCTGGTTTTGTCCAGGATTTGTCCTGGATCGGTTAAATTGTATTCATGCAGCGCCTGGTTCAGAGCATTGTGGCAAACTACAGATACCATTGCTCCCGGAACACCATGCCCTGTACAATCAGCAGCAGCAAAGAACACTTTACTTCCTTTATGTTCGATCCAGTAAAAATCACCTGCAACTATGTCTTTTGGTTGATATAAAACAAATGAATGAGGAAGATACTTTTCCTGAAAAGCCTTTGGCGGAAGTATGGCTTCCTGGATTCGTTTGGCATATTCAATGCTCTGCTTTACTTCTTCGTTCTTCTCTTCTATAATTTCATTTTTCTGTTCTATCTCCTTTTGGTAGCCAAAAATTTCATTCTTAAATAGTTTGAGAAGGAAATAAGTGAAAGTAAAGATCATGACAATGTTCAAGGTCTTATATATGACCAACTGATCCGGTGCTATGTAAGCGATAGGAACCACATATTGTTGCGCAACTTCTATCACAAAAAACATGACGAAATTGAACAAGAACAACAGGATATAAATCCACTTTTTTCTAAAAAGTATCAAAGGAATGATAGAACTGCAAAATATATAATACTTGTCGTTACCCGCTTCACCTGCTGCGAACACAGAGAACATGGTAACAATCAACACTGGCATGATGGTGAAGTATATTTTAGCAAATAGGTAATTGAAGAACTTGATATTGAAAAAATGAAGAATACAGAGTATAAAAGCTATTGCCAACAGTACTAGATCCTCATAAACGCCAAATGCCGTGACAAAACAAGCAAACATCAACATGGATGCTGCCATAACAAAGGCCATTGCATTCATGAATCGAAGGTTGCGACTATCCCAGTTCAGGTTTTCGGAATCAATTCCGTGATTAATAATCTTACTGAACTTAACCATCATTGTATTTCCCAGGGGTTTTTCTTGTCAATTCTTTGCTACACAGGTCTACCGTAGTCAAAAAGGCATGTTGTTTCTCGCTCGGCCTAACTTATGGCTATATATGTTTATTAGCGATACTTATCGTGTAATCCTTTTCCTTCAAGTATCATTGGGATGGCTTTTTCCAAACGGTTGAGTCGTGTTTTTTCCTGTTTGGCAGACCCAATATGTTCTGAATATTCTTTTTGCTTTCCCGGTGTAAGATCATTGAATTTTGACTGTAAAGTTTTGTCTTTAGCCAATGCTTTTTTCAATTCATCCGGCATTTCAACTTTTTTTGATTGTGGCTTCATTTCCTTACCGGCTTTCTGATTCGAAATAGCCTCCTGTACGTAAGATTTGATCAACTTAGGATCCATGTCTTCCACAGATTCAAACCGCCATTGCCTTAACGCTTTTGTTGTGCCTTCCTGTGCATTTATGAGAACATTTTTTGGGTCTTTCAAAAACACACCCTGATAAAACCATAATCCAACATACGATTTGAATGCTCCGATTCCAACAACATTTTTTCCATTAACCGTATATGTTGGTGCTCCCCACTTTATCGTTTCTTCCAATTCACATTCTTTTAAAATATCCCGCAGAGTGATCAGTTCTTCTCGTCGGTCCGCATGTGATTCTATGTAGTCCTGTACGGTTTTCGTTCCTTTCATATTACTTCAGTGCAATTTGTATTTTAAATGTTCCGGTGGTAAGCCCTTCAGCCCCGGCTACACCAATTACAACCCGGTAAGGGTTATTTATCGCATTTAAGGATACTGTCCTTGTGTGATCCTGAGTCTTTCCACGCTTTGGATAATCCCACTTATGTTCAGCTTCACAGCTCACACAAGATGACAACTCAGGTGGGTATTTATCACTGGTGGTTCCATCCTGATAGGCATAAAGACTCATGTTATGCTTTTTATTATCCGGAATTAAGGTTATTTCCATTTCTGATCTCGGTGGAATTTCTGTGACAAAAAAGATATGATTACCTGTAAACTTCGAATTTTGAGTGGCGGGAAAACAAGCAACACTGCTATTTGCCGCCCAACTGAGATCATGAATTTTGCAACCATCCGCCAAATCTCCTTTGAATGCCACAACCTTTCCTTTTTCTACTTCAGCTGAGTAGATTTTTAAAGGTTTTTGCTCTTCCGTATTCTCAATTTTTGACTTTAAATCAATCTCAAGTGTATATCCTCCTTTTACCAAATCATCTGCTCCTGCTACACCAATGAAAATATTGTATCCGTTTTTAATAGAATTAAAACCAATAGATCTTGTATGGTCCTGGGTTTTACCTCTTTTTGGATAATCCCATTTATAATCTGCCTCACAGGTCACACATGATGCAAGGTCAGGTGGAACAGAATAATTGGTTGTACCGACCTGATAACCATATAAACTAAAATTTGCTTTTTTATCATGAGGTATCAGTGTTACTACAACTTCCGAATATGCGGGTATTTTAAACATGTGAAAAACATGATTGCCCCTGAATTTTGAATTTTGAGTGCCCGGAAAACACGCTACACTACTATTTGCAGCCCAACTGAGGTCTTCTATTTTCTGACCATCCTCTAACTTGCCATCAACGCGAGTTACTTTATTGGGTTCAGCCTTTATTTTTTTAACGTGTTCAGGGAGTTGCGCTATGACAGCCGAAAATGTGAATACAGATGCGAAGAGTGTTGTTAGTAATTTCATACGGTTATTATTTTCTGAAATTAAATGTAATGAAAATAGAAAGAAGTAGAATGGATAAATTATAAAGTTGGCACCTAGCGCTTTATAAATTTATGCAGGTAGAAGGTCGCAGTACCAATAGCCAATTTTATCATTTGTATTGACGTGTATATCATCCTTAGTTTTTGGTTTTGGATATTCTCTATAGATTTTTTCACCAATACTAAAACTAATGGGATGTTTAAAAATCGGACCATCATAACAAAATGTATGAAACTCTCCATTCTCGCCACAGGGGTCAACATTTTTTGGCAAATTGTCGATAATTTCGTGTGTGAGTGTCTGGCCTACAAAATCTTCATCCAGGTATGTGGAATTAGCTGATACCACGACAGCTTTAAACCCCAAATCAATGAAATCATGGATCAGTTTTGAGGTATCTGCTTGCCAAAGTGGGTATACTGTTTCTATGCCAAGGGGCTGTAATTGTTGATCTCTGTAATTTTTAAGGTCTTCCAGAAAGATATCACCGAATACGGCATGTGTATAATTTTTGGCTATAAGATTCTTAACCGTTTTAGTCATTGTTTCTTTGTATTCCTCCATTGTAGGGGATTCCGGGAGTTCTATCGTTTTCAAAACGATTTCTAAAGAAGATGCTTGTGCTTCAAGTAGTGATCTTCTTAAGCCATGCATAGAAACTCTGTTAAAATGACTGTTGACGGAGGTAAGCAGAAGTTCAATGGAATACTTTGGGTCCTGTTGCAGTTTATAGAGTGCAAAAGCCGAGTCTTTTCCTGTGCTCCAATTAAAGTATGTTTTGTATGGTTTACTCATTTTCTTTCTTCTTTCTATTGCTGATCCATCTCATTAGGAAAATATAGATAAACAAAACAGGAATTAGTGAAAAAGCCAACAGGGTTGACAAGAAAATGTCATGGATTACTTGCATTAACAAAGCAAAATAAACTAAAAAAAGACCAAAGAAGCCTAGAAAGGTTAAGTACTTCCCGTTTTTAATTACATCAAGTACCAGACCTATAAGTGGTGCAAGCAATAACACGCCACCAATCAATCCTAATATGAATGAAATTATCATTTATAGTTCCTTCATTAAAGCTTCGTAAAGTTCTACCATTGCTTTGATATCTTTTTTATTCACTTTCTCGTTTGGGGAATGTACATGTTTTTCCGGAGCACCAATAAAGCACCAGTCAATGGGTTGATCGGTCATTTGAAGCATGGTTCCGTCTGATCCACCTGCACTCTCTACTTCAATTTGGTAAGGTATTCCGGTGAGATTAGCAATGTGTAAAATCCTATCTACAAATTTTCTGCGGGGTATACCTTTGTCATGCAAGGATATTGCTACACCTTCTCCTTCTAAAATTCCTTCGGTAACCCAAGTTATGTCTGAGATCAATGCTTGATTCACATCCCATTCGTTCATCAGATACTTTCCTAAAAAGCCAACTGAGCCTCCACCATGTTCTTCGTAGGTTGAAAAAACAATAGCACCATTTTCAAGTGTTTCAGCCACTTTTAGTGCTACCCAGGCACCAAGGCGGTTATCCATGTAGGGAGATTGGACGTATTCATCCGTTTCTCTGTAGTTCGGTTTGAAAGTGAGATTCGTTCCGCGATCAACCGGACGGTCCGAAACTAGTTTAAGAATCTTACTGCCATCTTCGTGGTCAATCACCATCATTTCCGTATCAATCTCTCCTTTACTATCTGTGCCAACCAGCTCGGTACCATCAATATTTCTTGGCCCACCAATCGGAACTAACTCGTTGTCGTAACCAACCATATATCCAATGGAATCCATGTGGGAAAAAATAGCGGTAGTAGGCTTGCCGAAAATTAGGATCATTGCATCCTGAAACCCTTTCCCTTCAATAATCTTAGGTTTTACTTTCCAGTTATCCTGATTCTTTTTGACATAATCCAGTATATATTCCTTGATTGGGCCTTCATTTCCTGAAGCACTTCTAACGGCAACCAGGTCTTCTAATCCTTTTAAATCTATCATGTATTTATTTCAATCGTGTAATAAGGTGAGTGCGCAAAAATATTGATTATCTCTTTTGCTTTTGCTTTTTGCATGGACACCTTTACCAGATGTTTTTGTCCTTCAAACCCATGTTCATGTATTTCAACGCCATATTTATTGAGAGTAGACATTAAATTTCCGGTATGGGCGGGATCAAAAATAATTGCAGCTTTTACCACCTCATGTCGGTTTACAATCTTTGCCTTGTCCAGGGCAACTTTAGCCGCTGTTTTATATGCTGTAATCAAACCACCAACGCCCAGCTTGGTCCCACCATAGTATCTGACAACAGCTACCATAGTATTGGTGAGGTCCAGGGCCAGTATTTGACCGAAAATGGGTTTGCCTGCGGAGTTATTCGGCTCACCGTCGTCTGAAAAACGATCTTCGAATTGTTCTGTTCCAATGCGCCATGCAAAGCAGACATGTACCGCTTTAGGGTGAAGGTCACGCAATTCCTGAACTTTTTGCTTGGCTTCTTCTACGGAAGTAATAGTGTAAGCAAACGCCAGAAATTTAGATCCTTTTTCCTTATAAAGACCTTCAGATGGTTTTGCTATGGATCTGTAAGCACCGATTATTGACTCCATTTTTGCACCCATTCCTTCTCTTCCGGTGTAAGATCATCCATAGATGATTCGGTTTCAGGATTTGGGATGTACCAGTATTGACTTCTAAAGTACTCATTGAGTTCTTTGGTTTTAAAAATGTAACCACGTCTTGCAAAAGGTAGGTTTCTAAGTACTTTTTTTGACATGGCATCAACCGGTTCTGGAATCATATTTTGAGCGGTTATTGCAAATGGTAAATCATGTTCTTTATAGTTAAATTCACTGGCATCCTGAAGATGACGCCATGCAATCAATTGCAATTCTCCTTTGGGTTGAAAATTCTTTTTACTAAAGACAATGGCTCCATCTGTTATGGCAAATTGTGCTACCGGATCTTCCACATCTCCATAACCAAACTCTTTGTTAACCGCTTTACCCAAACCAGTTATCAGCCATTCGGATGCATGATCAAAAAACGTTCTGTTAATTCTGAACTCCTCAAATACGCCCATATCTATTTTAAGGGTGAAGTCATCAATCTGCTCGTTGGCCCAGCGATTAGCGGCAGTAAGAACATAATCAAATTCGTAACGAGTCATAACAGAAGATGACAGGTCAAAATTGTAGGTATGTTTTACAATGTTTACGCCGGGTTTAAATTTTGCCTGGAAGTGATAAACGTAGTAAAACGAAACATAATTCGGATGCTCGTCATAGTTGAGACTTTCAGGTTTGACGGGTTTGAAGCGATCATTTTCATAATAAATTTCCTCATCTACCATAGCCACATCAAAAGGGATGCTGAGTCCATTCATCTCAACACTGAATTCTCTTATATAAGGGTGTCTGCCATTTTTAGGAGATGCATTGACGTCACCATCAGGCGAGGTGGCTTCAAATCCAACCAGTACTTCTTTGGTGTTGCCTGGGTTGAAAAATTCATAGTATACTGAAATGTCTAGTGTATTGTCACTTTTTCGAGTGATTTTGAGAATCTCTTTCTGGACGGATATGTCAGCATCAACTATCGGAATAAGTTGGTTTCCTTTCGCGAAAAATGCTCCGTCATTAGCGAACAACTGTATCGAAGCTAGTAAAGAAAATGAGAAGGTTAAAAATTTCATTACAGTTCATCTGTAAAAAAGAAGAAGAAAAATCCAGCGACCCAATGTACTGGGACGGACTCGTCATAATAACCGATAGTAGAGTAGGAGCTATTTTGAACACGTCCGTCTTTTACATATCCTATTGTTGAATAGCTACTGTTTTGTACACGGCCATCATCATCAATGTAACCTATCGTTGAGTAGCTTGAATTTTGCACCCTACCATCATCATTGATATAACCGATTGTTGAATAACTTGAATTTTGTACCCTGCCATTATCGTTATAGTATCCAATTGTGGAATAACTATCATTTTGTACACGCCCGTCGGTGTTGATATAACCGATAGTAGAGTAGCTTGAGTTCTGGATGCGTTGAGAAATACCGGTAAAACTCAATAGTGCAATAATTAGCGTAAGGATAAACTTCATAACGTAAAATTTTGATAAATGTACTTAAAAATCACTCCCTTCATTTCAATCTTTGTTCACGATTTATCAAATTAGATGCCAGGATGATTGGCTTAAATTGTCGCACGCAATATATCAGTACACTTAAGGTAGAATACCTAAGTACGTTTGGAAATCAGGATAAAATGGTTATTTTTGAGAGTCTCTGAATGGGATAGGATGATTTCTCTCCATCATCCTCTTGCTTTTTGCTTCTGAGGATTAATGAGGAAAGGATGGGCACTCTCCGTGACGAGCCTGTTTTATTAATCAAAAATCTTTTTAATTATGGAAACTATGGAAAAGTTATCTTCTGAACAACTCATGCAAATGGAAGACAAGTATGGTGCGCATAACTATCATCCGCTACCGGTTGTTTTGGCACGTGGAGAAGGCGTTCATGTTTGGGACGTAGAAGGAAAGAAATATTATGACTTTTTATCAGCATACTCAGCCGTTAATCAGGGACACTGTCATCCAAAGATTGTAAATGCATTGGTAGATCAATCTAAAACACTGGCATTAACTTCAAGAGCATTTTATAATGACTCATTGGGGCCTTATGAAAAATTTGCCACTGAATTTTTTGGGTTTGACAAACTGTTGCCAATGAATACAGGTGCTGAAGCGGTTGAAACAGCTATTAAGCTTTGCAGAAAATGGGCTTATGAAGTAAAAGGAGTAGAAAAAAATAAAGCTAAGATTGTTGTTTGTGAAAAGAACTTTCATGGAAGAACCACAACAATAGTATCCTTTTCAAGTGATTCAGGGTCAAAAGAGAATTTTGGACCATTCCCGGATGGGTTTGAAGCGATACCTTACAACGACCTGGACGCATTGGAAAAGGCTATGGATGATCCGAATATTGCCGGATTTATGGTGGAGCCTATTCAAGGTGAAGCTGGTGTATTTGTTCCAGATGACGGTTATTTGAAAGCTGCTTATGAGATTTGTAAAAAGAATAATGCGCTTTTTATTGCAGACGAAGTTCAAACCGGAATTGCACGTACAGGAAAACTGTTGGCGTGTGATCATGAAGGCGTTAAACCAGATGTGTTAATCCTCGGAAAAGCCATGTCAGGTGGTGCCTACCCGGTATCTGCTGTTTTGGCAAATGACGATATAATGATGGTGATCAAACCCGGTCAGCATGGTTCAACATTTGGTGGAAATCCGGTTGCAGGTAAAGTAGCAATAGCTGCTCTTGAGGTTGTACGGGATGAAAAACTTGCTCAAAATGCACAAGAACTTGGTGAGTTATTCCGAGCAGAAGTGCAAAAGCTTGTGGATAAGTACAATATTCTCAAATTAGTACGTGGAAAAGGGTTGTTAAATGCATTGGTGGTGAACGATTCGCCGGAGAGCAAAACAGCCTGGAATATGTGCGTTAAGTTGAAAGATAACGGCATGTTGGCGAAACCGACTCACGGAAACATTATTCGTTTTGCGCCACCGCTTGTTATGAATAAAGAACAGATTCTGGACTGTGTATCGATTATCGATAAGACGGTTGCAGAGTTTGAGAAATAAGAATAAGTAGAATCGATATAAACCCTAGGAAGCCTGTTTCACAAAACCATTGTTTGGTTTGAAACAGGTTTTTTTTATCGTGAAAAATTAATGGTAATGGATTTGCTTCCTTCCACATAGTTTCCGTCAAATACTGCAGGAACCCACCTTGGCATATTGTTTACCAAGACCTGAATTTCCTCATATTGACAGGCATTTACATTTCCGGAGATGATTTGTTCAAGCGTTACTTTTCCTGTGGTTGAAATATTGACCAGAATGATTACCTCATTTTTAAATCCATCTTTACAACGACCGACATGGTGATCCAGGAAATCTTCTAATCCGCGCATTCCCGTGGGGAAATAGGCTTGGCGCTCAAGAGATGAAAAGACATCTTTTTTACCATTGTCATACATCTCACCTTTAATAAATCGCCCACGCTTAAACATCATTTTACAGGATATTTTCTTTTTATGCCCTGAATATTTGATCCATTTTCCATGTGGTAAGCCATTTTCATACTGAATTTTGCTTTTGAGACGACCAGAGAGGAAGTACTCCCGGTATTCACCTTTCCCGTCCATCACCTGAACTTCACCTTCTTCACTATACGCTTGTATTAGGAGCTGTTTACTAAATTTATCAGAAGGATTCTCCTCAGAAAAATCTTTATTCAAAATCATCAGTTTATGAAGTTGTCCATTTTCAAAATAGGTCCAGGTAGTATCTACTTTGGTTCCCATGTTGAATTGTTCAATTGACTGAATAGATCCACTTTTATAATAACGGTGCAATTCACCGTGAATAATTCCGAGATAATAATCGTAAACGGCTTTTAAATTGCCATTTTCATAGTAATAATGGAACTTCCCGTGCTGATTAGCCGGCTTCATACTGTGAATATAGGTACCGATCATTTGGAGGTTACCTGTAGACATGTAGTAGTCATGTACCAGTAGGGTAGAATCGGTATTACCGCGATACATTTGCCGATAATATGTGGCATTCTCTCTGTATTTGGTAATGTTCCACTCCGAATCAAGAAATATTGTATCCGGTGAAGCCGCATGTTGCTGAGCTATCCCAAAAGCAGGAATTAAAATCAATATATATATGAAGTATTTCAAGCTACGGTTTCTGCTACTTTTATTTTTACCAATCCATCCCGGTCGATTTCAGCCAATTCAACATCAACTATTTGATTCACGAGTTCAGGACGATAGTCTGTTTTTATCTTAACGTAATTTTCCGTAAATCCGTTAATTAAACCACCATTTTCTTCAGCTTCAAAGAGTACTTTCTTCGTTTTACCCATTTGAGTAGAGTAAAAATGTCTTTTCTTCTTTTCAGATAAGATCTGAAGTTGGCGGCTCCTATCTCTTCTGACGTTTACCGGCACAACATCTGACATTTTGCGGGCCGTTGTGTTTGCTCTTTCTGAGTAAGTGAATACGTGTAAATAAGATATGTCAAGATCTTTGATAAAGTTCACTGTCTTTAAAAATTCATCTTCCGTTTCTCCTGGAAATCCAACAATAACGTCTACTCCAATGCAAGCATCCGGCATCATCTCCTTAATTTTATTTACGCGGTTTCTGTAGAGTGTTGTATCATATTTACGGCGCATGGCCTTTAGTAAATCGTCAGATCCTGATTGAAGTGGAATATGAAAATGTGGAACAAAGTTGGTGGATGAAGCTACAAACTCAATTATTTCATTGCTGAGCAGGTTCGGTTCAATCGAAGAAATTCTCCAGCGATCAACCCCGTCTATTTTATCAAGCTCCTGAACTAATTCATAGAAATTTTCAGCACCTCCCTGGCCAAAATCACCGATATTAACTCCGGTGAGCACAACTTCCCGAACATCAGTAATAGCCAATTCGCGAGCTTCTGCCAGTGTCTCTTCTATGGATGCATTTCTACTCGTTCCCCTGGCAAGAGGAATAGTGCAAAACGTGCAGAAGTAATCACAACCATCCTGTATTTTTAGAAAGGAGCGCGTTCGGTCGCCCTGACTGTACGAAGGTACAAAGGTGCGTGTCTCTTTTATATTATTGGAAAGAACCTGAGCATTTTCCTTTTTCTCCAGGCTCTCTATATGATCGAGAATATTGAATTTCTCATTGGCTCCTAAAACGAGGTCTACTCCTGGAATCTCGGATATTTCAGAAGGTTTAAGTTGAGCATAACAACCAATCATGGTGATAAAAGCATCCGGGTTGATCTTCAGAGCACGCCTTACTACACTGCGACATTTCTTGTCTGCATTTTCAGTTACAGAACAGGTATTGATAACAAAGATATCCGGTGTATCTGAAAAATCAACTTTTGCAAACCCTTGATCCTCAAAATTCCTTGCAATGGTGGAGGATTCTGAAAAATTTAGTTTGCACCCCAATGTATAAAAAGCGACCTTCTTAAATTGACTCATTAATGCAAAGTTATGAAAATGAAATCGAGTATTAGGCCCTGAAAATCAATATTAATTCACAAAGCATGTTGAATACAGAAGTGATATAAAATGAAAAAACCCTGACAATGTTGCCAGGGTTTCAGAATTTTATGTCTATTTATTTAGAGTTCATCAAAGGTAACTTCCTCTTTTTCTTCTCTTGGTTCTGGAGTTTTATATTCTCCTGTTTCCCATAATTCTTTGATCTTATCAAGGGCTTCGCTCATTCCTGAACTGAACTTGTCAAAGTCTTCTTTGTAAAGGAATATTTTGTGCTTTTCATACTCTGGTCTTCCGTCGTATTCTCCTGTCCGCTTACTCTCTGTGATTGTAAGGTATAGATCTTTACCTCTTGTCGTCTTTACATCAAAAAAATAAGTCCTTTTTCCTGCTTTGACACGCTTCGAAAAAACTTCGTCGTTTCTCTCGTTCATCTTTCCCTTTTTAATTTATAGATACACAAATTTAAAATTTCTATTGAAAATCGAAAATTTAATTTCATTTATTTGATTGGATATGTTGCAGTATTTCACTCCATTGATCCACCTGAAACCATTTAATTTCCTCATTTTTTCTGAACCATGTATACTGTTTTTTTGCAAATCTTCGGGTATTCCTTTTTATGAGTTCAACGGCCTCTTTTAGGTCAATTTTACCGTCTAAGTGATCAATCATCTCCTGATATCCGACTGTTTTTAATGCCTTGAGGTCCTTATATTTATAAAGTGACTTTACTTCATCTAACAGACCTTGTTCCATCATGACATCAACACGCTTGTTGATTCTATCATATAATTCTTGTAGGTCCATTTCCAATCCAACCCACAAGGTCTTAAAGTCTCTTGGTTTTTTGGACATATTACGAAAAGAGGAGTATTTTTTTCCGGTGATTTCATAAACTTCAAGCGCTCTCATGACACGACGTGGGTTTTTCATGTCTGAAGCTTCATAAAATTCAGGATCAATTTGCTTTACTTCCTTTTGAAGTGCTTCAAGTCCTTCATTATCTAATCGTTCGAATAACCTTTCACGGATTTCTTCACTGGCGGGAATGTCATCAATTCCATAGCACAAAGCGTTGATGTATAAGCCGCTTCCACCTACTGCTACACAAATTTGGTGTTTCTGATAAATGCTGTTGAGGCAGTTGATGGCGTCTGTCTCAAACATTCCGGCTGTGTATCGGTCGTGGATGGATCTTGAGTTAATGAAATGATGTTCAGCCTGACTAAGCTCTTCCGGGCTGGGCTTTGCTGTGCCTATTGACATTTCCTTATAAAATTGTCTGGAATCTGTTGATAGGATAGGGCAATTAAAGGTTTTGGCGAGTTCAAGGCTTAGAGATGTTTTTCCTACGGCAGTAGGGCCTACCAAAACAATAAGCAATTTTTGCGTATGTTTTAACTCATCCATTCATCTACGAGCTCTCGTATACAACCTTCACCACCTCGCTTACACAGTATGATGTTCACCATTTTTTTAATTTCTTTAACGGCGTCAGCAGGGCAAGCTGTTAGACCTACGGCTTCCATGATATCTAAATCGTTGATATCATCTCCGATATAAGCTACCTCTGAGAGTTCAATTCCCAGTTTTTCCATCCATTTGTTCAGGATTCCAAGTTTGCTGTCAGGCCCGACATAAACATGTTGAATACCTAACATATCTGCACGATCCTGAATCACCTTGTGCTTGGTGCCGTGAGAAATAATCCCCACATGAATACCTTCTTTTACCAATCGTTTGATAGCTAAACCGTCTTTGGCGTTATACTTTTTAATTAAGTCACCATTTTCGGTGAAATACATGCCGCCATCTGTCATGGTACCATCTGCGTCAAGAATTAGAAGTTTGATTTTTTTAGCATCAAAATCGGCAGACTTTTTCAGGTCTTTCAAGACAAGTACATCTAACGACACATCAAAGTATTCAGCAATTTGAATCAGTTCTTCTGGTGTAGGATCCATTATGCGAACCTTTGGAATATGTATGGACCTCTCAAATTCAGAGATCGTCATGTCCTTGTTTTTACATAAGAAGTTCAAATTGCTGTTGTAATGATTCATGTCAGGTTATTTGGATGAATTTACATATTCTAGATGATTTTACAACCAACGGCCTGAGCAACGGGTGGCAAGGATTTCAATAAGTTCTTAAACATATCATGATCCAGTTGTTGTGCAGCATCTGATTTTGCCACGGATGGATCTGGATGAACCTCAATAAGCAATCCGTCAATCCCCATAGCTACACATGCTCTTGTAAGGTCAGGAACACCATATCTGTGGCCCATAGCGTGAGACGGATCCAGAACAACTGGTAAGTTTGTGTGTTCTTTCAAAAAGGCTACACCACATAAATCCAATGTGAATCGCGTTTTAGTTTCAAAGGTACGTATACCCCTTTCACATAAAATTACATTTTCGTTTCCACCGGAGAGAACAAATTCGGCACATTGTACAAATTCTTGTAAAGTAGATCCAAATCCTCTTTTAATTAAAACCGGCTTATTTGTTTTGGCACAAGCGCGCAAAATACCCTGATCATACATGGCTTTAGCACCAACCTGAATCACATCTGAATATTCAATCACATCATGAACGTGTGTGGCATCACGTACCTCTGTTATTACGTTCAGGCCATATTCTTCTTTCATTTTCTTCAGGAGCTTCAATCCTTCCAGTCCAAGGCCCTGAAAACTATAAGGAGACGTTCTGGGTTTATAGCAACCGCCTCTTAGGGTAGTTAACCCGAGTTCTTTCAATAAATCAGATGATTGCCTTATTTGTTCTTCAGATTCAACAGAACAAGGTCCTGCGATTACAAGGACATTACCTGTATTACCGCCAATAGTTACATTACCAATTTTTACTTCTCTTGTATGCTCCAGATACTGTCTGGAAGACAATTGCATGTCATTTTCAAAAACATATTTGTCATGCACGAGTGGTTCAAGCTCAACAGGTATCTCTTTCATTCCTGATGATGAAACCAATACAAATTTGTCCTCTGCTTCTATAACAAAAGCTTTTATATCGTTGCCAATTTGTTTAGCTCTTTCTAGCCCGGTTTCTTTGCTTAAGTGAATGATCATAGTTCTCCTTTGATTAGGTTCATAAAGTTGATACTTCCAAGTGCTTTTCCATTATCGTCCAGCACAGGAAGATACATGATAGTTTTTGTCTCCTTTTTAATAAATCGCAGTAATTGATGTACCGTAAAGGTTCCTTTTACAGTGAGGGGCTGATTGTTTATAAGATCAGGAACTTCCAGGCTGTTCAAATCATCAATGTGTTCCAGAAGTCCTCTACGCAGATCTGCATTTCCAATAATACCTACTAAATCATGATTATCTGATAAAACCAGTAAAAATCCCAGTTTACCCTCATTCATTTTAATCAGGATATTCTTAATCGTGAGTTCAGATTCAAATATCACAGGTGATTCATCCAGTCCGCGCATGAAATCCTGAACCTGAAAATGGGATTCAATTTCGTTTAGCTTTAAATTTAAAAGTGCGGTATTAATGTTAGAAGAGTTAAAAAGGTACGACCCAGAGACAGAAGCATAAACTCCCATATTTCTTAAGATAAAGGATACTTCTCCATTTACACCGCCATCAACATGTACGCGTTTGTTGGGGTATTTCTGTTGAAATTCCCTGATTTTTCTGAAGTTACTTTTGTCAAAATCCCCACCGCTTTTACCCGGAATGGTAGCCATAAACAAAATGAAATCGAAATCTTCTGCGTATTGTTCAAAGACGTCAATACTGGTTTCAGATGTAATAGCTAATCCTAACTGACCAGAAAATTCTTTTGGTACATCCAGCGTTTTATCTTTAAGGTCCTCATACTGAAATGTCACAAATTCAATATCAAAACTGGATAGTGCTGGCATGAATCTTCGTGGATCAGGTGTTATAATGTGCAGATCAATCGGAATGTGCGATTCTCGTTGAATAATTTCAATATCAGTAAATACGTTTAGATCGTCATTGCAATCTACATGGATCATATCCACATGACTTTCATTGAGGTTCTTAATCGTATCGATTAATTTCTCATTTTTCTTGTCAGAGTATATGGACGCAGATATTTTCATTCTTCGCTTTTCAATTCAACAAAATTTTCATCACAAACAGCAATCCTGAAACTTGCGTTTCCAAAAACTTCTTTCTTGAGGTCCTGTTCCAATAAAGTAATATTGGTTTTGCGTTCATCTGAAGGTATGTCTTTGTCCTTGTTTGCAACCATTTTTAAAATTAACGAACCTTCACCGTCTCCTAGTTTTGAACTTGTTAACATGATGGAGTGTGTGTGCTCAAAAATCAGGTTGTTTTGTTCAAAATAGTCCGCTACTGGTTCTACATAGCTTTGCATTTCTTCTGTGTAATAAATTTCCAGATTTCCTCTCGTGTACTTTTCACCAAAACTGGTTTGGCAGGATGTTACAGGAAACATGGCTAAAAGTAAAATGAAGTATGTAATTTTAGGTCTGATAGGGGTCCCTTTTTATAAACACAAAAGTACGTTCTCAACGTTTGTCGCGCAAAGATAGCAGTTATGATTGATTTTAGGAATAAGGTTTATACAGGAAGTCAAAACAGAGATTCGCTTTTTGATTGTACGATAGATGATAATGCTAAAGGGGTTGTGATATTTGTTCATGGTTATAAAGGCTATAAAGATTGGGGAGCATGGAATCTGGTTCAAAAGGAATTTGTCAAAAACAATTTTGGATTCGTGAAGTTCAACATGTCTCACAACGGTGGGACCGTGGATGAGCCGATTGATTTTCCTGATTTGGAAGCTTTTGGCAATAATTGCTACACTTTTGAGCTTCAGGATCTTGAAACTATTATTTCAGAGACATATAGAATGGTAAATTCAGAGCTCAAAATGGATATTCCTATATTTTTATTGGGGCACAGTAGAGGAGGAGGGATTGCAATTTTGCAGGGAGCCAGAGATAGCCGTGTTAAAGCCGTAATCTCACTTGCCGGCATATCTGATATTGGCGCACGATTTCCAACCGGCGAAGAACTTGAGAATTGGAAAAGGGAAGGAGTGCGTTATGTGTTGAATGGTCGTACGCATCAGGAGATGCCTCATTATTTTAGCATGCACAAAGATTTCAAGGCACACGAAAAAGAATTAGATATTCACTTGGCCTGTGAGCAACTTGAAAAACCATTTCTTCAAATTCATGGGGATATGGATCAATCTGTATCTATTTCAGAAGGATTGAATTTGGCACAATGGACCAATACACGAGTAAAGATTATAAAGGGAGCTGAACACACTTTTGGCACCAAACAACCCTGGGAAAGAGATGAACTACCACATGAAATGAAAGAAGCGGTAGCAGCAGGCATTGAGTTTTTTAATAAACTGCCATTTTAACCATCAACTTTTCAAAGTACTTTCGTATTTGACTGTTAGAACAGTTGTGATTGTTAATAATCATAGAGTATGCAAGAAGTTTGCCACTGGTACTGTGTACATAACCCGCGTATGACTTTATCCTGGTCATAGTACCACTTTTTCCATATACACGCCCAGAAGCAGAAGTTCCCCTACACATACCAGACATAGTACCTCTTTTACCTGCAAGCGCCATACTCGTCTCAAGTCGGTCATAATTCTTGGTGCGTTTCATATAACTCAGCATATCAACTAGAAACTTAGAACTCACGGAATTAGATCTGGAAAGTCCGCTTCCATCTGTCATATTTAGTGCCGTAGCACCGATTTTATCCCGCCAATACCCCATGCAGATCATAGCACCATTATAGGTGCTTCCATATCCTGATCGTTCAACAGAGATCTGACAGAGAATATGCTCTGCAAACAAATTGATGCTTCTTCGGTTCGTAACATTAATGATAGTCGATAAATAGGGTGAATGGTGTTCGTATAACTCAGTTAATTCTGGCTTTTCGAACGGATCGTCTTTTGTAAGTTCTCTCATTGTAGTTACCGAATATGCCACATCAATACCAGATTGTTCCAGTGCATAATCCAATTCAAGTGCTGCAACAAGTTCAGGATCGGGCATACTGGCTTTTACTTCAAAATCGTCTTTTTGCTTAGGGATAGAACCCTGAACAAACCAGTCATACGACCAGGGAGCGCCATACACATAAGCATTATCCTTACTCGAGTTGGCAGAAGTAACGTAGTTCTTAACATGAATTCCCGGCACATGCGGAGTGATACAGGTAAGGATAGTGGAATCTCCTTCTTGCTCGCCGGTTTCAAAGTGGAATGTGCATAAATTATCAAAAATGGTAAGACCTGCGGGGCCGGCACCATAATAGTTGCCCATGTCTCCCCAAACCCAACCCGAAGGCATTCCTTGGTATCCATATAATGAACCGTCCGCGATTACGCGTCCGTTTATGCGTTTAATTCCTCTAGCCTTTAAGGTGTCTGCCCATTCGTACAAAAAGTCACGCTCCTCACCATATTTAGTAAAATATCTTGACCCTAATGTTGGATCTCCTCCGCCGATTATATATAAATCTCCATTTAATGTTCCGGATGAATCAATTTCTCCGGAATGCATTAGGCTTGTTTTAAACCGGTAGCCTGAACCCAACAGTTGCAGAGCAGTAGCTGTTGTAACCAGTTTCATGGTAGAAGCTGATGGAATACTCATATCTCCATTTACATCAGCAACAATAGCTCCTGAATTGAGATCTTTAACGTAAAAACTAAAAGCAGCATGACGTAACTTGCTGAAGGTGAGTAAAGATTCACCGGCATTCTGAATTACCGTGTTTGGCTTTTCCGGTTGAGTTTGGGACCGGGAGATTGTCGTGTTGAAGACAAGTGCCAGAACTATGAATAAATACTTCGTCATTTTATTGTAATGCTTAACCTTCGGTATATATTTGTAGCGCTAAAATTAGAAACTTTTGTGCGGTATAATTGGCATATGGGCAAAAAATAAAAATGGGGAATTGCAATTCCAAAAAATGCCTTCCGCCCTAAAGGAGTTAGCGCACCGTGGTCCTGATAATCAATCTATCAAAACATATTCCAAAGTTTGCCTCGGTCATGCCCGACTTTCAGTCATTGATTTGGAAGAATCCGCCAATCAACCTATGTCAGATTCTTCGGACCGGTATCATTTAGTGTTTAATGGGGAAATTTATAATTACAAAGAACTCCGAGAACAACTTATCAGGGAAGGTGTACAGTTTAAAACGCAGTCAGATACTGAAGTCTTATTGTACATGCTCATTCACTACGGTGAAAAAGCACTGGAAAAACTCAACGGATTTTTTGCTTTTATTTTTTATGACCAGCAGCACGATAAGATTCTTTATGCCCGTGATCGTATGGGTATTAAGCCACTTGTCTTTTATGAAGATGAGGATAAGATTATACTGACATCTGAATTACATGCATTGTTTCGATTTGATATAGAAAAATCAATTGACGAAGTCCCTTTTAATGAGTACTTCAGGTTGACCTATATTGCTGCTCCAAATGCGATTCTTAAAAATACATATAAGGTAAAAGCGGGTCATTTAGGCGTAATTGATGACGGAGGACCAAGATTTACCGCATATTACGAAAACAAAAGACAACCCATGGCCAGGCTGTCTTTTCAGGATGCTGCTGACGAGCTACGTTCAATACTCACAACTGCCGTTAAAAAACGATTGGTCGCGGATGTACCTTTGGGAACATTTTTAAGTGGCGGCCTGGATTCTTCAATTATTTCAGCAATTGCCAGGAAACATAAAGAAGATCTAAAGACTTTCTCCATAGGATTTGATCATGAGTACTTTAATGAATCAGATTATGCCAGAAAAGTGGCAAAACATATTGGTTCAGATCACTACGAATTTATTCTGACACGAAAACATTTCAAGGAAAATTTTGGTGCTTTTTTGGATGCAATTGATGAACCATTTGGTGATTCATCTGCGTTCGCTATGTACTTATTAGCTCGTGAAACAAAAAAGCATGTAACGGTTGCACTCAGCGGGGATGGTGCGGATGAGTTGTTTGCTGGATATCGGAAACACAGGGCTGAAATGATGGTTCGCGATATGACCAGCACGCGTAAAATGGGTGTCAAAGCAGCTTCCGGATTACTAGCTAAGCTGAGAGTATCCCGTTCAGATAAGTTTGGTGACCTAAATCGTAAGCTACAGAAGCTAGGTAAGGGAGTTGACCTCAGTAACGAACAGCGTTACTTTGAATGGTGTAGTTTTATTTCTCAGGAAGAAGCTACTCAGCTTATTCAATCAGAGATGAAGCAAAAAGTAGGTTGGACAGGCAGTGAAATTTATGATATGTCTGACTATCTTATAGCGGATCAGAAATTGGTACTGGCCAACGATATGCTCAAAAAAGTGGACCTTATGAGCATGGCCCATGCATTAGAAGTCAGAACGCCGTTTCTGGACCATAATGTGGTAGAATTTGCTAATTCATTGCCTTTTCATCATAAATTGGATATGAAAACGGGGAAATTAATCCTAAAACATGCTTTTGAATCTATGCTTCCACCGGAAACATTAAACAGAAAGAAACAAGGGTTTGAAATTCCAATACAGGATTGGTTAGGGGATGAGATTCAAGAGGTTTTGTCATCAGACCTCTTCAGTAAGGCCTTTATTGAAGAACAAAACCTGTTCAACTATGGATATGTAAAGGATCTTTGTAATTCTGTAAAGTCAAAATCATTTGGAGAGAAAATTTACGTCATCTGGTCGCTGATTATCTTTCAACACTGGTATAAAAAGTATTTCTTGTAATGATCAAAGTTTTGCGAATAATAAACCGGTTTAACCTGGGTGGACCTACGTATAATGCTACCTATCTTACGGCATTCTTGTCAGATGATTTTGAAACAAAACTTATTGGTGGTAAACATGAAGAACATGAAGGGGCGTCAGTATTTATTCCTGAAAAATATGGGGTTGAGTTTGAGTTGGTGCAGGAAATGCAAAGAGAAATTTCCTTTTCACAAGATCGAAAAGCACTGAGGAGGATTCGCGAGATCATTAGAGAATATCAACCTGATATTGTACATACTCATGCGTCAAAAGCTGGTTTTTTAGGAAGGTATGCAGCTTATAAAGAGAACGTACCGGTTATTGTGCATACGTTCCATGGTCATGTTTTTCATTCGTATTTCAATAAACTGAAAACAACCCTCTATAAAAACCTAGAACGATTCGTTGCGAAGCGTTCAGACGCAATTATTGCTATTTCAGAGATTCAAAAAGACGAACTGTGCAGTATTCATAAAATAGCACCTGAAGATAAGTTCCGAGTAATCCCATTGGGCTTTGATTTGGACAGGTTTCAGGAAAATCACGAAGTAAAAAGACAAAAATTCAGGGAGGACTACGATCTGTCTCCAGAGACACTTGTCATTGGAATCATTGGAAGACTGACAGCCATCAAGAACCATGAACTTCTGTTTGACGCGGTAAAGCTTATAGTTGGAAAAACAACACAACCTTTTAAAGTGATTGTAATAGGTGATGGAGAACTGATGACTGATCTTAAAAACAAAGCGAGATTGATAGAAAATCAACTGAATGAAGAAATATTTGTTTTCACTTCCTGGATAAAAGATATTGATAAGGCATTGCCAGGTTTGGATATGGTTTGCTTATCTTCGTTGAACGAAGGTACACCAGTGAGTTTGATTGAAGCGCAGGCAGCAGCTGTGCCCGTAATTACAACCAACGTTGGTGGTGTTAAAAACGTAGTTGATCATGGAAATACGGGACTTGTAGTTGATTCCTTTGATCCCGTAGCGTATGGTGAAGCCATGTTGTCTCTTTTGAATTCTCAAGAAATTAGGCGAAAAATGTCACAAAATGGCTGGATTCACGTAAAAGATAAATTCCACTACTTACGTTTATGTAAGGACGTGGAGAATTTGTATAAAGAACTGTTGAAGAAAAAGGGCGTTAAAAAATGAAGAATTGGTTAGGAATTATTGGAATAACTACTTTGCTTCTTATGGTGCAAAGCTGTGGTGTTAACAGCAACTGGATGCTTCGGACGGATAAGGATTTTAAGTTTGATCCTATAGATAGTTTGAATCAAACAAAAAACGATTACCGGATCGATATTAACGATATCCTTCAGTTGAGATTTTTTACCAATAACGGAATAAAAGTTTTGGACATTAGTTCAACTTCAACCGGAAATCAACAAGCACAAATATTAAACCCTAACAATTCATTGAATTACGTCATTCAGAATGATTCATTAGTCAAATTACCTGTGATTGGAGATGTAAATCTCGTTGGGATGACAATTAGAGAGGCTGAACTTTATTTACAGGACAGGTATAGCAGCAAATATATTGACCCATTTGTTCAAATTTCAGTGACTAATAAGCGGGTTGTTGTTTTTCCAGGAAATGGGGGTGATGCCAAGGTTTTGTATTTGGCAAATAACAATACAACATTGTTAGAAGTTATTGCTCTTGCTGGCGGAATCACGGAAAGGGGTAGGGCATCCCGAATTAAATTGATCAGAAAAGGTAAGGATGGTGAACGCGAAGTATATAAAATTGACCTGTCAACTATTGAGGGGCTACAGTATACAGACATTATTGTTCAGGCCAACGATTATATTTACGTTGATCCCGTTCCTGAATTGGGAAGAGAAATTTTAAAGGAAGTGACGCCGATTGTATCACTTATTTCAAGTGCTGCTGTCATAATAGCAACCATTTCAGCATTAACGCCATAAAATTGTGATTGAAAGCAATAAACCAATTAAAAGGAACAGTCTGAATAGGGATCTTGACCTTAATCTGGCTGTAACGGTACTGAAAAGAAATTTTTATGTGCCCTTGATATTCCTTTTTATTGGCTTAGGAGCCAGTTTTGTTTACTTGAGGTATACGAAACCAGTTTTTCAGTCAACAGCAGTTATTCAACGGAGTTCTCAAGATGAAGGTAAACGGATTCTAGATATTGAAGGTTTTGAAAAAGAGAACGACCTTTCTGAGGATGTTGAGCTTCTACATTCTACTTTTTTACTTGAAAAAGCACTGAGAAATCTCAATCTTGAAATTTCTTATTACGCCGAGGGTGATATTTTAACCGAAGAAAGGTATTTGCTTTCAAGTTATCATGTCACGCTGATGGAATTAAAAGACAGTTCACTTGTAGGAGTCCCTATTTTTATTACTAATACCGGTAGTGCGGTAGACTTAACCTTTGAAAAGCAAGGAGTTTCACAAACAATTTCAATTCAACCCAATACACCAGTTAATAATGAATACTTTAACATGGTGTTTAAAGTGAACAATGAAGCCCAGTTCAATCATAACTCACGTGTCAATAAACTCTATTTTGTTTTTAATGATTACGAGATATTGACCACTCAATTAATGCCCAGACTGGATGTCTTTACACTCAACCCAGATGCTCGAACTATTCAGATTTCTTTCAAGTCAAATAACCAACGCCTCAGTCGGGATGTGGTTTCATCATTAATCAATACATTCTTTGAGTACGATCTGGATAAAAAAAGGCAAAGTTCTGCCAATATTCTAGATTTTATTAATTCGCAATTAGATACTGTATTTGTACAGTTAAAGGAATCTGAACATGCTATACAATCCTTTAAGGACAGTAGCTCAGTTAATGATCCTGAATATTTTACCAAGTCGGTGATGGACCGCAGTAATGAACTTCAAAACCAGTTAATTGAAGTTGACTTTGAACTTGAATTGATTGAAGAAGTCTCCAACAAGGTTGAATTAAATGATCGAATGGAGATATACAAAGTAATTCCTGCAGTTACAGGTACAGCTTATGAAGATTTACTTGTGGGTGAGCTAAAGGAACTACATGAAATACTTGTCGAAAAGGAAGATCTATCTTATAAAATTCAACCAGAACATCCTGATCTAAAGAAAGCTGAATCCAGGGTAGATAAACAGGTGAAGAATATTTTGCGCATTCTCAATACTATCCGTAGCCAATTAAATTTCAAACGTAAAAGTCTTGAAAAACGCATTTATAAAGTTGAATCTGAGTTGTATGGGGTTCCTGCCAAAGAGATGGAGTTGAGTAGGTTAAATAGAATGTTTAATCTCAATGAAAAATACTATACGCTATTAATTGAGAAGAAAACGCAGTACTCCATTTCAAAAGCTGGTTTTACCATGGATAATATGGTGTTACAGGCACCCACACTTGCGGTAATGATATCTCCCAATAAAAAGTTTGTTTATGCACTTGCAATCATTCTGACCTTTATTGTGAGTCTCATCTTCCTGTTAATTAGATATATTACGTTTAACGATATATATGAGCCGGAAGAGCTTAAGCGCTTGCTACCTTCAAAGGTTGGATTTTTAGGAATTATCCCAAAAGTGGTTACAGATGAAAAAATGTCCACTTTAATAGTGCATTTACAACCTAAATCGGCTTTAGCAGAAAGTTACCGGCACATTCGTTCAAACCTTCAGTTTATTTTGAAAAACAACGAGTCTAATGTCATAGCAGTGTCCTCTTCGGTTTCAGGTGAAGGTAAGACGTTTGCAGCTGTTAATTTGGGCGGTATAATTGCCATGTCTGGTAAAAAAGTATTGGTGATTGATCTTGACTTGCGTAAACCTAAAGTACATCACGCTTTTAAGGCCGAAAACCATGAAGGTATGAGTTCTATTCTGATTGGCTCGGCTAAATGGAAAGATTGTATTCAAAATAGTGAGCTTGAAGGCCTGGATTTCATTACCGCGGGACCCATTCCTCCAAATCCATCTGAGTTAATCATTAGCGGGGAGATGGAGAAATACATTGAGAAATTCAAGGAAGAATATGATATTGTAATGATCGATAATCCTCCTGTAGGAATTGTTTCTGATGGTATTACGATCTTAAATAATGCAGATTGTCCAATTTATGTGTTTAGGGCCAATTATTCTAAGAGATTCTACACGCAAAGGGTTAGGGAATTATTGAATAATGAGCAGGTTAAAAAGTTATTTGTTGTCTTAAACGGTATCGAACTAAGTAAGAAAGGATATGGCTACGGATATGGATACGGATATGGAGATTATTACACAGAAGAGAAGAAAACCAAAAAAGTTTGGCAATTTTGGAGAAAATCTTAGTGTGGAATTTAATACGTACGAAATAGAAGGGCTCGTTTCATTCAAATCAAAAGTGTTCGGTGACTCTCGTGGTTACTTTTTTGAATCCTATAATAAACAGCAACTACTACCAATTTTAGGGGATTTAGAATTTGTACAGGATAACCAATCTCTCTCTCAAAAGGGTGTTTTAAGGGGCTTGCATTTTCAAAAACCACCTTATGCCCAAGGTAAGTTAGTGCGTGTTATTAAGGGGGCTGCATTGGATGTTGCAGTGGACATAAGAGAGGGTTCACCTACCTACGGACAATATGTAAAAGTTCTTCTATCAGAATCAAACTTCATGAATTTCTGGATTCCACCAGGGTTTGCTCACGGATTTTTGGCTATGGAGGATGACACCATCTTTAGTTATAAATGCACGGAATTTTATAATGCCGATAGTGAGGATGCGTTGCTTTGGAATGATCCTGATATCAATATAGACTGGGGTGTGGATAATCCAATTATTTCAGAAAAAGATAATGAAGCTCAACCTCTTAACCTCTTTAAATCTCCATTTAAATTGTGAAAGAAAGCCTTTACTCTATAGTGAATTTATTGGGGTTCTACGCTGGTGCGTTTGTTCTGTCTGCACTTATAAATAACTTATTATTAAAGTTCGCTAAAAGTTTAGGAATCCGTGACCGCGATAATATGACCATTCGCTGGAGTAATGAAGCAAAACCTTCCCTTGGCGGAATTAGTTTTTACCTGTGTTTTCTTTTGGGTTTTATGATCTACGCCATCATTTTTGGTCAGGAGGATGTCTTTCAAAACAAAGATCTATTAGGGCTTTTCTTCAGTATTAATGTGGCTTTTCTTTTAGGCTTATCTGATGATGCCTATGATACACGTCCATATATAAAGTTAGGGAGCCAAATACTCTGCGGTGCACTCCTGGTTTCAACTGGAAGTGGAATTGAACTGTTTCCGGAGGATTGGATGAATATTACACTTACCATTTTATGGGTGGCAGGAATGATGAATTCTATCAATATGTTAGACAACATGGACGGAATCACTTCCATTACTTCCATCTTTATTATTCTTACGATTCTTGGGATTTCACTACCGTTTAAACTCACCAATAACGTCGATCTCTTTTTGTTAATTACCACACTGGGGTCAATCTCAGGTTTTTTGATCTTCAACTGGAATCCTGCGAAATTATTTATGGGAGACACGGGATCTCAATTTCTCGGTATGTTTCTGGCTTATTTTTCAATAAAGTTTTTGTGGAATCATAACATAGAAGGAGGCGATTACTCTATTTTTTCAAATGTTTCTCTGGTTTTGATAACCTTTGCTATCCCTATTGTAGATACAGCCTTTGTTACCATTAGAAGATTGCGAAAAGGCAAATCTCCTATGGTAGGCGGAAAAGATCACACCACACATACACTATCATACAGAGGTTTAACTGACCGACAAGTGGCCTTGATTTATGTGGTGTTAGGGATTATATCAAGCCTCCTGGCCTATAATGTTGCCAATTTTATCGCGCCGAATTCATTGAGTCTGGTGCTTATCTGGGCGTACGTTATAATGCTTCTGGTGATCTTCTTCAGTATTGCAAAAAAGACGAACAAGAAGTCATAAAAAATGTTCTGATTGGTGGATAGTTTGTAACTTTAATCCTCCTTAACAGACCATGTCAGAAGAAGTTTCACAAGAAGAATATATAGAGATCTATGGTGCCAAAGAGCACAATCTCAAGAATATAGACCTTAAAATACCTCGAAATCAACTCGTTGTATTTACCGGTTTATCCGGAAGTGGTAAATCTTCCCTGGCTTTTGACACCATTTTTGCCGAGGGTCAACGGCGTTATTTGGAAACTTTCTCAGCTTACGCCAGACAGTTCTTAGGCGGATTGGAACGCCCGCATGTGGATGAAATCCTGGGACTGAGCCCCGTTATATCTATAGAACAGAAAACTGTAAACCGTTCACCGAGGTCAACAGTTGGAACCGTAACCGAAGTGTATGACTTTATGCGCCTTCTCTTTGCAAGAGCTGGAGAGGCGTATTCTTACAATACCGGTGAAAAAATGGTCAAATACACGGATCAACAAATTATTGATTTGATCATTGAACGGTTTAAAGACAGAAAGATCATTATTCTGTCCCCAAAAGTAAAGGGACGTAAGGGACATTATCGCGAGTTATTTGAACAGATAGGGAAACTAGGGTACTCTAAGGTTCGCATTGATGGAGATATACAGGACATTAAATCCGGTATGCGGGTTGATCGTTACAAGATACATGACATAGAAATTGTTGTTGACAGAATAAAAGTATCTGAAGAACATAAAAACAGGGTAACACAAGCCGTTCAGGCGGCATTGAAATATGGGCAGGATGTGATGATGGTGCAGGATCATGAAACCGGAGATATCTCACAGTTTAGCCGTTTTTTAATGTGTCCAACCACCGGAATTTCGTATGCAGAACCGGAACCCAACTTATTCTCGTTTAACTCCCCTTACGGTGCCTGTAAAAAATGTAATGGTCTCGGAATTATATCTGAAGTTAACATGAAGAAGGTCATTCCGGATCCTAAAATCAGCATTAAAAATGGTGGAATTGAGCCTTTAGGTAAACTCAAAAGCAATTGGATAGCTTCCAAGATAGATTTTATACTTACTGCATTTGGTTATTCTGTAAAAGACCCTATTGAGGATATACCGGAAGAACTGATCAACAAAATTCTATACGGTTTTGAGGAAGTAATGGAAGTGGATGGATTAAATAAGAATTACTCTTTTGAAGGCGTCACAAATTACCTGACCAGGCAATACGAAGAAGCTCCTTCACCGGCGGTTAGGAGATGGGTGGAGAATTTCATGAATAAGAAAACCTGTGACGTGTGTAATGGAACACGTTTGCGTAAAGAAGCCGACTACTTTAAAATAGATGGTAAAAACATTGGTGAATTATCCAACTCTGACCTTTCTACATTGCGCGATTGGTTTGAGAAGCTACCCGAAAAGTTGAGTAAAAAGCAAATGGCTATTGGTTCCGAGATTCTTAAGGAGATTAAAAATCGCTTACGCTTTTTAATGGATGTAGGATTGCATTATCTCACGCTGAACCGATCTTCTAAATCTCTGTCTGGAGGTGAAGCGCAACGGATACGACTGGCTACGCAAATTGGTTCTGAACTGGTGAACGTGCTGTATATTTTGGATGAACCCAGTATTGGACTTCACCAAAGGGACAATGCGCGTCTGATTACTTCACTGAAGCGTTTGAGGGATGCAGGAAACTCTGTGATTGTTGTGGAGCATGATAAAGAAATGATGGAAGAATCTGACTTTATCGTAGATATTGGTCCATATGCTGGAATTCATGGTGGTAAGATTGTTCAGGCTTGTTCCATAGATGAATTAATGAGTGGAGATAGTACCACAGCAGCTTATTTAAAGGGAGAGAAACAGATTGAGGTCCCATCAGAAAGAAGGAAAGGAACGGGAAAAAATATAGAATTGCTAGGTGCTGAAGGACACAACCTGAAAAAAGTAGACGTGAAGTTCCCATTGGGTAAATTTATTTGTGTCACGGGAGTTTCAGGTAGTGGAAAATCCTCCCTGGTCAATCAAACTTTATATCCTATCCTTAATCAATATATCTACAAAGGGGTAAAACGTCCTTTGCCTTATGACAAGATAAAAGGACTGGAACATGTCGACAAAGTGATTGATATAGACCAGTCACCTATAGGAAGAACACCACGTTCAAATCCTGCAACTTATACAGGTCTTTTTACAGATGTACGTTCGCTTTTTGCGAACATCAACGAATCTAAAGTAAGGGGATATAAACCCGGACGGTTCAGTTTTAATGTAAAAGGAGGAAGATGTGAAACCTGCAAGGGTGGAGGAGTGCGTGTGATTGAAATGAACTTTCTTCCGGATGTATACGTGGAGTGCGAAGATTGTCAGGGAAAACGATATAACCGCGAAACGCTTGAAGTCCGTTTCAAAGGAAAAAACATCAATGATGTTCTTGAAATGACCATTGAGGATGCCGTGGAGTTTTTTGAAAGTATCCCAAAGATTAAAAGACGTCTTAAGACATTAAACTCAGTAGGATTGGGTTATGTAAAACTTGGACAACCATCTACAACACTGTCAGGTGGTGAAGCGCAACGTATTAAGTTGGCTACTGAATTATCAAAGAAAAGCACCGGCAAAACGTTTTATATACTGGATGAACCCTCTACCGGATTACATTTTGATGATATAAAAATGTTGCTGGATGTACTGCAAAGACTGGCAGATGAAGGCAATACGGTGTTGGTTATCGAGCATAATCTGGATATCATCAAGGTAGCTGATCACATTATTGATATAGGGCCGGATGGAGGTCAACATGGGGGTGAAGTAGTGGGAGTTGGCACACCAGAAGAATTCGTTAAAAAGTATAAATCAGAAACAGCAAAATATCTGAAGAAAGAATTGGAAGCTTCAAACGCTTTGATCGATTAATTCATTCTTCTTCATAGTACTCAATGTACCTTTCTACTGCGTATTGCAGTTCATCACCTAAGTAGATTAATTTCTGTATCCAATCGCCGTAGACATTGAATTTATACTCAAATCGATAATCCGTTACTTGACCTTCAGATTGGGATGACCACGTTATTTCACGAATTTCATAACCTTCTTCATTATACGAAGTTTGGATATACTGGGAAGTATCCTCACCGGAAATGACGTAATATCCAGCATTCCTACCCAAAGAATCCTTAAAGTAATTTACGGTATGTTCCAGCTGGTTATTTGAATTAAATTGTTCGGTTTTTTGAATAGTACTGTCGTCATAGTAGTAGATTATCTCACTATAAATAGGTTCATTATTAATTCGAAAAACCTTCCTGGCCTCAATGTTTTGGTTGTAATCCTTGGCTGACTTGGTATAAATAGTTGGTTTACCTTTTGAGTTGAATGATGTATCACGATAACAGAAATTATAGCGATCATAATAGTATTTCACTGTGCGATCTAAAACTTCTTTGTTTACTACATATTTGTACAGTTCCATACGTGTAACGTTCATTTCCGTTGAGTACGAAAAATTTGTTTTAGATTCGATTTGACCATTGTCATCATAGTCAATAATTTGCAAGGTGTTTCCCTTTTTATCAAACAGGTATTGCGTATCGTACCGGTAACTATTGTACCATTCGCGTTCTCCCTTAACAACATTGCTATCCTTCATAGATGCTTTGTAGCATATTGTATAGATAGATTTGATTTGAGGTGATGAGTCCGGCCGGTCCGTAATGAACGGAAGTACAACAAGCGGAAACAATATGAATGCTGACAAGCTTCGCATAGACCTAAATTACAAGTTTTTAGCGATTTCATCTGCTAACAATGTTGCTGCAGGAGGATGTTTTCTGAACCACAATTCAGGCTCGATCAGCTCTACTTCACTGATGGCTAACTTATCTTCATTATCCCAAACCACGTCAATTCTGGCGTAAGCGGGTAGGGGATCACAGGCTTTAGCTACCTGTTCAGCAAAGTCTATTTCTTCTTGACTAGCCTGGTAATCATGTACAGCGCCTCCAAAATCATCTTGCACTCTATAATCACCGTCTTTAGCTTTTTTCAACACAGAATGGGTATACTTTCCTCCCATGACCATGTGGCTCACCTCTCCTTTATCAATAATTTGTTCCTGAAAAGGTTGTAAGATCATGGCTTCCTTTGAAATCAACTCTGCATACACCTCTTCGTGGTCAGCATAGTTTTCGGAATTCAGTAAGTAGGTATGCCTGCCTCCTCCAGAAACACAGGGCTTTAATACTGTTTTTTGCCAACCTAATTCTTTGTGAATCTGCTCAAGTGTTCTTGCATCACCTATTTCTAAAAAACAGGATTCGACTATCGGGATTCCTTTTTGTTCCAAATCCAGCAGGTAATGTTTGTCCATGTTCCATTTAATTTGAGTAATTGGATTGATAAAATGAGTTAAACCGTCTACCTTACCTAAAAAGCGTTCAAATTCATTAAACCGGTGAAAATAATCCCAAACAGACCTGAAAATACATGCTTTTGGTTGGCTCCAATCCATATTGGGATCTGCCCAATCTAATTTAGTACAGCTAAAGCCCCTTTTTTCCAATGCTTTCATCAGCAAACCGTCTTCTTGTAATACCTGTTCGGTATACCAGTTTATTTCTTTGGGTGAAACGTATTTGCCTTCGGTGAGAATGACGATATCCATAACTAGAAATTGAGACTAAGTGTGTTTTTAAGTATATAATTGGTCTTACGGACACCTTCAAGATTTCTTGAATCGTGAACCACGCTATAAATCAACTTAAAACTAAGGTATTTATTGATTTTAAATCGAACGTATGTTTCGTTGGCAAATCGATAATTCCCAAAGTCAATGAATTTTGGTTGGAAGTACGAGATGGTATTCATTCCTACGTTTTCGGTGAATTGCCCATCAAAAGACACATAAGAGGTTGACAAAATATCTCTTGAAATTCCATAATCTATAAGCTCCTCGTATTCTCCCATTACGCCTGTGCCCACACTTAACTGATAATTTTGTTGATCCACCAATTTAAATCGAAAACCGGTACCTAGCAGTAATCTCAGATTGATTTTCTGAATTTTATTAAACTGACTTTGCTGAAAGGCTTCGTAAACAACTCTTCCGGAATCCTTTAAAGTGTAGTTATATCGTAAATGCTCGTATCCCCGATTAATGAAGCTATCATCATCCGATTTCACAAAAGCATGATCTGTGATTACCATAATATGATTCCTCTTCCAGGCGTATCCTAATTTCAATTTATCACCAATTTGTAATAGTTGTTTAGTGTTCATGGTGAAGTTTAGGTGAAGATCGGCAGAACCATGAAAACCTTCTATATCGCCATGCAAGCGTTTGTTCTCAATGTTAACTATTTGAGCGTGTAAAGCGTACTGGAACAGGAAAAAAAGTAGAATAAACGGTAACTTCATTTGACAAAATTTTTGCCAAATTTAATTACTCTCCACTAAGTTACAGGAACAATTCTAGATACTTTCCAACCAGATTTTCGCTTCTTCAACAGTTGTGAACACTTTTACAGGATGCGATTGGCCCATAAGGGCACTTGCACCTTTTAAAAACTCAAGTGTTCGAGGATTATTTGATACCAGGGCTTCCCCTTTTTTAGGACGAATTCTATCGGCTAAATATCGTTCACTGATATCGTGTGATATTTCAATAGATCCTTCAAATTCTACCATTAGTTTGATATCCGATAAATCATCTTGTCCTTCCAGTATCTCTGTGTAGAGAATCCGCATATTTTCAAGATGTACAGCATTCAGTACGTAATTGTCGCAGTATTGTGTGTGAATAAATTTGGGTTCAATCAAACGAACTTTTATTCCTTCAATGTTTGAAAGGTTCATTTAAGTCAATAAAATTTTAATATGAGTGATAATTTATGCTTTTACTCCAAGCACTTCAGCCATTTTCATGCCAATTTCTGCTGGAGAATCTACAACATGTATTCCATGTTCTCTCAAAATTCTCTTTTTAGCTTCTGCCGTGTCATCTTCACCTCCTACAATTGCACCTGCGTGCCCCATTGTTCTTCCTTTAGGAGCAGTAACACCGGCAATAAACCCTACCACCGGTTTCGTACCATGTTCACTAATCCATTCTGCTGCCTGAGCCTCAAGATTTCCTCCAATCTCACCAATCATTACAATTCCTTCCGTCTCCGGATCAGCCATCAACAATTGAATAGCTTCTTTTGTAGTCGTTCCAATAATTGGATCCCCACCAATACCTATGGCAGTTGTAATTCCCAATCCTGCTTTTACTACCTGATCTGCGGCTTCATACGTCAATGTTCCTGACTTAGAAACAATTCCTACATTACCTTTTGTGAAGATAAACCCTGGCATAATTCCAACTTTTGCTTCATCCGCTGTCATTACACCTGGACAATTCGGTCCTACCAACCTACAGTCATAAGCCTTAATATATTCTTTGGCTTTGATCATATCCTTTACAGGTATTCCTTCTGTGATTGCTATGATCACTTTAATTCCTGCGCTTGCAGCTTCCATAATGGCGTCTGCGGCAAAAGCCGGCGGCACAAAAATTATGGATACATCAGCTCCTGTTTTCTCTACAGCTTCTGATACCGTGTTAAATACAGGCTTGTCCAGATGTGTTTGGCCTCCTTTACCTGGTGTAACACCACCAACGACATTCGTGCCATATTCAATCATCTGACCGGCGTGAAATGTACCTTCACCTCCCGTAAAACCTTGAACGATAACTTTTGAATCTTTATTGACTAGAACTGACATAATTTTGTTTTGTGAATTGTCCGGTCAAAAATATGTTTTTGTTGTCGTAAAACAAAGACAATAGTTAATAAGATTTGCAAATCTTTGTAATATCTTTAATCGAATAAAAATAATACGGTGAAGTTTCAGAATCCGGAAGATACCATATGTGCATTAAGTACTCCTCAGGGAATGGGGGCAATTGCTGTTATAAGACTATCAGGATCAGATACATTTAAAATTATTAACGAGGTTTTTTCCAGAGATATTACGGAAATACCTTCTCATAAAGTCATTTTTGGAACCATAAAAGATGGCGAAGAGATTATTGACGAAATAGTTCTTTCCATTTACCGAAACCCAAATAGTTTCACCGGAGAAGATATTGCTGAAATTTCTTGCCATGGATCAACCTATATTCAGGAACGAATTCTCAACTTATTGATAAACAAAGGTGCACGCTTGGCTGGGCCGGGAGAGTTTTCATTAAGGGCATTTTTAAACGGTAAAATGGACCTGTCGCAAACGGAAGCCATAGCCGACCTGATCTCCTCACGTTCAAAAGCCGCTCATAAAGTAGCTATGAACCAAATGCGGGGCGGATTTTCTCAGGAAATATCAGCATTGCGACAGGAACTACTGAATTTTGCTTCGCTCATTGAACTGGAATTGGATTTTTCTGAAGAAGATGTTGAATTCGCTGACAGAAAAGAGTTGACGGATCTGTTGGATAAAATTGATAAAAAAGTAAATAGCCTTGTGGCTTCATTTCAGTACGGAAACGTGTTGAAAAGTGGTGTTCCGGTAGCCATTGTAGGCGCACCAAATGCAGGAAAATCAACCTTGTTGAATGCATTGTTGAATGAAGACCGGGCCATTGTGAGCGATATTGCTGGAACTACACGAGATACGGTAGAAGACACCATAGTTTTGGATGGAATTGAGTTCCGTTTTATAGATACAGCAGGAATTCGTGATACCAAAGACAGCATTGAAACAGAAGGAATTCGAAAAGCCTTTGAAAAAATCAAGAAGGCACGGATCATTCTTCTTTTGTTTGATCTGGAAGGGGTAAGAGATGATGAAATCATTGAACAGATCAGTCTTTTTGAGAAGAAGAGCGTGCAGGAAGATCAGGAACTTATTTGTCTCTTTAACAAATCTGATAAGGTGAAAGTAGACGATCGCGTTAACTTAAAAGATATTGGCTTGTTCATTTCCGCCAAGAAAGGGGAGGAGATAGATGATCTGAAGAAGATCCTGGTAAGCCGCGTCAAGAGCGTGAGTTCGTATGACGATACGGTTGTAACCAATGTTCGTCATCACGAAATCCTCAAAAAAGTGGCAGCTTCTATCCAAAAAGTCAAAGACGGTATGGATCAACAAATCACTGGAGACCTGTTGGCCATGGATATTCGTGAAACCCTGAATTTACTGGGGGAAATCACCGGTGAAATCACCACAGATGATTTGTTAGGGAATATTTTTGCAAATTTTTGTATTGGAAAGTGAAGTTGTTTTCCTTTGTTTAGTTATTCCTTGTTTTTCAATACTTTCAGCGTATTTTATCTACTGTAACTTGTTGCCCGTTTGCACTTTTTTAGCTATATTTGTTGCTATAATGTTGCCCTTATTTGTTGCCTTTGTTTCTGGGCAACAGATTTTTAAGAAATGGCGAAATGTTGCTACATACAGCAACAAGCAGCAACAAGCAGCTACAAGAAGCAACAGAAAGCAACTTTAGGCTACAAATGAGCAGTAAGATTAGAATAGAGAAAACATGTATGTTCTGCGGTGAGAAGTTCACCGCCAAAACAACTGTTACTAAATACTGCTCACATAAGTGCGCCAGTCGTGCATACAAGGTAAGAGCTAAAGAAGATAAGATACAAAAGGCAACAGAACAGGAAACAGAAAATGAGATCCTGTTCAATCCCATTGTAAACAAGAAAGAGTTCCTGAGCATCAAGGAAGCCTGTATGCTTCTTGGTGCCAGTCGTTGGACAATTTATAGAATGATCGAGAAAGGACAGCTTCCTGCTGCTAAAATTGGCAGGAGAACCATCATACAGAAAGTAGATATTGAAAACCTCTTTAATAAAGCATTATGAAAGTCACACTGAGAAAACGCAAGAAGGGAGATAAAATCAGTTTGTACCTGGACTATTACCGAAATGGACAGCGCAAGTATGAATATTTGAAATTATACCTCCACCCCGAACCTGAAAAGGGAAAGCTAACCACCAAACAGAAAGAGGAAAACAAACAGACATTGGCACTTGCTGAAAGCATCCGTTCCAAACGTCATTTGGAAGTACAGAACGGCATTTATGGTTTTCAGGATCAATCAAGGTTAAAGGGTAGTTTTCTTAGGTACGTTGAACTATTGGCAGAAAAGCGTAAATCCAGTAAAGGCAACTACGATAATTGGGATAGTATGCATAAGCATCTGAAGAAATTTGCCAAGCGTGATGTTACTTTCGCAGAGATAGACAAGAGATGGTTAGAGGACTTCAAAGACTACCTAAAAAATGAGGCAAAGACTTCTGCCGAAAAAAACCTTTCTCAGAACACCTGCTACTCTTACTTCAATAAAGTTCGTGCTGCGCTCAAGCAGGCTTTAAAGGATGGTATTATCTCAAAGAACCCTGCTGAACAGGTTTCTACTTTCAAACAAGGTGAACCCGAACGAGAATTTCTAACGCTTGAAGAACTGCAAGCTGCGGCAAAAGCAGAATGTGATATACCAATTCTAAAAAGAGCGTTTCTATTCAGTGCATTAACCGGGTTACGTTGGTCAGATGTTCAAAAGCTACTCTGGTCAGAAATTCAACATTCAGATGAAATGGGCTGGTATATCCGTTTCCGACAACAGAAAACGAAAGGCGTTGAAACTTTGCCTATATCTGATCAGGCTCGTGATCTGTTAGGTGATGAAGGTCTGGCAGAAGAAAGAGTATTTAAAGGATTGAAGTACAGCTCTTGGCACAACATGAGATTACAACAATGGATGATGCGTGCCGGCATTTCCAAAACCATTACTTTCCATTGCGCCCGTCATACCTACGCCACTCTGCAACTTACATTGGGCACAGATATATACACTGTTTCAAAATTGCTTGGACACCGAGAATTAAAGACTACTCAGATTTACGCTAAGATCATTGATGAGAAGAAGAAAGAAGCTGCTAACAAAATTCATTTAGACTTATGACAGATATAACTATATCATTAGATCAATTAATATATGGCAATCAAGCGCCCTGGAAAGAGGCCAATGCCATTGACGAGAAGTTTGCCTCTGAAATCCACAAAATCCAGCAAAAGACACCTTCTTTTGAGTATAAATATGTAGTTAATTTTGAACGACCCTTTAATCACAAAACGAAATATTACGCCAAACTAATCACCAATGAAACTATCGCTACAATTACACAATTCCACGACATTATTTCGGCTGACGATAACGAAAAGATAAAGGCGTACTGGCTTGATAAATTGCTTGAAAAAAAGCTCAAAACGAGATTATCAGACATAGGTAAAATCATCAAGGAAAAGGATTACAGTTTAAGCTACATAAATCCGAAACAAACGTCCATAGAATTGGATGAAATTCATAAATCTGACACCTATGTAATGCAGTTGCTCAAAGTGTCCTTAATGCATCTGTATTTAGAATTGCAAGAAGCGTTTAAGGAATCTATTTCCGACACCCTCATAATTAATGACTTCTATACTCAACTATTACGTGAACCTATCCCGGATACTGCTTACATATCAGAAATCAAAATTATCGAAATTGAACCTCAGCAAGAGCAAATTAGTACACCTCAACCTTCTCCTGTTGAAATCACCCTGCAGTCATTCATTTATAAGCAACTGGCCACAAATTCAGACAAACTTGCCGACCTGCATGACAGTCTGAAAAAGAACAACTTCATTGCCCAAGACACCACGCTGACCAATTTCAAAAAAGTATTTTCAGGCAAGGAGATTTCCACCCCCGTACATTGGACGGGCAACATAAGTGAGTTCTATTACTTCATTAAACTCATCTATACGGAACATGAATTGGTTGAGAATCTAAAACAGAAGCAATGGGAAGTTGCTTGCAAGTGTTTTGTTCAGTCTGACGGGTCAGCGTTTGAACGCTCAAAACTTAGAAGCCTCAAGAGACCAAGTGCAACAGGAGACATACTTGATAAGGCTGTAGAACTGATTAAGTAATCCACTCTGCACTATACACCTTCTTCTTTTTTTAGGTTTTTCTTTTCCTATCATTTTCGCCATTCTGCAACTATCAAGTTTTTGAGGTGCCACTCTACACTCTGCACTCTACACTACACCCTTCTGTAACTCCCAAATAGCAGGCGTTTTCACCCCAAATTTGTACTGTCTTCGATAAACGGAGATGACTTTAGCGCTAAGGTCCATTTCATAATTAAAATTTGATTAAGTCATGGACGAAATATTAAAACGTCTCGAAATAATTGAGAAGCATGTTTTGGATCAAAACATCATTCTCAAAAACGTACTGAACTTCAATGAAGCATGTCAGTACCTGGAACTATCACAGTCGCACTTGTACAAACTAACAAGTACGGGAGCGATACCGCATTACAAACCTAACGGTAAGAAGATCTATTTCAACCGTCAGGAGCTGGACGAGTGGTTGCAACGCAACCGCCAATCCTCTCAGGATGAAATAGAGCAGCAAGCTGCGGATTACATAATCAATAAAGGAAGGAGGTTTTGATTATGAGAAATATTGTTATCACAGAAGAAGCCTATCAGGAAATTACGGAACGCCTCACAAGTATTGAGGTGTTCCTAAAGGCCAAGCAATCTGATGTTGAGAACGTATTTCTTGACAATCAGGAGTTCCTGCAGCTCATGTATATCAGTAAACGGACTGCGCAATCATGGAGAGACCAGGGTGTAATTGCCTACTCTCAGATTGGCGGAAAAATATACTACCGCATGAGCGACATTCTCGAAATGCTCGACAAGCACAAAGTGCCTGCTGCGATCAATTCCAATAACCTTAAAAATGATTAGTAATGGCTACAGCTACAGTATATAAAAACTTCACTCAGATTGTTGAGCACCGTTCCTTGCTCCTGATTACGAAAGACATTCAGGAAGGGAAATATCAGGGTGAAATTGAACAAATAAGAAGGTGCCTTGAAGATGGTAAGAAAGATGAAGCCGACAAACTCAAAAAACAACTCCCTGCGTTCACGGCATCCGGGAAGTTTGAAGGAGGTAGAACAGCAGAGATGCTCCAACAATACAGCGGTTTCATTATTCTTGACCTGGACAAACTGAACGAAAAGCAACTGGGAGATGCATTAAACATTGCACGTATAGCAGTCTACACCTTTTGTTGCTTCCGTTCTCCGAGTGGCAACGGTCTAAAAATTCTCGTTGAAGTTGATTCAGATGCAGAAAATCACGTAACTGCTTACAACCAGGTGGCAGACTATTACGAACGTGCTTTGAACTTAGAAATAGACCGTTCCGGGAAAGACATACCACGCTTATGTTTCTTTTCATCAGATCCGGATTGTTACCGCAACATTCAGCATGAGAAATTCCATGTGCAGTTAGTACAGGAAGATCCCGAAATTGTGAAAGAACCCGAAAGCAATTGGTATGAAGTGTTTGAAAAGTGCATCACATTTACAGAACAGAAAGCAGCTTACATTGAAGGTAACCGAAACAACTTTGTTTATCTACTTGCTTCCAACTGTAACCGTGCAGGAATGCCGGAAGACGTTGCAATTGATTTAATTGGGGGTAAATATGACCTCAACCATTCTGAAATTGAAACATCTGTCAAAAGCTCATATCAACATCATGTTCATGAGTTTGCAAATTTTGCTTCCGCAAAACCCTTGCAAACTGAGAACAATGAGCAGGACAATGAAGACTATCTACTCAATTCACCTGTGATACCTGATTTAGTTTACCAGGCACTTCCTGATGTTCTGAGAGAAGGAGCACACGGCTTTCCTGATGTACGGGAAAGGGATGTATTTCTCACTGGGGCAATTTGCATCCTTAGCGGATGCTTGCCCAATGTTTCAGGAGTATATGCTCAACGCACGGTCTATCCAAATCTTTTCGGTTTTATTATAGCCCCTGCCGCCAGCGGCAAAGGTGCTTTATTATCTGCAAAGAATTTAGGAGATGTGTTTCACGATACCATGCGCAACAATTCTGATGAAGCACGAAAAGCGTATGAAGCCGAGTTGGAGCAATACAAACAGGCACAACGTGCAAAGAAAAAGGATAGTGATGAAACACCTGAACCACCGGAAGAACCTCCGTTTAACGTGTTGTATGTTCCAGCCAACACCAGTAACGCTAAAATTCTGTGGCACTTACAGCAGAATAATGGAAAGGGTGTGATATGCGAAACAGAAGCCGACACAATGGGTAACGTGTTCAAACAAGAATGGGGTTCATACTCTGATATGCTCCGAAAGGCTTTTCACCATGAGAAAATCTCATGCAGTAGAAAGACTAACAATGAGTTCATAGAAGTAAAAGAACCGCAACTTTCAGTTGCGTTATCTGGCACTCCTAATCAGGTAGGCAACCTGATAGGGTCAGCAGAAGACGGATTGTTCAGTCGTTTCCTGTTCTATGCTTTCAAAACTGAGCAGAAATGGCGTGATGTTTCTCCGCTGGGCGGTGGCGTTAACCTCACTGAACTGTTTAACAGACTTTCGCAGAAAGTCTTTGAACTCACCAACTTCCTGGCACAGTCAAAAACGGATGTATTACTAACGTCCAACCAATGGCAACGAATCAATTCAACCTTTGAACTTTGGCTTACAGAGGTGGCAATCTTTACAGGTGATGAAGCCGGAAGTGTTGTTAAGCGTTTAGGGCTGATCCTGTATAGAACGTGCATGTTGTTTACCGCACTTCGTAAGCACGAAAATGGGGAGTTAACGGTGCAGGTAACCTGTACGGATGAAGACTTTGAATCCGCATTGGCATTGGCAAACACCTATTTACAACACAGTTTGCTGATGTATAACAACCTGCCTAAGCAGGAAGATAAACAAGCGTTCAAAGGACGAGACAACAAACGTAAGTTCTTTGATGCACTACCTGATAGCTTCAAAAGATCAGAAGCTGTTGAGATAGGTGGTAGGTTTAAGCTATCTCCACGCAGCGTTGATGGCCTACTGAAGAAGTTGCAACCACAATATCTGATACCTGAAGAATACGGCCATTACAAGAAGGTATAACCCCATCAAAAGCCCGCCAACATTAGCGGGCTTTCTTCTGCTCGAATCTTTTCTTTTGTTTAATCCTTTTCTTCTTTTTCTTTCTTATATTTGTCAATTATTGACAAGTCATAATTTGAAAGGTCATGGAATTTGGTGAACAAATAAGAGAATTAAGAGAGAGCAAAGGTCTTCTTCAAAGACAGTTGGCAGCAAATCTTGAAATTGACACGCCACTATTCAGCAAGATTGAAAGGGGTGAAAGAAAGGCAAGAAAAGAGCATGTAGAGAAGCTGAGCACCTTACTTGAAACTGATAAAGATCAACTCCTATCCTTATGGCTGGCTGATCAAGTCATTGATTTATTAAAAGACGAGCCGCAAGCAAAGGAGGCATTAAAAATAGTACAACGAGAAATTAAGAAATATGGGCATTAATATTCTGAAATACGAATCAGACGTATGGCGAACAGCCGACTTGCTAATTGGGGCAGGTATCAAGCAAAGTGATTTTCCTAAATACATGATGCCCTACTTTGCGCTTCTCATGGTCGAGAGTAGGTTGATTAGAGAGGCTCAAAGATTGGAAGAAGAAGTAGGTAAAGACGACATGGAGGATTTTGTCGAAATGTTCCAGTTAGAAGGTTTAGGGTATAATGACTACCTCATCCGAAAAGGAAAATCCCTCAAGGACATCTGCAAAAACGACAAAACATTTGATGCTGATTTTCACCTCTACCTAAAATCATTCGACCCTGAAACCAGATATTTATTAGGGGTTGATAAAGGCACGGAAGAAGAAAAGTTCCTGGACATAACAGGTATAAGTGGGCAGCTTAAAAAGAAAAGGATCCTATTCGAGACCGTACAAGCATGGAGCGAAATTGATCTTACGCCATTCAATAACTCCGAAATAACCACGCTTGAAGAACACATTAAAAGAAGATGGGCAGATATTTCAGCAGAAACAGCAGGAGAGCAGTATACACCAGACGACATTATTTCATTGATCTCCGAATTAATTGCTTCTAAAATTGAGGATAACGGCAAGTTCCTGACAATCTACGACCCTACTTGTGGCGGTGGTAACTTACTCTTTGGTGTAGAGGATAAAATCAAGGAAAGATTCAAAAGACCAACAAAAACATACGGTGAAGATTGGAGTGACAGTCTTTACGCATTGGCAAAGATTGAAAGCCGTTTCAGAGCAGATTCTGAAATAAAATATGGGAACACACTAACCAACATTTCTTTCATTGAGAAACGCTTTGATATTGTAGTTGCCAACCCACCTTACGGTGTGGATTGGAAAGGTTATCAGAAAGACATCAAGAACGACACTACAGAGCGTTTTGTGGCACTCCCGTCCATTTCAGACGGGCAGTTTTTATTTACGCAACACATTCTTTACCATTTGGAAAATGACGGTCTTTCGGTTGTTGTTCATAATGGTTCCACCTTGTTTAGTGGTGATGCAGGTAGTGGTGAGAGTACCATCCGAAAACATTTCTTTGACAATGACTGGGTAGAAGCCATCATTCAAATGCCTACGGATGAGTTTTTCAACACGGGTATCTACACTTACCTCTGGATTTTCAATAAGAACAAGCCTGCTGAAAGAGAGGATAAAGTAATCCTGATAAATGCCAGTGAACTTTACGAACCTTTGAAGAAAAGCAAGGGTAAGAAGCGTAAGCAGATGAACCCGAACAACAGGGCTGAAATAGTTAAAGCCTTCACCGAGTTCAAAGACAATGATTTCTGTAAAGTTTTTGACAAGTGGCAATTCTATTACAATCGTCAGAGCATAATGCTTACCAATTTGGATGAAAACGGGAAGCACATTGAAATGCCTGTTAAGGAGAACAAGGAAGGTGAAAAAGTAGAAGCCAAATCTATTAAACTAACCCCGCTAAAAATAAGTGTTGATTCAGATACTGATCCAATTGAAATAACTGAGTTTGAAATCACTGATTTTGACAAGGGCAAATTCAAAAACCTAAAAGAACGATTTGATGAGGAGTTAAAACCTATGATAGCAGCCCTGGATTACAAGGAGCAAAACTTGAAGGTAAAGGCTAAAAAAGCAGTGTACTGGTATGATAATGACAAGGACACGATCATTGAAGAAGTAGGCGGTAAACAAACGGAATTAGGTTGCGGAAAAATAGTCATCAAATCGTCATACAAGAAGCCAACTAAAACAAAAGGAGCATCAGTAGCAATTTCAGTCACACTAACCAAAGACCTTCAAAAAGATTACGAGATAATACCTTATTCCCCTAATGAAGTTGAAAACCAACAATGGATTGCAGATTTTATGGCTAAGTACGTTACCAAGCCGTTTGAGTATTTAGATAATGTTGTTGGGGTGGAGATTAACTTCAACAAGGTGTTTTATCATCCTGAGAAACTGCGTGAAGTTTCAAGCATCAATTCAGATTTAGAAGCACTGGAGAACGATTTAACCAAATTAGAAAAGGAATTGGCTTTATGATGAAATACAAATCATATAAGGATTCCAAAATTGATTGGTTAGGAGATGTTCCAAATCACTGGACTAATCACAGAATAGACTGGATTGGCGAGCTTGTAAGAGGTAATACTGGGTTTAAGAAAGATGAATTATTAGAGAGCGGTGAATACGTTGCTTTACAGTATGGTAAAACTTACCAAGTAGATGAAGTGAACAATGACTTTCAGTACTATGTAAATAGTGAGTTTTATAAAAAAAATCAAGTTGTAAATCAGGGAGACACGATTTTAATATCAACGTCTGAGACTATAGAGGATTTAGGTCATTCGTGCTTTTATAATAAGGAAGAATTGGGATTATTAGGGGGTGAACAAATCCTCTTTAAACCCAATAGAAAGGTTCTTATAGGAAAGTATCTGTATTACTTTTCAAAGAAATTCAGCACTGAATTACAGAAGTATGCTACAGGTTTAAAGGTCTTCAGGTTCAACATTGATGACCTAAAACAGATATTTATTGCCATACCTCCTATTGAGGAACAAAAGGCAATTGCCGAATACCTTGACAACAAAAGCCAAGCGATTGACAAGAAAGTAAGTTTGTTAGAAAAAAAGATTGGCTACTATCAGGAGTTGCGTAAAAGTCTGATCAATGAAACGGTTTCAAAGGGACTGAATAAAAATGCCGAACTACACATCAACGAACTGGGTTTTGCAACTCCTAAAGAATGGCTCAGGTATCGGCTTAAAGATTTAGGCTCATTGTACAGTGGTCTTTCTGGTAAAAGTGGGGATGACTTTAACCAGGACGATAACCCGGATAATAAAGGCTTTATTCCATTCACCAACATTGCTAACAACACTTATTTGAAGCGAGACCATTTGGGCACGGTGGTAGTTTATGAGGGCGAAAAACAAAATCGGGTAAGAAAGGGAGATATTTTCTTCCTGATGAGTTCAGAGGGATATGAAGATATTGGCAAGTCAGCAGCCTTAGCGGAAGACATTGAGGAAACCTACCTGAATAGCTTTTGTAAGGGTTATAGGGTTAACTCTCGTAAAACTAACCCTTACTTCCTGAACTACCTGATGTTATCAGACTACTACAGGCAGTTACTTATCGTTGAAGGCAAGGGTTTTACACGAATCAACCTGAAAATGGAGAAGGTTAATGACTTTTTTGTTTACATACCCGATTCATTTAAAGAACAAGAAGAAATAGTCAGTTTTCTTGACGCTAAACTGGACACCATTGCTAAGATCATTGAAAACATGCAGAAACAAATCATTACACTGAAAGAACTCCGCAAAGCACTTATTAATGATGTGGTTACAGGCAAGATAAAAGTATTAAAAGATTAACATGAAGGAATTAGACTTACAAGATAAATACCTCATCCACTTTCTTTGCGAAAGACCGGACGGCCTTTTGTACAAAGAGGCAAAAGCGAATACGGTTTCGCCAAATTTCTTCATCATTGAAGACTTAAAGCACTTCATCTCAGAGACGGATCTGAATAAGAGTAACTACAGAAAGCTGCTCAAAAAATTCGCAAGTGAAAAAGACCTGCTAAATGCCTTTACCAAATTCTTGGATGAAAAAATAAAGTCATCCATGAACATGGCTATTTTCATTAACACCAACAAATCTGTTACGTTTGAGGGTGTAAAACTGCATTTGTTTTATCCCAGTGGCAGTGAATTTGAAGAAGACAACCTGTTTGATCAAAATGTATTCTCAGTCGTTCAGGAACTGCCTTATACGTTCCGCTTTGAAGGAAAACAGTATTTCTCATTCCGTCCGGACTTATCCTTCTTTCTTAATGGAATATTCTTGGGCTACAGTGAACTGAAAAGCAATTGGACCAATCAAACAGCACAGAAGAACGGAAGAAAGAAAGTAAGTAAAGACTACCTAAATGCAGTCCAGGAGTATTTGACCATTGCTGATAAAAATGACCTATCACAATCCATCCGCAAAGACTTCCTGAAAATATTTGAAAAGGCAATACACATCACTTCAACGGACATTTCCGACACTTATGTTATAAGGAATATTGCAAACCAGTTTGACGAAATAAAAAACACAGTAGCCAGCGGTAGTTATGATTTTGAGCAATATGAAAAGAAAATATTAAAAGACTTCAAACCTTATCCATTAAGAAACAGGGAAGCCTCTAAAACAGAGCGATTTGAAGAAGTGTTTAAGGCTCTGTACGATAAGAAAATGATAGAGAAAGAAATCCTCTATTACAATTTCATTGAACGTGAGCTGATTAAAAAGGAAGGAAGCAAAACAAAAGAGTACAAGCATAATGATGGTAGGCTAATTGCCCCAAGACCCAAACAGAAATTTGGTACAGATAAGGTGCTTTCTAAGATTGGTGAGTTTTTAGAGAACGAAAATGACCCGGACTACTTCATTAAGAAACTGGAAAGGGAGCTAAGAGCGAAAGGCATAGGTGAAAATCAAATAAAAGAACTGATTGCTAAGCGCCAGAAGTATCAAAACAACAAAACAGTTTACTCCCTACTTCTGCAATATGCAGCAGGTTTTGGTAAGAGTAATATCATAGGCTGGACTGCCTTACAACTCAAAGACCTTCGCAAAGACGGCCACTACGTCTATGATAAAGTGATGCTTGTTGTGGATAGATTGCAATTAAGAGATCAGTTAGATTCTAAGCTGCACAACATGAACATTCAAAAAGGGATGTTCATTGAGGCAACAGATAAGAAGTCCTTTATTTCTGCATTAAGTAGCGATAAAAGGATTGTTGTGGTTAATCTTCAAAAATTCACTTCTGTAAATAACATCTTAGATGAAGCAGTTGTGAAGAAGCTGTCAAAATTAAGAATAGCATTCCTGATAGATGAGATTCACAGAAGTAACAGTGGAGTTCAGCATGAAGAAATGGTAAGTGTCTTTGATGAACTACAAAGCAGTTTCGATCAAAGCAAAGAATATCAGAAGCAGCACACTAAAAAGAACTTAATTGTCGGTTTCACCGCTACACCAAGCGACCATACATTGGCCCGCTTTGGTGAGTTCAATAAATATGCTGAATCCGAAAAAATCTGGATTCCATTTGATAGCTACACTATGCGTGAAGCTATTCAAGACGGATATATATTAAACCCGATTAAGGGCATAGTTCCTGTCTCCGCTAAAATGTTCTTTGAAGTGCCTGATAATGAACTGGAAGGCTTTGAAGGCGATAAGGGCTATGGATTTGAAGAAATACCGGACGATACGGACACAGGTATTGATGAAGCAGGAAAGAAATACGCTATTCGTAAAAAGAGAATCTATCTTAATACAGAACGAATTGAAGCCATATCAAAATTCGTTGTTGAACGCTTACTGTCTTCTGTGTATCACAATATAAGAGGCACAGCAAAAGCAATGCTGGCAGTTTCATCTATTCCGGCAGCGATTAAGTATAAGGGCTTTATTGATAAGTATTATGCAGAACTAACAGCCCAAAAGAAATATGAACGTTTTGCGGATGCTCCTATTTACATTGTGTATTCGGATAGTCAAGAATATAGAAGCGCAAGCGGCCTGAATGGTGGATTAAATGAGGAAAAAGTTCTGCAAAATTTCGCTATCAAGAAGAACGGCTTAATCATAGTGGTTGACAAATTGCAAACCGGATTTGATGAACCCAAACTTCACACCCTGTTCTTAGATAAGGAAATAAGAGGCATCAACGCTATTCAAACCATTTCCAGAGTAAACAGAACTACCAAGTACAAGAACGATTGTAAAATAATTGACTTCTCATACAAGAACGTCAATGTTAAGAATATCAAAGCAGCTTTCGAGCACTTCAGTAACGTTGTGGTTTCAGATTTTGACCCATTAGGTGATGAAGACAAGTTGATCGATCTGTACAAGGAATTAAATGGACACTCATTATTTAAGAAGCATTTCCCTGCATTTAAAACCTTTCACACTACCAACCCTGATATTGCCTTAATAAGAGAAATTGAGGATGGATTAGACCATTATATAAGGGCATCAAAAGAGGAATCAAAGAAGCTCAAGGAGAAAGTATTAGGGTACTTCAAAATTCTCAACCTTATTGAGTTTGTAATTGAATTAGACCCTAAATACAGTGAAAAATTGCTGTTGGAGTTTTGGCGTAAATACAATATGCTGTATAACCAAATCAACAAGCAGGATGAAATAATTGATGATGTAGAAATCTACTTTGACAATCGCATTGGAATTGTGGCACCGGCTGAGCCAAAGGAAAAAGGCAAGAGAACAAAGAACGATAAACCAACAGATCCCAATAAGCCAAATAAATACAAATACAACATTCTCAAAGTCATTGAGAAGCGTAACCAGGAAGAAGAAGCCATTGCCGAACTGATTGCTGATTTTGAAGGGAAAATCACTTCTCTGTTTGAATTTATCAAGTCAGACGATACAGGCCAGCGTTTAATTGCAAAAATCAATGATGACGGCTCTGCTTTTTCTCAGGATGAGATTTATTCTGACTTTTCCAAACTCTACAGAAAATACACCATTCGTCATAAGAACTTAGGCGATTTCTTCCTGCGAGAAACAAAAGACAATCTCAATCAATTATGTGATGACTTTGAAAGAACGCTTCAATCAAATAGCAATGCCAGCATAATAACAGAGTATGCTGACGGGCATATTTATTTGGATACAGATGATTTTCTGCTGGCAGAAGAAGTGTACGAATCCTACAGGAATTTCACAGAAGCATTGGGCTTTCGTATCACTGATGAGGGCACATTTGAACAAGGCTCATGGATCAAGAAGGGAATAAAAGCAGTTCAGAACTTTAGAAAGAGTGATGAAGTACAGGATATTTATAAAAAAGGGAAAAGAAGCCTTGAATTAGCGCACATTGAGAAAGTACAGGCAGAAATTGACGGATTAAAAGTAAGTGCTGCAGCACAGCTTCTGGAAAGCGTTAAGGACACTACCAATATTGCCATGAAACTTGGTTCAATTGTATTGATAAAGGCTGTTACGAATGGACAGGAACAGACGTTAATATTTGACCTTACAGATGAGCAGCGGCAGGACCTTGAAAAGAATGGCTTCCTTTTAAATAAACCACACGAACTATTAAAATACTTAAACGGATAATATGGCTACCACAATTCACAATATCGAAATATTGAGAGCCTACATTTCAGGCGTACTCGACAGGGCTAATCACCATGCTCATAATGTAAATGAAATTGCACTTGCCATTGCAGGAGGCATTATTTGGAGAACAACCGATAATATCAGAGTAATGTCTCGTGAGGGCGAAATGAAAAATGTGCTGTGGCTACAAGTTGGTGATCGAACATTATGTTTCGCATATAACCACACAACTGGAAATATTGAGGTAAGAGAAGGATCTGTTCAAGGCAATGTTGTTACTACATTCAATAATGCCACTCCATTGTCTGATGTAAAAGCCTTTTTTGAAAATCTATAAGAGTTATGGGAATATACGCTAACAAACAAGGAACGTTAAATCAGATTAAAGAGGCACCCTTCAAATTGGAAAGGGAGATACAGTTACTTTTTGAGCAGAACCTCAATACAATTATGGGGTTGGTTTTGGTAAAATCTGAGTTTTCCATTAAGAATAAGCGTATAGACACCCTTGCTTTTGACCCTCAATCCAAAGCGTTTATAATAATTGAATACAAAAAGGACAAAAATATTAGCGTTGTGGATCAGGGCTTTACCTACCTAAGTTTAATGTTGGAAAACAAGGCTGACTTCATCATTGAATACAACGAATCCTTACAAAAACAACTAACCCGGAATGAAGTAGATTGGTCGCAAACACGAGTAGTTTTTGTCTCCACCAGCTTTACTGAAAATCAGAAACTGGCAACCAACTTCAAAGACATTGCAATTGAGCTATGGGAAGTAAAAAGGTTCGAGAATCAAACTGTTTCAATTACTCCCATTAAAAAATCAAAGTCCGCAGAAAGTATCAAGCCTATTACACAACAGAATAAAGAGTTAAAGGCTGTCCAGGATGAAATCAAAGTATATACAGAAGACGACCATCTAACAAAGCCAACTGAAGAAATTAAAGAACTCTACGAACTACTTAGGAACAGAATCCTAACTCTTGCTGATGATATTGAGGTTGTACCTCAAAAAATGTATATCGCATTCCGAAAGGACAAGAAAAACTTTACTTATCTCCACCTCCAAAAGAAGAACATTAAAATATGGCTGAACGCCAAATGGGGTGAAATAACCGATTCAAAAGGCATCTCCCAGAATGTATCAAACAAAGGCCATTACGGCTATGGTGATTATGAAATTGATATGAAAGATGATACACAACTGGAATACATTTTGAGCCTAATGAAAGAAATACTATCACAAGATGTCTAACCTTAGTTTCAACATATTAACCTTTAATCATCCGGAAGAAAAATATACGTTCTATTTCACGAACAAGGAACGTTCTGATCTATGTAGAGTTTTTCATACGCTTGTGCCTGATGAAGTGGTTCAACAATTTGGAGAGCAGGAGCACTATTATGTTTCTTTCAACAGTCCGTTAGAGAATGGAATAGAAGTGGTAAAAGACTCCAGCCCAACTTATGAAACACTCACCAATGATGAAGGTGAAGAATACCGCAATAAAGTTGAAGGAACATGTTTCAGTACATCAGTCCTTAAACGATATTATAATTTCCAGATTCAGCAATACTTCAAACAGCAGGGGGTATTAGTTAAACCAAACTTCATAAGTGATATTGAAATTTGGATACCCGTTAATACATCTGATTCTACATACAACTTCTTTGAAAAATTCACACTGAAAGTACAGTTTGCAACTGTTACAAGAGATTTGGAGCTTTTAATAACTTATGCAGGAAAGTCCAAAATATTTAAGCAGAGTGTAGCCGAATTAATGAGTGAGATTCCGCAAACAGCTTTCAATTGGATTGTTTATGATAACGAGTTGTTCAAGAATGATGAAACTCCCGATCATGTAAGGCGTGATTTATCTAATGCTTACCCTGTTTGGAATTTCGAGATAAGAGATGCATTAAATCAAACAACGCCAGCTCCAGATAGAGGAAATAAATACAAGAAGTACAAGGATAATATTGAAGGATTCATATCTGAATATCTTGACAATCCTGAGTTCAAAAAAGTAATTCCACTAAATTCAACACTTCTTACCAAAGTGGATAACAAGCGCATTGGTCAAGTGTCCGAAAAGAGTAATCTGCTCCTGTTTGGAGAAAAGAGACCACACAGTGTCCCTCGAAAAGGAATGGAAGATCATGGCCCGTACGGTTTACCTGACAGGAGAAACATTCATTTGTTTTTCATAGTCCATAATTCACACACGGATAAGGCTAAGAAGCTACACGAATACTTTGATAAAGGCTTGTACGGTGAGCGATACACTTTTAAAGGTTTGCAAGACTTTGCAAAGATTGAATACCACGTAATTCCCAATTTCAGCGTTGTGTTCTCTGACTTAGAGAACCCGGTTGATGAGATAAAACGTGAACTTGAAAAAAGGACATTTGAAGATGATGTGAATTATATGGCAGTGTATATAAGTCCATTCGACAAGGAAAAATCAACACGCAAGCAGAAGGGGGTTTATTACAAAGTGAAAGAACATTTACTGAAAAAGAACATCACGTCTCAAGTAATTGCCGCAAATAAATTCCAGGAAAACGAATACTACGTTTTCAGTCTGAACAATATTGCAACTGCAATGCTTGCAAAGTTAGAAGGTGAACCCTGGCGCTTGGATAGAAAGCTGAAAAACGAACTGATAATTGGGGTTGGCGCTTTCAAGCACAGAGATACAGACGTACAGTATATAGGTAGTGCGTTCAGTTTTCAAAATAACGGCAGCTTTAATCACTTTGAATGTTTCAGAAACCATCAGACTACAGAATTGGCAGGATCAATTCTTCAGGCGGTTAAAGATTTTTACTCGTACAATTCCGGTATAAAAAGGTTAATAATTCACTTCTACAAACAGATTAGCCAAGAGGAACTGCAACCAATTGAGGACGGATTGAACGAGCTGGATTTAGGTGATACCCCAGTGTTTATTGTTACAATTAACAAAACCGTATCAAGGGATATTGTGGCCTTTGACAATAGCTGGGACGATTTAATGCCTTTGAGTGGTAAGTTTATTAATATCGGTTGGAACAGATACTTATTATTCAACAACACAAGGTACAGTACCCAATTTTACAGCAATGCAGACGGTTTCCCTTTTCCAATAAAAGTGAAGATAAGCTGCAACGATCCTGAACAGACAAAGGACATTAAAGTAGTGAGAGAATTATTAGACCAGATATATCAGTTCAGTAGAATGTATTGGAAGTCCATGAGGCAGCAGAATCTACCTGTTACAATTAAATACCCGGAAATGGTAGCTGAAATGTTCCCTCATTTTGACGGTAACGAAATACCTGATTTCGGAAAAGATAAACTTTGGTTTTTGTGATTTCTGATAAAGCTCTATCAGTTGTAATTTTCTACTCAGACAGCATTATCCCCTCCGCACTCCATGTGCTTCCAGTAGGCGCATTACAGTCGTTAGACACTCCTTTCATTTGCCCACTTCCAGCACCGCACAGTAAGATTATTCCTTCAATCGTTTCCGCCATGCTTCAACTCATTCAGTCATAAACTTACTTTTGCCAACGCACCCCACAACGCAGGTAAAGCGGTGTTCGTCAGTCATTCCGTTTTGTTTCGCAAAAGCATATCTGCAAGGGTAAATGCACTCCCGTTGGTCGCCCTTGCATATACCGTTCATTTACCGGTTTCTTTGCGCTCCGGTGGGTGCTCATAAACCGCCATTCACTTGCTTTGCTTCACACACTCCTTTCCATCCTCACTCGCAGCTTCTTCATCCCCCCAAGCCCCTTTTAAGGTGTTCGCAAAACTCACAAAGCATTTTATTGGGGGGCTGTCGCTGCTTGTTAATTTTGCTCGCCTGCGGGTCGCTGCGGGCTGATCGGGCTGTCATGTTTTTTGCATAAACTCCAAGTGCTTGCAGTCGCTTCACTTCTTTCATTCGTTCCTCATTCTTTCAGTTCAGCCACTTTCAGCACCCCACGCAAGAGTAACTCCATTCTCTACGCTCCACTAAGCAATCGCACGACTTTACGGGATTAAACCAACCCTCGCCTTCTAAGCAGCACAACTTTGCAGGATAGTAAAGTTTGCAAAGTTTGCAACCCTTCAAAGTAGCCTGATATTTTTACGTTCAATTTCCAACGCAATTAGTGCCGCTACGTTCAGTCGCTACACTTGCCTTTCCCGCCCCGATTAGCAAAAAAGCACGCCAGCCCTGCTGTAAACAGTAGCAGTCTGCCGCCTTCCTATCGTCAGGCTTTTGCAGCCTCCACCCTTGCTCCACTCGCAGACGGCTCGCATGAATGGCTACGCCTTAGTTTACCTGCGTTTCGCACAGTTTGCGTTCTCAACAATTCAGAATTTGCCCCACATCTAACTCTGTTTCTTATACCCATCTCCGTGACCCACGAGACCGAG
>JABURP010000002.1 GCA_014762645.1 Crocinitomicaceae bacterium
GATACATCTGATACAAATGCTACAACTGGATTTGCTGTACAGTTATCTGCTTCATCTGTAATCAATAGTGGATCAGCTACTGGTACATCTGCGATACATTCTACTGTTACGTTTGCTGGTGCGGTTCCTGTTGGTGGAGTAATGTCATCAACAGTAATTGTTTGAGTAACATTGATTGAGTTACCACAGTCATCTGTTATGCTGTATGTACGCGTGATTGTCTCCGGACATGTGTTGCCGTCTGATACATCTGATACAAATGCTACAACTGGATTTGCTGTACAGTTATCTGCTTCATCTGTAATTAATAGTGGGTCAGCTACTGGTACGTCTGCGATACATTCTACTGTTACGTTTGCTGGAGCTGTTCCGGTTGGAGGAGTAATATCGTCAACAGTTATTAATTGTGTTACGAATATGACATTACCACAGTCATCTGTGATGCTATATGTTCTTGTAATGGTTTCAGGACATGTGTTTCCGTCTGATACATCACTTTCCCATGCCACTGTTGGTGGCCCTCCATTATCTGCTTCATCTGTAATAAGCAGTGGATCAGGTGCTGGAACATCTCCGATACATTCTACTGTAATATCCGCTGGTGCGGTTCCTGTTGGTGGAATAGAATCTCCGATAATAATCAACTGAACTACGGTGATTTGATTTCCGCAATCGTCGGTTACTGAATATGTTCTTGTAATTGTTTCCGGACAAACTCCGCCATCTGACACATCAGAAACAAATGCTACAACAGGGTTAACTGTACAGTTATCCGCTTCATCAATTACTACTGATGGATCTGGTGCTGGCGCAGAACCTCCAGGCAGGTTAATATCAGAAGGGTTAGAAGCCGTAGGTGGTGTGGTGTCATCTACCGTAATTGTTTGAGTTACTGTTGTTACATTACCACAATCATCTGTGATGCTGTAAGTACGTGTGATTGTCTCAGGACATGTGTTACCATCTGATACATCCGATACAAATGCTACAACTGGATTTGCTGTACAGTTATCTGCTTCATCTGTAATCAATAATGGGTCAGCGACTGGTACGTCTGCGATACATTCTACCGTTACGTTTGCTGGTGCTGTTCCCGTTGGTGGAGTGATGTCATCTACTATGATCGTCTGAGTTACCGTTGTTACATTACCACAATCATCTGTGATACTGTAAGTTCGAGTGATTGTCTCAGGACATGTGTTACCGTCGGATACATCACTAACAAATGCTACAACTGGATTTGCTGTACAGTTATCTGCTTCATCCGTTATTAATAGTGGATCTGCTACTGGAACGTCTGCTATACATTCTACCGTTACGTTGGCCGGGGCCGTTCCTGTTGGCGGTGTAATGTCATCTACTGTAATTGTTTGTGTCACATTGATTGAGTTACCACAATCATCTGTGATGCTGTACGTTCTTGTGATTGTCTCAGGACAAGTGTTTCCATCAGATACATCTGATACAAATGCAACTACAGGATTGGCCGTACAGTTATCCGCCTCATCTGTAATCAGCAGTGGGTCAGCTACTGGTACGTCTGCGATACATTCTACTGTTACGTTTGCTGGGGCTGTTCCGGTTGGCGGTGTAATATCATCAACAGTAATTGTCTGAGTCACATTGATGGAGTTACCGCAGTCATCTGTAATGCTGTATGTACGCGTGATTGTCTCTGGACAAGTGTTACCATCTGATACATCTGATACAAATGCTACAACTGGGTTTGCTGTACAGTTATCTGCTTCATCTGTAATTAATAGTGGGTCGGCAACTGGTACGTCTG
>JABURP010000111.1 GCA_014762645.1 Crocinitomicaceae bacterium
TTTCGCCAGATTGAGTTTTTGCTCAGTAAAGGTGACCTCTTTCTTTCTTTTCCGTCTGAAGACACCACCGATTCCTCTTAAATCACCTGAAACTTCTTTTACGTCTCCATTTTCAACTACATATATCGGATTCACCGCACCTGAAAAAATGATCTCACCAGTGGTTTTATTCAGTGAACAAATGGACATATCCATTCCATCCTGTGAGGCTTCAGCATCCTCCGTTTGGTTCAGTGATTCCACAATTCCTTCATGCAGATGTTTCAAAATTTTTCCGGGTTGCGTAATCTTCTTTTCATTGACAATTTGGTTCATCAGTGTATTTCCTATCAATGACATGAAGGCACCTGGAACACCATGTCCGGTACAATCAACCGCAGCCATGATAACCTTACCATCAATTTCAGAAAACCAGTAGAAATCGCCACTGACAACGTCTAATGGCTGATAGAAAACGAATGAATCGGGCAATAGACCTTTTATCTGATCATCTTTTAACAATACCGACTTTTGAATACGTTCCGCATAGTTAATACTAGCCGTAATCTTCCGGTTTCGCTTATCTAACTCAAAGTTCAGTCTGTTTTTTTCGCGAATAGAACGAATCAAATAAAATGCAAATCCACATAACAGAAGGATAAGTCCAATGAGCGAAAACATGAAGTACCGTTGTGCATTGATTTTATCTTCCTGTTCATCAATATAAGCTTTTGCCGCCTCTAACTCTCTTTCAGCAGATAGTAGTAATTGTTCCCTGGCTTCAATAAGGATTAGGTCTTCTGCCGTGACAGCAACCAGCTTATCCTGCTCCAATTGTTCCCAGGCATCTCTTAATTCCGTTGCTCTTTTATTAATATCAGAAGAGGTGAGCTCTTTCCAGTTCTTGACATCATTGAGTTTGGATTTTTTGAAGAGGTTTAGCTTAACGGGCTTCGTATTTCCGTTATTTTCGTCGGTAGTTTCGTCAGTATTTTCTCCGTTTTCACCATTGTTGTTACCGTTAGAGTTATTTTCGGTTGTTTCATTGCTGTCATGAGTTACTGCTTTCTTATTGTTGTTCCGGTTCTTCTTGACGGATGAGCGAAGAAGGTTTAGCGGCGTACTGTTTTCCTGTTCTTTAAATAACCTATCCCTGCGGTCAAACTCAATGGCCGACATTTTGAATTCTCGTGAACTGTTACTGTAATAAATTCGGGCAAAGACTTTTCCGTTGTCAATGGATTTGTCCGTTTCATTATCATTTAAAATCAACTCAATGTTCTTCAAAATGAGTCCTGAACTGTACATGTCATCCGGAATATTATTGGCACGTACGTCAATTTCTACCGCAGATGTTCCGTAACCGGACTTGGTATACGTCAAATTGTATTTACTTCCAAGCGGAACCTTAATATTGAAATTTCCGGCGTTGTCCGTTGAAGCAGTTGCTGCGGTATTTCCATTATCATCTTTGATGGTTAGTTTTACACCGGATAGTGCACCCTGAACTTCAACCTGTTCACTTCTGAAAAAACCTTTGGGTTCATAGTCGTACCCTAAAACTGAACCATTGATATATAGGTGTTCAGCCTCACGTTGTGCAACAGTGGTAAACCCCACAAGTAGCGTACAAATGATTAGAAGTTCTCTCATGTATTAAATGAATGCATTCCAAAGATATACAAAGTTTACGTGAATGATACACGCCTTTCAAAATCTAACGGATATAACTTATTTTCTCCCGGATGATATGATCTCCTGACTTAACGACTAAGATATATGTACCCGATTCAAGATTTTTTGATTGCAATTGAAGTGTCTTTGCAGAGCCTGAAACAACATCACTGAATAACAACTGCCCGGAAAGATTGAAAAGGAATACTTCGTACCCGTCATCAAACGAAGTGACAATATTTAAAACACCCTGTGTAGGGTTCGGGTACACCTTTATTTCTGGGATTTTAGCTATTTCCGGGACATTTAAACCGGTATCAATTTGATAGTAGAGACGTGTTCCATGATCCCAGTTTTTCCACTCAAAGTCCAGGGACGACCCGGAAAGATTTTCAAAAATTACGGTATCCAGATTGCCAAAATCAATTACAAATGATTGTTTTTGCGTGAGTAAGGCATCATCAATGGTAACTGTCAGTGTATCGGTAGTAAGCGTGGTGGTGTATTGCAGTGAGTCTCTTTTTCGCCAGTAATCACCAAAATTTTCAAAAGCGTCTACCAACATAGTTCCAGGAATTCCGCTTAGATAATCTTCCTGTGCAGTTAGTTTCCATCCCCGGTTTGGGTGAATGAGTAAAACCACCGGTGAATGATTGGCGTCATAACGATTGGTAGCATCTGTCCAAATTGCAACTTTTTGCGGATAATTCAACTCCGTGATAGGATCACTGGAAAACACATCCGAAATGGTCATTGGAATTTCCAAAACGGTTGATTCTATTCCGTTAAAGGTTCTTACCTGAGCGGTGTAATACGGAAAAGAAGATAAAACGTCATTGGCAGAATAGGTAGAATTGAATTCATACCCCGTGACTTCAAGCCCCAGTCCCAGTGAATCCGGATAAGCCAGATGCCCCGCGCGGAAACTACGAATGTTAACGCCGTGATCATTTTGTAGAATATCTCTGGAGACCTCTAACTCACCCAATATTGTACCTCCGGAAGTTGCTCCTCCAGTGTAAGATGGAGCATAAGTTCCAACGGTATTTCCTAAAGTTCCAAAAGGGAAGATGACATCATCTGCAAAATCAGGAAAATGACCAACAGAGTGGGATGCAATAGTGTGTCCGTCATCAACGAGTTGATGTATTTCGGGCCAGCTGTCAATGTAGTAGTTCGACATCCAGGTGTCAGAAAAATAGCGGGTTGTTACATTATAATGCCCGACAATCCCCATGTTTTTTTCGGATTGACTGAACATAAAGAGTGTATCAATTCCGGTTTTACTGTCAATATCATGTGTAATCATCAGCACCGAAGTGTAATCATGCGGCACCGTGTATTTATATACCGCATTTGGAATGTGTTTACGGATAATATTTCTTACCACTAACATAAATACGTCTCCGGTGGGTTCAAATCCGTTAGAATAGGTTCGGTGCGCATTTACGTCAAAATTCATGTGGTTTCGGTAAGTAATATCTCTAAAATCCGGCCCGAAGGTGTAAACTGTTCCGCTTCCGTAATTATTCATGGCAAGCGCACATGTTCCATTTTCGTAATTCGCTAAACTACTTGCCGTGGTTAGGTCATAATATCGTGTAAAGAACGTTGGTCCGTCCATACTATCTCCCAGTGACACCTTAACTTCGAGTGAATCATCAATGTAATCGTAGATCTGTGCAGCAGTTGTGTCAAAAGTTATGGTGTACAAGCTGTCATCTGAAGTGTTGTTACTGATACCACAAACATTATAAAGAAGCGGTTCACGCATGGATGAAGTGATCAATACACCTCCGTTCGCCACATAATTATCTAAATCTGATATTTCAGTGGATGAAAATGAACCTTGCAGAATCCGTGATGATGTAATGACGATTGGGTACTGAAGTGCTGTGGTTAGTGAGGAAGTTGTATCATGCGGAACGCCTATTTGTCGGAGTAAACGAATACAGGATAACCTTCTGGAGTTACTGGTTTCTGAATTATAATTGGTCATGTCCAGAACTGCTACTTTACGATCTGTTTGCGCCTTGACCGAAAAATTCGAAAACGACATTGCTGTCGCTAGCATGAATAATAAAATGGGTGTCTTCACAATACAAGTTGATTTAGAGTAATATACGGAAGAAAAATTAAATGGTTTGATCCTATCACATCAGATCAATGATATGCGGGTAAAATATAAATACCGCTATGATGATGGAGAGGATGGATGTCATAAGTACACCAGCCGCCGCCATATCCTTAGATCGTTTGGCGAGTTCGCTTTTCTCGGGAGAGGCTTTATCCACTACTTTTTCTATAGCTGAATTAAAGATTTCTGCAATGAACATGAGAAATGCTGCCGTAATGATCCATAACCATTCCTGACTGTTTAAATCACAATAGAAGCCAAATACCACAACACCAGCAACTGCTATGAGATAAATGGGAATGTTTTGCGTGCTTATAAAGAAATAGTACATGCCTTCAAGGGCATAGCCAAAGCCTCGAATTCTATTCCGTATGGAAAACTTTTCCTTCAAAATTTAACCATTTCATTAATTGTGGCGCAATCATCATTCCTATCAGCCCTCCTGAAATAGTAGTAGCAATAAGAATACTTAAACTACTCACATCCCGGAGTAAAATGATAATAATTAAGACAATTACTACCAGTCCCCAATATATACCGATATAACGGTAATTTTGTTTCCTGATTTTGTAAAAGGATAAATCGCAAACAGAAAAAATGATAGCGATTAAGCCAATTAAGGAGGACCACAACTGGGCAAATTCACAATTTAGTAATGTGACCCCATAAAAGGTGCTTTCTTGTTGTAAATAGGGGATAAGATTAACAAAGTACCTGTTAGCATGCGTGAAATTGTCCCAAAAAAGGTGTGAAGCAATTCCCAATAGGGCCGAACTACAAATTACAAACCAAGATCTTTTGAAGCGAAACCACCAGTTATAACCAAGATAGGCATGGAAACGATCCTTTATCGGAACTGGGAAATATCGGATCAAAGGATCACGCAGAGTCCAGTGATAAAGGAAACATAGTACCAAGGCAACGGGCAGGTCAAAATAGAACATGCCAGCAAGTGTATGTCCGTGAACCTGTCGCATGCGCATTTGTATGAAGTATTCAAAATCAGGCGCCATACTACCTGCAACAAGGGCGGTCATACTGATGAATCTAGAATGAAGTTTACCCAATGGTAGAATTATTGCGGGATGTGAAAATGTAAAAGGCATAGTTTAGCATTTAAATGTTGTTTATCTGAATCATGGGTTGGCTCAACCTCCAGCGGATTTCGTTCAATGAATTATTCAGTTCTAATTTTAAATTGAGTTTATGTATGGGGTGATATAGCTTTCCTTTTTTGTAACACTTCATAAAGTATTTCAGGTATTCGGGTAATAGTAAAATGCAAATACTAACAGTAGAGAAGAGGTATAAACTTCTTTTTCCATTGCCCAGCAGGAGGAATTGCATGCCTACTTCATCTTTTACAGAAGTACTCATTCCGGTAATGACATGGTAGACATCATGTGACTCGAGCTTGTCCAGTAGTTCGAATTGATTTTTGCGTAAAAATTCACCTACTTTTTTACCGAGTGTTCCTTCCGGGAATTGTAGGAGTTGTGAAGATGTTTGGCTCCATGCTTTTTTATTCCTTTTAAAGATAAAAGCGTAAGGTTTCTTGGACGCTTCGAATAACCAGGCGCAAATTTTTTCTCTTATTTTCATGATTATTAGTTTTATATTCACTTATTTACTTCTACAGACAATATATTTTATATTTTAATTAAAAGCGCTTTGAAAAACAAAGTAAATGTTTAAAAAAATTTACATATTCTTCAGTAGTTCCTCCAGACCATCCAGGTGATCCTGAAAGGCTTTTTTACCAGTTCTGGTTACTTTATAACTTGTATTTGTTTTTTTACCCACGAAGCGTTTTCTAACTTTTATGTAATCCAATTTCTCTAGTCCTGCGGCATGAGAGGCCAAATTTCCATCAGTCAGGTCCAGTTTTTCTTTGATCTCTTTATAATCTACCCAGTCATTGACCATTAAAATGGACATGATACCAAGCCGAACCCGGCTTTCAAAGGCTTTATTTAAGCGATCGATCTTACTCAATATCTAAGCTTTTTTATAGTCATACCGGAAATACATTATAGCTCCGTAAATAATATGCAACACTCCAAAACCTACTGCCCAAAGAATTAAGCCCATTCCTGGGAAGAGTGCCAGATATGCCCCTAGAGCCATTTCGCACAAAGCTAAATATTTGATTTCAACGGTAAGGTATTTACTTACATTTAAAAGCGCCATTCCATAGAATATGAGCATTGCGGGAGCAATCACATAGAACTGATTGTTTATATACAACCCAATAATAAAGACACCACCGAATAAAAGTGGTGTTAATAAACTTCTTACCACCCGGTAACCGAGTGGTGAAACTAATTTTTGTCCTTGTTTTTTAGCTTTGATGGCCGTGAACAAGATGCCAAACCCAATGGCAAGGACGAGAACACCCGCGGCAATTCCCATTAAGGTAAGATCTAGTTGGTACAGCCTGTCGTCAAATTCACCAGTCGCTGAATAATGCAAAGCACGTTTGCCAAAAACCTGAATCTGGTAATGTGCCAGCCAGGCACCAGCCAGCGCTATTAATCCGGCAAAGACGCCTGATAGTCCGCTTAAGGATAAAAATTTTGAGGAATCCTCCATCAGTTTCCTGATCTCCTGCAAATCTTCAATGGGATTATTATTACTCATATAAAGCACTTTGAAAAGCAAAGTTATAATTTAAATTGAATTGGTCAAGACCTTGTTAGACAATTAACAATTTTTAGGCAAAGGTGATATATTTACCGTGCTTACCCTTTTATCATTCGTATTATTTTCATACCTTTTTGAATCTCAACACACTATACGCATGAAAAAAATAATACTACTCTTTACGGTTACGGTATCAGCAGCAGCATTTTCACAGACAGTTTTATATACGAATGATTTTGAAGGAGCTCCCGGGTTTAGTTTAAATACAACAGATCTTGGTGGGACAACTTCAGGAGATAATCCTTGGGTCATTAACAATGTTTATGCCGGGGGATCAGGTCAGTTTTTCTGCGCTTTTTTTGGAAGCAATGTACCCTTTACTGTACCAGCAGCGGCACAACAGCCTGCCGGTATTACGAATAACCCGACAAGTCAGCATTTGCACGTAACTCCTCAAATAGCAATAGATGATGGAGGACCGAGCTTGCCAGCGGCGTCTTACGTGGCGGCTGATGGCTTTTGCATTTTTGGAGGTGGTAGTACCTTCTCAGGCATGACCAATGACATTAACACTATCGGGAATGACTCTATTACACTTGATTTGTGGTGGATGTGTGGTGGCAGCCCAATGTACTACGGTGAATTATATTATAGTTTAGATGGTGGCACCAGTTGGTCATCTGTGAATTGTCCCACAACCGGAACAACACAGTGGCGTAATGAAACCTCCTGGGTCAATGATATAGTTTCTGACCCGAGTTGGGCTAATCAAGCTACACTTAGATTTGGCTTTCGATTTGTCACAGGTACCACCAGTTCCGGTTCTGAACTTGACCCCGGATTTGCAATTGATGATATAGTAGTTACTGGTTATACAGCCTGTTCACCGACGAGTAGTTCAATTTCAGAAACAGCATGTTACAGCTATACATCACCTGCTGGTAATACCTATACCAGCACCGGAACTTACACGGATACCATTGCTAATACAGCCGGATGTGATTCGATTATCACTATTGGGTTAACCATAAATACGGCGGATACATCTGTAGTTTCAAGTAGTTTTACCCTTTCCGCACAGGCAACCGGAGCGACATACCAGTGGTTGGACTGTAATAGCAGCTATGCAGTGATACCGGGTGAAACCGGTCAGAATTTTTCTCCAACGGTAAATGGAAATTATGCAGTAGAAGTTAACCAAAATGGATGCGTTGACACTTCATCTTGTTATGCTGTTACAGGGCTTGGACTGGGTGAAGATGTATTTGGATCTGCGATAAAATTATATCCAAATCCAACCGAGGGAGACGTGTTTGTTGAAATTGGAGCAGAACTTACCGAAGTATCTGTTATCGTTAAAAATGTTGAGGGGAAAGTCATTAACCGGTTGGATGATATAGAAACTTCCACTCTTACATTGCACCTGGACGGGGAAAGAGGCGTTTACCTTATAGAAGTGGTTTCAGGTGAATTAAGGCAACTTTATCGTATTGTAAAGATGTAATAGCACAATTCTGGGGTTAGCAATGCTTCTATCACCTCATTATTTTATAATGTGATACGCACATGTGGAATAATTTGAGTTATTCGCTTACTCCGTTCTGCAGATACTTGCGCTTTTCTTTATCTATACCGTCCTTCACTGTTGAATAAAGGTTGGTTTTCAGCTCACGAAAGAATTTTACAAACGCTCCAAATTTTTCTTCTAACTTTTCATGTTCCTCCCTGAATTTCTGCTCGTCATGTGTAAAGGCATTTTCCATTAATTCCTCTAGATGCATGAGGTGCTTTTTGATCTGTTCATCAAGTTTGCGAACTTCCGTTTTGGCTTCACCAATTTGCTCCTTTAGTACTTGTACCAGAGGCATCTTACCGGATTGAATGATCCAGAGAAAATGTTCCTCAATCACATCTTCTAAAAATTTGAGTTCGTCTTTGTAAAAATCTATGTCAGTATTCCAATGTTCTGTGAGAACGTATAGTGCCTCAGTATCGGCCTGAAGCATATAGTCGCTTTTTTTAGGTCTCAATCTAAGTTCCATAATTCTAAGTATT
>JABURP010000091.1 GCA_014762645.1 Crocinitomicaceae bacterium
CCCCAAAAAATCTGACCAATTGCCGGTGTAACTAAATCCATCTTTTAAATTTTTATCTTTTAATTAATAAGGTTGAAAGTTGGTGACAGGCAATCCCTGCCACCGTCTTTCAAATTTCAATTAACCTTGAAGCATTGCTACAACGATACCGAAAAGGGCTGCTCCCTCAACAAGTGCCGCTGCGATAAGCATCATGGTTTGAATTTTTCCTGCAAGTTCAGGCTGTCTTGCCATAGCTTCCAAAGCAGAACCACCGATTCTTCCGATTCCGATTCCTGCTCCGATTGCTGCTAGTCCAGCTCCGATTGCTGCAATTCCAGTAATTGTTCCCATTTTACTATTTATTATTAATTAAAAATTTACTATTTAATGGTGTGCCGTTTCTACTGCCATACCGATAAACAATGCTGAAAGCATCATAAAGATATAAGCCTGTAAGAACGCCACTAAGATCTCCAAAGTTGAAATGAACAGTGTAAACGGAACAGATAATCCTGCCCAGGCTATACTTTCATTTACAAAAATGATTGAGATCAATGAAACTACTATAATGTGACCCGCAGTGATGTTCGCAAAAAGTCGAATCAACAGCGCTGCAGGTTTAATAAATATTCCTAAAATTTCAATAGGCACTAGAATAATGTACAATGGTAATTTTCCTCCCCATGACATAGATTTACCAAGTGGGTCAAAAATATGTGCCCAATACGTTTTCTTTGAGTTGATCATCTGAATAGCAAACGTAAATGTTGCCAACAGAAGCGTAATTGATATACTACCTGTTACGTTTGGATTAGCCAGAAAAGGAATTAATCCCAACAGGTTACCAAACAAGATGAAAAAGAATACCGATAACAGATATGGGGTAAATTTTTTGTATTTATCCCCTTCAATATTTTCTTTTGCCACATCACGCACAAAAAGCACAACTGGTTCTGTCCAGCTAGCAATTCCACTTGGTGCGGATGGTTTATCTTTCTTATACTTTTTAGCCGAACTGAAGAAAACCAAAATCAGTAGTATCGCGATAAGAAAAATCGAAACCACGTTTTTGGTTAAAGAAAAGTCTAATTTTACTTCTGTTGCATTAATGGCTTCATGCGTTGCGTGATCAACTTCAAAGTGAGACTCTCCATCATTTAGCATGTAAATTTTCTCATGAAACTTCACGAATTTCATTCCTTCCTTTTCCACTACTACCTGACCGGCATCATCATGGTGAAATTCTGAAGACATAAAGGTTACTAAACCATTATCTGTCCAAAGAATTACTGGGAGAGGCACGACAAACCCATCTGCAAAGTGGATTTCATGTGCATCTTTAGCGTGATGTACGGCATGTTCAGCCGCGTTGAATTCCCCTTCTTCGTGATGTTCTGCAGTATCGTGAGCGTCATGCTCGTGATCCCCGTTTTGCGCAACTGTAGTAAAACCTAGCGTTAAAGCTGTAATGAGTCCAAAAAACTTTTTCATGCGTGGTCGCTTTTCTTGGTACGACTTCTAAATTCGGCGCAAAGTTATATAGAAAACTTCTTTTGAAGGAATTTTTCAGGACTGATTTTCCTCATTTTTCATTTTTTCGTCCAACGGCGTGTTTAAAAGCCTGACTAACAGGATAGTTTCGACCAATAAAAACGGAAAGAAAATTATGAAAAATTGAATGACCATTGGTTTTGAGGATTCATCCTTATTAAGAAGCCAGGGGAGCAGAAACAGGATTGATAAAATCATCTTGACCACTGTATACAGGATATAGTTCTTTCCTATTGAGGTGATTTTCTTGCTTTTGGAATATCTTTTAGCGATATATGCCATTCCCAAAGCGCTCACAGGAACCAGAAAAACGTAATTCCAGTACCAATTATCCATGCTGAAATTTTCGAGAGCCCCACTAAAGTAAACGAAATAGTTTATGAGAAAAAATACGGTTGATACGAGTAAAAAAGGAGAAATTGTTTTGCGCACCAGGGGGTCATTCATCTTCTTCTGCCATTTTTTTTGCCGAACGAATTATAAAGTACAATGAAACGGCGATACCTAATAAAGACAGAACAATAGTCCAGATGGGTTTTTCGTTCTGGTAATGCTTATCAAGTGCATTTCCTCCCCATGCGCCACCACCAATGGTTACGATCATTTGCAAAGCCATGCCTGAAAAACGCATGTACTTCTTAAACTTCTGGTCACTTTGTTGATTTTCCAATGTAGATCCGATACGTTCAGGTTAACTTAACACACTGTTTTCTGCTTGGCTTTCTTCGCCGTTTTCAGAAAAAGCAGGTTCTGTATTCTCAACCGGGGTAGTACCCATGTTACATTTACCATTAAACTCGGCTCCATTTTCAACACCGATTTTACCTGCCGAAATATTACCGGTAATTCGCGCGGTTGCTTTCAACATTAAAAGGCCTTCTACATTAATGTTTCCGTGTAATTCACCTTCAATATCTGCATTCGCACAATTCACTTCTCCTTCAACTTTCCCATTCACTCCAATAACCAACTTACCAGATGTTTTAAGTGTACCTTCCAGGTAACCATCTAATCTGAAATTGCTGTCAGTGTTAACATCACCTTTAATCTTAGTTCCTTCTACAATACGGTTTAATTTGTCGGGAGAATGAGTTTGATCTGTTGTTTTATTTTTTGCTCCTTTTCGCATTTTCCTTATTTAGTTGAGTAACAAAAGTAGCAAAATTCGCAGTGAAATCAAATCACCTCTGGTTTTGCGGGATAAAATATGAGTCCCTTTTTATTATTCGTTACGAATTAGTCTTTCACCTTTACTTTGACGAGGTCAATTTTCGAATCAGAAACATCCATCACTGTTATGATTAAATCTTCCGTTTCAATCAGGGTGTTGGGCTTTGGTATCTCTTCTAATCTATTAATAACAAACCCAGCAATGGTCTCATATTCTGTAGACTCTGCAATTGGAATTTCGTACTCTTGTTGCAGGTAATCTATTTCCAATCTTCCAGAAAACAGATAGGTGCCTTCATCTATTTTTTGCTCCACATCTTCTTCCGTATCATGTTCATCTTCAATCTCCCCAAAAATTTCTTCAACAATATCTTCAACGGTAATAATACCGGAGGTACCTCCAAACTCATCCACCACCACTGCAATACTCCTTTTCTGTTTGGTAAATTGTTCCAATAAATCTTTTACCAACATAGCTTCCGGCACAATAAAAATGGGTAGCAGCACTTGTTTTATGGAAGTGGGTTTTGAAAACATTTCGTGTGCATGTACATATCCAATTACATTGTCAATATTATCGCGATAGATTACAACTTTAGACAAGCCTGAAGAAATAAACAGCTCTTTTAAAACTTTGATATCATCTTCAATATTGAGTGCAATGATTTCTGTTCTCGGAATCATGCAATCACGGGCTTTTACATTTGGAAACTCCAGAGCATTCTGCAGAATTTGTAATTCGTTTTCCATTTCCGCCTCTTCCTCCATTCGTTCGTTGATATCCCTTACATAATGGTCGAAGTCCACTTTAGTAAAGGCCTGTTCTGAGGCTGAAATATCCACTTTTAAAATCTTAAGGAAGAATTTGGAGATCCACATGGTGAACATTGTAGGAACGTAGAAAAGTCCGTAGAACACAACAAGTGGGGCCAATCCATATCGCAAGCTTCTATTTGGATTAATTCGAAACAATGCTTTTGGTAAAAACTCAGCAGTTATCAATACAATTAACGTAGAGCAGATGGTTTGCATGACCAAAACAAAAGCGTAGTTAGGATAAAGAGATTGAATGGGTTCTTCCAGTAGTAGCGCCATATAGATACCGTAAATCACCAGGGATGCATTATTCCCTAATAACATGGTGCTAATAAAGTTAGGTGTGTGTTTTACAAAATAAGAGAGGATTCGACCAGACAAAACACCTTGTTGACGATCCAGTTCTATCTTTAATTTATTGGCGGATACAAATGCGATCTCCATTCCTGAAAAAAATGCAGAACACATCAACGTAACGACTATGATCAAAAGAAACCGCTGGGATTCGGGGTCCATATTAGGATTTGCTTATAGCTAATTTATGAAAAACTGTTTGAATGACGATAAATTGATCGCTTTAATACCAATAATAAAAACATGGTTGAACATCCATTTCCGGGATGATTCTGTTGGTGGCTGTTTAGCATGCTTTATTCAACGAGATCGAATCCGATATCTTTTCGGTAATATGCTTTCTCGAATTCTATTTTTTCGAGATTTTCGTAGGTTTTTTCCAGGGCTTTTTCCTGATTCTTCCCATAAGAAGTTACACATAGCACCCTTCCTCCGGCAGTAACGTATGTAGGGCCATCTTGTTTCGTTCCTGCATGAAAGATGATGGAATCAAAAATGCCATTGAGACCATTGATGTTTTTTTCCTTCTCATACTGTCCCGGATATCCCCCTGAGACCATCATTACACAAGTGGCGGTACGATCATCAAAAACCACATCTCTTTCTGAAAGGGTACGTGTTGCCACTCCTTCAAATAGTTCAAGAATATCAGACTTTAATCGTGGTATTACAACTTCTGTTTCAGGGTCACCCAGACGACAATTGTATTCAATTACGTAAGGATCCTTTTTTACATTAATTAGTCCGAAGAAAATAAATCCGCGATAATCGATTCCCTCATTTTTAAGTCCTTTAATGGTAGGGATGATCACCTGGTTTTCTACTTTATCCATAAAACCGGTATCTGCAAACGGAACGGGAGAAACGGCCCCCATTCCACCGGTATTCAATCCGGTATCACCTTCTCCAATGCGTTTATAGTCTTTGGCTTCAGGAAGTATCTTATAGGATTGACCATCTGTAATTACAAAAACTGATAGTTCAATGCCATCCAGAAACTCTTCAATAACGACAGTGCTTGATGCATCACCGAACTTTTCTTCTTCCAGCATTTTTCTCAATTCATTTTTTGCTTCGTTGAGATCGTCCAGAATAAGCACTCCTTTTCCGGCTGCTAATCCGTCAGCTTTTAGAACATAAGGCGGTTTCATTTTATCGAGAAAAGCATATCCTTCTTCCAGATTTTCCGCAGTAAATGCCTGATATTTTGCCGTAGGGATGTTGTACTTTTTCATGAATTCTTTAGAAAAGTTCTTAGACCCTTCTAATTGCGCAGCTTTTTTGTTGGGACCAATCACCGCAATATGTCTGATGTCTGGGTCCTGTGCAAAAAAATCGGCAATCCCATCTACCAGGGGTTTTTCTGGACCAACGACCACGTAGTCGATCTTTTCATCCAGGCAGAACTTTTTAATTGCATCAAAATCGTCAACAGGAATGTCAACATTAGTACCGGTTTGATTGGTACCCGCATTACCCGGAGCAATAAACAGTTTATCAATTTGTGAGCTTTGTGCAATCTTCCAGCTAAGAGCGTGTTCTCTGCCGCCTGATCCTAAGACAAGTACGTTCATGAAAATATTTTTTACAAAGTTAGGGAATGCAGGTTGGTATCTGGAAAGTAATTATCAACAAACGGGAATTTTTATTCAGAAAAGGAATGTAGAATTTTACCATGCATTTCGAAAAACCTAACCTCAACGCTTTAAGGCTCGATAAACTCCCAATCTTTAATTGGTTCAAATCGTTTCCACGATTCTTTTACAGATGGATGTTGTAGTACTGATTCAACGGAAACTTCCGGCAAAGCATCTTCTCCTAATCCATTTTTTACAAAGATGAAATTAAACCCCAGTTCATTGGCACCAACCAGACGATAGCCTTTTTCTTTAGCAAGATTAACCATGGCAATGGGTGATGCGCCGTGATAGACCGGATGCTTTCCGGGATAACTATAATCAGGATCGTAAGGCACAACAATATTCCGCATTCCAAACTCTACATGTGTTTCTATAATCACCACATTTGGTGAAACCTGTTCCAGCGCTTTCCAAATCCAGTAATCATTTCCATCAATATCAATGGAGAGAAGATCAACATCACCTTCCAGATTGGCTTCCTTTACCAATTGATTAATGTTTTCAGCGGTGACTTTTGCACAAGTAAATTGGGGTTGATACATCCACGGATGCGGGTATTTCGCATAAAATTTTCTCCCCCTTTTAATGGCTCTTGGGTTACCATCCAAAAACAAACCGTAGTAACCAAAATTGAGCGCCAGGTTGGCACAGTTGCTGTTAATGCCGTCGTCTGAACCAATTTCTACAAAGGTCTTGTTCCGCATTCCAATAACAGAAAAGATAAACAGAAGCTTGCCGTCTTCTTCGTATTGGGAAAACACTCTAAACCCGGTGTCTACCAACTTTGGTAGTTTACCTTGTTCTTTCCAATTCTGATACTGATTAAAAAGTTGCCGTTGGCCGATTTGCACCTCAGCTGAAAAGCGGTTTCGCACTTTCAGGATATAGAACCTGCTTTTTAGTATGTCTTTAAACCATCCCATTACTTTGGTGTGAGCACCCAATCAAATTCCTTTTCCCACTTAGATTTCACCTTTATTGTTTCTTTATTATAGATTACTTTTTCCGGTTCTCTGCCATCTGCAAGTGAACCTGTAGTCCATTCTCCGTTTTTGTCTACGTCAAAAATCAATCTGAGTTGATAATTTCCGGGAATAAGTTCTGAAAAAATCATCTTTTGATTAAAATCTACGGTATCAATAGCGTCACCATTATTATCGAGAAGATGAACAATAACCGGCATGCTAAAAGTTGTATCCATGGTCACGATTAATGATCCGTAATAATCCGCCGGTTCATTCTCAAAGGTAAAGGACAGTTCCTTATCCAGGACCCTTCCGTAAAACGAAACTAATGCCGCTGAATCAATCACTATACGGTGTGCATCACTTCCTGCTGTATTAAATTCTAATGTTCTCAGATTCATTTGAAACGAGTCAATCTTTACCTCTTGAGAATCTAAGTCATAAAAATGGACTGCATTCAAATCAATATCCAACAGTGGTTCACTAAATGTGAATTGCAAATTTTCCTGCGGCAGTAACTTCCCTTTCTTAATATTATTTTTTTGTGTGAGCTTAACTGTTTCTATGTCATCAGGGATTTTTTTGTACACAGGTCTGATGGTGTCCTTCTCGCCTTTAAGCTCCACGTAAAATTTCATTTTTGGGACCGGACTTTTTTCCAACCAAAATATGAGCGAATCTCTTTGACCGGTTTCTTCCTGTAATAGTGGAAGATTACTTGAAATACTGAACGAATCTGTAGGGTTAGACAAAATCACCTCCACTCTTCCTGGGAAGGTAAAGTTCAGGTCTTCCAGATAAATTTCCTTTGATGTTTCTTTAAACGATCGTAAGTCAAAGTCAGGAGTCTCATCCGGCCCTAGCTTAAACTCTTTTTCTGCGAGAAGCGCAAAACCTTCCCCTTTATCATACAATAGGTTTCTGTTCCGGTCCTCTATTGCAAAAAGATAGTAAACACCTGACTTGAGATAATTAAGTTGAAATGTTCCGGCCTGGTCCGATTGCCCGAGATAAGTTGGCTTATATTTTAGCGGAATTGAATCAAAATTAGCTTCCAGTGTTTTGGGATACAGCCCAATGAGTATTTCTTTTAGTGGCTTGTTAGTAAAGGCATCTTTTACCTGTCCGGTAACCGATAATGAATCAATATAGTCTCCCGTTGAAAACACGAATTGGAACACGGAGTCATTCTTCTCTGTGATATCCTGTATTGCGCCATTAAATGTTATGGTGTAGGTTGTATTTTCTTCCAATTCTTCATTAAAAGTAATCGTCAACTTTTTATTTTTCGCCTCAATGTCCGGTTGGTTTTCCAATTGCGGAATTATGATAATATTTTCAGATGGATTATTGAGCCGGATATATTCGGTAAATTTCATTTTCACTTCATTTCCTGCGAAATTTACCTGACCATTATAGGGCACTGTTTTAGCCGAGTCAATAGCAGGTGCATATATATCTTTCGGTCAACCGGATAATGTAGATGTTTGTGCGCAAGAGTACAACAACACGAGCAATATGCTATAA
>JABURP010000025.1 GCA_014762645.1 Crocinitomicaceae bacterium
TCAGTTGGTTAGAGTCCCGCACCTGCGGGATTAATCAGAGGGTCATTGGTTCGAGTCCAAGATGAGGAGCCAGTAAACAAAAGGGTTTTAGACTTCATTGATCTAAGATCCTTTTTTTATTAGCATTTAAATGGTTGTTTTAGCTATTAATAAAGTACAATTGGCTTTATTCCTTTTATAAGAAATAAAGTACATTAGCTTTATTCACAAGTTATGCAGCATTGAAAATATGACCGAATACGACAAATCCTACGAGAAACTTATTGAATTTGAGAAAAAGTATCTTGATTTCAAGAAAGAGGACTTATCAGAATCAGACACTAGAAGTAAAATTCTTGATCACATTTTAATTGAAGTTCTGGGATGGTCAGAATATAATATTGAACGTGAAGGCTGGGTGCGTGTAGGTTTCTTTGATTATGAATTGAAAACTGCCGCATTCCAATTTGTCGTAGAAGCAAAAAAAAACTTTGTTGAATTCAAACTGCCTTCTAAAGGAAATGAAGTTAAAATCGGAACCATCTACGAAGGCAATAAAGAAGTAATCAACCAAGTCAGAGAATACATTTTCGAAAGGGGGATTGGATTTGGTGTAATTACTAACGGCACTCAATACATTATCGGTCAATTTTCGAATACTCAAGGAGTAGATTGGAAGGATCAAAAATGTATATTTTTCAAAGACTTTGACGACATTAAAAAGAATTTTGATAAGTTCTACGAATTATTATCCTTTGAAGCAATAGGCAAGTACGGTAAAATAAAGATTACCAAAACTTCAAATGTCGGAAAAACCATTGTCAAAGATTTTCCTTTGAAAAGGAAGAATCACGAATTGGTAAGAAATAAAATCAGTCAACACCTTATACCAATTATTAATCAAGTTTTTGAAGAGATTTATAATACGGAGTCGTTAGAAGGAAAGAAAATATTAGAACTCTGTTATGTGCAGAACAAAGACGTTAAAAAATATAATTCTGAATTGGGTTCAATTTTCGCAGATGATCCCCCAACTTTCGATTCAAGAATTTTACCAGTTCAAAATACGGAAAGCACCCAAAAACAACTCAAAGAACAAGTATTTGGTGACGTTGGCAACCTCCCTGACCCTATTATATTAATTGGAACTGCGGGCGCAGGTAAAACCACATTCATCAAATATTTTTCAGAGGTTTTATTATCTAAAAAAAACAAAAAAAATCGTCCTCTAGTTTACTTGGATTTTAGATTATTTACCGGTCAATTAATAAAGGATACAAAACATATATATTCTAAAATTATTGAACAACTCGAGGACCAATACCCAGATCTAAACTTGACAAAATATAATGTACTTAAGAATGCTTACAAACTGGATATTGAAAAAAAACTTGAAGGAACATGGTCTCGTCTAGCAGATAAACCAGAAGAGTTGGAGACCAAAATTGCTGAATTTATTGAGAACAACCAGAAAGATCCAATAGTCCATCTCAAGAAGATAAGTGATTACCTGCTACGTTGGTGTTCGAAGAGAATCTGCGTTTTATTTGATAATGCGGATCAATTAAACGAATCTGATCAGAAAGAAGTTTTTCTTCTAGGTAACAGTATCAACCGAGATTTAAATTCAATGGTTATTATTTCATTGCGTGAAGGGTATTTTTATAAATGGAAAAACAAACCTCCATTTAACGCATATCAATCCATAGTTTATCACATAACAGCTCCTCCATACAAAGAAGTTCTTAAAAAGAGAATTAATTATGTTACTACTCAATTTGAGTTCAAAGAAATAGACCTAGCAACTGCAAATAAGCAGGTTGTTTTCCAAAAAGGAAGTCTTGAGCACCTATTTAAAACACTGTATGACACCTTGTTCAATAATAAAAATTCTGACGTTTTGGAATTCCTAGAAGAAACATCTTACCCGAACACAAGACAGGGACTAGAGAATTTTAAAAGCTTTCTTTTGTCAGGTCATTCAAAAATCACTGAATACATGTCTTTCGACTATGGCGTTGGAGGTGATGGTATTCCCATTTGGGAGTTTTTTAAATCAATTGCTCTTGATTCACATTATTATTATGAAACAAGCAGAAGTAAGATTATCAACCTATTCTACCCGAGTACATCAAATAAAAATCACTTTACAAAATATCGTCTTCTGAATTATCTATTTACCAAGTTGAAAGCTTCTTCAAAAAGAAAAGAGTACTTCTTAGTTTCAGATATTACCAATGAATTCATAAAAGCTGGTTATACAATTGATGTGATTGAAGAAGAGTTACAAGTACTTTTTGAATCAAAATTGATATCTACTTCTGAATATACTGAAGATGTTGAAGAAGAATCTGAAATTGAATCGACTTCAATGATTTCAATTACTTCTGTTGGGGTCTATTATATTCAGAGTCTTATTGGACGATTCCACTATTTGGATTTAGTTCTTATGGACACCCCTATTTATGACGAGAAATTCTTCACAGAAATTTCGGAGGAATTTCCAGACTCTGATGAATATGGTAATAGAAACCTAGAAGCTAGAAAAAATACTGTAATTAAGTTTCTCGAGTATTTGGAATCCCAAGAAAGACAAGACAAAAAATTTGCCGTCAACTTTGAAGACAAATCCATAATGTTTGATGCTGTTTCTACAATTAACAAGACTGTAAATAAGGATATCGGTCGAATTGATAAAGTAATTAAAAGAACGACTGCATAACATAATAAGTAAAATTCACTGCTTGCGCAGCTCGGCATCAATGCCTAATTTTACTCAAACGTTGTGAATCATTGCAAAATGCCCAAATTTAAATTTGCATTAATAGGACTAATTTTTCTATCATGTGAGAGTTCAGATGAAAAGGAAAGTCCTATTTCACAACCAAAAATAGATTCGACAACTGATAATATTGAAGTGGTCGATTCTTCAACCGGACACATTTCACCAAGTGAGGTATATGAGAATGATACTTTATTTGAAAAGTATGATTCTAAGTATTCATTTGAAGATTTTGAATGCAAAGTATATGACGGAAAATTAGCCACTCCAATATTTGAAAACAATCCTTATGCAGAAGACCCAGAATATGTTTCCTTTATACGCAAGGGTTGTGAAGAAAACGGAATCAATTATGCAGGAAAATACACCGTAATCCATAAAGCTTGCGGAGCATTTTGTGAACACATTTTTATCGTGAATCGAGAAGATGGAACCATTTTCACAGGAGAATTTGAACCTAATAACGGAGGAAGATATGGTTATGATTATCGAGCTAATAGCCAATTAATAATTGCTAACTCTGAAATGTTTCCTGATCCAAGCCATGAGTACATTCTCAGATTTCCACCCAATACGCTTCCCGAATTTTATGTGCTAAAAGCAAATGACTTTGATCAATTGGAGTGAAAAACGGTTCACAACACAATAGCTAAAGCTAAGCGTCCACCCTTTGTCCGCGCGCGTTTCGCCCAGTACGTGTCCATAGTCCGGGCGGCCATCACGGTCGGACAGCCAAAGTCCGGGATTTTTTGCCCGCACACTTCGCACGCAATAAATGGCTATTTTTATTTAAACCTTAGGCGCTATTGGATGTCAACTATTTTCATATCTATAATAATTTCTGTCGCTTTTATCTATGCTCTTTATCGGGACAACAAGCAAACGAAGATTTTGGTAGGAGGAATGCTGACTGGAATTATTGTAATGTGGTTAGGCATGGACCTATTCTTAGACATTCAAAGTCTTAGGAAATCTGGCGTTTTAATTTGGTCGCTTTTAACAATTTCCCTAATAATCTATCAATTGATCAGACCAGATCTAGATTTTAATCGTAAAGTCTTCCTGATTTTACTTGGAATAGTAGGACTCTACCCTCCGCTAGTTAGAATTGTGCATTGGCCTATGACAGAGTTCATTTTTTTTGCAAATATTTTAATTGCCATATTCTTAGTTGTACAATTCACAAGAAAGAAAATTAAATTCCGATCAAAAGCTACTGCTATGCTTATTTTTAGCTCCTTCTGTTTATTCAATGCTACAATAAATATCTATAATATAGCACTTAATGTATGTGCTGCGCAAACAACAAATCACTAGTTTTACTCAAACGTTAACATAATTAATCCAAAACTTATAATGATTGTTTCTGAAGGCTATACGTACGAGTATTTGATTCATGGTGTAATGACTGCTATTGGAGGAATAATATGTTCTTTCCTAATTCATCCAATTTTTCTGCTTGCGATACCAATTGGTATTATGATGTCTGCATCTAAAACAGGAATTGAAATTGACAGTTCCGCAAAACGAGTTCGGAAATATGTTTCGTGGATCATTTTTAAAACCGGAAATTGGCATGACTTATCGAAAATAGTAAAAATTGAACTTAAATATAATAGTCAGCATACGAAACATGTAAGACCTATTTATTTAGCGAAATCGGATACCACTGCTAAGACATTTGACTTAACACTTATTGATGACGTTGGAACAGAAAGTATTTTAAATGAGTTCACTAAACCGGGTTTAGCTTTTAAAACATTGGAGAACCTCAAAGGCGTTTCGAATTTTGAAATTGATAACCAAGTGGAAGGCATGCTGAAAAAACAACGATCTGCTAGACGCTAATCATTAATTATCACATTAACCAAAGTTCACCTCCGCCACTCATCCCAGTTGCTTTGCTCAACAAAGTATAGAAACAACCACCACCATTTATCCTCTTGACATTTAATTGGATTCCTTTGCGGATAATAATTTGAATTTCGTTTTGCGTAGATAAGCATTATCTGATCCAAAAAAGAGTCATAGATTCAAAGCATGATCAAGACACTTTTAATTTCAATTGCAATATTTATTTCATCACTTGTATTTTCTCAGGAAGGGGAGTATGTATTCAAAACAAAAAAAGATGCAGGGCCATCCGGACTTGTTTTAGTTCATAAACCTGAAAATGGAGCCTTCAGGTTTTATTTAGAGTTCTTTGTCGGAGAACCAAGTTATAATTCGAACGCGTTTTATGGCAGATTGGAGGAAGTCAACGCTTCAACATTCAAATATGTAGGAATCCCGGAAATACTTTTTTTCTTCACTTCTGACTTTAAGGCGGTTGAGGTTAAAGGTGATATTCGTGGAAGTACAACTTATACCAAAATATCTTCTGTAAATCCGCAATGCTTCATAACTCGTACGGGTAAAAAAGTATTTTTTGAAACCACATCACCAGAGGATGAATGGGAGTAGAGAGCCGATTTCACGCTAATTCTAACTCAACCACCTCACCCCACTAAATCATCCACCTCCCGCACTTCTCCAACACCTAAATCACCCAATTCTATATCACCAATACGCACCCGAATTAACCGCAATACTGGAAAACCAATAGCCGCACACATTTTTCTCACCTGTCGGTACTTACCTTCATTAATAGTAATGGATGCCCAGCTCGTTGGCCCGTGGTGATCTCCTCGAATTCTTCGTGAGCGCTCTGAAAATCCTGGATCACCTATTATTTTAGTTTTTGCGGGAAGGGTTTGGTAAGTTTTACCGTTGATGCTGATCTCAATCCCCTCATGAAGTTGCTGCAGAGCTTCTTCGGTCACTATCCCATCTAACTGTACATAATACTCCTTATCGTACTTTTTGCTCGTGATTTCATTACTGACTTTACCATCTGTTGTCAGCAATAATAAACCCTCTGATTTTTCATCCAACCGACCAATACTCATGGTGCCCTCCGCAAAGTCATACAATTCACCCAAAAAGCGGTGCTTTTTCTTTTTGCGTTGTGCGTTGGTAATAAACTGACTGAGAAAACCATAAGGTTTGTACAGCATGTAATGATGATCACTCATAAGTCTGATGACAAAATTACAAACGATTCTTAGAGTGGAGATAAAGTATAAGCACAAATAGAAAACAGAGTAATAAGGCTCCTGCAATATAAATGAGATATGCTGCATATATCAAAAATGCTGTTGCAAATAAAGCACCAATGCAACCTTGATTTTGATCAATGGAATTACCTAGACTGTAGAATATTAATGCACTAACACCAGCCCAAAACGTGAAAATCCCAAGAATTATTGACAATATTTTGAGTTTTCGATTTTCTTCCTTTTGGTAATTGTCGTAGTTTGAAACTTCCTTGATGGAACCAAGGTGCTGTTTTTTAATAATTCTGTTCAAACTGTCTGCTGAAATGCGTTGCTCACGGTAAAAAATAGAATCTGCTCTTTTTAACTCCACCTCGTCAATCAAATAGTAATTCTCTTCTTTCATGTAAATGATGACCTGTTTTCTTGACGTATCCGGCCCTTTTGTTCTTCTGATATTACCAGCTGTTATAACACTGTTGACGGGATCCAGTGAGGGCGTTTCAACAATGTAGTAACCCTTTTCCGTCTTTAAATAAATAGGAGCGTCCGGTTCTCCTTTCTTCAACGTGTCTTCTGGAATTAAGTGCTTCTCCGGGCAATGGTTCTCCGTCGAGCTTACTTCCAGGGGCTTGAGATTGGTATACTTTTGCTCGGTAAATTTCCCCTGTTTGCAGGATACCAGAACCAATAAAAGCAGCAATTGTATTACGCGTGGATAGGGCATATCATAAGTTGGGGTGCAATCCCTATCACGTTCTAATCTGTTCTGAGGTTGGTAAAGAAGTTGTGAATCAGTCAGCTCACTGTACTTTTTCCTGGAGTCCCTCAAAAACCTTCACCACAGCCGGACAAACACCAGTGTTTTTTACACTGAGGTCCAACACCTGGTAAAAGCGTTTTCTATTTGTGTGTGGATATTCCCTACATGCCAATGGACGGACTTCATAAACAGAACAATAGTTGTCTGCACCTAAAAAAGGGCAGGGGGCAGCTCTGAAAACATACTCCCCGTCTTCATCCAGCTCCATGTGCTGGGCAATAAGTTCAGCAGGTTTAATCTTGAGAAACTTAGCCAACCGCTCTACATCCTTATTGTGCATGCCAGGACTGGTAGTTTTACAACAGTTAGCACAGGCCAGGCAGTCAATCTCTTCAAATACTTCTTCGTGTAAATCATGCACCAACGCATCAAGATGCTTCGGCTTAGATTTCTTCAGCCGATTCGCCAGCTTTTTGTTTTCAGATTTTTTAGAAAGTCCCTCTTGCAGGATTTTTTGAACATCCATCAGTAGCCCAACTTTTGACGTACGCGTTGAAGCACATCATCTGCAACTGCTTTAGCCTTGGCGGCACCCTCTTCCAGCACAGCGTCCAACTCGTTTTTGTTTTCCATATAGTACTGGTATTTTTCGCGTTCTTCTTTGAAGTTTTCCAGTATTAAATCAAGAATAGCTTTCTTGGTATGACCATAACCCCAGCCGCCTGCTTCGTAATTTTTACGCATTTCACTCACTTGTTCCTCATTGGCAAGCAGGGCGTAAATGGCATAAGCATTACAGGTGTCCGGATCTTTCGGAGCTTCTAATTCCAAACTATCCGTTACAATGCTGTTTATCTGTTTTTTGAGTTTTTTCTCCGGTAAAAATATATCAATGAAGTTGCCTTTTGATTTGGACATTTTTGTTCCGTCTGTTCCAGGCACCAGCATGGTATCCTTTTTCAATTTAACTTCAGGTACCACAAACATTTCCCCCATTTCAGAGTTCATTTTATTCGCAACTTTTCGCGTAATCTCCAGGTGTTGTTCCTGGTCTTTTCCAACAGGAACAAAATCTGCGTCGTATAGTAAAATGTCTGCAGCCATCAACATGGGATAGGTGAACAAACCGGCATTTACATCTTGCAACCTATCAGATTTATCCTTGAATGAATGGGCCAGCGTCAAACGTTGATAGGGGAAAAAACACGACAAGTACCAGGTTAACTCAGTTGTTTCAGGCCGGTCACTTTGTCGGTAAAAAGTGGTTTTTGTAGGGTCCAGCCCACAAGCCAACCAGGTGGCAGCAACACTATATGTGTTTTCACGCATTGCTTCCGCATCTTTTATCTGGGTAAGTGAATGCAAATCTGCGATAAACAAAAAGGATTCATTTTGACCGTCTTCTGCCATTTCTATTGCAGGCTTAATTGCGCCCAAAATATTTCCCAAATGCGGGACGCCTGTACTTTGTATACCTGTGAGAATTCGTGCCATTCCATTTTACGTTTGAGCGGATAAAATTAGTCAAATTTAAGAATGATGATGCCTGTAAACAGAAAAGCAGAAACATGCCTTTACTTTTTTGGTGCTTTTTGTGGGAGCAATAAACAAGAAGAAATGTGACCGGGCTTATTCAGACGGTAAACTACAGTAATACTATCTCATCCACATTAAATACTTCATCCTCCCAAAGAATAATTAATTTTAAACACCAAATGAAGTACCTGTTATTACCATTTATCATTGTCTACCGCATCTATTTTGCCGTGGTATTTTTTACGGTACTGACCATCATGTACCCCATATTTTGGGTCTTACTACTCAACGATAAGCATTTTGAAAAAGTATTTCGACTTAAGGTATTCACCTCACGGGTAATCCTATTGTTGGATTTTATGTTCCTGAAAAAAATCCGGGTACCGGAAAATTTGCCAAATGGGCCTTACGTCATTTGCTCCAACCACTGCTCTTATCTTGATATCATTCAAATGTATCCCATACTGCCGCATACCAAATTCATGTTTATAGGCAAAGCAGAATTGTTGCGGTGGCCCGTGCTCAACATCTTCTTTAAAAAGGTAGATATTGCCGTTAACCGGGAAAAAAGACACTCCGCTATGCGTTCTATCTTCCGTGCTAAAAAAGAAATTCAAAACGGTTGGTCAATTGTCATTTTTCCGGAAGGGGGCATCCCGCCAAACAATCCAAAACTCAACCCCTTTAAATCAGGGGCATTTAAAATGGCAATTGAAGAGCAAGTCCCTATTTTACCCATTACTTTAATTGATACCTGGCGGTTGTTTGAAACAAATCCTCCATTAACAGGCATGGCACATCCGGGCATTTCACGGGTGGTTATTCATGATCCTATACCAACAACAGGTCTCACAAAGAAAGATTTAGTAAATTTGCGTCAGCAGACCTTTGATGTTATAAACGAGCCGTTGATGCACTACAACAAAAAGGCCATAGAAAAATTATAAAATGAAGATTTCAGACGAGTTGGTAGATCATATTGCAAACCTTGCACGCCTTGAGTTTCAGGGAGAGCGCAAAGAAGCTATAAAAGCAGACCTGTCTAAAATTATTGGTTTTGTTGATCAGCTCAATCTGGTAGATACCGAAGGTGTCGAGCCACTCATCTTCATGACAGATTCTATCAATGTACTTAGAGAAGACGAAGCAAAAGTCACAGTGACTCAAGAAGAAGCCTTAAAAAATGCCCCAAATAAAGATTCTGATTATTTCAAGATTGCTAAGGTTTTAAAGAAATAATAGTCCGTTATTCTCTTTTTATTCTTAACTTATTAGTTCCTAAAAGAAACTCAATTTATGCTGAGAAGGCCTGTACTTTTCCTTATTTTTTATTGCTCATATTATACCATATCACAAACTGATTTTAAAGTAGACTCTTCTAAGATTGCCAAGAATTTTCAATCAATTTTATTGGGAAAAGCAACTTTTGACAGTGTAATTAGTGTAAACCAAAAATTGGCTGATGTTCCTGAACTAAAGGATGTCTATGCCTATCATCTATGCAAATTTTATTTTGCTTCTGGCCAACCTGATAGCACTATTAGTTATGCTAAAGATGCTTTGAAAAAGGTTGATATTTTCGAGAAAGCAAAGTATTATAATATCATGGGATCAGCTTATAGTGTTAAAGGAGAATATGACGTGGCCATTCAAGAAATGTTGAAGGCTAAATCTATTTATGAGCAATCAGGAAATTTATACAAAGCAGCCATTATTGAAAACAATTTGGCAAATGTATTTTTCAGTCTTAAGGAGTATGCGTCATCATATAAATATGCCAAGTCTTCGTTTACGATCTTAAAAAATCAAGGCGACACGGTTTATTTTTCATCAGTTGCATCTGTTCTGGCTGTATCGGCAGTAAAACTTGACAGTTTAGAGCAAGGGGAGGAATTAACTGAAGTGGCTCTTTCATCTGCTTTAAGATATAATAATCTGGTTGGACAAATTATTGCGTATTATGCCAAAGGAGAACTCTTACAAAAGAAAGACAGCATCAATAAGGCTATTGAGGCATACCTTCAGTCGTCAAATATTAGCAAACAATATCGTCAAAATCACTATGTATTGCTGAATGATATTGCTTTACTTCATGCGTACTCAGAAAACGAAAATTATGATCTGGCAATAGAGAGAGGTGAAGATGCTTTGAGGTATAGTTTAGAACAAAAAAACAATAATACACTTTACTCCATTCATAAACAATTGGGTTATGCCTATGCAGGTCAACAAAAATATCAGAAGGCATTTAATCATTTGGCCAAAGCAAATGATTTGTATGTTGAGTACGCCGGCGTTGAAAGTAGAGAAATTATTAATGAATTGCTAGTAGAATATGAAACTGAAAAAAAAGAAAGAGCATTAGCGGAACAAGAACTTAAAACCCTAAGAAGCGAGCAAAAACTCGCCAATAGGAATTGGTGGATTCTTTTGTTGTCAACAGGAATTATAGTTTTGTTGATCATTTTCCTCTTTGTTCGAAGATTGACCGAACAAAGGGTGCAGCGATTAAAACTGGTACAAGAACACCAATTGATAAAAGCCGCAATTCTAGGTGAAGAAAATGAAAGAGAAAGAATTGCGGGTGAGTTACATGATGGAGTTGCTTCAGCAATTACCGCGAGTAAAATTCAATTAGAACTTTTGGCTAATGAAAAGGGTCAGCCACTTGATGACCTTATTCAACAGTTGTCAAAAACTCATGCTGATGTTCGCAGAATCTCACATAATTTGATGCCTATTGATCTAATTCATAAATCTTTGGTAAATACCCTGGAAGATTATTGTAAAAGTGTTAGTTCAGAAAAGTTGAAAATCCATTTTAATTCAAACCAGAAGGACACAGACTTCAGTGAAGCCGTCTCCAAACTATTGTTTAGAATGGTTCAGGAGTTAATTAATAATGTACAAAAACATGCTGATGCAAGTAATTGCTTTGTTCAGCTTTATGATAAAAAACAAAATATTTTATTGACTGTTGAAGATGATGGAAAAGGATTTTTAGTGAAAGATGAAAATTTAGGCATAGGCATGAACAATATGAAGAAAAAATTAATCCAGATAAATGGTGAAATGGATGTGGAAAGTGATATTGGAAAAGGCACGCTTGTATCTATCAGACTTAAGTTGATATAATGAAAATTTTAATTGCAGATGATCATGATTTAATAGTGGATGCTTTGAAATCTGCTATTTCTCAAAAGTATAAAGGTGGCACAATTAAGTCGGCCAAAAATAAAAGTGAACTTGATTTTTTATTGAACCAGGGAGAATTTGATTTACTGATTTTAGATATAAAATTCGGACAAGATAATGCCCAAAATTTTATAAAACAGATTAAAAAGTCTCATCCCAAACTTAAAACTATGATGTTGTCAAGTCTGGATGACAAGTATACCATACAGTTTTTTTTAAATGCTGGCGTGGAAGGGTATATTATTAAATCTGATAGTATAGTTGATATTTTAAACGGTGTGGGAAAAATATTATCGGGAGAAACATACTACAGTGAGTTAGTAGAAAATAAATTAGAACAAGAAGAGAACAATATTGTACTTACACCTAGAGAAAAGGAAGTTTTAGGTGTGATCCTAGAAGAAAAGTCTACAAAGGAAATTGCGGAGCAATTACATATTTCTGAAAAAACGGTAGAAATGCACAGAAGTAATTTATTTCTAAAATTAGAGGTGAAAAATTTGGCAGGCTTAGTCAAAAAGTCAATTCTATTAAATTTATTGGAAGATTAAATCCAATAGGAACAAGTACGTTTAATTTAAGCAGATCCCTATATCAAATGAGAGGGAGAATGAAATTGATGTATAATGTTTCCTCATTTCTAAATACAGGGAATACCCTATAAAGTCTTGCCCATCTTTATCAGACCTTTGTTCTGAACTTAAATTGCAGGAACAAATGAAAAAAACTTTGATATTAATTGCAGCAACCACTTTAGTGTTGACTGCTTGTAAGAAGAAAGGGTGTATGGACCCTTTAGCTACTAACTATTCAACAGAAGCCGAAAAAGATGATGGTTCATGTGTTTATGATGGTAATGTAGTAAATGGTGAAATTACTGAAGATATAACGACAAATACAATTATTGGATCAGGAGTTACAAAAGTGTGTGGAACGATTGACGTTACAGCTGAGTTGCAAATTTCAGCTGGTGCAATAATCGAAATGTGCTCAGGTGCATCATTTAATGTTCAATCTTCAGGATCAATTTCGGCAATCGGAACTGCCTCTGAACCTATTATTATAAAAGGTGAAACCGCATCTGCTGGGTTTTGGAATGGAATAGCAATTCGCTCAAACAATCCTCTAAATAAATTAGACTATGTTACGGTTAAAGATGCCGGGGCTTATTGGGGATATGAATATGCTAATGTTTTTGTAGACGGAAGTGCCAAGCTCGACATTCAAAATAGTACAATCGATAACAGTGACCAAATTGGTTTGTTCGTGAGTGTGGCATCAACACTTACTGGTTTCAGTAACAATACATTTTCAAATAGTCAAACTGGTTTGATGATTGGGCCAGATAATATTGACATGCTTGATATAAATTCAGATTATCTTACTGGAAACAGCAATAACTTTATTCACGTTATGGCTGGGACTATTAGTACAAATACATCATGGAGTAAATTGTCAGCTCCTATTTTGTTACATGGCTTAGATATTGACGCTGGATTAACTTTAAGTCCTGGATTAGAAATTTGGGTTGAAGCAAATGATTTGTTTAATGTCAACTCGACAGGTTATTTAAGCGCCATTGGAACAGCTTCTGAAAACATCATCATTAAAGGCAGATATGCGAGTGCTGGTTATTGGGGAGGTATTAAAGTTGCTTCTAATAATCCTAACAACGTATTTAATTACGTATCAATTTCTGACGGGGGATCATATTGGGGGAATGATTATTCCAATATTCAAATCACCGGTAGTTTGGAAATCGATAACTGTTCTGTAAGTAATGGAAATAGCTGGGGAATGTATGTTAATACTTCTACCACAATTACGAGTGGAGGAGGAGTAACAACAAGTGCCGCTACTGTCGAAAGCAATAACACATTTAGTTCAAATGGTAATGGAGCAGATGCCAGTTGTACAGGAGGTTGTGGTGTGTTTTTTGAATAAACATAAATTACTTTAAAGTTAAAACCGGTGCTAGTAAGTATCGGTTTTTTTGTTTCAAGCAATGAGGTCCATTTAAATATGGGCCTCATTTTTTAAAAAGGATTCAACTTATAATTCCTTGTTTGAAGGTACTCTGGTTAAACCCAATTCCGATAGCTATCGGGACCACGAGTCAATTAGTCGCGTATGATCAAACTGAATTAGACATAAAAAGAAACCGGGACCTTCCTCGTTTGGAAGTATCCCGGTTAAACCCAAAATCCACGAATCAATTAGTCTAATTCAGTTAAGGAAATTGCATATCTCGTGCCAACTCGCGCCAGTTCTCGCTTTTTAAGAAATATTTAACATTTTTATCTATCTTGCAAATACATGAAAAAGTTATTCATTGCCCTGATTTTATTGGCTTTATCACCCGCTTATGGCCAAAAGTGGGTAGATCTTGGCAATGCCTATTGGAGGGTGTCTCCTTTCAATAAAATTGACGGGTTTTCTGAAAAACGCACCATGAATATGTTTGTCGGAGATGCAAAAGCACCCATTGTACTCGGTGAAAAAAACATTCTGATTATAGGCATTGAATACCAGTACACGAGTATAACGTCCAAATCCATATTTTTTCCTGATTACCGTTTTTCTTCTTCCATGCTTCAATTGGGTCTGGAGCATAAATGGAACGAGCGTTCAAAAATGCTCTTCATGTTTGTTTCGCGGTTTAATACAGATTATCAGTATATAGGCTATCAAAGTTTTCAGTGGGGTGGGCTCGCCTTTGGTACCACCTCCAGAAGTGAAAATTTTGATTGGAAATATGGTTTGTATTATAATGGCGAACTATTTGGGCCAATGGTTGTACCATTATTTGGGTTTAACTGGAAAATAAACGAAAAATGGCGCTTTAAAATGGTTATTCCATTAAATCTTGAATTGAGTTACAAACCAAATAACTGGTTGAGAACTGGCGCGAGATTTGATGGTATAAATGCGTCTTATACCTACCAAACTTTACCTGGTGATGTCACCACAAATGGTTATATTGATAAGGCAGATAACAATGCCTGGGCTTTTTGTGAGTTCCATTTGGGTAAAAATGTATGGTTCCACGTTAAAGCCGGACATTCCATACTAAGAAAGTACAGGTATTTTAGTGATGGAGACAAAATGAATTTGAAATTAGGACCAATAAATATAGGAGACAATAGAAATTCTGATAACCCAAAGGCCGTTCCGATTTTGTTCAAAAACGGATGGTCATTTGAAAGCAGAATTATATACCGTCTCCCAATTGACTAGAATGAATATAAGAAGGGCACTAAATAGTATTTTATTGTTGACATTACCATTCGGTTCGTTTGCACAACCTAATCTGCAGGTGTCGTACACAACCGGCACCGATAAAGTAGGTAACGTACAGGTAAAAGTAAAGTCAAAAGGCACGGTGAATATTAACGGTTCTTATTGTTCACAGAGTCAACCGTACCACATAGGTGGAAATAAAGTAGGAGTGGGAGATGGGAGTTATATCTTTGAATTCTCTCCGGCTGTATCAAGTGTTAAATTGAATTTTAGCGCCTTATCTGATTCAGAAGGTGCTTATTCTGAAATAGTATCTATCAAGGTAAACGGAAAACAGTATCGGGTTAAGAAAGCAGGAAAAGAGAATAGTTGTGATGATCTTGCGGTAGTTTCACCGGAAGGGTACATTGCTCCATGCAAAGGCTGCCCGGGTTCAGGATGGGTGGACATGGTCATTGAGGGCCCAATTGAAACACTGGAAATTAAAGACAGTGTTGTATTTGGCTCACCTGAAGGTTCCTTGTTCTCACTCTTTATTGAAGACACAAAAAGCAAGCCCGTAGAATTAAAAAGTGTACGGGCTATTCGTGTACTTCATATTAATGGAGATCCCGAACATGTTCGGATAATTGGAATTCCTACCAATGGCGCAGAGCTTATTGTATATGATTCGTCCGGAAATGAAATCAAAAAAATGGCACAGTCCATTACGAACTATACACCAATAGATGTCTCAGGGTTACCAAAAGGAACCTACGTTTTTCGTATAAAATCAAGTGAATTTAACGAGACAAGAAAAGTTGTGATCAATGGATCTTAGTGCTGATGACCACCTTCTCCGTGAACATGTCCGTGAGAAATTTCTTCTTCAGTTGCTGCTCTGACATCTTCAATGGTTACGTCAAAGTGAAGGGTCATATCAGCTAATGGATGATTTAAATCCAGCATAACGTCATTTCCTTCAATTTTAGCAATTACGGCAATAGCGGGTCCATGTTCAGTTTGCAGTTGTACCTGCATTCCTTCTTTCATTTCTTCATCTCCCTGAAAACCGTCTTTGGATACCATCTTCATCAAATCTTCTCTACGTGTTCCATACGCCTCTTCAGGTGGTATAACGGCATTTATATTGGCTCCGACTTCTTTGTCAGCCAGTTCTTTTTCCAATCCTGGGATTAATGCGCCAACACCATGTAAATATACCAGTGGTTGTCTTCCTTCTGAAGTATCCAGTAATTCTCCTGCGCTATTTTTTAGAGTGTAATTAAGCGTTACCACTGTGTGTTCTGCAACTTTCATAATAAATATTTTGCAGCCTTCGTTAAGGCCAAATAATAATTTAAAAATGCGAAGTTAAGGGGAATAATTCGGATGACCACGTCAAATGCGATTTTATGTTCCGTGGAATACACATTTTCACATCCAATTTCTAAAAAATAAAACGGGCAACTATTACAGTCGCCCGTTTACTATTTAAATAAGTAATTAACCTGAGTTTACTTAATTGTATTCTCTTCTTTGGAACTCAACCAGGCAGTTAATTGCCAGTGGTCCTTTTCCATTGCTTTCACAAAACCGTTTACCATATCTATGGTACCAGTGTCACCATTTTTAGAAGCCTGGTCAATGGTTTCTATCATTATTCCGATCATTACTTCGTAATCTTCCAGTATTTCTCTGACCATAAATTCACCGCTCAAATCTGTCGGTGCTTCTTTGATCTCTGACAAGTTGAGGTATTCTTTCATTGTACTAACAGGGGTCATTCCAAAAACGCGAATACGCTCTGCGATTAAATCTACATTTTCAAATGCCTGTTTGTACATCTTCTCAAAATGCTCATGCAATTCAAAAAAGTCTCGTCCTTTCACGTTCCAATGAAAATTTTGGAGTTTGTGAAAATGTACCTGATAGTTCGATAACATCTCATTGAGACAGAGAATTATTTCGGTTGCTTCAAGGTTTGTAAATCCTAATTTGCTGTAATCTTTTTCTTTTTTTAGTATGTTGTCCATGTTTAAAGTTGTTTGTCTGGTTAATAAATCAAATTTGATGAATTAAAAACGCTACTCAACCTTGTAAATACTTCTCATTGGGAGAACATAGCCTCCTGAAAGAATGATATAATCTGACTGTGCTTTGATCACTCTTGAATTGACAGACACAAAGCCTTTTTTCATTCCTTTGAAAACTATTTTCATTTTAGACTGAGTTTTATTCTTTCTATCGAAAGTTGCTTCTCTCAGCTTCAGCCATCTGTCGGTGCGTTTTGATTCATTTTCAAGTACGTCTTCGTCAACGAATCTTACGTTGAGAATCTCGTCTTTATCAATTTCTTTTGCTTTCATAATTAATTTTGAATTGGTTTACCGGTGTAATCAAATTTTTTGACCACCTCTTTTTCGTTGACTGGTGCCGATTCTTCAAATTTTGGTGATGATAAAACTTCGTCTGTATGCAGGGAGATACGGATGCGTTGTTCTACATAACTGATTTCTTTCAGCCAGTTGGTCGCAATAATTACGCTTTTTGAATAATCAAGTCCGTATTTCGCGCGAATGATGATAGAGATAATCTCCATGTTTTTTGATTCGATCAAAATATCTTCGACTTTACCTACTTTACCCGAAGTGGTAAAAACATCATAGCCTTGAATTTCTTTAAAACTTCTAAGGTTGGTTTGAATATCATCTTCCTTAACAGTTTTGTCTGGTACACGACCGCTTTGAAGCGGTTCAAATACCATTTTTGGAACCCCCATTGATGGTGGCGCCATTGAAGGTATAAATCTTCTACCCCAGTATTCCTCTGTTTTAAAGTGTTTAGCCAATTCGGCTTCCATTGCTCTGGAAACTGTTTGTTGGGACTGAATACTCGGCATTTTCTTTAACTTCTTGGAAGTTACACTTAGTTTGAATACTTCATCAATCCAGTTTCCGGCACTAACTAATTCTATAGGTACAAGAACCCTTTGGTTGGTAAAAAGACCACCCATGTCCACTTCCAAATAGCGGATTTTCCATTTTTCTTCATCAAAAAGGAAGTCAACGACGTGTCCCTCTTTTCCATCTTTGGTTTTAACTGAATAATTTAATTTGTCTGAAAGGTTAAGTTTCATATTTTATTTATCGATTTACACTGAATTCTAATTACTACAGCAGTTTTACGAATTGAATTCAATTCCTGCTAGCATTCTAACATCTAGAACATTCTAAACATCCCAATATTCGTTCGGCATACCGGAGATGTTTCTGATGCATTGAGTTTTTCCAATTCTATTTTGGATCCTTCCAAACGAGTGTGGTTTAGCTCTTCAACAGCTTTATTTGCACGCTTTTTAGCTGGCATGCGGATGTATGCGGTGTGTGAAGTCTTGATAACAGAACGCACCTTTCCGTATCGCTCAAACATTTCCCTAATGTCTTGCTTGGTGATACTGGAAGGAATATTTGTCATTTCTATTATCATACGAATTTATTTGGTAAATATGTTCTACACAACACAAATATACAAAAATTATTGGCTTTAAGCAAATAAAACGCCTGTTAATCTTGTGAATAGCGGAAAAGGTTGTGCAGAAATAAGTAAAGTAGAGGTTAGCTTAGCTCTCTACCTCTCCGGAAAGATTGTCTTCACCTAAAATTTCAATCAACATATTCAATCCATTTTCAATAATGTCGATTTCCTGTTTTGGCAACTGACTGAGTTTGGCATTTAGTTTTTCCTGAAACAATTCCGGTGCATTCTCCACTTGTTTGAGTCCTAATGCGGTTAACCCTAGCCATGTGCTGCGTTTATCGCCTTTTGAAGGGATTTTCGCGATATATCCTTTTGAAATTAAACGGGAGACAATTCCTGTAACGGTACTGGAATTTAACTGAAGAAATTTTCTCAATTCTAACTGGGAACATTGATAGTCGTCACAGTTGGAGATAAATGTGAGAGAGAGGAGTTGTGGAATACTCAAACCGCTCACCTTTTGTATCCGCTTTGAATCCAAATTAATGGCGCGGGCAATCTTCCGAATTGCAATGAGGATGTCAGTGTATTGCATACTGCAATTTACAAAATTATGTTTTATACGACATAAGGGAGTGTGATTAGAATTTAATTCCTATAAGAACAACATCATCAACCTGTTCCAAATCTGCCTTCCAGTTATCAAAGGTCTGTTTAATTTTTTCGTACTGCCGGTTCATAGGTAAATCCTGTATTTCAAGCAATAATTTCTTCAGGTTTGCCGCTTTAAATTTCTTTCCTTTTGCGCCTCCAAACTGGTCCTGATATCCATCTGAGAAAATGTAAATAGAATCTCCCGAATTATAGTTTATCTCTTGAGTCGTAAAAGGAGTAGGGTTTTCAAATGCACCAACTGGCTGTTTATCCGCTTTGATTACTTCAACTTCTTCACTCCCTTTGCGAATGAGCCATAGCGGATTATGTGCACCAGAGAACTGAATTCTTCTTTGTGCTTTGTTAATGCGGCAAAGCGCTACATCCATGCCGTCTTTTCTGTAATTGTCAGCTTTCGTTTTGAGAATTTGTACTACATGTGCCCGAACTGAATCTAGAATTTTTCCTGTTTCGCGTTCACCACGGGTTACCACCACATCATTAAGTGCATTAGCACATATAACGCTCATTATAGCGCCCGGAACACCATGACCGGTACAGTCAGCCGCTATGACAAAGTGCTCATCCTCCTCTGCACCATCAACTTTGGGATTATAAAACCAGTAGAAATCTCCACTCACAATATCTTTCGGTTCAAACAGTAAAAAGGAATCAGGGAAATAGTGATACAACACATCTTTTGAAGGTAAATAGGCATCTTGTATGCGTTGTGCATAGTTAATCGAGTCAACAATTTCTTTGTTCTTTTCTTGTATGACTTCATTCTTTTTAAGAACCAAATACTGAAACCTTAAATTGATATTTTTAAAATAATAGATCTCAAAAAACACGATAATGAGCGTTATCAGTTGAAAAATAACACGGAAATTTTGCTTGAGCTCATAATCAACTTCAATAACAGGGGGTATTGCCTCTTGCAAATAGCGCAAACCAATAAAACAAATGGCTGTTAGTAAGGAAAGCAGTATAATTACCCGCAAATCCTTAAAAAGCATGGAAGGAGCAATAAATACCGCAATAAGTGTAAGTTCGTTGCCTGAACCGTATCCAACTACAATCCCCATGAACACTATAAAGACATTAGCTACCAGTAAAAAATAGACTTTGGCCAGGTTGTGCCAGCCGAAATAGCTAAACACAAGAGTGATCATTGAGATTACCAGGATAAATAGCTCATAAGGAACCAGTTGCCAGCCATTCATAATCACTTCAATAGGAATTACCGGCACGATAGATATAGTAGCAATAAATACCAGCTTGTTTAATAAAACAATCTCCCGGTGAGTGAACTCCTGATGCTCTTCCAGTCCCAGAAAAGCAATTTTATGCCACATTTTTTTTAAGGACATAGAACTAAAAGTAGAAATTTATTTGGGTATCTTCATGGCAATAATATATCATAATGCAACTTGACTTAAGAACATGGATAATTTTGGGCTCTATTTTTATAGGAGCTATTATTGTAACCCGCGTAATGAGGTGGTTAATAACCCGATCATACAAGGCGGCATCAAAAACCATCAGGGTTGATCCCACGCGTTATCGCTTTTCAAAAAACGCACTGTCATTCATTATTTGGATGATCGCCTTTGGTGCAATGGCTCTTTATATTCCGGAATTGAAAGCGCTGGCAATTACATTGTTTGCCGGTGCCGGAATTATAGTTGCGGTTATTGGTTTCGCTGCGCAGCAGGCTTTCGCAAATATTGTAGGCGGAATTTTTATTGTGATTTTCAAACCGTTCAGAGTTGGAGATCTCATTCGGGTTGGTGACCAGGGTTACGGTGAAGTTGAAGATATTACACTCAGACATACCGTTATCGTAAGCTTTGAAAACAAACGAATCATTATACCTAACTCTGTAATGAGCGAGGAGACCATTATTAATGAAAGTATAGTAGATGCTATAACCTGTCGCTTTGTTGAGGTGGGAATCAGTTACAACAGTGACATTAAAAAGGCGGTAAAGATATTACAGGAAGTGGCTATGGCTCATCCGGATTGTATTGATCACAGAACGAAGAAGGAGAAAGCTGATGGAGAACCTCAGGTAGTCGTAAGGGTTTACGGTTTCGGTGATTCGAGTGTTAACTTACGCGCTCTTGTTTGGACAGATGATCCCATGAAAGTATTCAAAATGCACAGCGAAATTAATGTTGAACTGAAAAGAAGGTTTGATGAAGAAGGCATAGAAATTCCATTCCCTCACAGAACAGTTGTGTTTAGAAAAGACATTGATGATGAATCGAATAAGGAAAGGAAAAAGTAGGACTATTAAGTCGGGAGCGATTCCGGGAACATTGATGCACATAGGCCCGGAAACGGATGCCTCAGTAATCATAGATATGATTGACTTTGGCCCTGATCAAATCACTGAAAAACAGATTGATGAAGAGCATGACTTAAAGGGGTATCTGGAGACAGGTTCGGTGAGTTGGATTAACTTAACCGGTATTCATAATGCAAATCGATTGAGAAATGTCGGCGACTTATTTGAATTAGATGATTTGTTGTTAGAGGACATTATGAACACGGATCACCGGCCAAAACTCGAAGAGTTCCCGAAACATTCTTTCCTGGTTCTGAAAATGTTATCAATTAATGAGAGTGGTCACGTGGAAAGTGAGCAGGTATGTTTGGTTTTGGGCAGTAATTATGTGTTGTCTTTCCAGGAGCGAACCGGAGATGTATTTGAACCCATCCGTGAACGTATTAGAAAAGATCTGGGTCGCGTACGTAAATTGAAGGCAGATTATCTCGCATTTTTATTGATCGATATAATTATAGACAACTACTTTTTCGTCATAGAAGAGTTGGGTGACAAACTGGACCTGCTTGAACAACGCGTATTAGAAAACCCCGAAGAAGATATCCTTCAAGAACTTCAAAGTTATAAGGCACAATTGATCACCGTCAGAAAAGCTGTTTTTCCACTTCGCGAAATGTTAAGTAGCATCCTAAAAGAAGACTGTGACAACATCAATAAAGTATCGCTTAAATATTTTAGGGACAGTTATGATCATTGTATGGACGTAATAGATTCAGTTGAAGCATTCACGGATTTGTCTAATTCGGTAAGAGATCTTTATATCTCTGCAATATCCAATAAGATGAATCAGATAATGAAGGTGTTAACCATCATGGCAAGTATCTTTATACCCTTAACTTTTATTGCGGGTCTCTACGGGATGAATTTTAATTATATACCGGAAATTCATGAATTGAAGTATGGATATTTTATAATTCTTGGAGTGATGCTCGTAGTAACCATTATTATGATTCGCTTTTTTAAAAGGAAGAAGTGGTTTTAAACAAGCAGCCCCAAATCTTTTACCGGTCATTCGATCAGAATAAACTAAAATATTCAAACCCTGCATAATATCCATCTTCCCTTTTTTCAATCGGATAGTTTTCCAGGTATAAACCACTGCCCCGGCCTGTCTCCAGACTGAACGAATATTTATGCCAGGGACATACAATCGCTCCTTCTTCACAATGGGCCTGATCTAATCTGTACCCCTGGTGCGGGCAACGATTTTTGACCATATAGTATTCTCCATCATGTTTGACCAGGAGCACAGCTTTGGAATTGACCTTCATTGGCATACACTCCTTGCCTCTCAAGAGTTCATTGAGCTCTTTTTCGTCTGAGGCAAATTTCACCCATTTTGTCTTCATTGAAAACATAACCTAAAAGTACCAAATAAAAATTGTAACAAATTTAATTCATCCGTTATATGGTCGTGAGGAGAAGGGTTTGAGTTTCGGCGCTGAGACTCGCTATCAACTGGCAAGTCTCAGCCCAAATTCAACATCTCAATTTCTTTATTCAGTTACTTTTTCGGGAATCTTACATTGACTTATAGAACGGAATACAATAAGTCATGAAAACACAATTATTCATTCTCCTCTTGTTTTTTAGTGTGTCAGCATTATGTCAAAAAGCCCAATTGAAGGTTAAGGTTACGGATTTTCAAAACAATGTACTTAGCGGTGAACAGATCATGTTTCTGGAGCAGACAACACAAGCGAGTTATTCGGGCATTAGTGATTTGGAAGGAATGTTTGTAGTTGAGCTTCCTGCTGGAAAGTACGATATCAAAGTGAAAAGTGTGGGAGAAGCAGTTGATTTTTCAACCATTGAAATTCCGAAGCTTCAACTGGGTCAATCCTACCAAACTGCAGAGATGCAGGTTCAAATTGAAGAGGCACAATCCTTCACACTTGACAACCTACATTTTGAAACGGGTAAGTGGACCATTACATCATCTTCATATGCTGAACTGGATGAATTGGTCAGGTATTTATCCCTCAAGAAAAATATTTCGATTGAAATAGGTGGGCACACGGATAGTGACGGAGATGAAGCATCAAATCAACAACTGTCTCAAAAGAGGGCAGATGCGGTGAAGGCTTATCTCGTAAAAAAAGGAATAGCAGCAGGCAGAATATCCGCGGTTGGATATGGAGAATTGAAGCCGGTTGCCAGTAATGCAACTGCCGAAGGTAAGGCACTTAATAGAAGAACAGAAGTCAAAATTATTCAATAAAAGCCGCTTAATTCCGATATTGGCAAGTGTCTGGACCATCATTAATGGAAGAGTTTGATTTGCCACATAGAAAAATTATCCATGTTGATATGGATGCCTTTTATGCTTCGGTTGAACAATTGGATAATCCCGAGCTTAAAGGAAAGCCACTGGCAGTAGGTGGTGGTGGAGAACGTGGGGTAGTAGCTGCGGCAAGTTATGAAGCACGAAAATTTGGCGTTCGGTCAGCTATGTCTGGCGCGCTTGCCCGACAAAAATGCCCGGAATTGCTATTTGTAAAACCTAGGTTTGAAAGGTATAAAGAGGTCTCAGAAATTATTCGGGAAATATTTTATGAATATACAGAGTTGGTTGAACCGTTGTCGCTTGATGAAGCGTTTTTGGATGTTACGGACAATCAAAACAACCACCATTCCGCTACTGAAATTGCAAAGGAAATTAGAGATAAGATTTTTCTCGAAACCGGGTTGACTGCTTCTGCAGGAATTTCTATCAATAAATTCATGGCAAAAATTGCCAGTGACATCAATAAGCCCAATGGCCAGAAAACGATTAAACCGAATGAGGTAGAAGCGTTTCTCGAGAAGCTTCCTATTGACAAGTTTTTTGGAATTGGTAAAGCCACTTCTCAAAAAATGCACTCGTGGGGAATATTCAATGGAAGACAACTGAAGCAACATTCTCTCGAGTTCTTAACGGCGAATTTTGGTAAGGCGGGAAAACACTATTACAACATAGTTAGAGGGATTCAAAATTCACCCGTTAGGCCAAACCGTGAAAGAAAGTCAGTAGGCGCAGAACGAACATACGCAAAGAACATCACCAGGAAGAAAGATGCGCGTGAAGCACTTGTAAAAATTGCCGGTATAATTGAGGAAAGACTCCGAAAATCCAGGAAAAAGGGGAAAACGATCACGTTGAAGATCAAATTCTCCGACTTTACCCAAATAACAAGAAGTAGAACAATAGAAAGTAACACCTGGGACAAGACGATTATTTTGGAAGTAATTTGGGAGTTGTATACAGAAGAAGAATTTAAAAAGTCAATTCGTTTACTTGGTATTTCAATCTCTAATTTTAACCCGCAACATCAAGAGAAAGAGGAGAATAAGGCGAGTCAATTAAGGTTTGACTTCTAATTAATCCTTTGATTTACAAGCCACGTACACAGACAATTTAACCGGAACTCTTTCGTATACTCGGTAATCAGCATATATTTATGCTTAAATGCTTGCCTTTGAGGAAAGGGAACTACATATTGATACAATTCCTAATTCTTTCATTTTCTTATAGCTGGGGACAAGAACTGCAGACGAGGGAAATTGTTTATTCGAGTGATACTATTCAATTCGATACAGTTTCTGTGTATAATACCGGGCTGACAATAGAGGTGGATGGAAAGCCCTTATCTGCTGATTCCTATTACCTGGACCCAATTAATGCAAGAATTTATTTTTTAAGTGACTTATCTGGTGCCAAGATCGTAATGAGTTACGAACGAACGCCTGTCAATTTTAATAAGCCATTCTATCATAAAGAAACCTCAATGGTGATAAGCGATACCGTCGTAAATATTGACCCTTTTAAATTCTCGGTATCAGCTGAAGACAGAAGTAACGATTTGTTTGGTACATCCAAATTAAATAAGCAAGGCAGTATATCCCGTGGTATTACAGTAGGAAATGCGCAAAACCTTTCCTTGCAATCAACACTCAACCTCCAGCTTGATGGACAAATCGGTCCAAATCTCTTTATGACAGGTTCAATTTCAGATAATAATATTCCGTTTCAACCTGAAGGGAATACGCAAAAGCTGCAGGAATTTGACCAGGTGAAACTCAAGGTGTACAATGACAATTTTGCGGTGATTGGTGGAGATTACTGGCTAAGAAAACCACAGGGTTATTTTCTGAATTATACCAAAAGAGCACAAGGGGTGTCAATTGAAGCTTATCATGACATGGGTATTGTTGGTTTTAAAGGAAGAGCTGAACATAAACTCAGTGGTGCATTTTCTCGCGGTAAATTCTCCCGGAATATCATTCAGGGAACAGAAGGGAACCAGGGGCCGTACCGTTTGACCGGCGCAGACAATGAGCCGTTTATTGTCGTATTGGCTGGAACAGAAAAAGTGTTTATAGATGGGCAATTAATGACTAGGGGGCAGGAATTTGACTATGTCATTGACTACAACACAGCTGAAATTACCTTTACCGCCAACCAACTGGTAACAAAGGATAAAAGGATTATTGTTGAGTTTCAATATTCTGACCTGAACTATGCACGTTCGTTAATTACCTATAATGCCGAGTTTAAAGGAGAAAAGTACCATAGTTGGTTCAATATTTATTCTGAACAGGATGCTAAAAATCAAACCATCCAACAAAAGCTATCTCAAAATGAAAAAGTGATCTTATCAGAAGTTGGTGACAGTGTACAAAATGCCTATGCCAATAGTATTGATAGTGTTGAATATGTCGATAATCGGGTGTTGTATAAATTGGTGGACTCGCTGGGATATGACTCCGTGTTGGTCTTTTCCACGCACCCTGATTCGGCACAATATTCAGCGACTTTTCTTTCGGTAGGTGCCGGCAATGGAAATTATGTATTTGACAGATACACTGCGTTCGGCCGTGTTTATAGGTGGGTGGCGCCTGTAGCTGGTGTGCCGCAAGGTGATCATGAACCTGTAGCTCTTCTCGTAGCACCTCAAAAGAAACAGATGATCAGCTTTGGAACAGAATACAGGTTTAGTAAAACCATGAAATCGTCTATTGAAGTGGCACTTAGTAATAATGACAAAAATACGTTTTCAGATCTTGACAGGGCAGATAACAAAGGCTTAGCAGTGAAATGGAGATGGCAATCTAATAGTCCATTGGGTTCAAAAGAAAAACTTCGTTTATTGACGAATGCCGCTTTTGAATACCAACACCAGAATTTTAATCCCATTCAATGGTTCAGGACGGTTGAGTTTGATCGTGATTGGAACGTGCGGAATCAGCCGTATCAGGGTGAACAGTACCTTTCTAACGCCGGGCTCAAATTTTTCTTTGAAGGATTCGGGACAGTTGGTTATGATTTTGAGAATTTTATCTGGGGCAAGGATTATTTGGGGTTCAGGAACAATTTGACTACAAACATTAACACAAATGGGTTCAGGGCTAAGGTGGATGGTAGTTGGTTGATATCGCAAGGGACAGAAGAGTCTTCCTTCCTGAGACATAATTCAGATATGTCTCAAAATATTAAAGTGCTCAAAATTGGATTTAAGGATATCCACGAACAAAATGAAAAGTACTTATCTGGCAATCCTACTTTGCAAAACACATCTTATCGTTTTTATGACTGGAAAGCCTACATTTCTACGCTTGATTCGGCCAAAAATAAAATGTCCCTGTATTACCAGGAAAGGTACGACTGGTTTAGTGATTCTGTTCGCCTGAAACAAGCAACTAGAGCTCAAAACATAGGAGCAGAAGCACAATTCCTAAAGAGAACTAATAACGTAGTTAAATTGAATGTGAATTACCGCCGATTAAACATTCTTGACACGAGTTTATTCGCTTCCAAGCCGGAGAACACGGTGTTAGGAAGATTGGAACACGTACTCAGGTTATGGAAAGGATCGGTAATTGCAACCACTTTCTATGAATTAGGTTCTGGTTTGGAGCTCAAGAAAGAATTTATCTTTCTTGAAGTTAATCCGGGTCAGGGAACACATGCATGGATTGATTACAATAATGATGGAATTAAGGATCTCAGCGAATTTGAATTGGCGGCATTTTCTGATCAGGGAAACTATATTCGTGTCTTTATACCAACAAATACTTATGTCCGAACCTATTCCAATCAGTTCAATACAAGTTTATTTATTAAACCGAGTCGAATTCTTAGGCCAAAAGGTAAAGGGGTTAAAAAATTTATAGCCCGTTTCTCTGATCAGGTAGTTTATAAAGTAAATCGGAAGACCAGTTATGAAGATGGTTTTCGTGCATTCAACCCCTTTGTTTTTGAGATAGCGGATACCAACCTCGTTTCAATCGCAACTTCCTTTCGAAACACATTTTACTTTAATAAAACCAACACGGTTTTTGGAATGAATTATTCCTACCAGGAAAATGGCTCAAAGATTTTACTCTCCAACGGTTTTGATTCCAGGTTAAATACCTTTCATGAAGTTCGTACGAGATGGAACATTGGGAAATACTACAATTTAAGAGTAAATGCGGTTCTAGGTAGAAAGAAAAATGCCAGTGATTATGCACCTTCAAGGAATTATTATATTGAATATCTCAATATTGCTCCAACCTTTTCCTATCAACCGAACACCAAGTTTCGAATAAGTTTAAATGGTAAGTATTCCCAAAAAGACAACAATTCAGATTTAGCTGAGACAGCCATAATAAGGGACGTGGGTTTTGATCTCCGCTTTAACCAACCCAAAAAGGGAAGTTTTAGTGCTAGAATGAACTATATTCTCATTACCTATACCGGTTCCTCTAATACTTCCTTAGCTTTTGAAATGTTGGAAGGATTGAAAGCAGGAAACAATTTTACCTGGGGAATGTCCTATCAACGAAAGGTGGCCAAAAACCTGCAATTGAACTTTAATTATAATGGTCGAAAATCTGAAAGTAGTGGGGCAATACACTCTGGGGGTATGGAGTTAAGGGCGTTTTTCTAATTCGCGTATCCCTGTAATTTTGGAAATCCAATAATCAACCATTTTATTATTATAACTAATCACCTAAACATCTGTTAAAAGAATAACAAATACCAGTAGAATACGCTGTTTATCACGTTAAATTCCATTTTAGAAATCCAATTTATTTGAATACTTTTGACAAAACTTAAACTTAAGGAATATGAAAAAATTATTTACTCTCTTAGTTTCAACAGGATTTGTGTTCGCGCAGACATTAAGTTTTGCTCAAACGAATTCTGATGATCCGATTTACAATAACTATCCGGTTGTTGGAAAGTCCGAATACTCGGCAATCAGTCCATATTATAACGGAATGAATAAAGCGATAGATTCAAATTTATACTCCTGTGCAGGAGAAACGGTATTGTTGACTTATACAAGTACGAACTGTACCGGATATATTTGGTCTTCTGATAGTTCAGGAAGCAATGTATTGGCAAACAATACAGATTATACCACAGCACCTCTGTTCAATGATACTACGTATTATATTACAACATATAATCCCGTTGGAAGTGGAATTACCCCAATGCCAGCGCATTCTACTACCTATAGCGGAAATGTTAGAGGGTATTGGTTCCAGGCTCCGATTGACTTCACAATAACAGCTTTTTATGTGCCAACTGAAGCTTCAACAGGAAACACAAATGTGGCGTGCGTTAGATTTAATAGTGGGGCTCCACCTCTTTTTTCAACCACAACAAATGACTTTACGCTTTTAGGTTTATGGCAAAATGAAACCATGGATACAATTGAAACATGTATCATGGTTAATGCAGGTGATTATATTGGTATATTAGGGAATAGAAATGACCAAAACTCGTATGCACCGGCACCAAACAATACTACAATAGATGGAAACAGTGTTACTATAACCAGAATGGGAATGCAGTTTCCATTGAGTACAACACCGCCTCAAGATCTATGGCAGGAAAGCGGTGGATCTGTTTCGCGTGTAAAGTTCCTCTATTCAACTGGAGTTGATCCACTTAGTGCAAATGTAACTCCTGTAAATGTTACTGTTTATCCAACTTACGACGTTACGATTAATGAGAACATTTGTCAGGGTGACAGTGTAATGGTTCACGGATCTTATGTTTCTTCTGCTGGAACCTATGTAGATTCATCACAAACGGTTAATGGATGTGATAGTACTACTACAGTTGATGTGGTAGTTAATAGTATACCAGGAACACCAACGCTTGACAGTTTTGCGCAAGACGCCATCTGCATGCAGGGAGGTGTTATAGCACTTCCTAACGGTACTCCTTCTGGAGGATATTATTCGGGTAGTGGTGTTGCAGGAACTAATTTTGATCCGAGTGCTGCAGGTACAGGAACGCATATAATTACCTATACATATGTAGACACAAACAGCTGTGAAAGTGCTCCGGACTCAACAACAATTACAGTGTTTGACTGTGCATCTGTTGATGAGAACACACTTTCTGGTGTGCAAGTTTACCCAAACCCAACAGAGAACACATTATTTATCCAAATGCCAGCAGATAGTGATGAAAACTTGAATGTGGCAATTTTTGATGCTACTGGAAAACAAGTTTCTTTCTGGACAAACGCAAAAGGGATTATCACTTTTGACATGACTTCTCTAAGCAATGGGTTGTACATTGTTCAGGTTAGTTCTGGACAGAAACAAGCAAGGTTTAAAGTGACTAAGAAATAAGAAATTTCAATTTTACTTTAAAAGCGTGATTGGGTTTACCGGTCACGCTTTTTTTTGCTATAAACATTATGATAGATTCGTTCTGCTCTCCTGAGGAAATGATACAAATGCAAAAAGCTTTGTGAATTGCAACGCATAATGTTCTTTTAAAAAGTCAATCCAAATGAGTAATTTCGCAGTCTTATCAATTTTATTGAATCAAATAAAGCACGATTAATACAGACATTAGAATGGATGAAAAAGACATGAACTTTGGCACGAAAGCTATACACGCAGGTGTACATCCGGATCCTACTACCGGTGCAATAATGACACCTATTTATCAAACAAGTACCTATGTTCAGGAAGAAGTCGGAAAACACAAAGGGTATGAGTACTCCAGAACATTGAACCCTACAAGGCATGCGTTGGAACAAAACCTGGCTGCTATTGAAAACGGAAAGTTTGGAGCTTGTTTTGGAAGTGGTTTAGCTGCTATTGATTGTGTCTTGAAGATGTTAAATCCAGGAGATGAGGTTGTGTCTACCAATGATTTATATGGTGGAACATACAGGTTGTTCACGACCATTTTTGAGAAGTACGGGATAAAATTCCACTTTGTAGGAATGGAGAATGCAGGTAAGATTGAGGAGTACGTTAATGAAAACACCAGGTTGATTTGGGTGGAGACTCCGACCAATCCCATGATGAACATAATCGATATTGAAGCCTGCTCAAAAATTGCTAAAAAGCACGGATGCCTGTTAGGCGTGGATAATACTTTTGCCACTCCATATTTACAGACGCCACTTGATCTTGGAGCGGATATTGTAATGCACTCTGTAACTAAATTCCTCGGTGGGCATTCAGATGTCGTAATGGGAGCATTAATTTGTAATGATCAAAAGATTGCTGATGAGATTTATCGAATTCAAAACTCGTCTGGAGCTGTAACGGCGCCAATGGATTCATTTTTAGTGCTAAGAGGAATTAAAACACTGCATTTACGAATCCAGAGACATTCTGAAAACGGCAAAAAAGTGGCGGAGTACTTAAAAACTAATGAGAAAGTAGATAAAGTTTACTGGCCTGGGTTTGAAGATCACGCAAACCATGAAATTGCCAAAAAGCAAATGAAAGATTTTGGTGGAATGATCTCATTTACATTGAAAGGGAATAAAATTGAGGATGCTTTGAATGTTGTTAAAAACCTGGAGGTCTTTTCATTGGCAGAATCCCTTGGAGGAGTCGAGTCATTAGCAGGGCATCCGGCGACTATGACACATGCCGCGATTCCAAAAGAAGAGCGTGAAAAATCTGGTGTTGTAGACTCGCTGATCAGATTAAGTGTAGGTGTGGAAGATGCAGATGACCTGATCGCAGATTTAGATCAAGCCTTAAACAAATTATAATGAACGTAGAGGAAATTTCACCGAAAGAAGCGGTTGATGCCGTAAGTAAAGGGGCCGTCTTTGTTGATGTTCGCGAACCGTATGAACTGGATGAAGTAGCATACGGAGTAGAATACATTCATATTCCGTTGGGAGAAATTCAGGTAAGACTAGATGAGTTCCCCAGAGACAAGGACATTATCGTTGGATGCAGATCAGGAAAAAGAAGTATGAATGCTTGTATGTTCCTTAAAATGCAAGGGTATGAGAATGTAAGAAACCTTGAAGGAGGAATAATCGGTTGGGTTGAAAATGAGTGTCCAACGAAATAAAATAGCATACGTTACGGGTTCATCCAGGGGAATTGGCAAAGCTCTTGTAAAGCTGTTACTTCAAAATGGATATGAAGTTGTTGGAATTTCACGAACAAATGATTTCACCGCAGATAATTATCGCTTTGATCAGTTGGATTTAACAGATATTAGTGCTGTAAAGAATTATGTGTTTGATGTATCCGGAGATGAGGTGGTGCTGATCAATAATGCAGGAGCTATTGGTGAAATCGCACCAACAGGATCAGTATCAAATGATTCTATCCATAAGGCAATGAATATCAACACGATAGCACCTCAAATATTAATCAATACTTTCATTCGCCAGTTTTCGAATAATAGTGGAAAATTTCATGTTTTAAACATAAGTTCTGGAGCGGGAAAACGGCCAATTGAATCTTGGGCCACTTATTGCGCGTCAAAAGCTGCCATAGATTTGTATTCTGAAACTGTGGCACTTGAGTTAGAATGGAAGCAAAAGAACAATTGGTTCATTCATTCATGTGCCCCTGGCGTGGTAGATACAAGAATGCAAGAAGAAATCCGATCCAGTGATATTCAGGATTTCAAGCATGTCGATAATTTTGTGGCGTATAAAGAAAATGACGATCTCTATACTCCGGAGTATGTCGCACAAAAGTTATTCGAAGTTATCAGTAAGCCTGAATCGTTTAAGGAGGTAATAATTTCTGTACGTGACTTCTAGCATCCGTTTAGCAATTAATCCCGCCGTTTGTAATTCTGTTACCGTTAGTACGTCCAATATTTTAGAAATTTGAATTTCGGGGTTAGACCTAAAGGTCGTATATTTATAGACCTCGAAATACGAGAAATGCACAGGTATTCAGCCCAGCACTTCTCACCATGAAAAATATGTACATGAAAAAAGTTACTACGCTGGTAGTGGTTTGTTTGTCTTTTTTAACGTTTGGACAACATGATCATAATACAGCACAGGAAAAGTTAGACCCTTTAAACCAAGGGGTATGTGGAAATAATGTAGAGATGGAGGCGGCTTTTGCTGAGAATCCGGAACTTCGAATTCAACATGAAATTGATCAGGCCAATTTCGAGCTTGAGTATCAACAATTTTTAAATGAATATGATCCTAACGCGAGAGCACAGTACGTGATTCCGGTAGTGGTGCATATAGTTCATGAAAATGGGCCTGAAAACATATCTAACGATCAGGTATATGATGCAATCATGCGTTTGAATGAGGATTTTAGCATGACAAACAATGATTTGAGTAATACGGTAGCTGCGTTTACTGGGATTATTGGTAATACAGATGTTGAGTTCAGATTGGCAACGAAAGACCCTGATGGAAATTGCCACCTGGGTATAACAAGAACTTATTTACCAGGTGGAGGTGCACACGACACTGGAGATAATTCATTTATTAGAGATGCTGTACAGGATGAGCACGGTAACTGGCCACAAAATAGATACATGAATGTCTTTGTGGTGAAAAGCATTGTTGGATCGGCGGCTTATACTAACACACCAAGCAACTGGTATAGTCCAAATGGTATGGGAGGCTCAATTTATATGGGTCATACGGTTATGGGGTCCATAGGGACAAGTTATTTATCCAACAGGCATATACTCAGCCATGAGGTTGGTCACTGGCTAAACCTTAGTCACTGCTGGGGGCCAAATAATAGTGCCGGTGATCCAGGATCATGTACTACAGATGATGGTGTGTCTGATACACCTAATACAATTGGTTGGTTTGGGATATGTGATTATGATGGTGAGACGTGCGGATCTCTGGACAATGTTCAAAATATTATGGATTACGCAGGCTCTTGTAGAAACATGTTTACACAGGGGCAATCAGCTAGAATGCAAACTGCGCTCAACAGTTCAACAGCACAACGAAATAATTTGTGGCAAACGTCAAACCTGTTGGCAACCGGTACGTTAAGTGCTGGTGAACTCTGTGCCGCTCAATTCTCAAGCAATGTTCAAACTCTATGCGCAGGTCAGTCCGTTGATTTTCTTGATGAATCATACCATAATATTACCAGCAGAACATGGACGTTTGATGGTGGAGTACCTGCTACTTCAACTTCCAATGCGCCAAGCATTACTTACAATACGCCGGGTATATATACAGTAACGCTAGAAGTTTCTGATGGGAATAATACTGCCACTAATACGGCAACCAATTATATTGTTGTTTTATCTGATCCAGGTGAAGCGATTCCATATCATGAAGGTTTTGGTACACTTACTTCAATCCCTGATAACGAAAATTGGATGCAGATAAGTGAGAATACGACAGGATCCTGGGAACTTACTTCACTTGTAGGATCTCAGAATACGTATCATTCAGCTATGTTGCCTAATTTCGGTAATACAGATGGTTCAAAAGATGAATTGATTTCTGGATCGATAGATTTAAGTGGTGTTAATCCGGCTGAATCAATGTACCTCAGTTTTGATTATGCGTACAGAAAAGTTTCTTCATCTGACAATGAGTGGTTGAGGTTTTATATTTCTAATGATTGTGGGGAAACATGGACACTAAGGAAAAACTTATATGGAGATGATTTGAGTCCATTAACTCAAGGAACAGCTTATTATCCTACAGGTCCGGAAGACTGGAGTACTGCAGAAGTACTCAATATTAACTCTGCTTATTACACTGCAAACTTCAGGTTCAAATTTCAATTTGAAAACGACGGAGGGAATAATTTATTCATTGATAATATTAACCTTTATCCTGCTTCAGTGAGTAGTATCTCTGATCAGGAAAATACCTTGGGCTTGACGGTGTATCCAAATCCGGTAAGTGAAAAAACTAAAATCACTTTAAATGGAGCGGGTGAAATGTCTGTAATAACTATTCATTCAGCACTCGGACAACAAATTGATATTATTTATCAGGGAGAATTAACCAACGGAATAAACACTTTCGAATATAATATGTCTGGTTTGGCAAAAGGGGTCTACATTATTAAAGTAGAAAGTGAAGGACGCGTGCAAACCATTAAACTCGTAAAAGAGTAAATACTTCAAAATCATGAGAAAATTAGTACTTAGTTTAGCTGTCTTCGCGTCTGCATTGACGTTTGCACAGCACAACCAACAAAATTGGTGTGGATTTGATCAACATAATGCCAGGTTGTTGGAGCAATATCCTGGGGCCGATCAGGTAATCCATGAAACTATAATGAGGAGTAAGGAGATGGGAGCTACTTCAACCGGTGATAGAGCGGTAATTGGAACTGTTCCGGTAGTTGTACACGTTATACATGATGGTGGATCATCAAATATTTCTTATGATCAAATTGTATCCGCAGTGGATCAACTCAATGAAGATTATCAAAGGTTAAACTCGGATACTGTGAATACTCGAAATACTGCAGAGGCTCCTTTTGAGCCTTTGGCATCTGATATGCAGCTCGAATTTAAACTTGCGAAGATTGATCCTAACGGAAACTGCACAAATGGTGTTCAAAGAAGATATTCTCCAAATTCAACCGTAAATGCAGGTGAAGATGTTAAATTTTATAATTCAGGAGGTCTAGATGCGTGGCCTAGAGATAGCTATTTAAATATTTGGGTTGTTGAATCCATTGAAACCAGTGGTGGAGGAATCACCTTAGGATATGCTCAATTCCCATATTTTGGACAGGCAAGTACTTACGGTATTGTTATAAGAAATGACGCATTCGGAACAATGGGAACGGCCATGTCCGGTGATAGAACATTTACACATGAAGTTGGACATTGTCTAGGGCTTTTCCACACGTTTCAAGGAGGTTGTTCAATGTCAGATTGTTCTTCAGATGGAGATTACTGCTGCGATACACCTCCGGTATTAGAAGCGCAGTGGTCTTGTGGAACCTCACAAAACACCTGTACTGGAATTCCTACGAATGATCCTTACGGTTTTGATGCGTATGACCAATTTGAGAATTACATGAGCTACAGCCCTTGTCAGAACATGTTCTCCGAGGATCAAAAAACAGTAGTTCTTGGAAATTTTTCAGGAATTTCGTGGATGGCTGATTTGATTAGCCCGGCTAATGCTATTGCTACCGGGGTGAATCAGGCGGACCAATTATGTAAAGCCGAATTTTCTTCAACGAATACCCTTATTTGTGCAGGTTCAACAGTTGATTTTACAGATGAGTCTTATTTTGGTATCACCGGATATACCTGGACGTTTGATGGAGGAACACCGGCAACATCAACAGCACCAAACCCGGTAGTTACCTATAATACTCCCGGAACGTATGACGTAACACTAGAGGTGACGGATGGAGTTTCTAATGTGATTACTTCGAAGACAGCTTATGTCACGGTTCTAGATAACCCTGGAGTTTCACTTCCGTACACTGAAAATTTTGAAGCTCTAACTGCAATTCCAGATAACCAAACATGGATGGTGGAAGATGAAGATGGTTTAGAACCATGGGCGCTCAATATTGAGTTTGGTTCATCAGGAAATCAAAGCGCCTGGTTGGATAATTTCGCAAAAACTAATGGATCAAAAGACCACTTAATGTCAGGCCCAATTGATTTAAGTGTTGTGGATCCTTCTGATAATGTTGTGTTTACTTTTAAATACGCCTATAATAAAAGGTCGGCTTCAAATGATGAGTGGTTGCAGTTTTATATCTCTAATGATTGTGGAGAAAGCTGGGTGTTAAGAAAGAACCTGCATGGTAACGACCTGAGTACACAAACTTCAATCGGACCGTATGATCCGGCACCTGAAGATTGGGTAGAAGTTGAAGTTACAAATATTAATTCTACTTATTATACATCAAACTTCAGGTACAAGTTTGTATTTGAAAATGACAATGGGAATAACATCTACATAGATGACATTAACATTTATGCTGGTGCTATGACAGATGTGGATGAAAATATAGCTGATAACTTATCTGTTTATCCAAATCCGGTAACCAACCAAATGCAGATTAGCCTGGATGTTTACGATACAGCGATTTATACGATTACACTTTCAAATGTATTGGGACAACAGGTAGCACTGGTTTACCAGGGTGAAATACTTGCTGGTCAGGGTCAGGTCTCGTATGATATGAGTGCACTTCCTAAAGGAGTATATTTCCTTAATATTGAGAGCAATGGTGTTGTGAAGACAACCAAAGTGATTAAGCAGTAATCTCAAATAAAATTATTGAAAGAGACCTTCGGTTTGATTTACCGGAGGTTTTTTTATGCTTAATTTAATTGAAAGGTGATGGGTATAACAACACGGGCTTCAATAATTCTTCCCTTATGAATAGCTGGCGACCATTCATCCGGAATTAATTTTACAACGCGTAAGGCTTCTTCATCACATCCCCCACCGATTCCTTTAATGATTTCATGGTCTATGGCTTTTCCATCAGCAGTTACAAAAAAACCGATTCTCACTGTTCCATAGATGTTCTGACCGATTGCTTTTTGCGGATAGATAATATGGTTCTGGATAATTTGAAAGATAATCTGTTCTCCTACAAGATAAATGGGTGGACGATCAATTTTGCTCTGTATGAGTGTATCTATGAATCCCAACGAGTCTTTCAGCCGGTACAAGTGTGTTTTTGCCGTATCAACAAAATTGGTATAACTGAGGTAATTTAGGCTGTGATCGTATCGGTTCATAATCTTGCCTTTATCATCAAAATATTCCCAAACACCAATTTTGTTCCCGTCTTTATAGAGGCCCCTACTGTTCACAATGGGTTTCATAAGGTGATAATAGACCCATAAGCTATCTTTTTTACCATAATTGTAGTATCCTTCTTGACGAGGGCTACCATTCACCCAAACACTAGTATAACGCCCGTGTTTGACAGATTTGTCTTTACGTAATACATAATACTCATGGCGCGCAAAGAGGTCATAGTCGTCTACGACAACACGCTTGGTTCGTTGAGCGAGCGAATTATTGAGTATAAGTGCCAATACTATGAGTAACAGGTGTTTCACGCAACTAAAAATATGCAATATGCACGATTACAACAAATTAAAGGGAGTGACTCGAATATTGATGGCATAAAAAACCCTGACGTTAAGGCCAGGGTGTATAAAGTCTATAGTGAAAGGAAAGTATTAATTTTTTCCTTTTTCTTTTTCTTCAAAGTCTTCGTCTTCGTCTGGATCCACGATATTATCATCACCATCCTCGTCTTCATCAAAATCCTCATCTTCGTCTGGATCTGTGATCAAATCATCTTTGCCACCATCTTCTCCACCACGAGTACCGGAAGGATCAAGGAAATCACCATTATCAGTAATTTCATTACGAGTACCGTCGTTGTCCATATAATTTGGCTTAATTACTTCTTTTTCACAAGAAGCAAACGCCAATATAAAGGCGAAAATAAACGATATGTAAATCAATCTCTTCATGCTCTTTCTTAATAGAATGTAGCGAGTCAATAACAAATATATGTAATTAATACTATCAACACAAGGATTTTAACAACTTTTTAAAGCTTATTCTTCATTATGCAAGCCCATCTTTATGATAACTTTTGTGCCTTTGCACTCACCATTTTCATTATTTAACTGAAACGGACCAATGATCAAAAGGTTCTCACCGGTGAGTTTTCTCAGCAACTCAATTCGCCTGTTTGTGATCTCCATCCCTTTAGATTCATGGTCTCCAGAGATAGTAGACTTTTTTGTCCGCATGGTATTATCATAACCAATGCCATCATCAATTACTTCAAAAATTACCTCTCCGTACTCTTCATAAATATTGATTTCAATGAGCCCTTTTCTGTCTAGCGGAAGAACGCCATGAATAATAGAATTTTCTACAAATGGCTGCAAAATCATGCTTGGTATCTCTGTTCCTTCGGTGTCCAATGCAGATGAAACGTTCAATTTATAGTCAAATTTGTCCTGAAACCGCATTTTTTCAAGGGTCATGTATAATTCTATACGATCTATTTCTTCCTGAAGGGTAACAATGAAGTTGTTATTTGTTGAGCTATCCAGGTTTTTACGGATTAGTTTGGCAAAACTTGAAAGATATTTATTCGCACTAAGTTTGTCGGAACTATTGATAAAGTATTGTATAGAGTTCAAAGAGTTGAAAATAAAGTGGCGATTCATTGAAGCATTGAGAGACTGCTGCTCCAGAAATAAGAGACGGTTTTTATAGCTGAGCTTTTCGTTCTCTTGTTTTTGCTTAATTGTTCTAATTCTCGCTTGGAAGATAGAAGCTACAATCAATAGCGATATAATCAATGCACTCAAAATAAACCACCAGGTTTGCCAAAAAGGAGCACGAATAGTTACTTCAATTGATGCAATTTCTGACCAGGCAAAGCTTTTATTTGTAGCCCGAACTTCAAATGTGTAATTGCCAGGTGGTACATCTGAGTAAGTAGCGTACTGGGCTGAAGACAGGGGAGACCAAGTTTCATTGGCCCCAGACAGCCGGTATTGAAAGTATACGGATTCCGGATTTTTTAGGTTGATTCCTATAAAATCAAAGGTTAAATGGTTTTGGTCATAAGGCAAAGATATGGATGTTGGGATACGTCGGCTATCAGTGTATTCAACCTCAAAACGATCATAGTCTATCTCTTCCATAAACAATCGGATACCCGTCAAATGCAGCTCGGGTCGTTTAAAATCAAATAAAACGTCATTTAAAGAAGGATCTATTCTAGCAAGGCCGTTTGATGTACCTACCCAGATTTTATGGTCAAAGTCTTCATATATTGCGTTGAGGTTTGCCTCCAGATTCATTAATCCTTGTGGCGTAGAGAAGTGGTTAATTTTATATGATTGGGATTCCTTTGGCCGACTTTCTATTTGATAAACCCCACTCATGGTTGAAACCCAAATATCATGGTCGGAACTTTCCAGTAGACTCAATATTGTTTTTGACTTAAAGTCGCTTCTATCCAAATCAAAAGGGGTGAGGTTTCCATCAGAAAAACGAATATACAGACCGTTTTCTGTTCCAATCCAAAGTAAACCCCGACTATCGTAAACTAATGAATGAACGGTGTTTTCCGGTGTTTCAACTAAAGATGCAGTAGAATAATTTGATGATGCTTCTAAAAGATATAAACCATTTCTTCCACCAACGTAAATATCGTCACCTACCACGCATAAGTCATTGATGTTCATGTCACGGGTGTGGTCAAGATAAAGTACTTGCCCCTGACTCATAATATAAAGACCTTCCGTACCGCCAAAGAAATACTTATCTCCAATACGCTCAATACTCCTTGTCTTAGAAGGTATCTTACTCGTTATTTCTTGATTAATAAACTGGCCATTTTTAATGCAATTTACACCACCAGTTGTTCCTATCCAGATATCACCACCTTCATCCGGGAAAATATCCCAAACTTTATTATTAGAAAGGCCATTTTCTTCATTAAAATGCCTTAATTTCCCATCCATACTCAACATAGATAGTCCTTCACCATAAGAACCGAAAATATAAGTGCTGTCAAGGGTTTGGGTAATGGTCATTATCAAGTTAGAACTAAGACCTTCGTCGGTAGAATAGGTAATAACGGATCTTCCGAGAAATTTGAGCAACCCGTTGCCGTCTGTTCCTATCCAGTAATTGCCTTCTCTATCCCTGAATGAACAAACAAGACTTTGATTGATAAGGCCATTTGATTCATCATAATAGGATACCTGATCACTTATTTCAATTAAGCCATTAATGCTGGAACATAAGATAACTGAACTGTCTGCATAAATTGATCGAATGCGGTTGTACTCTAATTCGTACTGTTTTAAGAACTTATCTTCAAATGAATATTGCAGCAGTCCGTCCCCATAGGTTGAAAAAATCAATTCTGAACCTACAAGTTCCAGATCAGAGATGTTATAATTTAAAAAAATGGAATCTCTGAACGGTTGAAAATCGGATATAAAACTGTAAATGCCAGTGCGTGAACCGCAAATAAGTTCTTTTTCATCCAAATTAACAAGTGCACGAATGTACAGTTGTTCCTCACGTTCCGGATTTACAAGAACCAATTCTTTCCCCTGTAGTTTAAATAACCCCGAATTTGTTGCCACAAAGAGCTGATCATGAAAGTGCTCCATATCATTGATTCTATTCGGTTCTGCAAAAAGATAAGGAACAAATTTGTTGTTTTCAAAACGCGCGATTCCATTAGGAGTACCAATCCACATTACGTTTTCTTCATCAAAATATATTTTTTCAATTTTATTATCAGGTAGACCATCTCCCATGGAGTAATTGACAAATTCGTGGCCACTAAATTTGCTTAACCCAGATTCCGTGGCGACCCACAAGTACCCCAGGTGATCCTGGTTAATGTCATTAATTTGTGACTGAGCAAGGCCGTTAGCAACTGTATAATTTCTGAAATTATACTTTTGCCCAATTCCTTGAGATGAAAAAAATAATAAGAGAACGCAAAGTAATTTCTTCACTTAAAGCGCTTTGAGCGTTTTTACGAATGCGGAGACCCGGTTACGGGCAACAGGAAGTAATTTTCCATTTTTTAAAACCGCAAAATGTCCATCTTCATTGAGATATTCTTTGAGGTAATCCATATTAATAATATGTGATTTATGAATCCGATAAAAAATATTTGGATTCAAAATCCCCTCATATATTTTCAACGTACGGGTATCCAGATAACGTGTCCCATCATTAAAATAAAGTACCGTACAGTTGCCAGATGCCTCTAAATACATAATATCATCTATGTGTATGAGCTTGATTCCCTTGGTGTGGCTAATGGCTACTTTATTTCCATATCCTTCAGATTCCAGTGAATTGGATAAATTCTTAATGGATTCAAAATAAGTCTCAAAATTGCCAGGATTTTCACTGAAGGCCAGGTTCGATTGTGTAATTCTTTCCACGGCATCTTTCAGGTCTTCTATATCAATTGGTTTTAATACATAATGAACAGCATTTGCCTGGAAAGCTCGAAGGGCGTAGTCTTTAAATGCTGTGACAAATACCACGAGGAAATTTCTGTTTTCAATGGATTCTAACAAATCAAATCTTTCCGAGCCACTTGGCATCCTGATATCGAGAAAAACAACGTCAGGGTTTAATGACTCAATGGCTTGTTTAGCATCAGTAATGTTACCCGCATCTCCAATCACTTCTATCTCCGGACAGTATTCTTCCAAAAGCATGCCTAGATTTTTTCTTGCCAATTCCTCATCATCAACAATTATTGCTTTCAATTTCATATGGTAAATTTTTTCTGGTAAGGGAACCAAAATATGGTTGAAAATTGAAAATTTTCACACCTCAGCTCGTCGGGTTATGAATACTTTTGGTTAATCGCCTTACGGTAAATATAGGAATATTGACGGATTCCTGAGAACCATAGAATTGCATTTTTATACATTTCAATAAAAAGAATGCGTCGTAAGATTCTTTTACCATGTAGTAACGGTTGAATCATAGTATCTTGCTTTACATGAAAAATCTAACATTGTGCTTATGAATCAACAAATACTTTCTATCCAGGCCGTTAGGATCTGGATTTTTAATGACAACGGGAATTAATAATTGATTAATTGAATAATAAAAGGGGAGCTCTAAATTGCTCCCCTTTTTTATTGAAAATTTTTAATTAACGTCCACCACCTCTTCGATTGTTCCCTCCGGTTGTGGTTGTACCACCATTGGTAGTTTTTGTACCTCCATTCGTAGTGTTGAGTGAGCTACCACCATTGGTCGTTTTTGATCCACCAGTATTGGTTGATCCACCTTTGGTATTACCACCACTTCCATTAGTATTAGAAGGCCGTGTTTGTGTTTCCTTGTAGGTAATCGAAAATGACTTTTCAGTAGTTTGACCACCATTAGTAGCTCTAATTTTAATGCTGTTCGATCCACTTCTCAAATTCAGGGCAGCAGTCACTTGTCCGGTAGTGGAGCTATAACTAAAACTTACCGAACTACCATTTACGTAAAGCTTAATATCTGATTTAGAATCAACATTGGCCACTTTAGCTTTGAATGTATAGGAAGCTGAACTGACAGTAGTACTGGAACTACTTGGTGAAATTGAAGTAATTACAGGTTTCTTTTTTGTCACAGTTGTGGTTGTGTTATTGTTGTTCGTATCATTTCCATTATTGTTAGTGTCAATGGTAGAACCACCAGAACTGTAATTTATCGTATAAGTCTTACTGACTGTTTTTCCACCACCTGTAGCAGTGACCTGAACAGTATTTGATCCTGATCGCAATAACAATACTGCAGATACTTGTTTTGTACTGCTTGAATAACTAAATGCAGTGAGGCTTTTGCCGTTCAATGAAATTTTAATGGCAGATTTCGAATCGACATTTTCTACTTTCACTTTAAAGGAGTAAGTAGCTGTTTTAGTTTGTGCCGAAGTTGAAGTCGGATACACATTAGTAATTACCGGTTCAGGTTTGGACGTGGTAGTGGTAGTAATTGGACCACTTGAAGAATAGTCTATACTGTACGTACGTTCTGTTTTCTCATTACCATTGATCGCCACTAATTTAATTGTGTTAACGCCGGTATTTAGTTTGAGAATGGCCGATACTTGTTTTGAACTACTTGAGTAAACAAAATTCGTAAATGGCTTCCCATTCACATAAAGTGTAATTCCTTTTTGTGAACTTGCATTCTCCACTTTTGCCTTAAACGCGTACGTGCTGTTCTGCGATTTTGCAGATGTAGTTGTTGGGTTAATATTCGTAATTACAGGCTTTGGCGTTGTGTTTGTCGTGATAGCTGGTTTATAATTCACAGAAAATGTCACTTCATTTGACTGTGTACCGTTTCTTGCCAGAACTTTAATAGTGTTGACACCTGAATTCAGGTTTAACTGTGAGGCCATCAATTGTGTGGCATTATCATAGCTGAAGTTTCGCACTTCTTTTTGATTCAGGTAAAGTGACAATCCGGATCTGTCCGTTACATTCTCTACTTTTAATCTGAAATTAAAAGTTGGACTGGAAACAGTTGAACTTAAACTACTTGGGTTCACATTCGTGAATTTCGGTAGAAGGTCAGTTCCACGACCATTGTCTTTGCCGTTGTCTTCGTTTCCGTTCTTAGATTCACAAGGACTCGCAGGTCGGTTATTACCATTTCCATATGTAGGAGCAACGTTTGATTGGATACAAATTTCCCAATGTCCCATTGATCCAGGGTGGGTAGAACTTACATCTACATTAAGACTTCCGGTAAACAAGTAATACTGACCATTTTGAACCGGATAAGCCTGACCATTAACAACAGCATCACCACCACCTGCAATAGGTTTAAAGTATGCAGATGAAGCAGGTCCTGAATAACTGAATGAACTGTTATTTGCAAGGTCGTCCCGGTTAAATGTACCATTTGGTGTTATTAAACAGAACTCCCATTCAGAATTTCCTGGATTAAATCTAGGTCCGCAAGGTCCGGCAGGAGGGTTATACGTTACTGTATGTGTACTGGAGGAGTTTGCACAACCTGCTGCTTCAATTTTTATTGTATTGTTGCCCTGGTTTAGGGTTAGATTAGCTGTGATATTTCCATTACTGAAGTTAAATGGAACAGCCTGATTGTTGAGTTTTACAACAATTCCACCCTGAGTTGGCACACCGCTTACGGTAGCATTCAATGTATACGCGCTTTCTGTAACGCTTGATGATGAGCTGAATGCTATTACAGGAGGGTTGCATGGTTCACCAACTACAATGTGGAACACAGCATCTGACTGGCTGCATTCATTTGTCATATGGATAACCAGGGTATTGTTACCATTAACAAGGTTCTGGGTGATTACCTGAATTCCTCCACCAAGATACGTGAAGTTAACTGGGTTGCCGTTTAAAGTTGCAGTAACACCACTCTGTTGAACATTTAAAGCATTGATTTTAACCGTAATGTTGTTGCTTGTTTGGTAAATTGTATCATTTGATACAGGCGTCACATGTGTAAATGTGATTGGGTTGCACGGCAAAGTATATGTTACAGTTGCTGTTATAGATGTTGTTTCACATCCATTCGCAGTTACCGTCACTTCATTCGGACCTTCCTGCAAAGTCATTTGTGCCGTTAAAACTCCATTTGTAAAGTTGCTGTTCACAGTCTGACCATTCACCGAAACACTAAGGTTATTTCCATTATCAATGTTCTGTACATTACAAGTAAATGTGTAGATAGGATCCGTTGTAGAAAGTGTGCTGTTATTAATATTAATAATCGGTGTATCACACTGATCGGATTCAATGGTGTAAGTAACTGTTTCGGAGCTACAATCATTACCAAAAGTAATGGTAATAGTATTTGACCCTTCCACCAGATTAACATTGTTCAACGAAATGACATCATTCGCAAATGTGAAATTCACGGCTGCGCCATTGAGCTGTGCAGAAATGGCTTGAGAGTTCTCAACATTTTGAACATTGAGAGAGACATTTGTTGTGATACCGTTAACAACTGAAGTCAAACTGCTCGGTGAAGCTAAGGTATAGCTAACAGGCAAGCATGGAATCGAATAATTAACAGTAAATGTTTCAGTAGTGCTGGCACAACCATTCGCCGTAATGACTATTGTATTAGTCCCTTCATTTAATTGTAATGCTGCACTAATATTTCCAGTGCCAGGATCAAACGAAAAGTTTGAAGGAGCACCATTGAGTGTTAACGTCAAATTATTTTGATTATCAATATTTGAAACAATTGCGGATAAATTATAAGCAGGTACAGTTACTGCATCAGGATTACCACTCATGTTAATAACCGGCGCATTACAATCGTTGTGATGAATAGTGTATGAAACAGTTTCATTACTACAAGGATTTGACATGGATACAACAACTGTGTTATCTCCACTTATTAGTTGCATGTTGGCAACAGTGATCAGGTCATTGGCATAAGTGTGCGGAACAACTGTTCCGTTGAGTTTTACAGTTATGCTGTTTGGTTGAACATGTTGTGCAACTAAACTTAGTGTGTAGGTAGGGTCCGCAATAGATGTTTCCAGCTGAGCCGGTGAGGACAACGAGTAAACTATTGGATCACACGGAATCGTATAATTTACAGTGAATGACTCACTATCCGTCTCGCATCCAACTGCATTAATTGTTATCGTATTCTGACCCTCAATCAGAAGAGCTTCTGCTGAAATGAGTCCGTTTTGGAAAACAAAATTAATCGGTGCATTGTTTACCAATATTTGGACGTTATTTTGATTGGAAATGTTCGTCACAGTTGCAGTGAACGGATAATTCGCTGCAGTAACAGATGCTGGATTATTTCCAAGTGTAATAACTGGAGGTTGACATCCATTATATTGAACATTATATGTTATTGTTTCTGCACTACAATCATTGGTAGCAGTTATTACTATAGTGTTTGCACCATTTACCAACGATATACCATCTACCGACAATACATGTGTGGCTGCGTCAAAATTAAATGGATGAGAGGTGCCGTTGTGCTTGACATTTATCTGTTGTTGATTGGTAACCTCATATAAGGTCAAATTGATTTGATAATTTTCGTTAACAACACTTTCGCTCGTTGTAGCCGGTTGAACCAAATTATAAGTAATAGGCTGACAAGGCACGACATAAGACACAGTTATAGATTCAGATGCTGTCTCGCAACCATTAACTACCAGTGAAATTGTGTTTGCTCCTTCGACTAAATCAAGATTGGAAGTCAAAATATTTGTCTGATCATTAAAATCAAAACTTTGTGTTTGACCATTTAAAGTCAGTACAATATTTCCTGCACCATTTGAATTTTGAACATTTGCCTGGAAAGGCAATGTACTACTGTTAAAAACAGCTCCGTTAGTCGTTCCCGAAATAGTAATAACAGGTGGTTGACATCCGTCATAGTTAATGGTGTAGGTAATCGTTTCCGAACTACAATCATTTGTAAGGTTAATGACAATGATGTTTGCACCATCCTGAAGAGTCATACCATTAATTGATATGTTACCTGCTATAGGATCAAAACTTGTTGACACAGCAGTTCCGTTCAAAGTGGCTGAAACGCCTGAAGCCTCTAATGTACCCGTTGTATGGAGTAGTAAACTATAGTTAGGATCAGTCACAGTAGTTGTTAAGCCACTTGGATTTAATAAACTGTACCCTACATTAACACAAGGTATTTCATAGTTAAATGTGTAGGACTCACTACTGGTTCCACAGGCGTTTGTGGCAGTAATAACAATAGTGTTAGCACCTTCAGCTAAATCAATACCTGCAGATAGTACATCCGTTACATTGTTGAAATTGAACGCTTGCGAAATATTATTCACCAGCATTTGAATCTCAGACGCAGTAGCATTGGCTACTTTAATTGTAAACGGAATACTATTCGTTGTTGATGTGAATCCCGAATTATGTGAAGCGTTTGAAATGAGTGGAAGGTTACATGCTTCTCTAGTAATGTGATAAGTAATTGATGCTGAACCACAATCATTTGTCGCTTGCACAACAACTGCATTATTCCCTAAAGCAAGTGGAATATTTTCAATCGTTACGGTATGCGTTCCCGGATCATAATTAAATGGAATGGTTTGTCCATTTACATTAACTGAAATGTTAGATGCGGAAGTCACTTCTGATACGCCTGATTGCAAAGTAATAACCTGATCTTGAGTTGTCATGGTCAGCTGTCCAATTGGTACAACTGTAGGGTCAACACAAGGAGTTTCCGGTAATACATAATTCAATGTAAAAGTTGCCTGATTTCTACCGCAGTTATTATTTACTATCACGGTAATTGCATTTGAACCTTCAGCCAGTGTTATTGCTTTAGAAGCAATAGAAGTATTCTGGTTGTAGGTCATGTAGCCCTGACTTGCCCCGTTTAACACCAATTCAACAGTTGTTTCCGGTGAGTGATTGTTAATTTGTGCATCAATCGTAACATTACTTTGCTCGATAGTAGAATACGGAGTTGGAGAGATGTATCCTACAGTAGGGATTACACACGGTTCATCCTCAATTTTATAGGTTACGATTGCCATGTCACTGGCTGTTCCATCATTATTTGTAACTATGACTTCAAAGATGTTTGATCCCGGAATTAGCTGCGAATTATAGATGATCTGATGACTTGAAGTAAACGTATACAATGCATCCGGAATTAAAACACCATTCTGCAATAGGGAAATTTGAGACTTAGTGTCAATATTCGTTGTATTTGCAGTTATTGTATAATCTTCCGCTGAGACGATATAAGGTGTCGTTGGTGGATTCACAAAATTCACAGTTGGAGGGGAAGGAACAGTCGGTCGCTTATAAATAATAATACGTGTATCATTATCCGATCCCGCCGAATTTGTTCCCGTAATCTTTACATTATTCGCTCCTTCTACAAGTGTCAATGGTAGGTAAAGAACTTTTGTAGAAGTGTTGTAAGTGAAATTAGTTGTTACATTTCCATTCACCAACACATGAATATTAGCCGCATTATTTACGTTTAACACAGATGCCGATAGTGTTAAGTTTGACGTGTTGAAAACCTCATTATCAGATGCCGGGTAGGTAATGTTTACAACTGGAGGTGCTTGTGAAACCACTTTACGATAGATAATCGTGGTCGTTTCCACATCCGATCCCCATTGATTAGTTCCCGTAATTTCAATCACATTTGAACCGGCCACAAGATTAGTTGTGAACGTCATTTCTTTGGAAGATGTGCTATACGCAAAGTTGTACGATCGTATCCCGTTAATTTTTAACACAATATCTGAGGCACTGTTTACATGCAGCACTTTCGCCGTTACATTATAACTTGAGTTGTAAACAATTGTCGGATTAACTGCCGGATCAAGGTATGTAACTACAGGAGGTTTCGGCGACTCTGGTTTGTTATAGATTATGGTGGTATTGTCATAATCAGTACCAGACTCGTTCGTGCCAGTTACTTCCAACACGTTTGCACCCTCCTGAAGAGTAACGTTGAAATTCACATTTTTCGTAGAAACGTTATAGGTGAAGTTCGTTATTGAATGACCATTAACGAATACTTTTATGTTTGCTTTACCATCAACGTTAAGCACACTGGCAGTGATGTTCTTATACGAATTTGTCGTGTTGTACGGATCATTAGCCGGATTGGTAAAGTTGACAATTGGAGGTTGTCTTTCCGTCGGCTTTTGATAGATGATTTTCGCCGTTTTACTGTCACTACCAGCATCATTTGTTGCCGTAACCATTACAGTATTCGTACCTTCCTGTAAACTAAGCGTGGCAAAAAGGTTTTTGCTCGATAGGTTATAAGTAAAATTAGGTAAGTACTGACCGTTAAAATATACTTTGATCTGTGATTTAGAATCAACATTCAACACAGTTGCGGCAAAGTTAAATGTACTGTTTGGAGTTGTATAAGGTGTGTATGCCGGGTTCGTTATTGTAACAATCGGTGGTTCAATTACTGGCTCTTCCGGCTTGTAAATAATGATGGTGGACTCATAATCCTGTCCGGCATCATTCCACGCCGTTATCTCAAAAATATTTTGGCCTGGCTGTAATACAACACTACTCTGAAACTTGTCACTTGCAGCATTATATGTAAAGTTGTTGTTGACATTACCATTTTGCTTGAAAGTAATGTACTGACGCCCTTCTACGTGATGCACATTAGCTCTTAACGTAAACTGATTATATTCTACTGTGTACGGGCTAACACCGGGGTCATAGATATCTACAATTGGTCGTTTAACAGCTGGTTGAACGACTGGATCATCTACCGTATCAAAATTGTTAATGCTTGTGGTGTCTTCTACAAATGTGTCATCAGGTATGTGCGTATAGTTTCCTCCAAATAAGTGGAACTTAATTCCTGCAGAGGAATAATGGTATACATCATTTGTGCCGGTAGGAACACCACCCACATCATTCGGCATAAGGTCAAAATCATTACGCCTTGTCCAGGTCATTTTATGTGAAATTCCAATTGACGCCCACGGTGCAATCTGGTAAGATATTCCGGCACCAAAGCTAGCTGCCCAATCCCATTCAAAATCAGAATCACCATCACCAATGATGTTTGTCTCATAATCCCCATCTTGTGCTGACAATAACCCAGTTTTTGATTGAGTAATATTGTTATAGTCATAAATTTGACCGGAACCATCTAATAGATCTGCTCTGGTATTGTATCCTTTGGCTCCAATACCTCCAAATATTTGAATGTTCCAACCCGTATTTTCTCGTAATCGGTTTGTATTTAACGCTAACTCTAGTGAACCACTTAGCAATTGTGATCGAAAGTTTGGAATAAAATATCCAAGAGAATCGCCATATTGATTCATTGTAGTTGACGGATAGTTGCTTGGCAGCCCATTGGTGGCATCTGTAGAGTCAAGTGCAAACTGTGAAGTTGCCTGGCCTCCCCACCATCCATGAAGATATCTGAATCTTAAATCCCAGGAAAATAACTTTTCAGGTCGCATTCCGAATGAACGACCAAAGGTGAAACCGTAACCACCGTTGATGATATTATCAACTTCTGTTCTTGTGTGCCATGTTGCACCTCCGTTGATTCCAATAAACCAACGTGAATCTTTGTTGTAGTTAACATAGCTCCTTTGAGCAAAGGTGCCAGTTCCAAAAAATAGGGTTAGAATGAAAAGCGTAAATATTTTCCTCATATACTTTGGTTTTGCGACTTCCTTCAAATAAAATATTCTTGTCCGAAGAAAAATTCGCGGTTGAAAATGCTAAATACATTTATCGTACCAAAGTTAATATTTTGACCAAGAAAGCCTATAAAAAGTAGGTTTTATCGTTCTTAATTGCTCGCTGGTCGAATGATTTCCGTAATATGTTTTTGAAGAATTTTAATCGGCTGAAAGAGTCGTTGAACAAAAATTTCAATTTTTTTCTGAATTTAAATTCTATTCTTATCTTTGCCCCCACATTATTGGCTGGTGATGTAGCTCAGTTGGTAGAGCAAAGGACTGAAAATCCTTGTGTCGGGGGTTCAATTCCCTCCATCACCACTTCAACCCATTTCAATTTTTGAAATGGGTTTTTGTTTTTAAGAAGCACAGATAACAATGATGGTACGGATACGAAATACTTTCATTTTAACTACTTTTAAATATGACTGTTCGAATCCTCCTCATAACATTATTCTTATTTGGTATTGGTTTTATCGCCTACAATCAAAGTGATTCTTCCTGGCTTTATAGGGTGTCACTGGAGGATGACCCCACTGCTACCGGCTATGTGAATGCAGAAGGAGACACTATTGTTCCAATTGGCAAGTATACGGCCTGCTTTGCTGATACGATTAAAACGTATGGTGCTGTTTATGATCCGGAGCGAAAAGCATTTATTGGTATTAATAACAAGGATGAATTTCTGTTTGAAATTTTCTTTTTTGATAACGGACCAGACTATGTCGTAGAGGGATTATTCAGAATTGTGGAAGATGGTAAAATTGGTTATGCCAATGAAGCAGGTGAAATCGTGATCGTACCAAAATATTCCTGTGCTCATCCTTTTATGGACGGTAAAGCTGAAGTCACATTTTCCTGCACCACTGAAAAAAGAGAAGAGCATTCATTGTGGAAATCGAACGAATGGTTTTTTATTGATAAACAGGGGAATAAGTTGTGAGTTTGAAATCATTACATACCCTATTGTTGATCATTCTGCTCACCTCCGGATGGGGCTTGAGTTCTTTTACTTCTTCTTGTACATCTTCTGATAAACGAATTGGACAAAACAATAAAATACCATACACCTATTTGGCCTTGGGAGATTCTTATACTATTGGCGAGTCGGTAAGTGAGTCAGAACGTTGGCCGGTTCAGTTGGTGAGCGCACTAAATAAAAAAGGCATCAAAGTAGAGGAGCCGAGGATTATTGCAAAAACGGGCTGGAGAACGGATGATATGTTAAATGCGGCCAAATCAGAATTAGATTCAACGCAGCAATTTGAGATGGTGTCATTGTTAATTGGAGTGAACAATGAATATCAGGGTTGGGCCCCGGAAGAATTTGAACCGGAGTTTGAAGCGTGTCTGGACTTTGCTATATCTAAATGTAAAAACGGTGTAAAAGGTGTTTTTGTGGTAAGCATACCTGATTATGGTTATACGCCATTTGGTAAGAAGAAGCAGAAGCAAATATCTGAGCGTTTGAAAATATATAATTCCATTTGTAAAAAGGTAAGTAAGGAGAAAGGCGTAACGTTCTATAATATTACACCTATTTCACAATCAAATCCTGATGATATTACATTAGTTGCAAAAGACGGGTTACACCCATCAGGAAAGCAATACGGAATGTGGGTAGATTCTTTTATTGATAGCTTATATAAGCAACTTTCCTCAATAACTTCTAGTTCTCAATAATCTCTTCAAGTGCCACTTTGCCATTTTCGTAGGTTAGTATCTTGGTTAAATTACCGTCTTCATCATAATACCTGAACTTGCCCTGTTCAAGACCATCTTCATAAACCCCTTCAATTTCCAATCGACCAGTTGGATAAAACCATTTATGAACACCTTCCGCATTTCCTTTAACATATTTACCCTGATAAGCAATAGCTCCGTTATCATGATACCTTACTGCATTTCCATATTGACGTCCTTCGTCATCAAAATACGCCTCCTCCTCAAGTTCACCGTTCTCGTGCCAATAGGTCCAGGTACCTACACCCACGTGATTTTCATATCGACCTTCCCATTCTTGTTGACCGTTCTCATAATAACCAACAGATGTTCCCATTAATAGCGAGTCCTGATAATGACAGATCTCTCTAACCTGCCCGTTTTCGTAATACCACGTCCATTTACCTTGCTCTAAATTATTCCGGTACTTGCCAATAGTCTCTACCTCTCCATTTTCGTGGTAAAAAGTCCACTTTCCAGTGGCTTTATCCATGTCATATTCGCCTTCACATTTGATCTTACCACTTTCGTAATAAGTAGTGATAGGACCATGAACTATGTCATTTTTCCAGCTACTGACCTCTTCCAGATTGCCATTTTTATACCAAAATTTCCATTCGCCTTCAGAAAGATCGTTTTCAAAGTTCCCTTCCGAAAGTTTCTCGCCGGTTTTATAATAATAGGTCCAAAAACCTTCGCGTTTACCATCTATAAAATCTCCAACGGCTTCTGTACCATCTTCAATCTGATGACGTTCTTTTTCCTTTTCACCAGTATTACAAGAGAATAGAGTAATAGTTAATATGGTAATTGCGAATATTCTATAAATCATGGTTTAACTTTTTTGTACGGGTTTTTTAGAGAATTTTTGTGATTCTAGTTTTGGCCACTGCAGATTCATCTCTTCAAGTGTATTTAATAATAATTTGGATATATGGTTGATTTTTACCCAGTTCCTGTCTGCTGGAATGATGTGCCAGGGAACATCATTACAACGTTTAAAAATCGTTTCGTAAACAGACATGTAGTCGTTCCACATTTTTCTAGAACTCCAATCTCCGTCGTTATGTTTCCAGTGTTTCTGAGGGTTTTCAACACGTTCTGTCAATCGTTCTAGCTGCTCTTCTTTAGATATGTGTAAATAACACTTGATAATTTTGGTTCCTGCAGAAGTCAAAAGCGCTTCAAATTGATTGATTTGCTCATATCGTTCTTCAATTTTATCATTCGGTAAGGTCTTCATCACTTTTGGAACGAGAATATCCTCATAGTGAGAACGATTAAAAATATGGATCATTCCTTTCGGTGGTACCACTTTATGAACGCGCCATAAAAAATCATGAGCAAACTCTTCCTCCGTGGGCTTTTTAAATGCGTATACCCTGCAGCCAAGTGGGTTAACTCTTGAGAATATCGTGCGAACTGTACCATCTTTACCGGCTGCATCCACCCCTTGTAGAACAATTAAAATACTTCTTTTATCTTCAGCATATAAAACCTTCTGTAATTCCGCTATTCGCTTTATGATTTCCTTGTTCTCTTTTTTAATTTCATCTTTATCCCATTCAGCTGGGCCACGTGGATCTACTTTAGCGAGGATTGACATAATGCATTATATTTCGTGCCTCAAGTTACGCATTCGTCGTTAAATGGTGGATCTACATTCATACAGAAAATTGAAAATTATCGCCCTTACCGTTGGGGGCACGGTTCTATTTGTCGGAATACCTATTTTCAATTATAACATCATTCCTGCCTTAATCGTGGCTCTCACCATTGGTTATACCGTATTAGCTTTAGGGATGAAACAAGTTGATACCGAGCGGAAGAAATATGGTTTTCTGCTTTCGGAAACTGACTTTAGTAATTCATTACTGCTTCTATTAGCAGCGGTCATTCAGATTGACAATAAGAAAACAGATTCAGAATTTCGTTTTATAGAGAAAGCACTTTTAGATCATTATAAAAGTGAACGGGTTGCTGTCATTGTGAATAGGGTTAAGGAGCTTACCCGGTTATCCAGGGCTGATCATAAAGAAATTTGTCGGTTTGTTCTGAAGGGGTTCGGTATATCAGAGCGTATTGAAATGATGTATTTAATCGTGGGTGTTATATCTGCGGATGGTTTAATTACCAAAGCGGAAGAGCAAGTGCTGAAAGATATTGCCATAGGTTTGAGGATTCCTTATAAAACGTATGAATCCTTACTTAATATGTTCCACTTTGTTCGTGAAGGTGAACAACGTACTAGTAAAAATCGAACACGGTCAGGTAAACTCCTTCTTAAAGAGGCCTATAAGATTCTCGAAATATCAGAGGGTGCAACAATTGAAGAGATTAAACGAGCTTATCGAAAACTGGCCCTTAAACATCATCCTGATCGTGTTATACATTTGGGCGAGGAATACCAGAAATCTGCCAAAGAAAAATTTCAAATCATTGCAAAAGCGTATGAATATATTAAACTGAAAAAGAAATTTTCGTAATTATTTTGACTTTGGGAGTACAAGCTTCTGATAATTAGCGGAATTTAGGGAGATTGTCATTCATGCGACAATTCTTGTGATTTAGCGATTTATTTAACGATTTCAACGGTAAATGTGAAATAATAATCAAAATTAGGATTACAAATTTCGCCTTTAAAACTCCAACTGAGCGAATTAATTGTTCTTATAGAGACACAACTTTTCGTTAATTTCGCCGTCTAACCTATACCGAAGGTATAACACACATGAAAAACTTAATACTCCTAACACTACTTTGTGTGTCGGTAGGATCATTTGGACAAAATGATTGCGACACTACGTTCTGCACGCAATACGCGGCAATGAATTCTTTTGAAGTTATTGGTAATTCTCAAAAGTCAGAAATGACTGGTGATGAGCCGATTATGATATCTTGTAAAATGCTATGCGCTATTGAAGAGGCGCGCTCAACTGAAACAAATGTTGTGATACAATATGGCACGTATACAATTCTAGTGTACAGGGAGGGAGAAGAAATTCTCAACGAGGAGAAATAATATGAAGAAACAGCTACTTTTAATATCAGGAATACTATTCTGGGCATTTGGATATGCTCAGCCAGCAAATGATAATTGTGCGAATGCAACCGCATTAACCGTTGATGGTGGTTTATCTTGTGGTGAAACTACATTGGATGCTACCTTGCAATCAGGTTTCTCAACCGAATGTTTTACTAATTATGCCGGTTCGTCTGAAACTTCAGTTTGGTATAGTTTCACAGCCAATAATGATTCCATGGTGATCAATATGATTGAAACCAACTTCCCAAATTTGTCTCCACACATGGCAGTATATGGTCCAAATGCAGGATGCTTACCTGCCTGTGCAAGTCAAATTTATGATGAGTTACTTGGTGGTGACCCGGGGCATCATGTTTTATTAACTGGCCTGGTCAATGGGGCTACTTATTTAATTCAGATACAAGGAAATGAAGGTGGTGGACCAAATGACAGTGAAACAAACTTTTGTATGGGTGTTGCACAACCATCTGCTAACGGTTATTCAACTGGAGCAAATGTGCTGGATGAATGTGGTACGGCCTTTACCGAAAATACAGATGGAGGCTATTGGCAGTCAGGCACTGGTTCTGGATTTGCGAACCTGGATAATAATGCCGGAACAACCTGTGGCGGATGTGTTGCGGGTAATGATGTAACTTTTGTAATTAATAATGCAGCATGGAACGCGTTCTGTTCTGCAGTAGATGGAACCTGGCAAATTACAGTTGATAATGTTACGGGTTGTACATTATCTGCGCCCAATCAGGGAATACAGGCAGCTGTTTTTACCGGAAGCCCGAGTGCTTTAGTGAATGAAGGTCAACAAAGCCCGATTGCACCTGGTGGATCCTGGACATCTCCTACTATTACAGTTAACGCAGGTGAATGTGCGTATCTGATGATAGATGGATTTGCTGGAGACGTTTGTACTTACGACGTAACACTTACAAATATTACCGGTGGTTGCGTGGTATTGTCTGTGCAATTTGTTTCAATGACGGCTGTAAGAGCTGAAAAAGCTAATATTCTTAAATGGGTTGTGGCTTCTGAAGAGGATAATGACAGATTTATCATTGAGCGTTCTTACGATAATGAAAACTACGAAGTGATTGGAGAAGTTCAGTCAATTGGTGATCATTTTGACGAGTACGAATATGAGTTCGTTGATGATCGTAATCCTGCACCAAATGTTTATTACAAATTATCAGTTATCGATAACAACGGTAAACAGGAAATGTTGGCCATTAAATATTTGGCTGATATGACGGATATTGGTTTTGAAAACCTTATGTTATATCCAAATCCAGCTGTAAATGCTGTGAACATTAGATTTACGGAAAAGGCAGAGGGTACTCCAACAACAATTGAAATCTACTCTCAGCTAGGTGAACTTGTAAAAACTTATCATTTCGAAACTACAACTGGAATGAACGATTTTCAAATGAACCTTGAAGAATTAGATCAGGGAACCTATTTAGTTAAGATTATTTCAGATTCAAAAATCGCCACGCGAACATTCGTAAAACGATAGTTGAGTTGCGAAGTATTCAGGGGTAAGTAAAGCGTTAATTAGACGCGTTGTTTTGTATTGAATTTATTTGAGATTGCCTCGGTGTAGCCAACATGCGCATTTGGGAATCGTTCGGCCAGAAACTCCATTACCTCATTAATTCTGCCCTTCTTTACTGTAAATTGATAGCTGGTATTATCTGCTGCGTAGATCCATAGCTGGTAGTCTCGCTCTCCGTTATTGGATTGCGTTATGTTCTCATAAAACCAAACTACATAGTCACTATCACCTTTCTCTATGGCTTTTATAAGGTCATTTTTTCCGGTTTTTATTTCCTGAAGTGCTGTCAATCCCGTCCAACTCATCAAGCCTCCAAATCCCATACTCATGATTATAATCACCCAAAGTATTATCTGGCCCTCCAGGTTTACCTTGGTAGTTTCAGCCTTAGCCCCAAATAAAACCAACCACAAAAAGAAGGCACCGAATGAAAAGACCAGAGTACCGACCACTAATTTTCTTTTGTTAGCGGAACCAATCAGTTCTTTAAAACCATTCGTATCCATTCGGTAAAATTTTAATCAAAATACAAAATTCAACGGAATCTACGTTTTGCGATAATCGCCAATAATTAGAATTGTTGGCTGAATTCAATTCATTAACCGGTGAATATCGCCGTAAATTTGAAGTATGATATTTATTCAAAATGAAAAAGAAATGTACAAAATAAAAGAAGTGATTCCAGATAATTCAAACAATATCAGAAAATTGAAGCGTGCTGAAAAGTTGGCATGGTTTTTCTTTATTGTAATAGGTGTAACCTACATAGTATTAACAGTGTACAATCAAATTAGATAAACCAGAAAATTACAATGCAAATTTCCAACAGTGACAAAAGGTGTTTATTAAAAGTTGGCGTAGAAATTATGGAAGATTTTCTACGTGTAGAAGATTTGAAGAATAAAGCCACGTATGAATTCAAATTGGCTGAAGTTGGTTATGTGAGTTTACGCAGAACCCTCCGATCAATCTTTGGTCAGTCAGATTCATATAAACTCGTGGTACACAAATGGGATACGTCAACGGTTGAGGTTGAAATAAATAAAAAAGACATTGAAATGTCAAAGCTTAAATCCGTTCTAAAGCGGGTCAACTCTTACTTTTACACCGAATCTTAAAACCAGCCAATACTAATTCCTGCACCAAATAGTTGCAGGTGACTGCTCTTTTCATCTTTAAATATTGGCGCCAGATCATAATAACCAAAGATCATAATGTTATCCACACCCATTCGGAAAGTTGGGCCAAAATGCCAGGGATTAATTTGCGGAAAATTAAACTCTTTAAATTCGTCTCCTTCAATACGGTGTTTGTGAAAGTACTCAAACATTAAACCTGCTTTAAAACCTGGATAGAACTTGAACTTTCCTCTTTCTCTGGCAGATCGGAATCTTAACTCAAATGGTACTTCAACAAAATTAAATACCGAACGATTGATCCATCTTTTAGGGCCGCTATAAGGAGCTAAAAAAGAATAAAGATCTTCACCATCATCAATAAACTGGAACTCGCCGTTGCTACGAACTGAAAAATGGCTGTATCCTAATCCAATTCCTAATCCAACACGTCCTTTTTTTCCAAAAGGAACATCAAACATGAGGTTTATTTCATGACCAATTGCATAAAATTTTGTCTTCACATTATTGACATCTCCAATCCATGAGTTCCAGAAGAAGTGTGTATTAAACCGGTCAAATTTATCGGCCCGGTCAGGTGGTGGGGCCCATATTCCCGAATACAGGCGCATCAGGCCAGGTTTGCGCTTCATGAAAGGGTGAAAACGCTCCCATTTTTTTTCTTTTTTCTCATCCTGATCTTCCTGAGATAAAGCAGGTGAGATAAACAAAAAACAAATTAATATGGATAGTAGTATCCTCATTCAGGTTCAATGTTCTTTTCCCACTCCCAGGAGTGTTTGAGTGCGTCTTCAATACCGTATTTACAGTTCCAGTTCAGTACTTTATTGGCTTTATCTGCGTTTGCCCAAATTTGCTCAACATCTCCTGGTCTTCTTTTACCTATACGATAGTTCAATTTTATTTGATTCACCGTTTCAAAAGTATGGATAATTTCCAACACCGTAGAGCCTTTACCGGTTCCCAGATTAAACACTTCACAAACCTTCCCGGATTGTTTATCCACCCATTGAATAGCGGCTACATGGGCTTGCGCAAGGTCTACCACATGAATATAATCGCGAATACACGTTCCATCTTTTGTATTGTAATCATCACCAAACACGGTAACTTGTTCGCGAAGACCATTTGCTGTTTGGGTAATGTACGGAACCAAATTATTTGGTACACCTTGTGGAAGTTCACCAATTTCAGCAGACGGATGAGCGCCGATAGGGTTAAAATAGCGTAAGAGAGTAGCTTTTAATTTTTGACCGGATGCCACGGCAAACTCAATCAATTGTTCACAGGCAATCTTTGTCGCGCCGTAAGGGGAAGCTGCTTTTTGTACAGGCATGTCCTCTGTAACTACTGGATTTTCTGGTTCACCATATACAGTGCAAGAGGAAGAAAACACCAAATTTTCAACTTCAGCTTGCTTCATGACATTTAACAATACACAAAGTGATTCAATGTTGTTGTGGTAGTACATCACCGGTTTTTCAACAGACTCACCTACTGCTTTGTAGGCCGCAAAATGAATGACCCCTAAAATTCCCGGGTTTTCATTGAATACAATTTGCATGGATTTTTCATCCAGACAATCTACCTCATAAACATTCACCCTTGTATCGGTAATTTTTTGAATGCGGTCAATTATCCAGGGTTTTGAATTCCGAAAATCGTCAATAATAATTGGTTCAAACCCACCATTGATCAATTCAACAACGGTATGGGACCCAATATACCCGGCACCTCCGGTTACAACAATTTGTCGTTTGTCTTCCATTTGAAGGGTAAAAATAATCTTTCTGAATGAACTATGTATTGACCTGAGAAATAAGACAAAAAAAAGAGGTCAAAAAAGACCTCTTTACAATGTTTTCTAAGCATTTTTTATAATGCACAATCTTTCTTTAAAGTAGTCTTTGCCGTAATTCCAACATCTGACCACAATCTATTCTCTCCATCTTCACCAGTGTGTTTTTCAGCACAAACTACACTTAATGAATCCATGGCTAACTGACCATCAAAATCAAGAATGTCCATTACGATTGATAGTGTAACAGTTTCCCCATCAATTTCAACGGTACCATCATAAGAAACGGTACCTCCATTCATTGTGATATCAACAACAGCTTCAGTTTCTGTCATGCTAACAATGGTTCCTGTGATCATTTCTGTCGTCTCCATATTTCCAAAAAAGGAGTTCTTCAGTTTGTGATCTCTTACTGGATCTTGTGTGTTAAGCGTATTAATTGGAATTTCGAACGTGGCTCCGTCAAAAACACCCAGCATGTCATCACTTTCCTTTGCTGTAACGTTAATCTTATCAAAAGTACCATTTACGGCTACCTTCTCAGAGGTTTTAAAAGCTGTCCAGGTTAGTACTGTTGAAGACTCATCATAAGAATAGGTACATGCCTCTTCTGTTACTTGATCCTCATCTTCGTTAGTTTCATCTGATTCTTCGGCTCCTCCGCATGCAAACATTACAGGCAGCAGTCCAAGCATCATTAATTTTCTGGTTTTATTCATGTCTTCTTCTATTATTGATTTAGGAAGGTTAAAGTTATCCAATTATTTAAGAAATGAAGGTATCACATGGATTTATCATACCGTTCTTCCAGCTCAACGACATTGCTCAAGCGTTTCTTTTGCATGGCTCCATGAATACTGGCATTTAATTCAAATCCAATTAGTAAGGCGAACGAAATCATATATATCCAGATCAATAGCATGATAATTGTTCCAAGTGAACCGTAAAGTTCATTATAACTGGCGTAATACGTAATGTAAAGTTCATAGATCACCGAAATAATCACCACAAGAATAAATGCAAGTGTGGCACCAGGGGAGAAAAATCTGAATCCTTTACGTTCCTTAGGGCCAAAATAATACATCAGTGATATCCCGCAATAAACAAGGAAAGCGAGGAAAATAAAATTTGTGATTCCGTTTATTTGGTTAAAATATTCATTCACGAATTGGTTGGATTCTGCCCACATTACAAATCCTTTTCGGACAAATATCAGGATGTAAAATGTAATGATTAATGCAAATATAAATGTTAACACAAAGCTTACTGAGAGGAGTCGTACTGCCCACCATTTTTGGCGTTTTACAAAACTCATTCTTGAACTATTAAAAGCCTTTATCAACACGGAAAACCCATTAGACGTAAAATAGAGGGCAAAAACAAAACCGAAAGAAATGAGAGAAGTTACGGTTGAGTTTTCATATTCATGTATACCGCTCAAAAACTTTTCAAACAGCATATCAGGAACCAGTGCACCTATTACCGGTGCTATGTCAGCTTCTAGATTAATGCCGGGTGTATATGTGGTTAAAACAACCAGCACAAGTCCAAATGGGATAAGTGCCAGAAAAAAATGAAAGGCCACCGCTCCGGCTCGCATTCCAATAAGGCCTTTTTGGAGTGAGTAGACAAAGAAGAATATGATCTCCCAAAGAGATATTCCCTGAAAGCCAGGGACTTTTATCTTTCGGGTGGTGTGTATCAGCTTTCGAACAACAACAACCCTCAGAATTCTTGCTGTACGTTTTATATTGGCAACCAGGGACATTTGAACAAAGATAAAATTGTTTCAGTCGAATTGTTAATTTTGGCAATCAATAGCTATGATCAAGTATAATCCAAAAATTTGGTTCAGACACATTTTTAAGATTTCACGCACGGATACTTTATTTCTGATGTGGAAAGAGTTGGTGATGATTTCACTTGCTACGGCTGGTATTTCATGGTATAAGTTGGAATACTTTCCGAAATCTGATATGGTGGATTCGCTTATGGGGGTTTACTCGCTGGTAGGATTTGTGCTCTCGCTTTTACTTGTTTTTAGGACAAACACAGCCTATGATCGTTGGTGGGAAGGCCGGAAAAAATGGGGTGAACTGGTAAATAATACCCGAAACTTTGCCATTAAAGTGGCGTCAATGACCACCAGTAAAGAAATTGACGAGTTCTTTGCACGTATGATTCCCAATTATGCCTTTGCCATGAAGGAACATCTTAGAGAAGGTGTTGATCTGGACGAACTTGAGTTAACGCCTGAAGAAGAGAAAGAATTGGAAGCTATAGCGCATAAGCCTAGTTATATAGCCAAATGGATGTACGCCAAATTGGATCAAATGAAAGCAGATGGTGACTTGACGCAAGAGGAATTTCTTTCAATGGATACTAACCTTAAAACGTTTTCGGATATTATAGGAGCTTGTGAACGAATAAAAAATACCCCATTGCCCTATTCCTATAGTAATTTCATGAAGAAGTTCATCTTTATATACGTATGTACAATGCCATTGGCTTTTGTTAATGCATTTGGGTATTACTCCGTACTAATTACAGTTTTTGTGTTTTATGTACTGGTCAGTTTGGAAATTTTGGCTGAAGAAATTGAGGATCCCTTTGGTAATGACCCAAATGATCTGCCTACGGATGAGTTAAGCCAGAAGATCAGGGACAACATCAAAGAGCTACTTAAGGACTAAAGTGTTTGGGCTTTCCGTTAGGGTCAACTTCAATACCTTCCTCAAAGGTTTTTTCTGCTTTAACCTTTCCGTGTTTATCGTAAACATACATTTTACCGTGTTTCAAACCGTCTTTATAATTGATTTCGGTAACTACGTAATGCGGTCTCCAGTTAAAAAGTAACATCTTGCCATCCAGACGTCCTTCTTTGTATGTTACTATACGTTCTGCCTTTGACCCACCAGGGTAGTAAAAAATCCAACGACCTTCTTCCTTACCATTTTTATAATCGCCTTCATGTGTTTTTTTTCCGTCCTTTTCAGAGTAAAACACCCAGTGACCATCCCGAACACTTTCTTTTAGTTTCCGCTTTGAAAACGGGCCATATTTGACATGTTTTTTATAGGTAATAATCTTATATCCACCTTGTTCCAACAGTTTTCCTTTCTGAGTATAACGTGTCCATTCACCTACTTTCAAGTCATTTTCATAAGCGCCTTTTAAATGAAGTTTACCGTTCGGATAATAGGAGAGCCATTCACCGTTCAAATGTCCCATATCAAAATCGGCAACATTTTTTAGTTGACCATCATCATAAAACTGCTCCCAATGACCATGTTCTTTTCCTGCTACAAAGGTTCCTTCTTTTAGTAATTGTCCATTTTCATACCAGGTTTTCCAAACGCCGTCCTCTAAATCATCAACATATTCACCCTCTTTCCATTTTGAACCATCTTTGTAAAAGAAATCCCACTTTCCGTGGCGTTTCCCCATTTTATAATATCCCTGACTTTGAATCTGGGTAGAATCAGTTGGGAACCAGTATTTCCATAAACCATCTTGCTGACCATCCTTAAAGTGACCAACCATATCTTTGCTGCCTACATTTGTATACCAGGTCCATTTACCTACTTTGGCTCCCTGATCAAAAGTCCCTTCAACATTTAGCACACCATTGTCATAATACTTCTTATAGCTACCATGAGGCTTGTCATTTCGGTAAGTTATTTGACGATCTATACCTCCCAGATAATAATAAAAAGTCCAGTCGCCAATCTTCTCACCTTCTTCATATTGTCCCAGAACATAAATTCTACCGGTTGGTGTGTACTCTTCGAAATCACCATGTTTTAATCCGTCCTTGTAATAATAGAAATCCTGCAGATATCCAGTCGCATAATAACGAACGGTTTTACCATTCCCATCCTTTAGGGTATGTGTACTGTCCATCAACCAGAAATCCCTGACGTAAGTAAGAGAGTCAATGTTTTCTTCCACCATCATGTGGTATCCATTTTCGTAGTAGTACTTCCATTCACCAACAGGTCTTGTCAAATTATAATATCCTTCCACTTTTACCTGTCCGTTTTCATACCATTCTGTATAGACACTATCCTGATATCCTTTATAAAACCATCCTTCCTGTTCTTTTTGTCCGTTTGGATAGTAAGCGGTTACTTTTCCATGAAGATCACCACGCCAATAATGGTGAACCTCTTCCAAATTCCCCCCTCTGTCCCAAAATCGCCACTCGCCGTGACGATCATTTGTTTCTCCGTAGAATTCATCTACCCAGTAAAAACCTTTGGAACGCATGGTAGTTTTCTCAAAATCCCAAAACTCAACGTGCATTTTGTGTTTTGGTTTTTGGCCAAAAGAAATTGAAACAGAAGTTAGCAATATCACTAATAGAAGATGTCTCTTCATTTCAAAGGATTTTTTAGAATATATAACAGGGAAGGACTAATATGTTACGGCTGTTTAGCGTACATGACAATACCCTGGGTAAGAAACAACACACCAAAACAGATCAGCACAATTCCCAATGCCAAATTTAGGTTTCTCATCCATTGTGGGGTTAATACCTGACGCAATTTTTTTGCACCAATAATTTTTAATATATCATTACTGAAAAAAGTAATGAGTATTACGCCTATATATGAAAAAATGGCTTGAGACC
>JABURP010000104.1 GCA_014762645.1 Crocinitomicaceae bacterium
AGCGTCCAACGAGGGACTACATAAAAATTATTGAAATAATATTGGCATGTATTTAACAAAAGAAAAGAAAGAAGAGATCTTTGCAAAACACGGTGGTGGTAAAACTGACACCGGTTCTGCAGAAGGGCAAATTGCGCTATTCTCATACAGAATCAGCCACCTTACAGATCATTTGAAAAAGAACAGAAAAGATTACGGTACTCAAAAAGCACTTCAAACGCTAGTTGGTAAAAGAAGAAGCCTTTTGAACTACTTGAAATCAAAAGATATCGAGCGCTACAGAGCGATCGTTAAAGAACTTGGATTGAGAAGATAAAATGCCACAGGCGGATCATTCTCATCCGTAACTTATTGAAGAGGGGACAATTGGATTTCGATCCGGTTGTCCTTTTTTTGTATATAATGAAACAATAAATAAACACAGAGTCGGATATTTCTATGGTGATTAAATAGATAAACTATCACCAGTAGGGATAAGAAGAAGCCCCGGCTCGTAATAAACTAAATATGAACATAATCACAAAAACAATCGACCCAGGAAACGGTCGAGAAATGACTGTTGAAACCGGAAAACTTGCCAAGCAAGCTGATGGTGCAGTAGTTGTAAAGTGTGGCGGAACAATAATTTTGGCCACAGTTGTATCAGCTTTGGAAGCTAAAGAAGGAGTTGATTTCTTACCACTAACTGTAGATTACAGAGAAAAATTTGCTTCTGCAGGTAAAATCCCTGGAGGATATTTAAAGAGAGAAGGTAGACCTTCGGATGATGAAATTCTTGTTATGAGATTGGTTGACCGGGCACTTCGTCCTCTTTTTCCGGATGATTACCATGCAGACACACAAGTGATGATGCAATTACTATCCTGGGATGGTGAGAACATGCCGGATTCTATGGTAGGTTTTGCTGCATCAGCAGCTATCGCTGTTTCAGATATTCCTTTTAACGGACCAATGTCTGAAGTACGCGTAGGTCGCGTAGACGGAAACTGGATCATCAACCCAACATACGAAGAATTTGAAGCTTCTGATGTAGACGTAATGATTGCCGGAACAATTGACAATGTTGTCATGCTCGAAGGTGAGATGGATGAAATATCAGAAGAAGAAATGGTAGAGCTGATCAAAGTAGCTCATGACGCCGTTAAAAAACAGTGCCAGTTCCAAATGGATTTTGCCGCTGGAATTGAAAAAGCACAAACAAAAAGAGAATACGAGCATGAAACGCATGACGAAGACGTCAAGAAAAAAATCTGGGACGCCGTTTATGAGAAGTGTGCTGAAGTAGCCCGTAAAGGAACTGCTGACAAAGACCTAAGAGCACAGGCTTTTAGAGATATATATCAGGAATATGTAGATTCATTGGATGAAGAAACACTTGAGCACGAATCACCATTTATTCAAACGTATTTCAACAAAGCCAAGAAGGAAGCTGTAAGACGCGTCATGTTGGACGATAGAAAACGTTTGGACGGAAGAGATTTCAAAGAAATCAGACCAATTTGGTGTGAAGTGGATTACTTACCAATGGCACACGGTTCAGCCGTGTTTACACGTGGTGAAACACAATCACTTACTACACTAACTGTTGGTGGAAAACTGGATGAGCAAATGATTGATAACGCCACTGAAAAGCGTTATGATAAATTTATGCTTCATTACAACTTCCCTCCTTTCTCAACTGGTGAGGCTCGCCCGATAAGAGGAGTTTCCCGAAGAGAAATTGGACACGGTAACCTGGCTTATAGAGCGCTTAAAGGAATGCTTCCTGAAGGGGAAGACAATCCCTATACAATACGTATAGTATCTGATATTTTGGAATCAAACGGTTCGTCTTCAATGGCTACAGTTTGTGCAGGATGTTTAGCGTTAATGGACGGTGGTATCCAAATCAAGCGTCCAGTTTCAGGAATTGCCATGGGTTTGATCTCTGACGATCAGGGTAAATACTGTGTGCTTTCTGATATACTTGGAGATGAAGATCACCTTGGTGATATGGATTTCAAAGTGACAGGAACTACGAAAGGAATCACCGCTTGTCAAATGGATATCAAAGTTGACGGACTTTCTTATGAAGTGTTAACCGAAGCTTTGATGCAAGCCAAAGAAGGTAGAGCACACATTTTGAATGAAATGATGAAGGTATTGGATGCACCGCGTTCAGAAATGAAGCCTTCTGCTCCTAGAATTGAAGGATTCCTTGTTCCAAATGACTCGATCGGAGCTATCATTGGACCTGGTGGTAAAATCATTCAGGAACTTCAGAAAGAAACGAATACAACTATCACCATTGATGAAATTGATACAGGTGAAGGAAGTGTTCAGATTCTTGCTTCTAATGGAGATGACATGGCTGAAGCTGTGAAAAAGATCAAGATGATCGCTTTCCCACCTGAAGTTGAAGAAGGTGCTGTCTATGAAGGAAAAGTAAAATCAGTTCAATCGTATGGATGTTTTGTTGAAATTCTTCCTGGTACAGATGGATTGATTCACATTTCTGAATTAGAACACAGAAGACTGGATAAAGTAGAAGACGTTTGTAAAGAAGGAGATGTTTTGAAATTTAAGGTGATCGGAAGAGACCCGAAGACGAAGAAATGGAAACTTTCAAGAAAAGTTCTTTTACCTAAACCAGAGCAAAAAGAAGCACAGAAAGAGAACAACTAAACGTTATCTTTAAGAAATAATCAAAAACACTCTTTACCATTTTGTAAAGGGTGTTTTTTTTACCCCCCCTATAAATCTGATTCGAATTACAACCCAGAGATACAGTGTAATTTACTGTTAGGATACTTATTCCTATCTTGTATTTATGAAAATAAAAATTCTTCGGGTTCTGACTATTCTCCTGGCCGTTTTCAACTTCGGGTATATGGTTGTGGATGGAATAATTGCACTTACCCAGGGCGATTACATTCGTCCTGAATCGGGTGAATATGCCGGTCAATTGGGGCCCTGGAGCGAATTGGTATCAGCAATAGGAATTCCTCCTGAATCAATCTTTATGAAATGTTTTTTTTGTTTTTTGGGATTCTGGGCCTGCTCATTACAATCGCTTTTATACGCAACAAAAAATGGTCATTAAAAGCCATGATTGTAATTAATTTTCTATCCTTATGGTATTTGTGGTTTGGAACAATGAGCAGTGCCATGCAGATCATGATGCTGAGTCTGCTACACATACACCAAAAGAAAAGGTAGATTGAATGAAGTTTTTTCGCATAATTCCCAACGCCAACCTTAAATTTTTCGTGAGTCAAGATGAAATTTAAACCATAGATATGAAGAAAATTATACTTTCTCTAACCTTTATTACTTTAATCTCCGGATATGCGGAATCACAAATAACACTGGATAGTACCAATTTCGCAACAATAGGCTGGGTTGTACAGGAAGCCAGAGACTCTCTACCTACAGTTGCTCCCGGAAATTCTGGCGCTAACCAAACATGGGATCTGAGTGGATTGGATACCCATACCGTTGACACCCTTACTTTTACCAATCCAAATTGGACACAAGGAGGTACTGATTTCCCTGATGCCAACCTGGCCATATATAATCACGGTGACTCTATGCATACTTACATCAACAATAGCTACTCGGGGGCAGAGATGCTTGGCATTGGAGGAGATGTATTCGGTGCAGGATACACCACTATTAAATTTGATCCTACGCAAACGTTCACACAATGGCCTATGAATTACCAGGATAGCTTTAATGATTCATCCGGAATTGATGAAACATTTTACCTGGGCCAGGGTCCAACCGGACCTGATTCTGCGCGATTTAAACAACTGAATGAAACGTTTGTAGATGTTGATGGATGGGGTTCTGTTACTACTCCACTTGGAACCTTTGATGCGTTGAGAACTTATACCATTACTATTAATACAGATTCTATCTGGATATGGACATCATTCTCAGGATGGACCTTTTACCAGGAACAAACAGGTACCACTTATCAGTATGAATGGTTCAGTAATGATCCAAATACAAATTTCCCCATTGCAACTATGACCGTTGACGCAGGGAACAATGCCGAAAATGTAAGATGGTTATTGGTAACTCCTACTCTTTCCGGAATTGATGATAATACTACTTCAGATCTGAAATTGTATCCAAATCCGGCTCAGGAACAACTCACAATTGAGACACAAACTGCAGGTATCCTAGAGATCATTAACGTCAACGGACAACTGGTTAAGCGCATTCAACTGCAGGCCAATTTGAATACCGTTGAAGTAAAGGATCTTGATGCTGGGGTATACATTTATGTTGTGACTTCTCAGAACAATGATGAAATTAAAACCGGTCAGTTTACGATCAGCAGATAAGTTATTCAATACCTATTTTTAGACCCGTTATTCACTTAACGGGTTTTTTTATGTTCATTATTTCCTGCGTGTGCATAATTTTTTTAACACTCTGAAAACACCAGTATTTACTCGATTTAGGCTATTCAAAATTTAACTTTTAACGTTGTATAGTGTTAAATTAATCACAAAAATCTTTGGTTAATTGTAATTTTTGTACTAAATCGCATACCGAATCTCAAAAATTCTATAACATGAAAAACCACCTTAACCTGGCATTGGTATGCCTATGCTTACTTAGTTCTTTATCGGCAATTTCACAACGTAATTGTGGAACCATGGAACATTTGGAACACCTTAAAGAACACCATCCACGTTCAGCTGAACAGATGGAGAAAATTGAAGAACACACCAACCGGTTTGTTCAAAACTACACTCAAAATAAATCCGGACAAGTCATTACCATCCCGGTTGTTGTCCACGTTGTTTATAATACCAACGGGGAAAATATTTCTAACAATCAGGTTCAATCACAAATAGATGTATTGAATGAAGATTTCAGAAGGACAAATGCTGACGCAAGCAACACGCCTTCTTATTTTTCAAACAGTGCAGATGACATGGAGATCGAATTTTGTTTAGCCTCTTACGATCCCAATGGTAATCCTACATCTGGAATCACTAGAACATATACATCTAATTCATCATTTTCAACCAACGACAACGTTAAATATGATAACAGTGGTGGTAAAAATGCATGGCCTGCTGATCAATACCTTAACATTTGGGTTTGTGATCTAAGCGGAGGCACGCTTGGATATGCTCAATTTCCGGGATCAGGTTCTGCAGCAACTGACGGTGTAGTGATTAACTACAAGTATTTTGGCAGGAACGGTTCAGCTCAGGCACCTTTTAACAAAGGACGAACTGCTACGCACGAAGTGGGACACTGGTTAAACCTAAGACACATTTGGGGTGACGGAGGATGCAGTTATGACGACTATGTCAATGACACTCCTATTGCCAGTCAATCTCACTACGGATGCCCGTCTTGGCCAACAAGTACGTGTAGTTCTTATGACATGTACATGAATTACATGGACTACGTAGATGATGCTTGTATGAATATGTTCACAACAGGTCAAAAAACCAGAATGCACGCTCAGTTTGCACCGGGAGGATATAGAGAAAGTCTCCTTTCCTCTACTGCATGTAGTGGAAATACAGGACCTGCAAGCTATTGCGGGAGTAGCGGAAATGATGCCAGTTATGAGTGGATTGCCAATGTAAAAGTTGGTGGGCTGAATCACGCCAGTGGCAATGACAATGGATACAAAGACAATACCTACTTATCCGAGGACCTTGCTCAGGGAAGCAGTTACATGGTAGAATTAACACCTGGATTTGCTTCAAGCACCTACAATGAGTACTGGAAAATCTGGATTGATTATAATCAGGATCTTGATTTTGACGATCCGGGAGAACTTGTATTTGATGCCGGAAGCATGTCTTCTTCTATGGTAAATGGTTCTTTTACGGTACCTCAAAATGCACCACTAGGAAATACACGTATGCGTGTATCCATGAAGTATAATGGAGCGCAAACTGCTTGTGAAGCTTTTAATTATGGTGAAGTAGAAGATTACACCGTTAAAATTGGTTCACCTCAAACACCAACATCCACTTATTGTATTGCAAAGGGGCTTGATGCCAGTTACGAATGGATTGCGAACGTGAGTCTTGGTGACATAAACAATAATTCTGGTAATGATGGTGGATATGCCAATAATACATCCATAAGCACTGACCTGGAAAAAGGTGCAGCTTATACTGTTTCCTTATCCCCTGGTTTTAGTGGCCAATCGTACAACGAATACTGGAAAGTATGGATTGATTACAACAATGATGGAGATTTCACGGATGCCGGAGAACTTGCGTTTGATGCTGGATCCATGTCCTCGGGTACAGTGACGGGTAGTATTACCGTCCCATCAAATGTATCTACCGGATCTAAAAGAATGCGTGTAATAATGCGCTATAATGCTGCTCCATCTTCATGCGGAACTTTTGACTATGGTGAAGTAGAAGACTACAAGGTAAATATTGTTGAATCCGTACAACAGGTCAATTACTGTAATTCTCAGGGATCTAATTCGAGCTATGAGTGGATCGCAGGTGTGCAAATAGGAAGTATTAACAACAACAGCGGAAATGATGGTGGCTATTATGATTTTACATCCATTTCTACTGATCTTTCTGTAGGATCAAGTACAAATATTACACTTAGCCCTGGATTCAGTGGCCAGGTATATAATGAATACTGGAAAATCTGGATTGATTTCAACAAAGACGGAGATTTCACAGATGCCGGTGAACAAGTGTACACTTCAGGAGGACTTTCGAGTTCTACGGTAATCGGATCACTGAACATTCCATCAAATGTACCTACAGGTCTTACTCGTATGCGTATAAGTATGAAATACAACGGTGCGCCGAGTTCATGCGAAACGTTTAGTTACGGTGAAGTAGAAGATTATTCGGTAAATATTACGCCATCCGGTGCTAAAGAAATTCCAAATCAGGAAGTTTCCGCTGAAGTGACTTTGGCTTCCGAACCCACTTTAAGCGTATACCCAAATCCTGCAAACAATGACTTTACACTCTCGCTTACTGGCTTTGAAAAAAGCGCAGAAATCATGATTATGGATCTTCAGGGAAGGGTGTTATACCACACACTGAAGGACATTGAAAACTCGACACTCATTCAGAATATAGATGTGAGTGGACTTACCACGGGGACATACCTGGTTGTTGTACGTGAAAATGACAACGTCCTACAAGAAAAAATAGTACTTATTAAATAAGAATCCCCCAAGTAAATAAAGCACCTGTCGCCCCATGACGGCAGGTGCTTTTCTATTTAATAAATCTATTTTTATGTAACTTAATCTGGTCAGAAGTTTTATAGAATTGCTACCAAACATTAATTATGATCAGGATTTTATTACTTGTGGTTATTTTGTTGCCATTCGGGGCAAAGTCAGCACATGAACCAACGGAGCGCGAATTGGAAATGATTGAAGAAATTAACTTCGCCCGAACCAAACCCCATGTCTATTATAAGTTCATCAACGACTATATCATTGAAAAGCGGTTGAACGGAGATGATTATCGGGTTGCAAAAGCTCTGGAATCTGAAATGAAACGAATGCGTCCACTAAAAGCTCTGGCGTTTTCGTCAGAAATGTATCAGAATACCTATAAGTATGGAGATGAAATGCAGGAAAAAGGGGTGGTTGAACATTCTGATCTTCCTTACGCCGAAAACATTTCGGCGGGAATCTCTAGTGTTCGCATGACAGTTGTTGGATTACTGATTGACTTGGGCATTCCAAGTCGGGGCCACCGTAAAAACCTCCTCAATCCCGGATTCTCAAAAGTTGCTTGCCGTGAAGTTCCGGGAAAGGTAGGAAATTTTAAATATGTCTTTATTCAAACCTTCCGGTAAATCTTTTAGCCAAAGGATTTAAGTTTAACTTCTCTTTAACATTTTTTAAATTTTTTTCTGATACGTTTTGAATAGTTATACGTTCTAA
>JABURP010000093.1 GCA_014762645.1 Crocinitomicaceae bacterium
TTTTTCCAAAATGGCAACAACATATAAACAAAACCAATGTACTTTAGTTCCATTAAAAGGAATAAAACCCATTAAACTTTATTTCAGAAATAATTAAACCCGTAATAGGGTTACTTTTCAAAAAAAAAGACCTCAAAATCAAATGATTAAGAGATCTTTTTTGTACCTGAGGCCGAGACTCAACTGTAAATGAAATGATCTGAAAATTGATGAATGAAATATCATCAATTCAAGATCAGCTCTAACGTTGAGGTGAAATACATTGCAAAGGGATGAAAACTTGGCGGTGTCTTTGTCGGTGTCACCGGATATTAGAAACACAAAACCCCCAGCATTAGCTGAGGGTTGTTGTTCGATTTGTACCTAGGGTGGGAATCGAAAAAGTCAATAAAATTAAGTGTTACAGGTTAGTATTCTGACAAAGTAGTAACAGCGATTCTATGTTAATAACTTCTCTTTTTAATTTGAAGGAATTAACAATGATCGTTATTCAAATTTGAGCTTCAGTTGAGGTTCAATTTTAGGGTAAAAGACACCTATAATTACAAATGGATTTGGTGCTCTCATGTGATTTATAAATGTAGTTCCTAAGAAAAAATATAGATCTTTTTTAGTTAACTCATTAAAAAATTTCTGTTTCACAGACTCACAGGCTTCTTTCTCATCACCATACTTCCTCCATTCTTTCCAATACAATGCGCCAACTTCCCAATCCTCTATCATGAGATGAGATTGTTTGCCAGAATCATCCTCAAATAAGTACTTGAATTTATATGGTAGTTTTTTCACAATTTTAGTTTTTCTAGAAGACGCTTCTTCAAATAAATTTTGCTGATTAAATAGTGCCAATTTATTTTGAGGCCATTCTCTCTCAGCTTCTTCTTTATATGTGAAATCCAAAATTACACTAGGTTTGAACACCGCTAGGGAGATTCTTTCATCACTCTTTGCTTCAGCTATAAGCTCATCTAGATTTGTGTATAGTCTTGCTTTATCAAGTACAACTGCTTTTCTTTGAGCCCAATTTCCAGCAGAAGTAATTTTCCCTAGTTTTTTAATTGGTTCATCTACGTCTATATCTTTAGGCCTATAGCTTTCCTTTCTGAAATCTTTGGTATTCTTCACAAGATCTAGCTCTATCCAGTCATACTTACTATATTGCTGACCATAGGGAAGTCTTCTATATGGTACAGGGTATATTCTGTACCAATTACCGTCTTCATCAAACCCTGCTGTACAAACTAATTCCTCATATCTAGTTGAGATATTAGGGTAGGTCTTAACAGTAATAAGGATTTTCTTTTTACTCATCAAATGTGCTTTACTGTAATAGTAGGATCAAGTTCTTGCACTTTTTTAGCAATCTCACCTCTATGGCACATACATTGGTCATGTTCAAAACAAGTTATTGCTACCCTATTACCTTTAGACACAGCGGATATTAATCTTCTAACTTGTTGAAGATTTTTTTTCAAGGTAGTTTTTTCATATTCTTTGAACAATTTCTTATAGTCCTTAATAGAATTTAAGACTTGTCTTTTTTCAGAATCAATACCAAGGTCAGGAACATGAAAAAATACAATCCCAACTCCTTCACATGCATGTTTTAATTGATTCTTTGAAAAGCCATACTTCCTTGATAAAGAATTTTTTCTGACATCCCAAAGAACGTCAACACCATTAATAAGAAGCTTGTTAATATAAGATTCTAGCGTAAGACCTTCATATCCTATGGTTAATAAAGCTGGTTGATCATATTGCGATTTTTGATCATCAATTTTGCTCAATTCATCACTGTTCAACAATTCATTAGCTATAGTACTGTTGATTGCCCAAAAGGGGTAGTTCCTGTAAGTATACTTTATCAATTCTTTATTGCTATACTCATTGAATTGTGATGAAACTTTCCGGATTATCTCTATGTCCTTCTTGTTTAGCATATTCAAGTACGAAATATTATCAAGCTTGAGCCAAGTAGATTGGCCTGAATTTTCAGTTACAGCAACTATTCCATACTTCCCAAGAGTTTTCATATCTTGATTAGCAGTGAATGAGTAGCATCCAAACTGATATGGGACAAAGTCATAAGCCTTCTTAACTTGTTGTCTTGTTACTAGTAATAGTAGTTTTTGGAGCCTAGTGCTATTTATTTTTCCACCACAAGCTTCTAATAATCCGAGTATCAATTTTCTCCTATAATACATATTACAAAGTTATGAATAGAAGATTGTAAAATATACAAGTTTATTAAAACGTCTCCACAGGTTAATGTGTTTACTAACAAACGCTGATACAAACTTGATTTATTTTGGTTTGTGAAATTCCGAAAAAACCGTATTTCTACGCATAAATCTAGCTTCTATATTATATATATTTGAGAAAACCATATTTACTTATGGCTAACGAAGTTAAGCTTGAAGCATTTCATATAAAAATTAGAGATAGAAGCGGAAAGAAGTCAAAGCAAAAGGATAGGTTGTACTATTATATGGGAGATGTTGAAGGTCGAGACTTTTATGATATTTTCCTTCGTTTTTTAGATGTGCACAAAGTAAAGTTTGACAGGGATAAAAATCTGAAAAGGTCATTTATTGTTGTTAATGATGGCACAAAAGAAGACATTAATCCTACAAGTAGATATATAAGTGGAATTATTGAAAGTGGGGAATTTGGTTTTAGCTCAAATATCAAAGATGAAATTGGTACAACAGTTTATGCAAAAGATAGAGTTGAGTCTGTTGATATACCCTTTTACTTTCTAATTCATATCCCCAAAGGGAAGGATAGGGCAATATTAATTACTCAGAGAACAGGGGTACATGGATTGTCGTCTATTTTGAAACACAAATTAATGTCCTTCGTTAGGGATAATTATTATGAATATATCCTTGAAATAAAGTCTCGATTGTCAAAGGCTATGGCAGAAAAAATATTAGATGAAGGATTAGCGAAAAAATTGGTATTGACAAGATATGTTGCTCCTCATGATATTGCGGATCAATTAGGAGATGGAATAGGGGATGATACTTTAGCTCAAGAGGGTATTAAAATTGAACTAAGTATTTCTTCAAAAGGAAGGACCTTTCTAAACCTCAAAAGTAAGCTAAAGCAATTCATCAAAAATAGAGATCTGAAAATATTAGACATTGAAGATTTTGGGTTTAAGGAAGGAGGATATACAGCAAGTGTACAGATGATTCATGGTGGTAGACCAAGAATTATTGACCTATCTGACACTATGAATATTAAACCTTATTATGACATTGAAAAAGATGGACTTGAGAAAGATGTGGTCGATAATCATCCTATTTTTTCAAGTATTAATGGAATTGCGCTTGAAATACTTGAAGAGATGGAGAATGAAACTATTTAAGAATGTCAAAAATTAACATAAATAATATTATAGTTGAACACTTTAAATCTCAGTTTACAACTGGATTTGATTATTTTATTTTTATGTTAATTCCAGCCCTATTAACCACTTTACTTGTTTGGTTTGAGATCTCTTTGAAATTCCAGGCCGGAATAATTATTTCAAGCCTTTCTATTTTTATAGGTCTTTTTATAAATGTACTCGTTCTGCTATTTGACATTATAAGGAGATATACAGATAGATCAATAAAAATTGAAGTCCTAAAGCAAGTAATGGCTAATATTTCATTTACTGTTCTTCTTTCTGGAATAGCAATAATCTGTTTGTTCTTGACTAAGATTCACCATGAACTTAGCAGTAAGATATTTAATGGAATAACAATCTATTTACTAGCTTGGATCATGCTTAATATTTTGATGATTCTAAAACGTATATATGTACTATTTCTTGATGAAATAAATCAAGGCAAATAGTCCGTGAGCCTTTGCGAGTTAGGCTAGGGTCTGGGAGTGGGAATCAGCTTTGCTGATGAAGCTACCAGATATGTATGCAATACACTTTAGCCCTAGCCGCAAGCAGGCGAGCACAAATATTAAGCAGCGGTGATTTTAAATGGCTTCGAAGAAGTTATTTAAAAGCAGAGTAGCTGCGGATGATGAAGAAAAGTATGCTCAAATTTCATGACATTATGGCGATAGCCACCTGTAAGGCATCAAATGTGCTCGCAGAGCTCTTTTGATGTAATGGCGGGATAATTTGAAATGCTTTGATGAAGAATGCCTTATTTCCTGTTTCTATCAACTGCAATAATTCATTTGATTTAAATTGTCAAGAGTTAATTTTCCAATATTTAAAATAGATAGTTTTATCTCCATGGATTGTTACCATCTTATGTTCCTCACCGTCATTGTCATAAAAAGAAAATCCTTTACCCAAATTCCTCCAATAAGTGAATTGAACTGCTCTTGGTATATTTAGATTCTTAAATAATTCCGATTTAAAGATTTCTTCTTCAAAGTTCCTTGCTGTGTCTTCAGTTAAAATAGGGCCAATTTTTGCTTTTGCTTTTTTATTAGATCCATTGAAGAGTAGTTTCGTTTCCAAACTCTCTTCCGTCTCATTACCACATCCACAACTCAACTTGGAAATTGTAACATTCCTTCTAGACAAATCCTCACCATAATTATACAATTCAAACATTTAATTATTGGACATCCTTACTTTTGATATTGTGGAACTTATTTTTTCTTTAGTATTTTCTTTTAATGTCATGTGAAATAAATTATCAATAGACATAAAATTATCTACAAAACTTGGGAGTATAGCAAAATTCATCCCTTTAAACTCAGCTTCAATACTTGGAAATATCAGAATTGGAAAATGAACTGTATTGGTATTATCCATTGTATTGTACATTATATTATGTGCAACATAAGCAGTGAAAGGATATAGTTTAGTGTTTGTCGAACAGAAAAGTTTAGATATTTCTTTAATTAAAAACATGAATCGTTTTGCTTTAAGCTTTCCTTCTTCTTTAATAATGCGTTCTTCAAATCCAGAAGTCTTAATTAAGTTATTCCAAAAACCATCTTTAAATTCTAACCCCAAATACATTGGAGATACCATGATTTTCTTAGACCGAATCTTTGTAGTATCAAAACTCCAACGTGATATATAAAACTCTTCGTCAATGTCATGAAATTTTAATTCTGCAATTGCAGTTTCAGGAGATAAGGAGCAATAAAAAACAGAATGCCCTGTCCAATTTGCTCTTTGAGGTGATGTACACATAATTACAGGATCAGGAGGGTAATAATATGGCTTTATTGAATATTCATCTTCGACACTTTTTTTAGGCCTTGCTCTAAACACATGAAGCTCATTTAAAACATCAACATCAAGAAATAAAGTAGGAATTGGAAACAGACCAAAGTTTTGATAATAAAAGGTTTTAATATCCGCTAAACTCATTCTTGTGAAATCCGTATTGTGGATATTCTTAATAGCTTCTTTGGTCTGTTTTATGGTGGGAAAATCTTGCATTCAACATACATTTAACTACAAGATAATAAAGTTGAAATAGTAATAAGGTCTTCCTTTTATGTAGTAGACAAGTACTTCCTTAGGGTCTACTTGTATGCTCTGCACAAGATATGCCTTGTAAAGTTCTAACTTTGGAACTTCTTTTATTAGCTGAACCCTGAAAGGAACCTTAAGCCGAAGCAAGATTCCTTCCTGGGACACAACTAAAAGTGATTCTTGATCAAATGTCATTTTAGTTATTTAATTGCGACATTAACCTAGAACCGTCTCAACAACATTATCAACATCTTCCTGATATTCATAAGTGAAGTCAAGCTCAATTGACTCACCAGAGTCAGTTTCAAACTCATAAGGATCACAAGGGATTTTTTTAATGCAACCCGGCATTTTACTTCCTATAAGAGCCTTAGCTGTTGATTCATCAACTGTTGAAGCAATAGAAGCTTTGCGAACTGTTGCATAAAATTTACCTGATAATTTGGATTTTACCATCTCTAGCCCGCCAGCTAGGATTAAGGCAATGAATTTATTGCCGTCGCTGTTTTCACGTACAGCGTAATCTTGCACGATAATCATAATACTTATTTTAGTTATGTATAATAATGTGGTACATTATGAAGGGTAATAAATAACCCTGAAAAGCACCGGGGGGACATTCCCAAAGACTTGAAGGGGTACACCCAATTTGCTAGTTAGAAAAGACTCTGAGATAAAAATTTTTTTTATTATAACACATGTTTCTGATACAACCAATAAATCTTGATCTCAACTCTTTAAGAGAAAGTATTCCCTTAGATAGTTCTACATCAAATGATAGAATCTTATTAATAATAAATCAGATTTATCAAACATATGTCTTTGATGAAGGCATGAGAAGAAATGATGATTATGTTTATGTATATGCTCATGTGTTAGAATCTTGTTATTATAAGTATCGGAAAATTCTAGATTGGCTTAAAGAAAATGAGGTAATAGAAATCTATGAGGGTTTTTCAAAGGGTGTATATCCCAAATGCTATAGGTTACATTCTACCTATAGGCATCAAAAATCTAAATTGGTACACGTAACAGACCCAAGAGTAATCAAATACCTACGAAATAATCAATTAGACCTGTCAGAGACCACAATAAACAGGTATCCAGCTCTATGGAAATTTTTTAGAGAAGGTAAGTTGAAATTTGACCGCACTAATATTGAATCAATTTTACAGGACCAATTGGATCAAGATATTCTAAATATTGGGGAAGACAATGCATATAGAAGATATTCAGAGAAGGTCTTTAGTATTGGTTGGATTGAATCAAATAGGTACTGGTTTAAACAGGACAAATTTGGTAAGAGACTTCATACTAATATTACAAATCTTAAATCAGAACTAAGAAGTAATCTCTTATATGATGATTCTTCAAAACTTGTAGAGGTAGATATAAGAAACTCTCAGCCATATTTTTCAATACCTGTTTTAGAAAAGGTTTTTGAAGATAATCAGGAAGAAATAAGAGAATACATGATGGAAGAATATGGGATAGGGATTGATATTATGAAGAATGATCAAGATAATTCTATTAATGTTTCATATACTCTCCAGGAAACACAATCAAACCCTTTGTTTATGGGGTATTCAGAATACAAAAACTTAATATTATCAGGGGATTTATATGATGTATTTAAATTTAAAGGCCAAGAGCAATACGGAGAAAATTACTTGCAAGATTACGTAAATCGACTTCTCATAGTTCGCAACTATCAGGTAATTAATAATGGCGGTAAAAAAATTTCCTACGGAGGTAAAACACCAAGAAAACAGCCAATAAGTAATTCGTCATGGGTAGCTCCTGACTTACGTGGATACCAGGACAGAACCATAATTAAAACAATGATATTTGGGGTGTTCTATGGGAAACATGAAATATCTTCTTCTCATGGAGACTACAAGAGTCTTTTTAAGTCCCTTTTCCCTGATGTGTGGTATGCTTTAGGCATCATTAAAGGTGGAGAAGGTAAAAGTGGAAGAGAATTTGCAAAGAAATTGCAAAGAATGGAATCTGCGTCTATACTGGATGTAATATGTAAACGATTAACAAAAGCCAAAAGAAACCTTCCTCTATATACAATTCATGACTGTGTAATGACAACAGAAGAAAATGTAGATTATGTAACTGAGGTTCTTCAAGAGGAATTAACTAGAATAACAGGATATCCACCTGAAATCAATATTCATTGAAAGTATCAATCAAATCCTTCTGAAAAGAAATTTTCCGTTGTATGACAACAGAAAAGACTGTAAAGTACGTTGCAGAAAAACTACTAACTGAAGTAAGAAAAAATTACGGGATATCAGCCTCAGTTCTCATGGAATAATTCTATAAAATTTCTTTCGTTACTTTTTTTAAAACGTATCATTTATTCAATGATACGGAATGTCGTATCTTTGATTTAAAATATTGAGTTAGCGTAAGCTATTTATCTTGCCTTTGAAAATCGCCAGTTTATAAAGTGTACAAGAAAATAGACTTCACGCTCACGCTACAGGCGTGGGCTGTTGTTTATCTGTACACAGGGTGTCTGGCGATACCTCAAAGGCGGAGGGCTTCAGTTCCACGCTTCTTTCTTACTTATTAATAATCTGTTATTCGGAGCTGATAACATAAGTGCTTATTATGTTGTATAGCTTTTTAAATTATGAATTAATGCTTGTTGGGTTAGTAATTACAACGGGAATTGTCGAAACCTGTATTACTAAAGCAGAGGAACTAAGCCGGAGCAAAGTGAAATGGGGGTTATTTGCCCTTCTCTTTCCCTTAATTGCAATCATCTGGATTAATCTATTAAAGTCAAAATCTACCTAATGAACATGAAACTTCTGTTGGCTTCATTATTGCTTTGGGCTCCTATTATTTATGCGCAAATATCAGAAGATATTTATAACGAGAATGATTCAATTATTAGCTCAGAGGCGTACACAGCTACAACGGTTATTTTAGAATTAGACCTAGAAGACTCAATTTTATTTTGGAATGTTGAGAATGAGGCTCAGGAGACTTTTATAGTAATGAATATAATGTGATTTCTATTGATAATTACTACGAACATAATAGTCCAGGGCTTGACAGCACTTACTTTTGTAGAATTGATGCTATTAGTAGAGACACCAATGATAAAGTTGTGTTCATAGCCAATTTCGATTCTAACAGCTTTAGATATATTCCCATTGTAAAGCATCAAGCCACGGAGTCCTACTATGTATTATATGGTACTGGAATAATTCTCAATCTACCAAAATAAAACTAGCCTCCATTGGTTCTACTGGTATTTTGGGTTAAAATCTGTTTTTATTAAACTCTAAGCCTACCTGATGAGGTAGATATATTTTATCCTTCAATTTTTCCATTAATTCAAGAATCTCGTCACGAGTATCTTTAGAATATCTGTATAGATTTAAGAGAACATTCGTATCAAAACAAATCAATGCATTTTCCCAAATTGCTTTTAATTCTTCGCTAGATTTTTTTTGAAATTCTGAATATGTCGCTTTCATGGTACCATTTGTTGGAAGACTGAAAGTAACAATCTTATCTACGGTATCCAATTATATAATAGGATGTTTTGTGAATTTCTGACTTCTTGAAATGAGTACTGTGCATATGAATTCCTTTTCAGAGGCATGGTAATTTATTTAGCGCATTTACCTTTAACTCATTTACATGGTTTAGATATTTTAGAGTATGTGCAGTGGTTGTATGTCCTAAACAATCAGCAACTGTTTTCAAATTTGTTTGGGATTCAGATAAGAGCATAACTGCAAAAGTGTGCCGAGCACAGTAGAAAGTTATATGCTTTTTAATCTTTGCTCTGGCTATCCAGCGCTTAATAGTTTTATTTACTGAGTTAGTACTTGGAAGTTTGAAAATTAAACCGTCTTTTTCTTTATAGTTACTTAAAATATTGAGGGCAGATTTTGGTAGTGTATTTTGAATAAGAGTATTGGTTTTTTGACGTCTAATAGAAATACAATCTCCAATGATATATGTCCAATCTAGTTGCCGTAGTTCAGCTAGCCCTAATCCTGTGAAACAGGCAAAGAAGAATGCGTCACTTACATTAGAATTTCCACATGGGGTTTGTTGTAGGATTCGCAATTCTTCAATTGTTAGAATTTGTTTGGTAAGCTCGTGATTTTTTAATCGCTTTACCTTTTCATTGGGTCGAAGCATTTCCACTGGATTTACTTGAAGAAGTTCTTTTTGTTTCAATGAAATAAGAACAGAATTAAATTTTGAGAAGTAATTGTACGGTGTTTCTCCGGTTAGGTGGGAATTTTTCAAATAGTTAGCAAAACCTCTGCAAAAATCAGGTGAAATATCCTTTATTCTATGTTTCCTGATGTCAAATCCATTGTGACACATGTAATCTACTAAAATTGATTTGGTGGCCTTAAACATCCTTAAATCACCCTTCTGGTAATTTTCTACAAAGTCATTGAAATATTCAATGAAATTTATGGATTCCTTTCTTTCCTTTAAAAAAGAAAATTCACGATACAGTAGCTCACTTTCTCTTTGAATTCTTATTTGATTTGCTATTGCTTTCTGCTTCGAATAATCACCGTATTCTGTTGAGCCTGGAATGTACTTTATTGGTAATGTTTCTGTAAACCTTCCTTCTTCCTTTGAGTAATAATCAAGATAAAAGACTATAACTTGTTTTCCTTTATGATTTCCTTTGGTTCGTTTTTTCCCTTTTCTTTCTCTTAAAGCTACATTCATGGTCCTGATTTGTACTAACAAAGTACTAACAAAACAATCAGATATTGAATAAAATCTTATCCACAGCCCAAGGGTTTTTAACAATTCAGAAAACTCTAAAAGATCTGCAAAACCGTAGGTTTTATAATGGATTGGAATAAAATAACCCCCGACGAAGTGTCGAGGGTTTGTACCTAGGGTGGGAATCGAACCCACACTCCAAAGGAACACGAGTTTGAGTCGTGCGCGTCTACCAGTTCCGCCACCTAGGCATTAGTTAAAGCTGTCTCATTTTTATAAAAACATACTCCCCTCGTTTGAGTCGTGCCTGCCTGTCTGCCGACAGGCGCGTCTAACAGTTCCGCCACTCAGGCATCTGGTAATAGGACGGCAAATTTAGTAATTTTTTCATTCTATCTGAACTTATTTAAAGTAAATCCAGAATCAAAACCAACGCATAAACACTTTACTTGTAATGCTTCTCAAACTTTATCTAAATCAATTATATTTGGAGTAAATCCAACGTTATGAAATACTTGTATTCTTTTTTTACACTCACATGTACATTCTTATTACTCAACTGCGGAGGCGAAGAGCAATCAGATAGCACGTCAGATCTAGAGAAACACGCCAACGCTGGAGACAATTCCCTTGACGAGACAGATACCATTGCTGAAGAGCCCCAGGAACCTAAGATCTTTACAGTACACGCCATTGCAGATGGTCCGGAGAATTCCTATTTTTTGATGGGGCCAACAGACGATAATGATGAAGAGTTGCCTTTTCCTGAGTTTAATGAATTACATATTATCCCGGATGCCGAGTGGGGAACAGATGATGAGATTGACATGACAGTCTCAGGTATCATGTATGGCGATTTTCAACTATGGGATGAACGTTTTTCAGATGGTGAATTAAATGTGAAAGCATATTATAACCGATCAAAATCAAAATTAGCTGCTGAGTACCATACGTTGGATGGAAAAGCTGATGGCATGGTTACCATGTACACTCCGGAAGGGGATGTCTATATGAAAAGAATGTATAATTATGGAGAACTGGAAGAGTCGATAAAAGCTCCTTATGGATTTGACTGGGAGTTCAATCAAGCTACATCCAGTTTAAGAATAAACGACGAAGATGATGCCTTTACGACTGAAGAAGGATTTACCGTGGTGAAACTTATGCCGTCCATGCATTATTCAAAAGAGAATTCACTGGAAACCATTGTAGAAAAACCTTCTTTTGAAAATGTATTTAAAATAAACGGAGATCCATTTACCGGTTATTTAGAAGGATATGCGGAGCCTTATGATCTCAATCCTCCTCAAAAGTTTTCGCTACAGTTTAAAGATGGATGGCTCAATGGTGATATTAAAATTTACACTTTTTGGGGAGATCTTCAACTGCATGAAAAATTTGTTATGGGTGAGTTGGATACGACTGTTTTTGTAATGGACCCGGAAGCAATGGATGGTGTGGCCAAACCAATCATTTATTTATACCCTGAAAAAGACCAAATCGTTGAGGTAAACTTGAATTTTAAAGGAAAACTAACGCATACCTACCCGAAATACAAAGATGGATGGAAAGTGCTGGCAAAACCGGATGGTACCTTGATAGACGGAGAGGGAAAAGAATACTATGCCCTCTACTGGGAAGGCAATAACCAGAAAGAATTTACAGTAAATGAAGGTTTTGTTGTCCCGGGAAATCAAACGGCTGAGTTTTTGGAAGAATCATTAGCAATATTAGGTTTAAACAGACGTGAAGCCAATGAGTTTATTGTATTCTGGTTACCGCATCTGGAAGATAACCCTTACAACCTGATTCACTTTTCATCAGATGAGTACGAAGCCATGGCTCAAATGAAGATTCAACCACAACCCGAAACCATTATTCGTGTAATGATGGTGTACCAACCACTGTCAGAACCAATTGAAATTCCTGTTCAGGACCTGAATAAACTGAAAAAGGAGCGTAAAGGTTTTACTGTCGTTGAATGGGGTGGGAGCGAACTATCAAAGAAAAACTCGCTTTAATCTGAAGATTAATTAGGAGAAGTTTTCCGGGTCGTTGAGATCCATTAAAATGGAATCAATGGTTTGGGTAGATTCTCCAAGCAATCGTAAGAAGTGTTTAGCCTTCTTTAGTTCGATCAGGTAAAGTACTTGTTTTTCATCCATTTCCAGTTCAGTGGTCAACCTGCTTTCAAAGGACCTGTCGTGAAAGTAATTCACGGCTTTTCTATATTGAGCACCACGGACACCAGTTTTGTGGTAAAAATTAAGTAATTGCGTATAGTGACCAATTGTCGTTAACCGGTCGGCGTGTAAATCCGAATTAGCAATGGCAAACTGAGATTTCGGCAGGTCATAGAATGCGCCTCCATCTACATATTGCACCTCACCTTTCCCAATTTCAAATAATTGCGAATTTTCAGTAATGCCATCTACCATCTGGGATGTTCCGTAAACATGTATGGATAGGACATTTTCCCGGTAAGGGTTTCCCATTTGGTGAATAAGCGACTGGTCAACCGGAATTACTTCTTCAGGTGCCAGTTTTTCTCTAAATAATGTGGTTAAATAATCGCCATCCAGTGAGTAAGTTGAATGTTCCAATCTACCAAAAGTCTTTACAGCCCCCCAATTGGTATACCCATGATTGTGTATGGCAGTAAAGTCACCCGGAGCCCAGGAGACAACTAGGACCTCAAAATGATTTGTCTGGTATACCAGTTTCCGTCCATATCCCTCCTTTTTCGGGTGATCGAACGTAGTAAAATCTTTCAATTCCTTTTTCTGAATATTTGCTGCTTTAAGCAGTTGAGTAATTTCAGCCGTAGTGAAATCGGTTCGGTCGCCAATTGATTCGATCAAAGTTGACACCGAAAGTGGTAATGTAAGTTTATTCATCTTTCAATATTCCCTACCAAATATAACGAATGAGGGTAGTGAATAATTGCAAAGTTAAGCAATTCTTTTAACGGGTTCATTGTGAATAACATGATTTTCAGGCTTATATATTGACGCATAAAGATTTTTTTTATAGAGCGATTAAACCATTTTAAAACCTTTTAGTCATAACAGAACAAATGCAAAAAATCACCATGAAACAATTAAGTTTAGTTACAGCACTTTTAATTCATTTCGGCATAAGTGCACAAGGTCTTTATGAGTTAAATAACATTACAGAAATCAAGTTGTATTTTGATGATGCTAATTGGGATGCCACTATGGATACCTATTATGCAAATGATATGGATGAGCTTCTGTTTGGCTCATGTGAAATTAACGGTGTAAGTTTTGACAGTGTGGGGGTGGCATATAAGGGGAATTCTACCTACAACGAAAACAATCTAAAGAACCCGTTAAAAATTAAATTGGCAGAGGTATATAGTTTTCAGGAATACCATGGGTGTCAAACTTTAAAGCTGTCAAATAGTTTTAAGGATCCTTCTTATGTTCGTGAGGTATTGTCTTATGAAATAGCACGAAAATATATGGATGCACCATTGTCTAACTATGCAAAGGTTTTTATAAATGATCAGTATTATGGCTTGTTTGTCAGCTCTGAATCCGTAAATGGTGATTATATGGAAAGTCGCTTTTACTGTGATGATGATAATACCCGTGTAAAGTGTAATCCGGAATATGGATTGGGTAGTTCTTCACTGGAGTATTTAGGAGCTGATAGTACGTTGTACTATAATTCGTATGAGATGAAATCAGATTTTGGTTGGACCGATTTGGTGGATTTATGTTATCAGCTTGAAAATAATCCTTCTCTTATTGAACAGTTTCTTGATGTGGATGCCGCATTGTGGATGTTGGCATTTGACAATGTTTTGGTAAACCTTGATAGCTATATAGGGCCGCTAAAACAGAATTACTATCTCATCAGAGATGACAATGGTATTTTTCACCCTGTAATCTGGGACCTGAACCAATCTTTTGCCAGTTTTACCATGTTAGGAGGTCCTCCGGGTCCTCCAGTGCTAAGTGATTATACCGACCTGGATCTTTTTCATAATGAAACAGACGCCACTTATCCGCTGGTTTTCTTTTTACTCTCCAATCCGCGATACAGAAAAATGTATGTGGCGCATTGTAAAACAATAGTTGAAGAGAATTTTGCCAATGGAGAATATTATACAAGGGGACAGGCGCTTCAAAACATCATTGCTACTGAAGTACAGAGCGAACCCAATGGATTTTATTCCTATTCAGAATGTGTAGCAAATTTGGATGTGTCGGTTGGCAGTGGTCCGCAAAGTGTATATGGTATAAAAGAAGTGATGGATTCCAGAGTAACCTATTATACGAATCATGCATCATTTAATTTAACTGCTCCCACCATTTCTAATATTGTAGCTGCCCCTTCGGTTCCGGAGGCCTATGATGTGGTTTCTTTTACTGCAGATATTCAAAATGCCACTTACGCATATCTTGGATACAGGTCATACAAAGCGGATGCCTTTCAAAAAGTTCAGATGTTTGATGATGGTTTGCACAATGATGGTGCCGCCTCAGATGGTGTTTATGGCGTCAGTATAGTGTTGGGTGCGGCAGATATCCAATACTACATCTATGCCGATAATAATGATGCGGGCATGTTTTCACCGGAACGCGCAGAACACGAATTTTATGAGTTAACGCTTTCGTCAGGTGTGGTGATCAATGAAATAATGTCATCCAATAACATTACTGCTTATGATGAATATGGCGAGTACAATGACTGGATAGAACTCTATAATAACAGTAGCAGTGATGTAGATATTAGCGGATATTTCCTGTCAGATGACCTTTTAATTCCAACAAAATGGCAGATTCCTGCTGGAACAGTGATTGGAGCAAATGATTATCTGATTATCTGGGCCGATAATGATGGGCAAACCGGGCTTCATGCGAATTTCAAACTTGGCTCTGGTGGAGAAACATTGCTTTTCTCAGATGCACTAGGAAATCCAATTAATCAGGTGACTTACCCTGAGGTGCATGATAACGGAACTTATGGAAGGTATCCAAATGGAACCGGAGGTTTTATTCCAATGTATGCTACGTTTAGTGCTGAGAACAGCTATACCTCGGTTAGTATTGAGGAGGAAGAAGTAATTGAGTTGGTGGTTTATCCCAATCCAGCGACAGATGTTTTTTATGCAAGGGGGATTGAGAATGAAGGTGAAACAATTCGAATATTTAATCTTAGTGGACAATTGTTAATGGAGAAAATGATTCATAATGAAGAAGCTATTGATATCTCCGAAATGCCTTCAGGAACATATTTGGTGCAGTTTACAGTGTCGCAGCAAGTAAAAAAGCTGATGGTCAGGTAATTTAAGGCATGGAGTATGCCTTTACTTTATCAAACTCTTTTTTATAGTTGGCCGTGTATGCTTTCTCACCAACGCGATATTTGCGGGCGTATTCCCAGCTCTTGTCGTATGGAATTACAACGTAGTAAATTCCTTTATGTTCTCGCGCATAGAATTTCTTTTGAACAGTGGTGTCCACCTGAGTAGTGGAGTCGGGATATAATTCACGTTCAGGTTGGTATGATTGGTAACGCGATCCGTCAAAAATAACACTGTCACCTTTGGCCAGTGATAAAGGTTTACCATCAAAATAAATATATGGCAGTGTTAAATTGGTGTGTGCGATATAGGTATAACTGAAACTATAAGACACGCCACCATCTGCAATACCAGAATAAGTGGTGGTTGAAGTTGCAAGGATATTCTCAAAATGTGATTGTGCTATCGCATTTTGCACGCCAACGAAAAAAGCAATGGTCAATACAATTGTCTTCATATTAATTCTTTATACAAATATGAGACCAATTTGTTCAACGATCGAGCATCAAATTCTTGACAGATTCGTTCAATTCTGAGTGGTCAAACTCAAATCCTGTACGCAACAATTTCTCACTGGATACCCGGCTACCTTTCAGGACAATATTTGCCATCTGACCAAACATCAGCTTGAGTACAAAAGAAGGAGCGTTCGGAAGCCATATTTTTTTATTGAGAGCATGGGCTATGGCCTGTGTAAGCTGATTGTTCGTAACATGATCCGGAGCAACGACATTGTACGGTCCTTCAAACTTTTTATCTGCTATCGATTTTATATAAAATTGAACCAGATCATCAATGTGTACCCAGGGAACATATTGTTTACCTGATCCCAATGCAACACCAACCCCCATTTTTACTGGTTTAGCAATGCGCTCCAGTGCTCCGCCGCTTCTGCTCAAAACTACTGGTGTGCGTACTTTAACTACACGATCTGCGTTAGCGCTGAATAGATCTGCTGCGGCTTCCCAGTCTTTTGAGACTTTAGCTAAAAAGTCATTGTCATCATACGATTCTGGGACATCATCTTCAGTAAAAATTTTTTCGGTTGTAACTGTTCCATAGATACTTACACCTGAAGCAGAAATAAAAGCGTTGATCTTTTGATTGTTTAAATGCTTTCGTAAAACGTGGATGGACTTTATTCTGGAATCATAAATAAGTTGCTTCCTTTTATTCGTCCATCTTCCTGAACTCACGTCATAACCGGCAAGGTGAATTATATGGTCAACTCCTGCTAATGCACCTGTCTCAATTGTTTCCTGGTCCACATCCCAGGTGAAAACTTCTACTCCTTCTATTGGCTGCTTACTTCTGGATAAAACGCGAACACGATAACCCATCTCCAGCAATTTTGGAATGAGTGCCGAACCGATCATACCCGATCCACCAGTTATAAGAATGGTTTCCATGCAATAAAGGTAAGATGAAATATTTTCCTTATACTGTTTTTAACAGCTCAATAAGAAAATTGTTTTGAAGTGAGTAAAAATGTCCTTTTTTCGAAGACAAATAAGAAGGTTATTGACCACAGATCGTTATATATTGGATCTTGGACTAATTATTTCATTTGCTTTATCCATGCCGGTTTTTGCCGAGCTATTGCGAATTAACGCTTCCAGTTTACAGATTATAGGAGGTTGTCTTGTTCCTTGGGTTGTGGTTTGGGCAATTATTTTTCTCTTACAAAAACGAATAGAAAAACAAGAAGCTATTCCTCCAGATTAGGGGTTAACCACCTTTTCATTTCATCTGTTGATATTCCCTTTCGTTTTGCGAGACTTTCCACCTGATCCATTTTGATCTTTCCAACACCAAAGTAATGTGATTCAGGATGTGCAAAATACCAACCGCTAACGGATGAAGCCGGCATCATAGCCAAACTTTCAGTGAGTGTAACACCTGTTAATTCTGTCGCATTAAGTATTTTAAACAAACCTGTTTTTTCAGTGTGATCAGGATTGGCAGGATAACCTGGAGCTGGTCGAATTCCTCTATATTTTTCCTTTATAAGGTCATCATTGCTGAGTTTTTCTTTTTCGTATCCCCAAAACTCCTGTCTTACCCGTTCATGCATGCGTTCAGCAAATGCCTCTGCAAGTCTGTCAGCTAATGCTTTGAGCATGATCGCATTGTAATCGTCATGATCACTTTCAAACTCAGCCAGCTTTTTTTCTATGCCGACACCTGCTGTCACCACAAATCCACCAACGTAATCCTGGAAACCGCTTTCCTTTGGAGCAACAAAATCTGCCAGGCATTCATTTTTTGCAGATGCTACTTTTTGCAATTGCTGGCGCATTCCAAATTGAGTGTGTTTACCATCAGGTGTCTCAATTTCAATATCGTCATCATTCACCGAATTTGCAGGCCAAATACCAACTACAGCTCTTGCTTCAAGCCATTTTTCTTCAATGATCTTATTGAGCATTGTTTGGGCATCATGGAACAATTGGGTGGCTTCGGCGCCCAGTTTGGTATCTTTCAAAATGTCCGGATATTTCTTCTTTAATTCCCAGGTATAAAAGAAAGGTGTCCAGTCAATATAATCTCTCAACTCCTGTAGGGAATAATCTGTAAAAACTTTAGTGCCTGTGAAGTTGGGAACAGCAATATCTTCTTGTTTCCAGTCAATTTTGTATTTGTTTTTGCGCGCTTCTTCCAGCGATAAGAACTTCTTGAAATCTTTCTTTTTGGCGTAGTTTACTCGTACTTTCTCGTATTCCTCTTTTATTTTGGCATTGAAGTTATCTCGGTCTTCACTCAGCAAGCTTCCCACTACGGTAACAGAACGTGATGCATCCAGCACATGAACCGTTTGACCCTTTGTGTAGTTTTGATCAATTTTGACTGCCGTATGTACTTTTGAAGTGGTTGCACCACCAATTAGAAGGGGGATATTCATATCCATTTTCTCCATTTCCTGGGCCACATGCACCATTTCATCCAGCGAAGGAGTGATTAATCCGGAAAGTCCAATGATATCGACCTTCTGTTTTTTGGCTTCATCCAGAATTTTATCGGCAGGAACCATGACACCAAGATCAATGATTTCATAGTTATTGCAACCCAATACTACACCGACAATGTTTTTTCCAATATCGTGAACATCTCCTTTTACTGTAGCCAGTAAAACTTTACCATTGGTTTGTCCCTCTTCTTTTTCAGCCTCAATATAAGGCAGCAGATGAGCTACAGCTTTTTTCATTACACGAGCAGACTTTACCACTTGCGGCAAAAACATTTTTCCCGATCCAAACAGGTCACCCACTACATTCATTCCTATCATAAGATGACCTTCAATCACTTCTATAGGTTTATTCACAAGTAAACGGGCTTCTTCTACGTCCTGTTCAATGAAATCGGTTATTCCCTTTACCAGAGAATGTGTGATGCGTTCCTGGAGATTATTCTTTCTCCACTCAAGATCTACTTTCTTGGCTTTGACACTTCCGGTAACCGTTTCCGCAAACTCCAGTAGGCGTTCGGTGGCATCTTCTCTCCGGTCCAGTAAAACATCTTCAACGTGTTCCAGCAAATCTTTGGGGATGTCGTCATATACTTCAAGCATGGTCGGATTCACAATACCCATGTCCAGGCCTTCTTTTATAGCGTGGTATAAAAATGCAGAATGCATAGCTTCCCGCACCGAATTATTTCCACGAAAAGAAAAAGACACATTTGAAATACCACCACTTACATGAGCACCCGGTAAATTTTCGCGGATCCATCTTGTAGCCTTGAAAAAGTCCAGTGCATTTTTGCGGTGTTCATCCATTCCGGTTGCCACCGGAAATACGTTAGGGTCAAAAATTATATCCTGAGGAGGGAACTTAACCTGATCTACCAAAATACGGTAAGAGCGTTCACACATTTGTATTCGCTTCTCGTAGGTGTCAGCTTGTCCCTCTTCATCAAAAGCCATCACAACAACTGCGGCTCCGTATTGTTTGATTTTTTTAGCCTGACGAATAAACTCTTCTTCTCCTTCTTTGAGTGAAATGGAGTTGACCACACATTTTCCCTGTACACATTGGAGTCCTGCTTCAATGATCTCCCATTTTGATGAGTCAATCATTACAGGAACACGGGCAATATCCGGCTCTGCAGCAATTAAATTCAGGAATTTCACCATGGCTTCTTTCCCGTTGATCAATCCATCATCCATATTGATGTCAATGATCTGGGCACCACCTTCTACCTGATCCCTGGCAATGGAAAGTGCTTCATCAAAATTCCCTTCATTGATCAAACGCAAGAATTTCCGGGATCCGGCTACATTGGTCCGTTCTCCAACGTTAATAAAATTGGAATCCGGCGTTACAACAAGAGCCTCCAATCCACTCAACTTCATAGGTGGAAGATCACTCCACTTGAATTCGTATTTACCTGTATAATCCGGGTGTATGCTCATGGTCAATTATCAATGTTCAATTATCAATTATCAATTATCAATGTTCAATTATCAATTATCAATGTTCAATTATCAATTATCAATGTTCAATTATCAATGTTCAATTGTCAATTGGGAATTTTGATTTCTTTGTTGTTCTAATAATTGTGAATAAAATTTTCGCTAGTTCATCTGCCTCAGTTATAAATGGGTCTGTGATCTTCCTATCAACCAGCCCTGAATCACGCATTAATCTTAGCCAGAATCTTGATTCTCTTGCTTCTTTGTAGGCGATTCCTAGTTTAGCTGAAAAATCTTTTCTGCTGTATCCTCCAACACCCTCTTCACTATTTGCCCCAACAGAAGTAGAAGAACGAATTAGTTGACGCGTTAGATCATATTCTTTCTTTTGTTTTTGTACCTCCCAACACATCTGTAAAACATTTAGACTAAAGTCATAACTTTTCTTAAGTAGGATATTCTCTTTCATTTTATAGATTTTGATTAAAATCTGAAAACTACTTAAATATTTAAATTCCAGATGTTAAGGGTGAGGGAAGTTCAATTGGTCATTGTGCATTGTCTATTGCAAATTGTCCATTGAACTACATAACAACGGCCCATTCATCTTCGCCACCGCTGGCATTGGTCCAATCTTTGAATTTTTCAGATCCTCCTCTGGCAGACCAGTCTGAATCAATCGTAAGTTTTGAACTGATTCCTCCACGTGGATTACAAACCATAGTGATTCTAAGTCTTTCCGGCGTATAAACCTCCATTAAGTGATCGTAAAATATATTGATCAGACGTTCATACGAAACCACGATATCTCTGAGATGGTAGGCGTAATGTTTTAATGATTTCAATTCAATGATTTTGTCGTTTGGATAAAAGGTAAGAAACACCGTTGCGAAGTCAGGTTGTTCCTGCACGCCCAAAAATGTGAATTCAGGAATTTTCACTTTGATTTCGTATGCTTCTTTCGTTGGATTTGGAAGTGCTACCAAAATTCCTTTATCTATTTCTTTCCAGAGTTTTGCCATAATAATTCAATGTTTCGTGCCGCGAAGTTACACAACACGTTTTAACTTACTTTTTTATATTGTGTTTGATTTTCTACTAATTCTACCATTGCTTTGATGTGGTCTGGAGTGGTTCCGCAGCATCCACCAACAATGTTTACTAATCCTTCGTCCAGGAAAGTTTTAATTTGATCAGCCATCATTTCAGGCGTTTCATCATATTCGCCCATTTCATTGGGTAATCCCGCATTTGGGTGGGCCGATACAAAAAACGGTGCCTTCTTTTTGAGTACCTGTAAATAGGGGCGCAAGGCATTTGCTCCCAAAGCACAATTCAACCCGATACTTAATAGATCAGCATGTTGAACAGAAATTAGGAATGCTTCAGCCGTTTGGCCGGATAATGTTCTGCCGCTGGCATCCGTAATAGTACCAGAAACCATAACAGGTAAGTTCGTACCGAGTTCTTCCTGAACCTCGTTAATTGCAAATAAAGCTGATTTGGCATTGAGGGTATCAAATACCGTTTCCACCAACAAAATATCCGAGCCCCCTTCGATTAAGCCTTTCACCTGCTCCTTATATGCTTCTGTGAGTTTCTCAAAAGTGATAGCTCTGTATCCGGGATCATTTACATCCGGTGAAATGGACAACGTTGCGTTCGTTGGACCTATTGATCCTGCAACAAACCGGGGTTTATCAGGCGTTAGTTCATTGTATTTTTCACATGCTTCTTTTGCAATTTTTGCGCCGTGAAAATTGATGTCGTAAACTGCCTTTTCAAGTCCGTAATCCGCCTGTGCAATTGAAGTTCCTGAAAAAGTGTTAGTTTCTAAGATGTCTGCACCTGCCTCCAGGTAAGCTTCATGAATTTCCCGTATAATCTCCGGCCGCGTTAATACTAAAAGATCATTGTTACCCTGTAAAGACGAAGGATGATCTTCAAACCATCCTTTTCGGAAATCTTCCTCCGTTAATTTGTAGCGCTGGATCATAGTGCCCATAGCGCCATCCAGTACCAAAATGCGATCCTTCAATATTTCTTTTATATCTGCCATAAATTCATTTTTCCGATACGAGATCGGAATATGTGCGGGACCGGTATGTGATCGATTTTCAACTTATATTATCAGGAAAAAAATCCTGATGGGAATTGGCACCTTTTCAGTTCGAAAACCGAGAGGTTGCCAAGGTTTCACAGGGCCGGTCCCTCCACCTTTCTTTATAAGTTTATACTAAGAACTGGTACAAAGGTATAATGAATCTTTTTAATGGCAAAGTAAGATATGGGAACTTTGTGGCGAGAAGACATCATTTTCGAATTCAATTTCGATAATGTATCTTTGAATGGTATACGCTTTTGCCCAAAACTATTTTACATGCATAAGGTTATTATATTTTGCTGGTGTTTTATCTTATCTCAAACATCTTGGGGGCAGTTTGGACTTCCTACAGGATTGAATGTCACTTTTTCATACCCGACGGAAGGAGAATTGGTAGATTGGGATGACGACGGAGACCTTGATATTGTTGTTGTTTCTAGCAAGGATAGTAAAATTTCATGGTTTGAAAATTATGGACTGGGTAATTTTAGTGAACAAACTTCTTTAGTTGAGGATGTTTTAGATGTTTATCGGGTTGATATTTTGGATGTTGATTCAGATGGAGATAAAGATATCATTTGTAGCTCAACTAGTTCAGGACCATATTTTTATGAAAATTTGGGTAATGGTGTTCTAGGGAGTCAAATAGCAATGTCGGGATTGGTGAGTGGATATTTACATGCTGAAGCCGCAGATTTTGATGGAGATAATATTAATGAATTGATCATCAGTGGAAGCAATGATATTACTAGCTATGAGTATATGGGTAACGGTGTTTTGGATACAGCTATAACCTTTACTACTTTGGTAAGTATTGTTAAGGATTTTGATACCCTTGATATCGACTTAGATGGCGACTTGGATATTGTATCAATATCCTATAATGATGATAAAATTGCTTGGTATGAGAATGATGGGCTTGGAAATTTTGGTCCTCAAATAATAATTAGCACTGCTTTTATTGCTCCCAGAAATCTTATTATTGCCGATATCAATATGGATTCTTTGGTTGATATAGTAGTAAGCAATTTTTCCTCGATCATTTATTTGGAAAACCTTGGGGGAGGGTCATTTAGCTCACCTATTAATATTGCAAATTCACTTGCTGCGATTCCTAGTATTTATGTTACAGACTTAGATAATGATTCGGATAATGATATTGTAACAGGTGAAGCCGGAAATGGACCAAGTGAACAATCCGTAGTGATTTTTAGAAATCAAGGTGACGGTTCGTTTGATCCAATTGAATATGTTACTGGCCAAATTTGGAAATTAACCGACGTTTTGGCAGAAGATCTCTTGAATAATGGGTGGCACGATATTGTTACCATTTCAAATTTAGACCAAAAAGCAGCATGGTGTTTTAGCTTGGGTGATACCATTTTTAATCCGCCCAATGAGCTCACAAATCACCTAAATCAGGCTTACGGTTCTCATAATGCAATTCTTGAAGATATGGATCAGGACGGTGACTTAGATATTCTGTTTGAGTCATTTTTAACGTATACAATATTATGGGGTAAAATTGGATGGTACGAGAATGACGGATCAGGTAACTTTGGATTAGAGTATATTGAATTGGTAGATACTATGTTGGGTTCTTCCTTCATTGAGTATATCGACCTTAATAATGACGGATTAAAGGATATTGTATGGCATAATTCACAAACGAATGAAATTTTCTGGCGTGAGAATCTTGGTTCAGGAAATTATAATATTGGATTACCAATTTTGTCACTGGTAAATTCACCAACTGCAATTTGCCCTATGGATCGAGAACTAGATGGAGATATAGATTTTCTGGTTTGCTCTAGTAACGAACTAAAGTGGTATACAAACTATGGAAATTTAACTTTTTGGGGACCAAATATAATCGATTCTTCAACAGGACTTAATTATTTGGATGATATTGATATAGATATGGATGGAGATTTAGATATTATTTGCTTTAATTATAGCACCGATATGATAACCTGGTATGAAAGGTTATCACCAACTAATTTTAATCAAGAACAGGTACTTATCAACATGGTAATAAACAATGGTAGAATTAAGCCTGAAGATATAGACATGGATGGTGATAAGGATATTATTTATTTTGTAGGATCTTCAGGAGTTTATGTCGTTGAAAATCTTGGACAAGGCAATTTTTCAAGTTCTCAATTAATAAATGCAAATGGAACAGTGAATGATGTTACTTGCGGTGATGTAGACCAAGATGGGGTCAAGGATGTTGTTTATGGACGAGGTGATAACAGTCAATTTGTGTGGCGGAAAAATAATGGAAATTTCTCTTTTGGTCCTGAGAATATTATATATGTAGATGAGTTTTTTATGAGAGGACCGAATCATGTAGAGCTTGGAGACTTGAATGGAAATGGCGTTAAAGATTTGGTTGGGTTTTCACATGCAGGTAGAACTAATGTAGCAGTATTTGAAAATCAGTCATGCCCGAATCTTTCAGTAAGTCTTCAGAGTGTTGAAATATGTCCAGCTGATTCTATCATAATATTTGGTGCGTATCAGACTCAGCAGGGTATTTATTATGACACATTACAAGCGGTAAGTGGATGTGATTCAATTCTTCAACAAGAATTAATTATCTCTTCCACACAACCAATTGATCAAGGAGCGGTGAATATATGTATTGGCGATAGTGCAGTGATATTTGGTAACTATGTGTCAACATCTGGAATTTATTATGATTCATTGCAATCTAATCTTGGTTGTGACTCGATATTGATGGCTGAGTTAATTGTACATTCAGGCTCTACTGCGGTTTTACCCAATCTTGATTTTTGCCAGAATGATTCCATTTTAATATTCGGAGGTTACGAATCATCTCCTGGCCTTTATTACGACACACTTCAAAGTATATATGGCTGTGATTCCATCCTTTCACAAGAACTCGTTTTACACTTCTCGGATACAATTTACCTGGGCCAGAATCAAATCTGCCAATATGACTCCGCCCTAATTTTTGGAAATTACCAATCATCTCCAGGTCTGTACTACGACACCCTCCAAACTGTCTACGGTTGCGATTCGGTTTTATCACAAGAGCTGATAGTGAACCCGCTCCCCTCAGTATCCATGGATCAGCTTGCCAGTGACACCATTTGCGAGTATATGCCGCCCTATAACTTAACAGGTACTCCATTTGGTGGGACATTCTTAGGGCCGGGAGTTATAGGAAACATTTTTTACCCAAGTATTCCAAGCTGGGGAGAACATACCCTGTATTATTTGTATACTGACGGAAACGGTTGTGAGGCTACTGATTCAGTTAAAATATGGGTGGATGCTTGTTTAGATGTAGGTTCAGATATCTTCCCAAACCTCACCATCTACCCAAATCCGTTCACTGATTTCACCACCATCTCATTTGGGCGAATACTCAACGGTGGTTATAACATTAAAATATATGATGCTCTGGGTCAGGAAGTATATGTGAAAAAATATGTTACTGGAACTCAGCTCCTAATTCAGAAGGAACAGTTGGGAACAGGGGTTTATCTGTTCTCAATCTTTAACAATTCAACAAAAGAAAAAGTATACATTACTAGGTTGATTGTGGAATAACCAAGGAGGTATTCACACTGAAGTTTGACCCAATCAGACCATGGGAGTGACCAAATTTTCCCTAACTTCGAATAAAAATTAACCTCATGAGATATATATTTGGATTGCTAACATTTGTTATTGCATCAACTTCCTTCGGACAAAATTTTGCCAAAACTGCACCAATTCCTGTTGCTACAGGTTATGGATATTACCACCCACAGATTGAAATCACCAATGATGGTTTTCCTGCTGTTATTTGGACGGATTTTAATGCAAACAACATCTATTTTTCAAAACATAACGGAACCGATTTTGACACCCCGGTTACTTTGAATCCACCAAATCTAGATGTGCAATCATACAACTGGAGCGGTCCGGATATAAGTATTGATGGAGACAATGTGTATGTTGTTTTTCGGTCACTCGGCTATGAAACCGGTCATGTATATATGGTAAAATCAACCAATAACGGAACAACATGGAGTGATACCATTCGGGTGGATGATTTACCAACTGGTTTTGGTCAATACCCTGATATCGTTGCGTTGAATGATACGGTTTGGGTAACTATGATGGATCACGACAACGGAGGAGCGAACCCTGAATATGTGGTTACCCGTTCAACAGATGGTGGAACTACCTGGGAGCCGGCTGTTGCGGCAGGATCACTTTGGGCTGGAGAAGCTTGTGATTGTTGCCAGCCTGAAATAGTTGCAAATGATAACTACGTGATTGTGTTCTTCAGGAATAACCTTAGCAATATTCGTGATATTAAAGCAGTGGTTTCTTTTGATAGAGGAGCAACTTTTACTGGGCAGTTTTCAGTGGACGACCACATGTGGAGCATTGCAGGATGTCCTAGTATTGGCCCGGATGCACGTATGATGACAGCAGATAAGGTGTTGTGTGTTTATCGAACTTATGTGTCAAATACGGCAAAAATATTTATCAATGAATATGATGTCAACAATGATGTATCTGTGGATTTAATTGAAGTAAGTGCAGATGCCTCAACAGGTCCACTTATTAATTATCCGCAGATGGATTATAGAAATGGCGACCTTGGTGTTGTTTGGGAAGGATCAGGAAATTCTATTGATGTATTTTTCAATGCCTCAACAACTGGAGCATCAGGCTTAGATCCGGCGAACGCAATCAATATTACAGATGCATCTGTCAGCCAAAATAAACCGGATATAATTATTGATGCCAACGGGAAGTTTCATATTGTTTATGCCGATTCTGATGGACAAGACATCAAATATGTGCAGGTTACAAATTCCGGTGCAGGACTTGAAGAGATGGACGTTTTCCATACCAGCGTTTACCCGGCTCCTGCAACAGAAGTGGTGACATTTAAATTTGATAACCCGGAGCAACAAAAGTTCACATTTGAACTATACGCATTGAACGGTACACGTTTGCAACAGATAACCGCAAGCGGATCTCAATACGTATTGAACCGTGGAGACCTGGCTGCCGGAACTTACCTCTATAAAATCCAATTAGAGGATGCGATTTCTGAAGGTAAGGTGGTGTTTAAGTAATCTTTAAACTAAACAACTTACCAAGATGTACCAGGTCGTTACTCGTAACAAATGGCTGGGCAATTATATCATCTGATTCCATGACATAAACATTGGTGAGCACCCGCTTTTTGTGATTAAAGTTGAGATGATCCCAATGTGGTATTAAAATCAGCTGATTGGTATAATAGCCATTGTACATAACCGGTTGGCTTAACTGGGCAATGTAGGCGTTTAGATTATCATCCACAACAAAACGGCGTAAAAGCTGAACCTCCTGATTTAACAGTTCCAGGTCATGCAGTAATTCTGCTTCCAACTGATGGGATTTCGAGATGCTCAGTTGTAATCCTAATCCTGTAAGATCAATTTCATTTTTAGCAGGTGGAAATAGCCCACGCAATGGAACATAAATTCCACTTACGTACCCCCTTATGTTTCGAATAGCACTTATAGAAAGGAGAAAAAAGAACATATAAAACAATAATTGAGTCACTGTTACCCACAAAAATTCCTTCCCATGATTAAATCCTATAACGTAACTGATAACAGAGAAACCGAGCATGATACAAATTACACAGATGATCAAAGCGAAATACACAATCCCGTCTAAATTGAGTTTGATTTCTGGTTTGTAGAAATTTGAAATGTTCAGTGTGTTATTCGTAAAGTAAATCAACAAATGAATGCATAAAATTATTACGAGATAACTCACCCAAAAATATTCTTGTCCCCACCAGTCAATTAACCAAAAGTCATAAAAACCATGCATGAAGGCTGCTACCAGGAAGAAAACAGAAAACATCAGGTATTTGTTATAACCCCTGTATTTGGCTAGCATCAAGCCATATCCGATCAATGCAGAAAAAGACATATGCCCGAGGTAACAATAAAAACCTCTGATGCTGATATTATAAGGACTCTCATAATAGTACTGTACGTTTTCCATAAAGGCAAACCCTAAGGCTCCAATCGCCGCATAAAGGATATAATCAAATGGTTCATTTACAGCTTTGGTGAACTTTATCATTATCAAAAGCGGTAAGATTTTGACGAACTCTTCTACCATACCAACGGAAACGGTTATGTACATCAGGTCGCTAAACGGATTTAAGGGTCGGTAATAATGAAGTACCGCCCATTGAAAATCATGGATGGGATAGAGCAGTTGCATGGTGAGAACACTGATGAAAAATGTAGCGATCACATACTTCCATTTTTCAGGTTCGTAGATGTCAAATTTTCGTAAGAATAGTAGCCACAACACTAATAAAATGGCAGCAGCTCCTGCATTGATTAATCCCCAGTGATGAACTTCATAATCAAACATCAGTTTCCAATAATCGGCCCAATCAAAATCAGTGAAGTAAATCTGACGTCGGATGCCGAACGGGACCAAATTCTCAGTATCTGAATTGTAGACTAATGCCTCTAATTTATCCGTTTGATGAAAGTACCAGTAAAGTCGCGAAAGCCCAGCATAAGATTCTTCTATGCACTCGCCTTTTTCTATGGAAGCGAGAAAAAATTTTTCCGAATTATCAAGATTCCCCCAAGAGCGTGAGTTAAGATGTGTTAAACCCTGAATGTACGGAAAGTAGGGGATGTCCTTGTTCGTGATTTTAATCAAGTGTTTTTGAATATGGCGACTTGGTTGTTCCAGGTTATTCATGTGCAATGCATAGAATAGATGTCCCACATCCCGAATTAAAGAATCGGAAGATTGTTGATAAGCGAGATACTTCTTCATAATACTTTGACTCCAGTGATGATCTGAGTAATATGCAGGCGTTTGATTTACATGCCTTAACTTGTGTTCCATCCAACGTTTAAAGGATTGAACTTCGTTAAAATGAGAATGGTAAGAAAGGGAGTCACCGTACCTATTAGCGATAGAATCTGCGGGCTGAATGATCTCTATAGAGGTATTATCTCCATAGCTCCAAAAATTAGACTTGTCAGAAGTATATTTAAAATATTGAAAGGGTGCGACCGCCAATAATGTAAGTATTACAGCACCTATCAGGGTTCGCCTAATTGTTTTACTGTTATTCCGGTTGTTGTATATGTTTCGAATAAAACCGACAACCAGAATTACCCCCATGACAAGGGCAATAATTGTTGTAATCAGAGAAAATGTTTCCATAGCTTTGAGTAATTATTAAAGTAGTAATATACTAAAATAATTAGCAAAAAGCAAATATTATTAGATGTGTAGTTCCTGTTGCTCGAAGAATGACCTCAATATGACGCTTAAATTACTTGCTGAATCTCGCACAGGGACTTGTAATAACCATTTTTAGCAATAAGCTCGGCATGCGTTCCCTGTTCTACGATCTCACCTTTTTTCAGTACAATGATTTGATCAGCATCACGAATAGTGCTAAGACGGTGCGCGATAATAAGAGAGGTTCGACTTTTCATGACGTTGTCCAGTGCTGTTTGAACCAGTTTTTCAGATTCTGTATCCAGTGCTGAGGTGGCTTCGTCCAGTATCATGATCGGTGCGTTGGAGAGTACAGCACGAGCAATGGATATACGTTGTTTTTGACCGCCCGAGAGTTTATTTCCACGATCGCCGATATTTGTTTCGTAACCATTTTCCGTTGCCAGGATAAATTCATGGGCATTCGCAACTTTAGCAGCTGCAATGATTTCTTCAAGTGAAGCTTCGGGATTTCCAAATGCGATATTATTGGCAATGCTATCGTTAAATAGAATGGATTCCTGGGTAACAACGGCAATCATTTTCCTCAAATCCTCCTTCTTCATATCCCTGACATTGATACCGTCAATTTTAACGGCGCCTTGCTGCACATCATGAAATCTCGGAATCAAATCTGAAATGGTAGATTTACCTGATCCCGATTCGCCTACTAATGCTACGGACTGACCCTTTTTAATCTGAAAGGTAACATCATTGAGTACAACTTCATCTGTATAGGAAAAAGTAACATGATCAAACGCTATGGCTTCTGCAAATTCTTTCTTTTCTACCGGGTTTTCAGGGTTTACGATTTTATCCTCAAGATCAATTACGGCATTAATTCGGTCAATAGAAGCAGATGCTTTACTCATAAAAGCCATTCCGTTGGCAAATCCGGAAACCGGTCGTAACAACTGAGAGAAAACAATTATAAAAGTCATAAACTCACTCCCAGACATTGAGTCGGGGCCGGCTACTTCGCCGCTTACTTCTGGAATGAGACTACCACCAAAATAGACAATGGAAACTAAAACGCAGGCACCTAAAAACTCATTTAATGGTGAAGAAAGGTCTCTTTTTCTAAAGGTTCTCGTAATGATTTTTTGATGATGGTCATTTTCTTTTTTGAATCGGGTTAAAGCCAGTTTTTCCGCCGTAAAAGCTTTGATAATCCTAACACCACCCAGAGATTCTTCAATAATAGACAGCAACACGCCCATTTGCTTTTGTCCTTTGGCAGATGTTCTTTTTAAACTCTTTCCAATCCTAGATATTGCCAGGGCAGAAATAGGCAAGAGAATCAAGGCGAACAAAGTTAGTTCTGTACTCCAGTAAAATAATATTGCCAGATGCATGGCAATGGAGATAGGTTCCCGAAAGATCATCTCCAGGGCAAAAACAACCGCAATTTCAATTTCATTTAAGTCGGAGGTCATTCTGGAAAGAAGATCACCCTTTCTTTCCTCAGAATAATACGACAAGGGTAAGTGAATAGATTTTACAAAAAGTTGAGATCGCAAGTCACGAACTACCGCCATACGCATAAATGACTTAAAATAAATAGCCGCATATCTGAAAAAATTCTTGAAGAAGAATGCGAGTAAAACAGTAACACAAATAAATGCAAGTGCACCAACTTTTCCTTCTTTTAAAATATACTGGGCCATTTCATAATCATACAAATCGGAGAAAAACTCAAAGAGGTCTTCTTTCTTGGCCCAGTTTGGTTTAGGAACATCCAACAAATCTGCGTCAGTATCTGAAAATATCAACTTCAAAAACGGTACAAATAGAACCAGCGATATTAAATTGAAAATGATAAATAGGAGATTGCAGATAATAACCATCACTGCCGTAGATCGGTGCAGGAATGCAAGTCTCAATATTTGTAAAAATCCTTTCACAGGCCACAAAAGTAGTGCTGAATCTTAGAATACGTCAAAAAAGTTGAATTGTTTTATTTCTACCCAACCAGAATCGCAGTAAAACAGAATGTTTCTGTTATTTTTGTTTTTCGTGGTGAATAGGCTTGTTCGCCCGATCACATTGACAATAAATTTGGAGTTTAGGAATTTAGCTTGTTTGAACTCTATCAGCAAAAGAAATTATGTCCATACGACAAAAGAAAATAGAATCTGTTTTACAAAAAGAACTCAGCAACATTTTTCGGGAAAATGCGCGAGAATATTGTCTTGGGGCAATGGTTACTGTTACAGCTATTAACGTTGCACCGGATTTATCATTTGCCAAAGCATTCCTTTCTGTTTTTGGTGCTAAAGACAATGATGAGGCATTTAAACAAGTCCAGCAATCTAAAAGAGAAATACGTTTTCATTTGGGTAAACGGTTGGGAAAATCTATGCGTAGAATTCCGGAATTGGCCTTTGAAATTGACGACTCTTTAGATTACGCAGAAGAAATTGACCGGATATTGAAGGATGATTAAATGAATTCATCTTTTTTCATAGCGAGACGATATCTTTTTTCAAAGAAATCACACAATGTAATCAACTTGATTTCTATCGTATCGGTTGTAGGAATTATGATCCCTACGGCAGCACTTGTAATAATTTTATCCGGATTTAATGGGATTGAGCAGCTTGTGGTGACTTTGGTCAGTTCGTTTGAGCCCGATATTGAAATTGAATCCGCTCAAACAAAAACATTCAACACAGATTTTATACCTGATAAAGTGTTCCAGGTAGATGGTCTTGCTCATTATTCAAAAGTGATTGAGGAAATTGCAATTATTAAGAATGATGAACAGTTTGTAATAGGTTCTGTTAAAGGGGTAGAGGAGTCATTTCTTGAGATTTCTAACATGCAGGATCACCTCTTAGATGGCGAGAATAGACTGTACCTAGATGCCCAGCCTCTTGGACTCGTAGGAGCGGGAGTGCTTGAGAATTTAGGAGCTTTTATCTATGAATCCGACTTTCCCCAGGAAAATTTCACCCTTTATGTACCCAATAAAAATGAAAAGATATCCAGAACTAATCTGGATGCATTTACAACTTCTCGAATTCCTATAGTCGGTACATTTTCTTTCAATAATGAGATAGACCACAATTATCTTGTTGTTCCGTTGGATTATGCATCTGAAGTATTGAACTACAAAAATGAAATTACGGGCTTGGAGATGGATTTTGAGGACGGAGTGAACCTGGAATCCAAAAAAGAAGAATTACAGGGAATCTTAGGTCCAAGCTTTACGGTAAAAACCGTTTATGAACAGAATGAGATGATATTCAAAACGAGTCGTTCTGAAAAATGGATGGTGACCATGCTCCTGACGTTTATCTTTTTCCTGGCAACATTTAACCTGGTGGCTTCAATTACAATGTTGGTAATTGAGAAACGCAATAACATGCAAACTTTATATTCGTTGGGAGCCAGAAAAACCCAGCTGCAAAGAATTTTCTTTTACGAAGGTCTTCTTATTAATTGGATGGGAGTCATACTTGGATTGTTAATTGGGTATGGCGTTTGCATGGCACAACAACAATTTGGGTTTATTTCATTAGAGAATAGTCCTGTTGAATATTTTCCAATAAAATTTAAACTAAGCGATCTATTTGTAATTTTATCGGTTGCATTAAGTTTTGGCTTGCTGGCCACTTATTTACCGAGCAAATTTTTAATTAAACGAATAATAACATGATACAACGTATTGCCCTTCTTTTTTTCGTACTGATTTCTATTACTACTGTTGCACAAGACAGAATGACACCAGAACTTTTATGGAAGTTAAAGCGTGTAGGCGGAGCAATTGTCGCTCCTGATGGCGCTAAAATGATGTACAGTGTTAGACAGTACGACCTAAACAAAAACAGTTCGACATCAGACCTGTGGGTAGGGATGCTAGACGGTACTCCTGCAAAGCAAATTACGCATTCCCCTGCCGGAGAAGGAAGCCCTCAATGGTCAGCGGATGGGAACAAAATATATTATCTGGCAGACGGAGAAGGAGGTACCAATATTTTTGAAATGAGCTGGAATGGCCGTGAACAGAAGCAAATTTCTTTTGTTGAAGGTGGAATGAATGGCTTTAAAATATCACCGGATGGAAAAAAGGTCTTGTTCATTGCTGATGTGAAAATGAACAAAGTTTCTGGTAAAGAATTTCATCCTGACATGCCGGAATCTAACGTGAGAATATATGACGATTTAATGTATAGACATTGGGGAAACTGGGAAGACGGAAAACGATCTCATGTGTTTGTTGCAGATATTACAGATGGTAAAGTACAGGGAAATGGCAAGGATATTATGGAAGGAGAAAATTACGATACACCACTTATGCCATTCGGAGGAATGGAGCAGATCGTGTGGGCGCCGGATTCAAAATCAATTGTGTATGTCTGCAAGAAAAAAGTAGGATCTGATTATGCCGTAAGTACAAACTCAGATTTATATCAATACAATATAGAAACGGGTAAAACAGAGAATCTTACACCTGACAATAAGGGGTATGACAATAATCCTGCATTTTCACCTGACGGAAAGAAACTGGCCTGGCTTCAAATGAAAAAAGATGGGTTTGAGGCAGATAAGAATGACATTATTGAAATGGATTTGTCCACAGGTGAGATAGCTAACCTTACTGGTGCCAATGATATTACGGTTGCTGGATTTATTTATGGGAATAATTCTGACGTGATTTACTATAAAGCAGTAACAGAAGCAACCTATCAATTGTTTGAATTGAACACCAAGTCCATGAAACCGCGGCAGGTAACCAGTGGAATTCACAATATAACTTCTTTTACCACCGCTGGAGATCAGTTGATAGTTGGGAAACAGTCTATGAATCATCCTACAGACCTTTATGCTGTTACCGTTGGTGACGGAACCATTAAACAAATCACGGATGCAAATAAGGCTATTTATGACAAGCTAAAAGTGGGTGAAATAGAAAAGAGATGGGTGGCCACCACAGACGGTAAAAAAGAATTGGTGTGGGTGATTTATCCACCAGATTTTGATGAAACAAGAAAATATCCTGCATTGCTTTATTGTCAGGGAGGACCGCAATCTGCAGTAAGTCAGTTTTTCTCGTACCGTTGGAATTTCCAACTAATGGCAGCGAATGATTACATTGTTGTTGCTCCTAACAGAAGAGGGTTGCCAGGTTTCGGTCAGGAATGGAATGACGCAATATCGGAAGATTGGGGTGGGCAACCTATGGACGATTACCTATCGGCTATTGATGAACTGAAAAAAGAACCATTTATTGACGAAAATCGATTAGGGGCAATTGGCGCATCTTATGGAGGGTATTCGGTGTATTATCTTGCCGGAATTCACGAAAAGCGGTTTAAGGCCTTTATTTCTCATTGCGGATTGTTTAACCTGGAGAGTTGGTATGGAACTACAGAAGAATTGTTTTTTGCTAATCAGGATATCGGTGGTCCATACTACGGTGATGAAATCCCGGAAGGATATATCAAAAATTCACCTCACCGCAATGCACACAAGTGGGATACACCAATGCTGATCTTTCACGGAGAACGAGATTACCGTGTACCGTTAAATCAGGGTATGGAGGCATTTCAGGCACTTCAAATACAGGGGATCGATTCAAAACTGATAACTTTTCCAGACGAAAATCACTGGGTTTTATCACCACAAAATGGCGTGATTTGGCACAGGGAATTTTACGCCTGGTTAGACAAGTACTTGAAGTAGCAGAAACATAACACCATGAAAAGACCGGTATTTAATGGGTTGGATGAATTCAGCACGTTAGAGAAGATATTCCTTCGTGTCTTTTTTGTGTATATCATACTGGGGCCGGCTATAAGTGTGCTGGGGTATGACATGTTTATCGAAACTACGTCATACAGGCATACCGCTCCAGGATTTTGGCAATTCGTGTTTGCTTTTGTAATTGTCATACAAATAGGAATGGTAATCAATAACTTACATGTAGGAAAATCTGCCCTTCATGTATTCATGCTAACATTTCGAACCCCAATTGAAGTCGCAATTTTAGCTTTGTTGTTTCAATGGAATGTGTGGTATGCCATAAGTGTAGTTTACGCAATTGAGGTGTTAGGATTATGTATTGGGATATTTGCCGGAGTCGTGTTCAGAAAAGCCAATATTACTGTTACTCATAGATTGCTTTCAGCAGGAGTTATCGCCCTATTTTTGATGGCTACCTATTTTAGGTTTGAAGTGGTCCTTAATTTATTCCTGGAAGTCACAACGGATTCCTTTTGGTCATGGGTGATTGCTGCAGCATGTCTTGTTCCTGCATCACTTCCATATATTAAGATGTTTGTATCAGGTGAAGATGGTAAAAATCTAAATATGGGGACAACACCACTTATGCATAAAATGACGCCGGTTTTGGGAATTGCTGCCCTGTTTTATTTTATCGGATTACCCCTTTTGAGTGCTCTGCTATCTGAAATGTAAAGCGCAACTTCAAAAAACTTCCTGAATCACTTTATCCTTATAACTCTGCCCAATCGGAATGGACTTTCCCTGGATTACTAACGAATTCCCTTCAAGCTCTTCTACCAGTGATTTATTGACAATGTAAGATTTATGACAACGGATAAATAACTCATGAGGTAAGCTCTCTTCCAGGTGCTTTAGGGATAACAGAGCCGTTATTCTACCACTTGGTACATGAAAAGACACGTATTCCCGTTGACCTTCAATATATTTAATGTCTTTGTATTGAACCTTGTAAAGCTTATGATCTGCCTTTATAGTAAGGTAATCTTTTTTAAGATTAACTTCTTTGCTGGAATTGGCATCAAACTGCTCTTTTGCCTTGTTAATGGCTGTCATAAATCGCTCAAATGCAAAAGGTTTTAACAAATAGTCTACAGCATTCAGCTCAAAGCCTTCAACTGCATAGCCTTCGTGTGCAGTGGTGAATATTACCATGGGAGGTTGCCGTAATGACTTCACCAAGTCGGTACCCAGTAGTTCAGGCATTTGAATGTCAGTGATGAGCAGATCTATTTCCTCCTTCTGCAAATGTTCAGCCGCCTCTAATCCATTTTTACAAGTGGCCACAAGTTCCAAAAATGGAATTTTTTCGACATAGCCTTCAATTAATGATCGGGCCAGTTTTTCGTCATCTGCAATTATACATTTCATGTGCTTAAGTCTAATTCAAGTCGTACATTATAAGTAGCCGTGTCTTGCCTGATTTCTAATTTGTGCTTCTTTGGATAAATTAAAGATAAACGTTTCTTTACGTTCTCCATCCCCACGCCTCCGGTTGTATCTTTTTTACTATCCTGCAATTTGGCGCTATTACTTAATTTCATAATAAAGTAGGATCCTTCTATCTGAATATCAATGTTAATCCACCCTTTTGCTTGGTCTTCAAAATGCGAATGTTTAAAGCTGTTTTCTATAAATGGGAGAAGTAACATAGGAGCAATTTTAAGATGAGACGGACAATCCGGGATATGATAGGAGATGTTATCATGATCCTCAACTTTTAGAAATTGCAACTGAATAAAATTGTCAATCTGTTTAAGTTCTTCCTGAAGGTTTACTTTGTCCTTATCACTTTCATAAGTCACATAGCGCATAATTTCAGCTAATTGCAGAATTGCATCTCCCGTTTTATCAGACTTCATTTGAGATAAGGAATAAATATTATTCATGGAATTGAATAAAAAATGAGGGTTGATCTGTGCTTTTAACGCTTTGGTTTCAGCCGATAATACCTGATTTTTTAACTCCATACTATCTTCCCGTTCCCGTTGAAGTTGTAGGGATTTCCATAACAAAGCACTGATCACCAAAGGTGGGATCGAAGCCATAAACCTTGTAAAAAAAACCATGTAAACTGGACGATCGATAATGTGAGGAACATTGTACAACATGGTGTTATCAATGTAAATATCCAGAAATCCAAAGAACAACACGTGCATTATTACCAGGGCCGTGAGTATCAAAAAATACATTTGTTTTCGACCTTTTTCTAGATAATGGTCAGACAACCAAAGCAGGTTGATATAGAATAAGGCCATTTCAGGAATAACAAAACTACTTACCCTTACAAGTGAGGTCATATGGTTGCTCATTTCAAAAATGATCCAACCAAATAATAATGTAAACACCAACCACCCAATCAAAGAGTATTTCACGTAAGTTTTCACAAAATCAAAAATAGACAAAGCATTCGCATGCCAATAATCTCATCAACAAAACAATGAACTTTCTCAACGTGAGCGGTTTTTTTATTTAATTACCACAGATCAATTGTAAATTTGACCATTCATTGATAAAAAAAATATGTTTATAGATATTTAACACAGTATTCATGGATAATGATGAAATTTAGCCAACATTCCTATGACCTTTTGCGTTCTAGGAAACACAAACAATAAAAATGAACCTCTTGAAATATTTTTTATTCGTTGCAGTTTTCTTCAGTACTGCCAATTTTTCCTTTTCTCAGGAAGAAAAATTTACACTAAGTGGATCTTTGAAAGATGCCGCCAGTGGTGAAGATTTAATAGGTGCGCGTCTTGTGGTTGTAGAGTTGCCCGGAACAGGTGCCATTACTAATGAGTATGGTTTTTATTCATTGACACTCCCAAAAGGAACTTATACAATACAATATAAATCCCTGGGGTATGAACAGGGTGAATTTGTAGTTGAATTAACACAAGATGTACAAAAAAACATTGAGCTGCAACCCGAAGGCAGGCAACTGACAAAAGTTGACGTAACTGCTGAAAAAGCAAATGACAATGTGACTTCAGTTGAAATGGGCGTGGATAAATTAAGTATGTCGGACATTGAGAATATCCCGGTATTATTTGGTGAAAGGGATCCGCTAAAAACCTTGCAATTGCTTCCAGGTGTAAAGTCTGCAGGTGAAGGAAATGCGGGCTTTTATGTTCGTGGTGGAGGAGCAGACCAAAACCTGGTGTTGTTAGATGGTGCACCTGTTTATAATGCTTCCCATTTGTTGGGATTCTTTTCTGTCTTTAATTCAGATGCTCTAAGAGATATTAAGCTTTATAAAGGAGGTGCTCCGGCTGAATTTGGAGGGCGACTTTCGTCTGTGCTTGATATTCGAATGAAAGAGGGAAACATGAAACGTTTTGCTATGTCAGGTGGTATTGGATTGATTTCATCAAAACTAACCATAGAAGCCCCAATTGTAAAGGACAAAGGCTCATTTATTATATCGGGCAGAAGAACATACGCAGACTTGTTTCTGGCATTATCTAAAGATCCAAACGCAAAAAATTCTACCCTTTATTTTTACGACCTAAATGCAAAAGCCAATTATAAACTGGGAGAAAAAGACAGGCTATTTATAAGTGGGTATTTTGGAAGAGATAATTTCGGGTTTGCTGATCAGTTTGGTTTTGACTGGGGTAATGCCACAGGAACTATGCGTTGGAACCACATTTATAACGACAAATTGTTTGGTAATATGTCCTTCGTTTTTAGTAATTACAATTACAAAATCAAGTTTGGATCTAACGACGAAACTTTTGAGATCGGTTCACAAATTCAGGATTTCAACTTAAGCAAAACTTTTGACTGGTACATTAATGAAAATCATACGCTTAGTTTCGGTGGCAACGTGATTCACCACACATTTAAACCGGGTGAAATTGATACCGGTCCGGGCATAGATTTTGTCCTAAACGACGTAGAGAATGGGTATTCTGTTGAAAGTGCAGTGTACGTATCAAACAAACATAAAATAGGCAAGCGAATAACTTTGGTATATGGAGTAAGAGGTTCTAATTTCACACAAATTGGACCTGGAACAATTTATACATTTGATATAGACGGGAATATTACAAATACAGCAACCTATGATGATTGGGAAAAAGTGAAAACGTACTGGGGACTATCACCTCGATTCTCGTCTAATTTTAGACTGGATGAAAATAGTTCGATCAAAGCCAGTTATGCTCGTTCCTTTCAGTATTTACATTTAATTTCTAACTCAACGGCATCTTCTCCAACGGATATTTGGTTGCCTTCTAGTCTTAATATTAAACCACAGATCGCAGATCAGGTGTCAATCGGATATTTCAGGAATTTCTTCAATAACCAACTTGAATTCTCAACCGAATTGTACTACAAGGACATGAGAAATGTGATCGATTATAGAGATGGTGCAGAGGTAACTTTAAATCCAACCATTGAGGGTGAACTGTTGTTTGGTGTCGGAAGAGCCTATGGAGCTGAAATTCTGTTTCGAAAGAAAAGAGGAAAACTAACGGGTTGGGTGAGTTATACCTTGTCAAGAACAGAGAAAAAATTCACGGAAATCAATAATAATAACTGGTTCCCGGCTCGGCAAGATAGAACACATGATGTGTCCATTGTGGGGATGTATAACATAAACGAACAGTTCACGGTTTCTGCCACCTGGGTGTATTATACAGGAAATGCCGTAACCTTCCCATCTGGAAAATATGAAATTGACGGTCAGGTCGTAAATTATTATTCGGAACGAAATGGGTATCGCATGCCAGATTACCACCGGTTGGATTTAGGTATGACGTTCTACCACAAAAAATATAGAGAAGTTACTGATCCGGAAACAGGAAAAGTGAAACAAGTTCCCAAAAAATGGTTGTCCAGTTGGAACCTGTCCGTTTATAACTTATATGCTCGTGAAAATGCGTATTCAATCACCTGGGAAGAAAATGAACAAACTGGTGAAACCGAAGCGGTACAGCTGGCTCTTTTCAAAATCATTCCATCCATCTCCTATAATTTTAAATTTTAATGAAGAACCTAATTTACATAGCGACAATAGTGATATTAAGTGCTTCTTGTCAAAAGGTGATTGATGTTCCGGTGAATGATGCAGAAATTCAAACCGTTGTAGAGGGAACCCTTTTTGATGAGCCGAATAAGAGCAGTGTTAAAATCTCCAAATCAGGTACAGTGTATGATGATACTGGGTTTCCGGCTGTAACCGGTGCAGTAGTTGTGGTATCTGATGATCAGGGTAATTCCTGGACGTTTGTAGAAGATGTGGCAGTACCAGGAATGTACAGAGATTCCTCGTTTGTTGCTCAACCAAACACAACGTATTACCTAAACATTACCAATGGTGATGATGTGTATACTTCTGAAAGTGCCACGCAATCAGACATTGCGTTTGATTCACTGGATTATGAAATAACGGTGGGTGGATTTGGACAGCAATCTGCTGACACCAATTTTTTCACCTTCTTTAATTTTACCGATAACGGAGCGGAGACGAACTATTATCGGGCAATTCCAGTAATTAATGGAAAGCGAAGTAATACGTATTACCTCTCAGATGACGAGCTATATAATGGGGGAACTTATCGTCAACCATTTTTTGCAGAAGAAATGAAATCCGGTGATACACTACAGGCGTATTTGTATTCCATGGATAAAGCAAACTATACTTTTTTCTATACCCTCTCTAACAACCAGGGCGGTAGTCCTTTTAGTCCTACTCCCGGAAATCCGGTAAGTAATATTGAAGGTGGTGCCATTGGTTATTTCGGAGTTTATATGACAGATAATGATACACTTATTTTTCCATAATAAATTGACAGTTGTTCTCATTGGGGCACTTGTTTTATCATCTTGTCAAAAGGTGATAGAAGTTGAAATTGATGAGGATGATCAGGTGTATGTTTTTGAAGGTGTTTTGAAAGATCGGGACAGCACCTCATTTTTTAAAGTTTCAAAAACAGTGAACATCTATGAGAATGCGACTCACGAAATCGTTTCCGGTGCTGTGATTACCGTTCAGGATGAAAACTCGGTGTCTTATTCTTTTTCTGAAGACCCTGCTGATCCAGGCACTTATATTAACAACAATTTTGCTGCCGTTGAAAACATGACGTATTACCTCACGGCGAATGTTGAAGGACATATTATCACATCCAGTTCTTTCTCTAAACAAAAGCCAATACTGGATTCCATTTACGCCCGTCCGAATCAACTTGACCAGAACACACCGCAATCCAAATGGATCTTTTATCATTCTACAGATAGGGTAGAAGAAGAAAATTATTATCGACTGCGGATTTGGATTAATGGGAAAGAACCGAGCCAGTATTTTATCGGAAATGATTATTACATCAACGGTGAGACGTATGAGGCACAATTCTTCACTGCTGATGCCTATCCGGGGGACAAAATAGATGTTGAAATGCTGGAAATGGACCCAAAGGTATATGATTATCTCTATGGCTTACAAAACACACTGACAACAGGGCCTTTTAGTCCGGCACCCGCTAATCCGCCTTCAAATTTGGAGTGTGATATTGAGGTTCAGGGGTATTTTGGTGTGTACATGACACAGACCGCCAGCATGATTGTTCAATAAATACCATTCCTTTACAAATCGAACTTTTATTGACTCAGCTTTGTTGCGGGAAATTGATGGGTGCAATGCACATTCATATCTGTTGAGTGAGTAAAAAATCACATCCCACAATACATCCTATCTTCCCACAAATTACCCCTTAACCTGTCCGGGCCAGTTTTTAGTACTGAATATTGGTGAATGTAAAAAACTGAAAGTGGTAATTATTGTTCGCAGGTAAATCACCTGCTTAAAATGCTTCAAACATTTCTTCTTTACATCTATAAAAGTCAGTTGTTCAACTGGTTAACAATCATGTTTTTAATACTTCAATAGGCTTTTTCACATTTCTATGTGAATTTTATTTCTTCATAAACTTTTCAACATAGAATTTTTTTCTACCACTTTTTACCACTAGCTTTGTATTCCGTGAAACTACTATAAAATCAGTAACATTCTGAACGTGAAACATTATATATAGAAATTAACACGTTTTGAGTTATTAACAATTAAGAAATAAGTGGTAAATTGTGGGAAGTTAATATTTATTTTAGCAAACTATTAGCAAAATGGCCGGTTTAGTTGGAGAATATGAATGTAAGTTGGACAGCAAGGGAAGATTTCTTTTCCCTGCAGGTCTGAAAAAGCAGTTGGACCCAGCTGCTAACGAACATTTCATGGTGAACAAAGGGTTTGAAAACTGCCTTACACTCTATCCAATGAATGAATGGGATAAAGTAAGTCAGCGATTATCAAAACTGAATTTGTTCAAGGAAAAGAATAGAAGGTTTTACCGGTTGTTTCATCAGGGGGCAAAACAGCTAACGCTGGACAAAGCAGGTAGGATATTGATTCCGACTGCACTGATGGAGCGAATAGGCTTGAAGAAAGATATAATGTTAACCGCCTATAACGATAGGATTGAGGTGTGGGATAAAGCAGAGTACATGAGCATGATGGATGAAAACATGGCTGATTTCTCTGATTTAGCAGATGAAGTGATGGGTGATATTGGTGAGGATGATGTCGACTAGTGAGTATCACACTCCGGTTTTGTTCCGGGAGTCGATTGAAGCACTTGACCTAAAAGAAGGAAGTGTTGTTGTGGATGTCACTTATGGTGGCGGTGGGCATTCAAAAGAAATATTGAAGTGCATTGGAAAAGAAGGGGTTTTGGTCGCGTTTGATCAGGATGAAGATGCTGTTGAAAATGTGGTAGATGATGACAGATTGATCTTCGTTGATTCAAACTTTCGGTTCCTGTACAATTTTATAAAGTTCCATGACTTATTGGGTGTAGACGGATTACTGGCAGATCTGGGAGTTTCCTCTCATCAGTTTGATGTTGGTGAGCGCGGATTTTCTATTCGGGAAGAAGGTGAGTTGGATATGCGGATGAATCAGAAGGCAGGGTTAACAGCTTTTAAAGTGGTAAATAATTATCCGGAAAAAGAGCTTTACCGAATTTTTAATTCTTTCGCCGACCTTAAAAATGTGAAGCGTGTAGTGACAATGATAATCACAGAGCGAAGGAATCAGGAGATTAAAACTACCGGTCAATTGGTGAGAATTCTTGAGGACCTGGTGCCACCGAAAAAAAAGAACCAGTTTCTCGCTCAGGTTTTTCAGGCTATCAGAATTGAAGTGAATGATGAAATGGGGGCTTTGATGGATTTGTTGGAGCAGAGCATTAAAGTGATAAAGCCCGGAGGAAGATTAGTGGTGATCGCCTATCATTCCATTGAAGATCGGATAGTAAAGAATTTTATTCGGTCTGGAAATTTTGAAGGGAAAATAGAAACGGATGTGTTTGGAGTGGCAAGCCTACCATTTAAAGCAGTAAACAAAAAGCCAATGGTACCATCAATAGAGGAGATTGAAAGAAACCCAAGAGCAAGGAGTGCAAAATTAAGAGTAGCAATTAGAACATGAGTTCAAATGAATACATAGACCAGGAAACGGTTGACCAACAACAAATCGAAGATTCCAAAAAGTCGCGAAAACGGAGAACGCGAAAGAAAAGGGCAAATAAAAACAACGGTCGGTTAGTCGTGCAGATCATGAACGGTGAATTTTTATCCCGTGACTGGTTTGTGCGCAATTTGCCCTTTACATTTTACATAGGGTTTCTTCTTGTAGTGCTAATTGGTTGGGGGTATTACGGTGAAACGACTTCAAAAAAAGAGGTTCTCCTCCAGGAAGAGTTGAGCGAACTTAATTCAGAATATTTTACCCTCAGCAGTGAATATATCTCAAAGAGAGGCAGAATTCATATCAAAGAAAAATTAAACGGAACAGGTCTTCAGGAGAGTACAGTGTCACCTAGAAAAATACGCGTGAGACGGTATGTTTTTGAGTAATTGAATGGATGATAAGAAACAAATATTGATCAAATCCTATGTCATGTACATCATCACAGCACTCGTTATGTTGGCGGTTGTTGTGCGTGTTGTGAATATTCAATACGGGGATATTGTACCGGATGCACCTATGGCTCCTGATTCAACCGGACAGGTTTCAATAAAAGTGGATTCAATTCCTGCTATGCGTGGTCGTATCCTTGCAGTGGACGGAAGTGATCTGGTTACATCAATCCCGCTTTATGATCTACATATTGATATGACAGTGATATCAAACGAATTGTTCAAAGAGGTTGATTCGCTGGCCTGGAACCTCGCTCAGGTTTTTCCGGAGAAAAATAAAACACAATGGGAGCAGTATTTAAGAAGTGGAAGAGCCAATAAAAGCCGGTATTTACTTATTAAACACAATGTAAAATATACCACGCTTAAAAAGGTTGAGAAATTCCCGATACTGCGTGAATCTCAGTACAAAGGAGGGTTTATTGTTGAAGATGATCAGGTACGGCAAATGCCGAATGGTATGTTGGCTAAACGAACACTGGGGTATAAAAGATATGGTGCCAGACCAGTTGGTTTGGAAGGTGGTTTTGACGATTACCTTTCTGGTGAAGTAGGATTAAGAACAAAACAATGGGTCAGTGGTAGTTGGAAGCCAGTAACGGCTGATTACCTCAAAGACCCTGTTCCTGGTGCGGATGTAATTACTTCTATTGATATAGATATTCAGGAGGTGGCGGAAAACGAATTGCGTTATCAACTGGAAACGCAAAACGCGGTTCATGGATCGGTGGTGCTGATGGAAGTGGAAACTGGATTTGTAAAAGCAATTGCCAATCTTACAAAAGGTCAGGATGGTGGTTACTATGAAACATATAATCACGCCGTAGGAACCAAATCTGATCCTGGATCTACCTTTAAGCTGGCATCACTTATGGCTTTGCTGGAAGATGGGAAAGTAGACATCACGGATGAAATAAACGCCAGTGGGGAATACCATTTTTATGACAATACGATAGAAGATTCGCATCATGGGGGATATGGAAAAATTTCCATTCAGCGAGCCTTTGAAGTCTCCTCAAATGTCTTTTCAAAAATTGTATATGATGCCTACCAAATGGATGCGCAGGCTTATGTCAACCGGTTAAAGTCATTTGGTTTGGGAGATACATTAGGCTTGGATATCGCCGGTGAACCTTTCCCAAAGATTAAAAACAGGGGAGAAGACGGTTGGTCAGGAATTACTTTGGCATGGATGGCAATAGGGTATGAGGTTGAATTAACACCTCTGCAAATTCTTGCTTTCTATAATGCAGTAGCGAATGATGGGGAATTGATAAAGCCGCAGTTTGTAAAGGAAGTACGACGAGGCAATGAAACCATAAAGAAATTTGAGAAGGTTGTTCTTGAAGAGAAAATTTGCTCGGATGAAACCCTGGAAAAAGTAAAGATTTGTCTGGAAGGTGTGGTAGAAAGAGGTACAGGACAAATGTTGCAGTCGGCTAACTTTAAAATTGCCGGTAAAACAGGGACGGCCAAATTGGTGAATTCTAACCAGGGGTATGGAGATGATTATCAGGCGTCTTTCGTAGGTTACTTTCCTGCGGATGATCCCAAATATTCATGTATTGTAAATATAGCCGGACCAACGAAGCAAATTTACGGTGCACAGGTTTCAGGAACAGTATTCACGGCCATTGCCGATAAAGTGTATTCAACATCTCTGCAATATCATGAAAACTACAATCTCACTCATGACAGAGTAGCATCAGTACCAGATGTGAAATACGGGAGCGCTATGGAAACTTCTACGGCACTCTCTTATCTAGATCTGGATTATTCGGATCAATCTCAGGGGCAAGAATGGTTAAATGCGAACAATGCAGCAAGTCTGCAAATGATTCCACAAAAAATTGATGCGAAAAAAGTACCGGATGTTAAAGGTATGCCGCTAAATGATGCAGTGTATCTATTAGAAAATTTAGGCCTGCGTGTAAAAATTGAAGGACACGGAAAAGTAGTTGCTCAATCGCAAACTCCGGGTAGCGTATTGCAGGAAGGCACACAGATAAAATTGGTATTGCAACAGTGAAAGATATTCAGGACATATTGTACAAGGTGGCGCTCGTTGAAACACATGGTTCAATGGATGTAACCGCCAACTCAATCATTTTTGATTCGCGTCAGATTGTGAGCGGTTGTGCTTTTGTTGCTGTAAAAGGAGTTGCTACAGATGGGCATAAGTTCATTGATGATGCTATCGAAGGTGGTGCAGATGTAATTGTTTGTGAAGATTTGCCGGCAGAATTGAAAAAGCACGTGACCTATTGTCGGGTGAAAGATTCAGCAGAAGCATTGGGGATCATGGCGGCCAATTTTTTCGAAAATCCTTCCAGGGAATTAAAACTGGTGGGCATTACCGGGACGAACGGAAAAACGACTACTGCTACTCTTTTACACCACCTTTTCATGGATATGGGGTATTCCGCAGGGTTAATTTCTACTGTAGTAAATAAAATTGATCGCGAGGAAATCAACACAACTCATACGACTCCTAATCCTGTTGAGTTAAATCGCCTTTTGAGAGATATGGCTGATTCCGGTTGTGAATTTTGCTTCATGGAAGTGTCGTCTCACGCAATTCATCAAAAGCGAATTGCTGGTCTGGCGTATGATGTGGCTGTATTCACCAACATTACACACGATCACCTGGATTATCATAAAACGTTCAAGGAATATATCTATGCTAAAAAGAAATTCTTTGATGACCTGGATGATAATGCCATTGCAATAGTTAATGTAGACGACAATAACGGGTCGGTTATGGTTCAAAATACTAAAGCCAAAGTAGTAACCCTGGCTATCCGAACTGTGGCAGATTATAAAGCCAAAATCATTGAGAATTCGTTTGCTGGACTAGTGCTGAGTATTAACAATCAGGAGTTGTGGACAAACCTCGTGGGAGGTTTTAACGCCTATAATGTCTTGTCTGTATTTGCAGTGGCTGTAGAGTTAGGGCAAGACGAAATGCAAGTTCTCACTGGTTTAAGTAAGCTGCAATCCGTGGAGGGAAGATTTGAGTATTTACGCTCTGAAAAAAACATTATAGGTATTGTGGATTATGCCCATACTCCTGACGCTTTGAAAAATGTGTTGTCAACCATTCAGGATGTGCGAACAAAAAATGAACAGGTGCTGACAATAGTTGGATGTGGAGGTGACAGAGATAAATCAAAGCGTCCTGTAATGGCAGAAATTGCAGCTCAACTTTCTGATAAGGTCATCCTGACATCTGATAATCCAAGATCTGAGGATCCGGATTCTATCATAAACGACATGAAAACAGGTATTCCTGTTGAAAAAACAGCCAAAGCAATGGCAATTACCAATCGTGAAGAGGCAATAAAAGTGGCCTGTTCACTGGCAGAACCAGGTGACATAGTCCTTGTGGCAGGCAAAGGTCATGAAAAGTATCAGGAGATCAAAGGTCAACGCTACCCTTTTGATGACTACGAAATTCTTAAACAAACCCTTAAATCCCTGAATAAATAATGTTGTATTACCTGTTTACATATTTGGATGAATTAGGAATGCCCGGAGCTGGTGTATTTGACTATATCTCGTTTCGTGCAGCTATGGCTATCATAACATCTTTACTGATTTCCATGGTGTTCGGCAACCGACTGATCAACCTTTTAAGAAAACAACAGGTAGGAGAATCTGTAAGGGACCTTGGTCTGGAAGGGCAAAAAGAAAAAGAAGGTACACCTACTATGGGAGGGTTGATTATTCTTGCTTCTGTATTAATCCCTACACTTCTTTTTGCTAAGCTGGATAACATCTACGTGATCCTTATGTTGGTCGCTACAGTCTTGTTTGGGTTGATTGGTTTTATTGATGATTACATCAAGGTCTTCAAAAAGAATAAGAAAGGTTTAGCCGGTAAGTTCAAGGTGTTTGGGCAGATTTTCGTCGGAGGACTGGTAGGTGCTATTCTCTATTTCCACCCGGATGTTCAGGTTCATGAAAATGTGCCGGAATCAGAAGTTGTAGCAAACAGTGTGGACGTTTCCGATAAACACCCTTCAGTTCCGGAGGGAACCAAGTATGTGGTGACCAAGGATATGACAACCACCATTCCATTTATTAAGGATAATGAGTTCAACTACAACTGGTTAATCGGTGACGATAACAAAAAATATGGCTGGTTGTTGTTTATTCCTATTGTAATCATCATTGTCACAGCTGTTTCAAATGGTGCTAACATGACAGATGGACTGGATGGTCTTGCTACCGGTACGTCCGCTATAATTGGAATTGCCCTCGCGATTTTTGCGTATGTATCCGGGCACATTGAATTTGCAGATTATCTGGGTGTCATGTATATCCCTTACTCATCTGAATTGGTGATTTTCATTTCTGCTTTTATGGGAGCTTGTATCGGCTTCTTATGGCACAATGCCTACCCGGCTAAAGTGTTTATGGGAGATACAGGGTCGCTTGCTATCGGAGGAATCATAGCCACGTTTGCCATTATTATCAGAAAAGAATTATTGATACCCGTGCTGTGCGGTGTGTTTTTGATGGAGAACCTGTCGGTTATGATGCAAGTGGTTTGGTTTAAATACACCAAGAAAAAATTCGGAGAAGGTAGGCGCATATTCAAAATGGCACCGTTGCACCATCACTATCAAAAATTAGGTATGCATGAGGCTAAGATTGTCGCCCGCTTTTGGATTGTGGGGGTGATTCTGGCCGTGGTAACCATTGTGACACTAAAACTAAGATAAACAGAAAAAAGACCAGAACCAGGAATAACAAATGAAACAAGAATTCAAAAATATAGCAGTGTTGGGCGCCGGAGAAAGCGGCGTTGGAGCAGCTTTATTAGCACACTCCAAGGGGTTGAATGTCTTTGTTTCTGATAAAGGTTCCATTAAGGATTCCTACAAAAAAGAATTGGACCAGGCAGGGATTGAGTATGAGGAAGGACACCATTCGGTTCACCTGGTACTTGAGTCTGATTTAATCATTAAAAGCCCTGGAATACCTGAAAAAGTACAGCTGGTTCAAAAAGCGATCGAGAAACGTATTCCTGTGATTTCTGAAATCGAATTTGCGGGTTATTACACGAATAAAAAGATGATTTGCGTGACCGGTAGTAATGGTAAAACTACCACCACCATGTGGATCCATCATATTTTAAAAAATGCCGGAGTGAAATGTGCTCTTGCAGGAAATATAGGAGAGTCACTTGCAAGACAGGTGATAGAAGATGATGTGGATTACTATGTGATCGAGTTGAGTTCTTTTCAGTTAGATGGAATGTTCGATTTCAAGGCAGATATTGCGGTACTGCTGAATATAACACCAGATCACTTGGACCGCTACAATTTTGAAATGCAGAACTACGTGGATTCTAAGTTTCGCATAACTCAAAATTTAACAGAGAATGATTGGTTTGTCTACAATGCAGACGACCCTATCATTTCAAAAGAATTAGCCGAACGTGCAATTGCTGCTCAATTGGCGCCATTCTCTATTGAAAAAACGGAGGGAATGGTTGGATATGTAAACAACAATCAAATCAATATTAATATTAAACCTGAGTTAACTATGTCGATTCACGATCTATCTTTAAAGGGTAAACACAATACCCAAAATTCGTTGGCGTCTGGAATTGCGTCTAAGATCATTGAGATTCGCAACGAATCTATCAAAGAAAGTCTTTCAGACTTTAAAAATGTTGAACACCGTCTTGAATTTGTGGCCAAAGTAAATGGCATTGAATTCATCAATGACTCAAAAGCTACCAATGTTAATTCAACATGGTATGCGCTTGAGAGCATGGATAAACCAACCGTCTGGGTTGTAGGTGGTGTGGATAAAGGCAACGACTATGATAGCCTTATTCCATTGGTACAGGAAAAAGTAAAAGCAATTGTTTGCCTTGGAAAAGACAATGAAAAGATCAAGGAAGCTTTCGCCGGATGCGTGGATGTAATTGCTGAAGCAGGATCGGCACAGGAAGCCGTTGCGCTTGGGTACCGAATTGCAAAGGACAAAGAAACTGTACTACTTTCACCGGCATGTGCATCATTTGATCTCTTTGAAAATTACGAAGACAGAGGAGCACAATTTAAGGCAGCTGTTAGGGCACTTTAATTTCAAATCTTACCATTATTATGAATAGGTTGTTCAAATATTTGGGCGGAGATAAGAATATCTGGGTATTATCTATAATACTTGGTCTTTTGTCTATTGTCTCCGTGTTTAGCTTTATCCCTATATTGGTTAAAACCAAGGGTATGAGCTATTCCTACCTGTTTTTTAAACATTCTATTCTACTGATTTTGGGATTTGTTATCATGTATATCATCCACAAAGTCCCTATCAAGGTGTTTTCAAAACTTTCAAAAGTGCTGTTTTACCTGTCCATTATTTTGTTGGTGCTGACCATGTTCATGGGAGAGAGCATTAACGGTGCGGATCGTTGGCTTAAGATTCCTTTTCTACCTTTTTCGTTTCAAACCTCTGACTTTGCCAAACTTGCTTTAATTATTTATTTATCCAGACAATTGGTAAAGCGTAAAAATGATTTCCACGATCTCTCAACCGTTTTTAAATACATCATTCTTCCGGTAGGGCTAACCATGTTCCTGATACTCCCTTCTAATCTGTCAACAGCAGTGTTGGTGGGCGTGATCGCTCTGGTAATGATGGTACTTGCACGTTTTCCTTTTAAATGGATTGCATTATCGGCTGGTGGAGCTATAGCGCTTTTTTCATTGCTGTTGGTTATTTCTAGTGCTTATCCGGAAGCCCTTCCCAGGGTGGATACATGGAGAAGTCGACTATCTAGCGTTATTTCGGACGAAAAAATTGTAGATCCGCATAAAAATATGCAGGTAAATAATGCATTAGCGGCCATAAAAAACGGAGCTATAACAGCTTCAAGTCCCACTCCCGGTAAAGGTCCGGGTAATGGTGTACTGAAACATTATATCCCGGAAGCTTACGCAGATTTTTATTTTGCCGCATTAATAGAGGAAGGTGGATTGCCTATGGCAATACTGGTTATCATGCTCTATCTCTGGTTGTTTTTCAGGTTTATTAAAACAGGGTTAGCGGCGAATGATCTTTTTGCTACGTACGTGGTGATAGGAATTGGGGTTATGATGATGTCTCAGGTGATGGTCAATATGATGGTGAGTACTAAAATGATGCCGGTTACAGGGCAAAACATGCCCTTGTTAAGTATGGGGGGAACATCAGCCTGGTTCACCTGTATCGCATTTGGTATTGTTCTAAGTGTGAGCAGAAATTATTCAAAAGAGAAAAAGAAAACAGAAGCAAATACTATACAAGAAGTTGAGAATGCCATTGCATAAAGTTATCATATCAGGTGGTGGAACCGGTGGACATATATTTCCAGCGATTGCTATTGCTAACAAGATAAAGGAAAAATATCCGGATTGCGATATTCTCTTCGTTGGTGCAGAAGGTAAAATGGAGATGGAAAAGGTGCCAAAGGCAGGATATAAAATAGAAGGTCTACCCATTCGAGGTATTCAAAGAAAACTATCCCTGAAAAACTTTGCAGTGCCGTTCAAACTAATAGCTAGTCTCTGGAAGGCCAAACGAATTATAAAGAATTTTCAACCGCAAGTGGCGGTTGGAGTTGGGGGGTATGCCAGTGCTGCAACTTTGCGAATGGCAGCTAAACTAAATGTCCCAACGCTCATTCAGGAACAAAATGGATACCCTGGAGTAACCAATAAAATTTTAGGTAAGAAAGTTGACACCATTTGCGTAGCTTATGATCACCTGGAGCGTTTTTTTCCAGTAGAGAAAATGGTGAAGACCGGAAATCCGGTTCGTTCGGATGTCGTTCAAATAGAAGGAAAAAGAGAACGTGGTTTGCAGCATTTTGGCCTGGATACGAATAAAAAAACAATTCTGGCTATTGGCGGAAGTTTGGGTGCAAGGACCATCAATGAGAGTATTAAACAAAATATCAATGGTTTGTTGGACAAGGATATTCAGATCATCTGGCAATGTGGTAAGTTTTACTTGAATGACCTGCAGGATTTTGTTGTTCAATTAAACCATCCAAATGTATTCTTATCTGATTTTGTTTATGAAATGGATTTAGCGTACGCCTCAGCCGACTTAATAATATCCCGCGCTGGAGCAATTTCCGTGTCTGAAGTTTGTCTGGTGGGTAAACCGGTGATACTGGTACCGTCGCCTAATGTGGCGGAAGACCACCAAACTAAAAATGCCATGGCATTGGTAGATGAAGAAGCCGCGGTATTGGTGAAAGATGACGCAGCACGCGAAAACTTGATAAATGAAGCGATTAAAATATTAGCCGATCATGATAGGTGCGCGGCGCTTTCCCAGAACATTAAAAAGTTAGGTATTGCAGATGCCACAGATAGAATAGTAAAAGAAATAGAAAAATTAGTTAAAGATAAAGCCTCAGAATAAAGCAAGTGAATTTCAGTCAGATAAATAACGTATACTTCATAGGAATTGGGGGGATTGGTATGTCCGCATTAGCCAGGTATTTCTATTCACAAGGAAAAACGGTGTCAGGATACGACAAAACCCAAACCATTTTAACCCGGTCATTGGAAGCAGAAGGGATTGATGTTCACTATGAAGATCGTGGGATGGACGTATTAGATGAGTATTCAATAAAGGACACCTTGGTTGTCTATACTCCGGCTGTACCCGAAGAATTGGGTGAATTAAAAGCATTTAAAGAACACGGCTTTGATGTCATAAAAAGGGCCAAAGCACTTGGGGTGATTTCTCGTGAGTTTGAAACTTTTGCGGTAGCAGGCACACATGGTAAAACAACTACCTCAACCATTCTGGCACATGTACTCAACTCTACACCTGAAAAATGTAATGCCTTTATTGGCGGAATTGCAGCGAATTATGAGTCGAACTGCATAATCAACCCGGGTGCAGATCGTATTGTGGTTGAAGCGGATGAATTTGACCGTTCATTTCTTCATCTGAAGCCAGATTATACCATTCTTACTTCAATGGATTCCGATCATCTGGATATTTATGGAGACTCCAGCAGTTTGAGAAAGTCATTTAATGAGTTTATCAATCTTACAAAGCACGGAGGTACATTGATGGTAAATGCAGATGTAGATATCAGTGATTTTGAGTTTTCAACCGAATTACGTCTTATTACTTACGGTATTGCCAATCACGCAGACTATAGGCTGCATGCAATGAAGTACGAGGATGGAAAATTCTTTTTTGATATTCTCGGTATGTCAGAAATCTATCGGAATGTTGAGTTTGGTTTACCTGGACAGCATAATGCAGAGAATGCCGTAGCAGTTTTTGGTTTGTGCATACAATTAGGAATACCGGAACAAACCATTCGGGAAGCGTTTGCAAGTTTTAAAGGTGTTCGTAGAAGATTTGATTTCAGACTTCGAAGAGATGACATTACAATCATTGATGATTATGCTCACCATCCATCTGAAATAGAGGCCTTTTTAAGATCCGTTCGAAAACTATACCCAAATCGTAAGATCACGGTTGTTTTTCAGCCGCACTTATATTCCCGTACCCGTGATTTTTTGGAAGGATTTGCAGAATCTCTTGCATTGGCAGATGAGCTTTATCTTCTGCCTATTTACCCTGCACGTGAAGCGCCAATTGACGGAATTAATTCCGAAGTGTTGCTCGATATGGTAAATCTTGATGATAAGCACCTGTCATCTAAAGAAGAGATTGTTTCACATATTAAAAATGCTGAAAATGAAGTGATTTGTGTGATTGGAGCAGGAGATATAGACACAACAGTTGAACCTATTACCAATCTTTTCATGACATGAAAAAATGGCTAAAAAATACAATGTGGCTACTCTTTTTTGTAGCAGTAATTTTTGGAATGAGTTTCGTGAACAGTTCTCATGAAAATAAAGTGGTTGGATTACCCGAAGTGAACATCAAAATGTATGAAGATATGATGTTTCTTACCAAAGATGATGTAATCCAACGACTTAAAGACAAACACCTGGTGGATACGACCAAGACTTACGATCAGTTAGAGCTGGAAAAAATTGAGAATACATTGATTCAAATGCCTGAAATTAAGCATGCTGAAGCTTACTCTTTTGTGGGAGGAAATTGGAACCTTGATGTAGAACTCAGACAGCCAATTGCGCGCATTTTCAACCAGGATGGAACATCTTGCTACCTGGATAAAGATGGAACATTAATGCCTTTATCGGACAATTTTACGGCCCATGTAATTACAGTTGATGGAAATATAAATGAGACTGATTTTTCCAAATCGGTGGACGGCATAATCAACAATGACTCATTGATAACTATTGAGATCCTGGACGATTTGTACAAGATTTCAAATTATGTTTGTTCAGATGAGTTCCTTTCCGCTCAGATCACTCATATTCACATTAATGAGTATGATGAATTTGAGTTGATACCGAGAGTTGGGGATCAACGAATACTGTTTGGAAAAGCAGATTACGTTGCCGGGAAGTTCAAAAAGCTTGAGTACTTCTATTTGGAAGGAATGAGCAGGGCCGGATGGGAAAACTACGATACGATTAACATTATGTATAAGAGCCAGGTGGTGTGCTCGAAACGATAAAATTTTAGATGAAAGACAAAAGATCAAAGACAAAAGAAAATTGTGCTGAAATGTGTGTTGAAAGTCTTTATTCTTTGAGCGTAAGGGTCTTTAATCTTTAATCTATTAAAAAACAAATGGCAGAAGCAGGAAATAAAAGAAAAGTGGTTGTAGGTCTGGATATCGGAACTACAAAAATTGCGTGTATAGTAGGTGCGCAGAATGAACACGGCAAAGTTGAGATTATCTCCATGGGAAAATTTGAAAGTGTTGGAGTTACTAGGGGCGTGGTCTCTAACATTGAAAAAACTGTGCATTCCATAGAAGCTGCCGTTGAACAAGCTATTGATCGTGTGGATGGCCAACTTAACATTAAAGTGGTGAATGTGGGTATAGCCGGTCAGCATATCAGTAGTTTACAACACAGAGGGATGCTAATGAGGGATGACCTTGAACAGGAAATTGCTCAGGAAGATATTGATGCACTTATTGAGGATATGTATAAACTCGTTATGCAACCTGGAGAAGAGATTGTGCATGTGTTACCGCAAGAGTACATTGTAGATAGTGAAAAGGGAATAAAAGACCCAATTGGAATGGCTGGGGTAAGATTAGAGGCCAATTTCCATATCATTACGGGTCAGGTAGCTGCTGCTAAGAATATCCACAAATGTGTTAACAAAGCCGGATTGGAACTGGATGAAGTAATCCTTGAACCGATTGCTTCAGCTGAGGCAGTGCTTTCTGAAGAAGAAAAAGAGGCTGGAGTTGTGTTGGTAGATATTGGTGGTGGTACAACTGATGTGGCCATTTTCCAGGATGGTATTATTCGACACACAGCTATTATTCCGTTTGGGGGAAATGTCATTACAGATGATATAAAAGAAGGGTGTACCATCATGAAAAGACACGCTGAAAAGCTAAAACAAAAGTTTGGTTCAGCATTGGCTTCAGAATGTCAGGACAATGAAGTTGTTTGTATTCCAGGGTTAAGGGGACGTGATCCAAAAGAGATTTCTATCCGAAATTTGGCTTCAATTATTCAGGCACGAATGGAAGAAATCATTGAGCATGTTTACTATGAAATAAAGAACTCAGGATTTGAGAAGAAATTAATTGGTGGAATTGTAGTGACTGGAGGTGGTGCACAACTCAAACACATTACACAATTGTTTGAATACATTACCGGAATGGATACCAGAATCGGTTATCCGAATGAGCATTTAGCATCAACTTCACAAATTGAAAATGTGACGAGCCCAATGTTTGCAACGGGTATCGGATTAGTAATAAAAGGATTCAGCCCGGCAACAGTAACTCCGGATACAGAATCTAATACATCAGCGGCGAAAAACCATTCTACCAAAAGAAAAGGAAGTTTCTTTGATAAGATCCTTACTAAAAGTAGAGCATGGTTTGAAGAAGAAGATTAAATAAGCTTTTTGTAGAAAGCGTATAAATAAAAAAGAACTGAGATGACAGAAAAAGTACAGCAATTAGTAGAAATACTAGAAGCAGTAAAAGAACATCATCTCGCAACAACAACAAAACCAGGAATTATGGAATTCGATTTACCAAAAGATTCGTCTTCAATTATTAAAGTGATTGGAATTGGAGGTGGCGGTGGAAACGCAGTCAATCACATGTATAACCAGGGAATCAAAGGTGTGGATTTTGTGATCTGTAATACGGATCAACAAGCACTGGATATATCCCCGGTTCCTGTTAAAATCCAATTGGGTCAAAGTTTAACAGAAGGTAGAGGAGCAGGAGCAATACCTGAGATTGGAAAAAATGCAGCCATTGAGAATATTGACGATATCAAGGAAATCCTTGAAAAAAATACAAAAATGGTTTTCCTTACTGCTGGTTTGGGTGGTGGAACCGGAACCGGAGCTGCGCCTGTTATTGCTAAAGTAGCTAAGGAAATGGATATTCTAACCGTTGGAATTGTGACGGTACCATTTGCGTTTGAAGGCAGAAAGCGAAAGCAACAGGCTGAAGAAGGTTTGGACGATCTGCGTCAAAGCGTTGATACCTTATTGATCATTAATAATGATCGCTTACGTGAAATGTTTGGAAACCTTTCACTTGGTAATGCATTTGCACAGGCAGATGACGTATTGGCAACCGCAGCAAAAGGAATCGCAGAAGTAATCTCTGTTACGGGTATGATCAATGTGGATTTTAATGACGTTAGCACCGTAATGAAAGATTCTGGTGTGGCCATTATGGGATCTGCAGTAGCTTCTGGTGAAAATAGAGCATTGGATGCCGTAAAAAATGCATTGGCTTCACCACTACTTAATGATAATGACATATCTGGTGCAAAATACGTACTTCTCAACATCACCTATGGTGAAAATGAAATTCTCATGGATGAAATTGGTGACATCACGGATTATATTCAGGATGAAGCAGGTGCAACAGCAGATGTGATTTGGGGACATGGTTTTGACGAAACATTGGGTGATGGAATTTGCATTACAGTAATTGCTACTGGATTTAAATCTTCTCCAATTACAGGTCTTGAAAGAGCGCCAGAGCGGAAAGTAGTGAAATTGGAAGAAGATGCTCCAAAAGAAATAACTGCTACTATAGATTCGCCTACTCAAGGGGCAAATACACTGAATGAGAAGGTTCAGGCTGATTATTCTTCAAATGTAGAGGAAGATGAAGATGAACCATTCCTTATTGTAAAGGAAGACGAAGAGGAAGTTGCTAAACAAGCCGAGATCAACTGGGATATGACAGGTTCGGCAAAGGAAGAATCAACGTCAGATGAAAAGGATGAAGAAGTTATCAAACATTACCTGACAGATGACTTAGAAGAGAAAATAGATAATGAGGAAACAGAGTCGAAAGCCGTTTTAACTCCTGAAGAACAGGCCCAGAAAGCAAAAGAACGCATGGAGCGCATTCAGTCGTATACTTCGAAGTTGAAATCAGCTGAAGGAGTCGCGGACCTGGAAAGCGAACCTGCTTATAAGCGTAAGAAAATTGAACTGGACGACGTACCTCATTCATCTGAAGAAAACATGAGTAAATTCACTCTGTCAGAAGGAGATGAAGATGGTAATGGAGAAAAGAAAATTGAGCTAAAGCAGAATAACAGCTTCTTGCACGATAACGTAGATTGATACATAATGAGTTACATGTAATTCATTCAATTTTACTTGGATTCAAAATATGAGTGAATTCACTCATTTATAGGTGATTTATCAGGATTAAATAAGATTTTTTATTGGAGTCTACGTACATTTAACCCGTGTATAAGGTTAGTGTATGACCAGTCTTTCAGCTTTTATTGTAGATGATGAACCCAAAGCCTGTAATGTGCTGAAAAGTCTTATTAGGGATTATTGTACTGATATTTCAGATATTCAGGTGTCTATGTCTCCTGATGAAGCACTGCAAAAAATTCCTCAATTCGATCCGGATATCTTGTTCTTGGATATTAATATGCCTGAGAAAACCGGATTTGACCTGTTAGATGAATTAGAAAGGTTTGACGGTAAAATAGTTTTTACAACAGCCTACCATCAGTATGCAATTAAGGCATTTAAGTATTGTGCGTTTGACTATCTTCTTAAGCCGGTGAGAATCGACGATCTTGTTACAACAGTTGAAAGAATTATCACCGAAAGGCTAAACTCACAAATCAATAACGGAGATATTAAAGAATTGTTTAAGCAGTTAAATGGTGGGTCAAATTATCCATCTTCAATTGCTATCCACGATAAAGGAGGAATGGTGTTTCTCAATCCAGGGAACATTATTTATCTAGAAGGTCAGGGGAATTATACAAAAATTCACTGTACAGATAAGTGTTTTATGACTACTAAACCGATTAAAAGCTTTGAGCAATCCCTGGATCCTGAATTGTTTCTAAGGGTTCATAAATCGTATATAGTAAACATACACCACGTGTTAAGATACCTACCGCAGGATGGAGGAGAACTAATACTAACCAATAACTTACGCGTTCAGGTGTCCAGAAGAAAAAGACACTTGTTGGAGAGGTTTACCGTTTAATCATTCAATTGACCGTTTTGTCAGTTATCTCGCCGTAACCTCAAAGACACTAGAATTATTAAAAATATGACTGTACTTTTATGATAGTTAATTACTTGAGAAACACGTAAGAGTTTCATTTTAATCCAAAACACAAAAAGCCACCTCTTTATTGGTGGCTTTTTTAGTATCTATGTAATGAATTACTCATTCTGCGCAATGAAATTTTGGATAGCCCTCATATTGTTGTTTATAAGTACGGTATTAAATCAAGCCTATGGACAGAATGTGTATTTCAGAAACTATGACATTTCTGATGGTCTTCCAAGTTCTGAAGTACATGATATATATGAAGATGCAAAGGGGTTTATATGGTTTGCAACAGATCGGGGAATCGTTAGATATGATGGCGAGCAATTTGTTACTTTCAATGAAGAAAACGGACTCAAGAACATAGTTATCTTCAACTTTTACGAAGAGTCTTATGACAAAGTATGGATAAGTAATGTTAACAATGAACTATATTCCTTTAACCCCTTTAGCTTTCCGTTAAGGTTTGAACCTTTTCCCTATAACGACTCTTTAAAAATAAGATTTCAGGAACTTCGGTGGAGCAATCATATTCGTCAATTTTGGAAGGATGAAGGGGGGAATTTTAACTTCTCGTTTCTTATAAATCCTGGTAGGATTGTAATATCTCCAGATGGAAAAACTGAAATTAAGAATTGGACTTTATTATCCTGGGAAAGTGGTTACCTGGAAGATATCAACTACCACGATATTCTTGTACATGTTTCTCTCGACCCATTAGACAAGTATTTATATACGGAGTTGGTCATAGATACTTTGGATGCTGGTGATATTATTGTTTTTGATGAAAGAAGTGAAGAGAAAATCTGGGTTGATCAAAAGTATAGAGTTGACATCCGTGCTTTTGAAGGGATCACCGACTATCTGTATACTAAAGAAGGAGTGCGGTTCTTAATTGGAACCAAGCTCATAATTTATGAGAATGGCTCATTAAAAACTATTGATGTTGGGGCAAACGGGTTGAGAATACGTATATGGAATGATAAAATGTATGTTGCCACTACACGCGGCTGTAATATATATACCAAATCAGGTACTTACCTTGAAACTATGTTGCCTGGTCAGTGGTGTACAGATGTACACATGGATCGTTTAGGTGGGTTATGGGTTTCAACCGCCAAAGAAGGGGTATTCTATTCTGCAAATCCAAAGATTAGATTATACGGTAATGCGAATGAAAAAATGATTTTTAATCATATTGAACTGAATGATCAGTTTCTCCTATTGAAATCGTGGGACGAAGTATTGTGGGTATATGATAAAAGGTTTGGAGTTCCGAAAAAATATAAGAATGTTACTTTTTGGAGTGATGTGTACCTTCACTATCATAATGAAGAAAAACTCTCTTACATTTTTGGAAAGAATGGTACCACGCCTTTCAGCGGTTCAGCAAATGATCCTTATTCGTTCCTTTATTTCAGTTTAAGCTGGGATGAGAAAAAGGATGTTTTTACGGCCAAAAAAGCATTGTATGTGTTTGAAGAGACCCATGCATATCACAGAGAGTTTAAGAACTGTGCGAAAGTTTATGACCAGGTACGGCTGGGGCATGATTCACTTTATTTAGCAACCGAGGAAGGGTTGTATGTGTCCGATTTAGAAGGGAATACTAAAGTTGTTGGAGAAAAAAATGAACTGTTGAGAAGCAAAATGAAGCAAATCGAATGGTTTCAGGAAGGATTATTAATGTCAACTTATGTTAATGGGATGGTTTACTATAAAAGTGGAAAGGTATTCTCCATTAGCACAAGCAATGGATTGTCATCTTCAAGTGTCTCAAGGTTTAGAGTGCAGGACGATTCCATTATATGGATAGCGACAAATAAAGGGCTAGACAAAGTTGTTCTGGATGAAGATCAAAACATTAAAGGAATATACAATGCAAATGAGATCAAAGGACTTCCTTCTAATGAGGTTACAACTGTAGAGGTGCATAAGGATACAATTTGGGTGGCTACAAAAAAGGGACTTTTGTATTTTCCATCAACGACTGATTTTGGCCAAAACGTGTTACGAAAAGACCTTTTTTCAATTGATTCGGTTAGAATAAATAAAACCAAATCGTATTTCAAGAATGAGTTTGTTATGCAGGAGAAGGACGTTCTTGAGATTTATTTTACTCAAATAAGCTATAGTGCGACGAATGACATTACATATCAATATCGAATTCCAGAGCTGGATCTCCAATGGTCGGTTCTGGACGCCGGGTATCTAAGAATTGCTAATATGGTTAATGGTAGTTATAGCGTCCAAATCAAGTCGGCATATGAAACTGAAAATGGTCCAATTATTACGATTCCTTTTAAAGTACATACACCCTGGTGGAAAACCTGGTGGGCTATTGTCCTGTACATTATACTTGGCCTCGGATTGATTGGGTTGGTCTTTAAGTTGCTTCTGATCAGAATCGATAGAAAGCGCCGGGGACAGCTTGAAAAAGTACAATTAGAATTAAAAGTGCTCATTTCTCAGATGAATCCACATTTTACGTTCAATACCATCAACTCTATCCAGCATTATATCATAGAAAATGAAAGCAAATTAGCGCTAAACTATTTAGCTGATTTTGCCCTACTGATCCGTAAATCACTGGACTATTCGAGACAGGAGTATATAACACTTGAAGAAGAGGTCGAGTTTCTTCAGTTATATGTAGGATTGGAATCAAAGCGTTTTGGTAAGGAAATTCGATTAGAAGTTGATCTGAAGACCATTCATGATCCTGCAATTATTGCTTTTCCTGCACTTCTTTTACAACCTGTAATTGAGAATGCGATTATACACGGTTTACAACCTCTTGAAAAGATGGGGGTGGTAAAACTCTTTATTAAAGATGCCGGTGAGTATTTTGAAATTGAAATTCACGATAATGGAGTAGGACTATCCGGAAAAGTAAAGAGTAATAATCATAAATCACATGGTTTGGATATTTTGAAAAGTCGAATCAATCTGTACAATTCAACGCATAAGAAAAGTGATGATGTTCAGATTATTAATAACCCCAAGGGAGAAGGAACTATCGTTAAAATCAAATTGTATAAAGCGAGATACATTGAATAAAATTTCGAACTTTGTTGGAAACAAATTGAAAAATGAGCTTAACAGATCAGATCAATAATGACATTAAAGAAGCCATGAAGGCCAAAGAAAAGGAAAAGCTGGCTGCATTGCGAGATATTAAGTCCAAATTATTACTTGAAGCTACTAGTGGTGGAGGAGAAGTAACTCAGGAGGCAGAGAATAAAATTGTAATGAAGCTTTATAAACAACGAATGGATACTTACGAGCTTTATATAAAAGAAGGAAGAGAAGATCTTGCTGCTGACGAAAAGTTTCAGGCTGAAGTTATTTCCCAGTATTTACCTGAACAAATGAGCGAAGACGATATTCGCAAAGTAATTCAGGAAAAAATAAGTGCTGTTGGTGCATCCGGTCCTCAAGATATGGGTAAAGTTATGGGACCAGTAATGGGTGAGTTAAGTGGTAAGGCAGATGGAAAGGTGATTTCTCAAATCGTTAAGGAAGAACTAAGTAAATAAAATTCCGGTTAAATAAAATAAAAAAGGCCGCCTTCTGGCAGCCTTCTTTTCCCTTTTGAACCTCAATCTAGTAAATAGATTACCTTTAATTTTTTGACTTTACTTTTGCTTTATAAGCTTACTGTAAATTTAAGGACAAGTT
>JABURP010000064.1 GCA_014762645.1 Crocinitomicaceae bacterium
CAGCTATCATGAGACTATTAAGAGTAAAGGGATCAAACGAAGTGATCTGAGTGAGAAACTGAAAAAGGGTTGGGATTTTGTAGAAAAGATTTGGGAAAGTGGTAAACATTCCTGGTTGGCCTATGAATCAAGTGAGAAAATTAAAACAACCATAGATGCCTATTTCAAATTACTTGATGACTTTATTGAAAACTTGGTGAAACCTAAGAAGTCTATTGCTCCAACGCAGAAAAGTAGTAGTAAGAAAACAACATCAAAAACTATTAAACATGTAGGCAGAAAAACCAGATCAGCAAATTCAAAAAGGAAACCCATTATTGATTCCAACGTGGAAAAAGTGGAATCATTCAGCGAGGAACACAAATTCATCAAACGGTTTGTCAATCTTGATGGAAAGACTAAAACACGCAACCAGATTCGGCTTTTTATTAGCGCACTGCAAAAGGCGATCCGCGAAAAGCGCATTCGCAAAACCTCCAAATACGCGCGTGAAATACTGGACATTCAAAGTGTGTTGATAAAACTACATGGAAGATTTAGTTCGGATAAAGACGAAATAAAAATGAACCTTCCACCTAAGACTAAAGCCAATTACCTCAAAATACTAGGTAAACAGGTTGAGTTGCCCTCGGTTAAACTCATTAAAAGTTATATCAACCTACAGGGTAAGACCATTCCAAATAGAAAAGCCAAAAATCTTTATAACCGTATAGTTCGTGCCATTCAGACCGAAAAGATTAGTAAACGGGACAAGTATGTAAAGGAGATTGAAGGAATATTGGAGAGACTAACAACCTTTGTCAAGAAAAACCCAACGTCAGGCATTTTGACCATTGAACCTAAAACACTCCAAGGTCTGAACGGCATTGTTGGGGATTGTGGTTGTGATGAAATATTTAACGGCTTTGGACGCATCCCGGATAATGTGATTATGAGCAGTGTGGATGTGCTGAAACTCAAGTTCAACAAGTTGGGATTTAACGGAAAATGGCTGGATTTTATCGGTAACCCCGCTCGCAACTTTTCAATGATGATATTTGGACTACCAAAATTCGGAAAATCAATTCTTGCTATTGCTTTTGCCAGTTATTTGGCCAATAATTATGGGACTGTACTTTATGTGGCAAAGGAAGAAGGTATTGACGATACTCTACAGGAAAAACTAAAGGAGGTGGCGCATCCGGATTTATTTGTGGTAGGATCACTTCCGGATGACATTGACCGCTTCGATTTTATCTTTTTGGACAGTGTGAATAAGCTGGGAATGACCCCTCGTGATATTGACACGCTACGTGCCAAATACCCAGACAAGGGATTTGTTTCTGTGTTCCAGACACGCAAGGATGGAAATTTTAGGGGAAGCCAGGAATTTCAGCATGACGTGGATATTGTCGTGGAAGTACCGGAAAAGGGACATGCCGTTCAGTATGGTCGATACAATCAGGGTGGTGAGATGAATATTTTTAGGAATTCATTGCATGGTGTAAAATAAAGTGTCTCAGCAAAAATATTCAGATTAAATGCGAGCAATACATAGCGCTTAACAAGCTCTACAAAATGTAGGAACATAAAAATTATTGAAAAACATGAGGAAGAAGGAAAACAATAGGCGAAAGAAATATGCGCTTGTACTTAGTGGAGGTGGTTTTTTAGGGGCTTTCCAGGTAGGTGCTCTGAATTATGTTAATGACAACTGGAGAATAATTACTGGTCTGCAAGGAAAAATGAAATTTGATCTTGTCGCAGGTGTCAGTGTAGGATCAATCAACGGAGCCATGATTGCTATGAATAGACTTAGTCTCCTTAATGAGTTATGGGTGGAGAAGATTGGAAAAAAAGGAGCAAGTGAAGTTTATACTTCTGATTTTATCGACACCGATCACAAAGGGGATGAACTGAAAATGAAACTCGATCTAGAAAAGATCGCAAGGCGACTAATACCGGATTTTAAAATTGAATTGTCCTTTTTGAAAAAACTCGGAATGATTTTCTCAAAGAAAAAGAGGAAAGAAATCATGGGAGAAATTCTAAAGGATTTGGGTGCAAATCTAAAAGCCGGATTTAAGAATTTCAGATCGCTGGCTGACAATACTCCCCTAAAAGAGAAACTTAAAGCATACCTGCAAAAAGAACGAATGCGAGAAACGGATTTTATCTGTGGGTTTGTTTCACTTAATACTGGCAAATATTACAGCACCCTTCATTCTGAATTTGAAACGGATGAGCAACTGATAAGTGCGGTTCTTTCCTCGTCTTGTATTCCAATTGTGTTTGATCCTGTGGGTCGAGTGGAATATGTCCGGAACCAGCAGTTAAATGTTTCTTATTATAACATTGATGGAGGGGTGAATAATGTTTCTCCATTAGGTGATGTGGTGGATCGCATTTCAGGTGATCCCGAAAGTGATTATAAGCTCATTATTATTAACTGCCACAGCGGTTCCAATCTTCCGGAAGATTATTCCGAGAAGAATATAGGTCAGATTGCCGCCCGTTCGCTTTATGAAATAGCCTTTACGGAGATTTTTAACAATGACGTTAAGCATTTTCTGAAGATGAATGACCTTGTAAAACAAGCAAAGGCATGGGATGAGGAAATTGTCCTTTTCGATTCGGGAACAAGACCGTTCAAAGCATTTGATGCTGTTGTGATCCAACCTCACAAAGAAATGGATTTAGGTCATGGATTGGTAGCCAACGAAAAACTGGTCGCGCTTAGAATGGATCATGGGCAAATGATGGCGAAGCTCGCGTTCAAAGTTGTCGATAATGGTAAGTAAGGACAATCAACATATTGCCCTGATTGTGCAGGAATCACTGCAAAAGTACCTGAATTTTGAGGTTTTTCAAGAAATTCTTAATTCTTGTAGTTTCAACATGGAACAATATTTGCAAATATCTAATAAAATAAAGGAATTTGTGTTTTTAATATTTGAATCCTATATTAGTGACACAAAGGCAAATCGAGGTTCTGTAATGGAACTCACAGAAATTAAAGAAATGTTGAACTACAGGGACTTGAGATCGGTTTTAAAATGGTGTGCAAAGAATGCAGTTTTCGTTTTCAATCAGGGCAATATGCAACTGGTTAACCGGTCAGAGTTTCTTCTTGCCTATCACAAACCCTTCATAATTCATCTACAGGAAAGATGCGAAAACTGGCAGGAGGAATTCTTAAAATATGTTCATGGTGATCTAGAGGGATTAGTGAAAAATAGTAAGAAGAACGCACCCGTTCCTAGTTATATTCCACGATCAAAAGTGGAAAAGTCTTTTCTTAATAAAATGAAAAAGTTATGAGTAATGAAAAACCCTTGATAATTGACAAAAGAGATAAAGTAAATGGTTTATACACCTATTGTCAAAAGTGTCAACGATTGATTGAAAACCGCGTTTGTGGAAAAACTGGAAAGAGGATAAGCACATGTAAGAACACAGATAAACACATGTTTAAGGCAATAATTGCAGTGCCCGGTACTAATGGAAAGAAACGGAAAACTCGTCTCTTCCGAACAAAGGATTTGAGTATCGCTATTCAGGGGAAGCTGGATTTTGAGAAGGAATTAGAATCATTAGATTACCAGTCTACAAATACGCATATTAAACCTGTTGATCAAAGGCCTCAATTGTTGGTAGATTGTATGGCTATGTATATCGGATTCCTTAATAATGAAGGTGTAGAATCTCACATGGTAAAAGTTAGGACGAAAAAGCATCTTTGGGAAGTAGAGAACTATTTTGAGAAGTTCTGTAGAAGTCTTAGAAAGAATGGTATAGACCATACATTTTTCAAAATAGATCAGGTTAATGACCAAGTGGTAGGAATGTTTCACACTTTTATACTTGATGATTTACAACATGCTAATAAAACATACAATAAAATGATTGGATTGTTTCGTCAGTTCTTTGATTGGTTGATTAACAAGAAGGGATATAATCTAAGTAATCCATTTGTAAATGTTCAGAGAAGAAAAGAGAATTATGTTAAAACGATTATCAGCCGGGAAGAATTCAAGCAATTATTGGATGTGGTTATTCCAGAAAATGGATACCAAACCATGCCATCCGGAGAACGCAAAAATCGTTATCGTGAATGGATGTCCCAATGTTTCAGATTAGCGCTTGAAACAGGTTTGCGTAGAGAAGAGTTTATGATGTTGAAGTTTACGAATGTAATTGAGGATGACAAGGGAGAACCTAGTATAATTGAAATAGAAAATTTCAAAGTAAATAGACAAAAAGGACTTAATGAGAAACAAGGACAAAAGAAATATATTCCGATTACAAAAGGTTTAAAAGATCTTCTACTTGAAATAGGGTTCCAGGAAAACAGGAATTCTGATAATTATTTACTCGGAAATGATGAAAAGGCATCAAGGAAAACTCTTATTGATCTTGTCTCTAAAGCATTTACTCATTTCTGGTGTCAAACCGGTATTGAGAAAAAAGCACAATTAAAGCATTTACGTAAAACCTACTTGACGGCGTTAGTAGGACATTTCGGTGACAAAGCACCAGTATTAAGTAATCACTCTGGGCTAAGTGTACTTAAGAAACATTATGTTAATGATAAGCATTTGGTAGCAGCTGCAAACAGTTTTGAAGTGTTTAAAACAATGACTAAATTTCATTGATTCATATTGATGGATGACCATTTCAAAGATTAGTCGAAAATGTTAATCTCAATTAAGAATATAATATCTTTTGAGTAAAATCATACATTGATGTCGAACTGCGTGAGTAGCGAACTTTAGGTATAGTGTTTGAGCCGTTTTCTACATCTTTTTGTAGTTGTTTTCCCACCAGTTGAATTTCAATGCTTGTCTTAATAAGGGTTCCAAATCTTCGTCATCAGTCTTTTGTACTTCAAAAGTGCATTTAGATGCCATAATTTCATTGAGAGATCTTGCTTTGCCAATTATGAAATAATAACCAATTTCTTCGTTTAGTAGTTCTTCTTCTTCTTTCCAAGTATTTCTAATTTCTTCATCAGACAAGTCTTCCCTTTGTTCGTAAAAATTATTTAGATCCTTCATCTCTTGGGAATTCAAGGAAAACTCCTGAAATTTCTTAAAATCTTCTTGTTCAAGCGAGTTTTTTATAGATGTGAATTGAAAATCAGTAATGAAAACACCTATTGGAAAATTGTAGCCGAACTTCTTTACTACATTCTTTGGTTGGAAAAGAGCTGGAAACACAAGGTAATAAGACCAAAGTGTAATGTTAATTACATGATTCAAAGTAATCCAGAAAAACATTGAATCCATTGAGTATTCGTGTTGCAATTTTCCATTTCCACGTATTGAATCCAAAGGTTTATAAGCGTGAGAAGAAGTCTTCGATAAATTTGCCAGGATCAACTGGATTTTCTTCTTTAATGGTTGAGATATTTTGTCATTGGGTAGAAACTTATTTGCCATTGTTTGAGAACTTGGAGAATTTCCTGATTCCAAATATTCTTTCAACGGTGCAAATGAATCATTAATTCTGCACAAGTGTTGATAGTAGTTCTGTTTGATATTGAACTCAATGAAAGTTCTCAATAGATGTTGAGAAGCAGATAAAAAATTATTGAAGCCACAGTAAAAATATTCACGCAAAAGATGAAGTCCTTCATAATAAAAGTAATTCTTTGCAAAGTATGTGGGTTCCGCAAAGTTTCCGTATATAGTTCCTGGGAATATGTCTTGAATACAAACGAGACTTGAAATCTTCCACTTTAATGAAATATATAGATCTCGATAAGGAAAGTCTTCATCTTTTTCTAGAGTATCTATTATCCAAATTGCCTCTTTCGATAACTTAGATCTGTCCAGGTGTAGAATTTTAGTAAGAGGAGTAGTTAAAATTGATTTTTCATCCAATGGAATTACGGGAGAAACTACTATACTTTCCTGATTTGCTGATAAGCTTTTGAAAAATTCCTTTTTATCTTCCTCCGATTGGCTCATAACGTTTGGGTAAAATTAGGCATTTTATGCCGACGCCAAGTGTCCTGGCCAAAATCCCGGATACGGGGCGGTCTTGTGTGTGCTGGCTGCCCGGTTATGTACACGACACTGGTAGCACTGCGCTTGGAATAGGGTGGGGGTGAATTTTACCTACTATGTTATGAACCGTTTTAACCTATTGGTTGTTAGTTACTCGTTCAGGAATTCTCCAAACAAAGTAATATTCTTTACTAATTTCTGAGTATTCAAGATGAATTTCTTGGGAATAACCTTCGAAATATCTTACCCAAAGCTGATTGGATTTCGAGACATATGTATCATTATACTGTTTAATCAAATTAGTCTGATCCTTTTCAGTTTTAGGGTATATAATTTGTGAGTTACACTTCTTAGTCCATATATCAAAAATGAATGTCACATTGGCATTTGGTAAATTAATTGAAATTTTTTCAAGCATATCTACGCCTTTTTCTTCCTTCAAATCATATTCGGCGGCTTTATACTTTGTTTTAATTTCATTATAGGTTTTTCCAATTTCATTTTGCCCAAACGAAATATTGAAACAGAAAAGTAATGCGGGATAAAGAGCTTTCATATATAGGATTTTCTTTAAAAGAATGTCCAATGTTGCAACAAGTAACAAAAATTGAACCGAGATTCATCAATGGATTATAACGTTTGAGCAAAATTAGGCATTTTAAGTGCCGACGTCAAGTGCGCAGGCCAAACCACGACCCTGGCTGTCCTACGTGTGCTGGCTGCCCGGTTATGTACACGCAAATGGGGCTTTGCGGGCGGTAAAAAAGGGTAGGGCGTGAATTTTATTTATTGTGTTATGCACTGTTTTCTACCCATAGAAATAGGCTACTGTCCTTCCTTTCCCTTTTTTTTATGCTTCTTGGCTTTATTAGCAACCGCACCAACAAAAATTGCTCCGGCAATAGCATTAATTGTATTGTTTACCTTACGTTCTACTGCTTCGAAAGATTTTTTGTGAACTAATCTCCAAATTATAATTAACCCAAAGATTCCAGCACAAATTAACAATTCATTCCAGTCGGCTTGGTTGTATTTGTTGAATTCAAACAATGAAGGTTTGTCAACTGTTCGGTGCAAGTATTCTTCAGTCGTTTCATTGCCCGCACTTGTGTTCGGCATGTAAAATAGTATCAGGTAAACACCAAAAACAGCTATTAATGTCGAGATAATAAACTTCATAGGCTTAATTAATTAATTGATTCCAATTTCCTTTGTAAATAGTTCCTGCTTTACGCATTGTGCTAATTTGCACTCCTTGACGATTTCCTTTAGGATTTCTATAAAAGTACTTTTCAATTTTTGTTGAGGGTACAATGTAAATTTCGGGTGCAACTTCTGGATCGTTTATTTTTCTTAGAAATGAAACTAATACATAGAAATGGTTTTTATTCTTTTTCTCGAAATTGTCCAGTGGCCATAAGGTTGTGCCCGCCATTCCCTTAACATCAATGGTAATTACTTTCGAATTTGATTCTATCAAAATGTCAATTGATTTCTTATTTCCAAGGGTCATATATGCATCTAACCCGAGTCTATGAAGCATGGAAAGAACATAAAACTCCGAGGCTAAATTTGTATTGTATCCCTTTTTACTTGCCATAACTGATTGAATTTAAGAATAGTGCATATCTTTTGAGTAAAGTTAGTGCTTGAGCACGAACCGCGCAAGCGGTAAACTTTACTTA
>JABURP010000001.1 GCA_014762645.1 Crocinitomicaceae bacterium
TAACGTTTGGCTAAAGCTAGTAATTTGTTGTTTGCGCAGCAAATACAAATTACGTGCGAGAGTGAGATGGCCAAAACCCCGCACAATGGGAGTCCACCGAGTTAGGCCAAACCAGAACTTTGTACACGTAAATGGGAGCAAGTGTGCTGGCCAAGGGTGGACGCTTAGCTTTAGCTAATTTGTTAGCAATTGTTTTCTACCCCTACTTTTTTACTTCTTCTCCACGCAAAGGCTCGCTCAATAAATAGGGCGTAGAGCATAGCATTCAATATGAAAAGCAAAATAAATATTATTGCAGTGAAAATTCCCAAGTCAGGCCAGTCGAATAATGAAGCTAAAGTGAGAAATGGAAACTGAAGAAATTCTGCGCAGTAGTAGAAAAACTGAACCACAATTCCATCACCAGCGGTTTCATATAAATAGTCTTCATGAATAATAAGAGAAATAACGTGAAATACAATAATCAGAATTGCAAAGGCAAAGAATAGAGGTTTATTAAATTTATATTTATCAAAATTGAATAACACCATAAATCAATCAGATTCCATGTTGCAATAATTGCTAACGTTTGGCTAAAGTTAGCCATTTATGGCGTCTTGAAGTGTGCTGGCAAGAAACCCCGGATACTGGTTTGTCCGCCGTGATGGCACACCCGGATACTGAACAAACAATTGGGAGCTTTTGCGCCGGCCAAGGGCGGACATGAACTTTAGCTAATTTGTTATAAGCAGTTTTCTACTCCTGCAGAATCACTTTCTCTGTGCTACCATCAGAGTATATGTATATCAGGATTTTGTTTGGAACCACTTCAGATTCTCTTCCAAGAAGATCAACAATTTTGATCAGTTTTTTTGATGAAGAAGATTGTTCTTCTCCAATTGAAGTAAATTCTGTACAGGTTAAAGAGTCCGTTGAAACACAAACATCATCAATGTAATAATATGAATATGCTGCACCTGTGTTTTTGACTTGTTGAGCAGTAGAATTCTGTTTACGATTGAAGTTTCCAATAATTAAAAATTGCTCTCCTCCGCTAGCAATGAAAGAGCCGTTTATTTCGGTCCAATTTATCGTGTCCGTAATAACACCTGCATCATTTTCTATTTGAGGAACAAAGTTCAATGTGGTGTCAGTAGTTTCATTAATTAGAGATGAGCTGAAATAAATACCTAGTTCTTGAATAGCGTAGTCAATATTACCCCCAGCTAAACTGACATAGAGAGAAACGAAATAGGTTTGACTTGCCTGTAGGGGGGGTATTAATTCCACTTGAATATATTCTCTATACGACCAAGTATCTAAAGTGTCATAGACAGATATTCCAGCATAAGCGGATCCTGTATGAGCTAATTGTTCTCCAAAAACATTGTTGGGCACTCCTGCTGTTGTCCCATTGCATGAGTGAAAAAAATCAGGCGAACCATCTGAAGCGTCCGTCCAGTTATTCATGCTTCCCAAATCAAAGGTTCCGGCTGGACAATAGACTGTATCTTCAAAACTCGGGTTTGGAACTAAGTTTTGCGACCTAGAGATTGTCATTAGCAAGAAAGATAATATGAATAGAGTGATTTTCAATTGCTTATAACGTATTGGTAAAATTAAGTATTTATACGACACATGTGTGAAGGAAAAGAAGG
>JABURP010000077.1 GCA_014762645.1 Crocinitomicaceae bacterium
TGGTATTTTCGAAAATAAAATACCAAGGACACATTTAATGGTTTGTTCTGCCAGTATGACTTAAAAAAGGAAAAAATGATCATTGTTACCGTAGCCGCTGGGTTCATTTCGTCATGTTTAGTGAGTGCTTTAAATGAAAAAGGACATTATGATATTGTAGTTGTGGATGACTTTTCACGCTCAGATAAGAACCTGAACCTGGAAGGTAAAAAGCTGATCGCAAAAGTTTCAAGAAGTGAGTTCTTTGCATGGGCAGATGATTTTAAAGATGAAATTGATTTTGTGTTTCACCTGGGTGCACGAACGGATACAACAGAGTTTGACAAATCTATTTTTGATGAACTGAACGTGAACTATTCCAAAAAAATGTGGGAGCTGTGTACTGCGAACAATATTCCTTTAGTTTATGCCAGTAGTGCTGCAACTTATGGATTAGGTGAAAAGGGATATTCAGATGCGCATTCAAATGTAGAAGATTTAAAACCGCTCAACCCTTATGGGGAATCTAAAAATGAGTTTGACAAGTGGGTTTTGAAACAGGATAAGACACCTCCTTTTTGGGCAGGGCTGAAGTTTTTTAATGTCTACGGACCCAATGAGTATCATAAGGGTAGAATGGCTTCGGTAATCATGCACGCTTTCAATCAAATTTCTGATACAGGTAAGATGAAGTTGTTTGCATCCCATAACCCGGATTATAAGGATGGTGAACAACTTCGCGATTTTGTTTATGTGAAGGATGTCTGTAGCGTTTGCCTTTACTTAATGGAGAATCAACCTGAAAGCGGTATCTACAACTTAGGTACCGGAAAAGCACGCGCATTTAAAGATCTTGCATTAGCAACTTTTAAAGCCATGGATATTGAACCCAACATATCATTTATTCCAACTCCGGAAGATATTCGGGATAAATACCAGTATTTCACGGAAGCTAAGATGGAAAAATTGATCAAAACAGGATATTCACAAAAATTCCATACTTTAGAAGAAGGTGTTGAAGATTATGTGAAGAATTACCTTAGAGATAAGAAGTATTTCTAAACAGATCATCTTCCCACTCCCTTTTGCCTATAAATTGGTAACCCAAAACCTATGGAAATAGAACATGACATTCAACAACGAATTTTTAATTCGATTAAATTACAATTGCCGAAAGAGGAAAAACTTTCTCAGGTACTCCAGGACAAACTTTTTATTTCACAGGATGCAGCTTACAGAAGGTTAAGAGGAGATGTTCCGCTTACCATCTATGAGACACGTACACTATGTGATGCGTTTAATCTGTCTTTTGATGATTACGGCGAATTGCAACAAGGTAGAGTTCAGTTCTCGTACAATCCTTTGGTGAGTATAGATATGAACTATAAGTCCTACCTGTCCGGATTGCGGGATGGTTTAAAACAGGTCCGGCAACTGGACAATGCACATATCATAATGTCCATTAATGATACACCGTTATTTCAGATTTTTAATTTACCGCATCTTACACGTTTCAAATTTTTCTTCTGGGCCAAGACGTATTTGATGATGCCTGAATATCAAAATGAGAAGTTCAAGCGTGAAAAAATTGATAAAGAATCACTGGCAATAGGTATTGAAGCATTAAATTATTACAACTCCATTCCAACAACTGAAATTTACGGACCTGAAACATTAAGGGGGACATTGCGTCAAATCGAATATTATTTTGATTCGCATTTATTTGAAGACCCTTCTTATGCTTTGGAGATTCTGGACAATCTGATGCAGTTGATTGATCACATGCGTACCGAAGCAGAAAATGGGGCCAAGTACACCCGGGGAAACGAACCCATAACGAATGGGAATGAGTTCAATATGTACTGTAATGACACCTATATTGCAGACAATACTTATCTGATTAAATGGGATACAGGTACTTCTGTCTATCTATCTCACAATATCTTAAATTATTTGGTTACCACTGACCCGTATTATGCAGAAGAATCTGAGAAAGTACTAACCAAGTTGAAAGATAATTCCAGCCTGATTTCAAAGATCAATGCAAAAGAGAGAAACAAATTCTTCGGAAACCTGGAGCGTACTGTCCTCAATTTCCGAAGAAAAGTAGAAGCCGAGTTAGATATTTAGAAACTCGGACAGGAGATCGTTCTAAACTGTTTCACCTGAATTCTTCTGTCTTTAGGGTACTTCAAGGTAAAACCTATCCTGTACTTCTTAACATCACCTGGCTGCAATGGAACTTTCCAACTCAACAAACCAGTTGTTTCGTTGTGACTGGCATCCGAAATTTCATCAATAGATACGGAAATATCACTATCCTGAGAAATTGGCACCTGATCAAAAAGATCTATTGTAACAGGGATATCTCTATTGTTGCGCAGGGTAATTTCATACACGTAAGAATCCTTTCTGTTATTACCAACTACTTTCTTGTCAGAGAATTCTTCCAGTTTTTTACGGGTAATTACTATGCGATTGTCTCTCCCAAAAGAAAGCCTAAGCGTATCGCCAACATTTCTTGTATTGATATAAGATTGACCGACATAGGTGTCTGCAAAGTATACATTCGTTGGGCCCGGAACGAGATCAAGCTTTTCCCACCCCACAATATTTGCGAGCAAAAATGCATCTTTATCTAGCTTTGGAACCGCTTTGTGTGAAAATGTGGCATTAAGCTCATTATCGGTTACTTCTACCAGATAAGGTTTAGAATCCGCCGGGATGGTATATTTATCTTCAATTTCGAATTCCGTACTTAATTCAGAAACTTCAATCGTGGTAAAGTTGAGTTGAGGATTGAGATTAACGTTTTGATTTTGCCAGTTGTTGTTGGTGGTAACTCCATCTAAAAATCCCGTCATCTGAGGGGCCTGAGCATTGCCATAATATTGTGAAAACTGACTTTTTTGAGGAACAACATAAGTTTGACCGTTCCAGTAATCGTTACTTTGGTTTTGTAAAGATTCGTAATTCAAATACCAGGGGTTCAGGACGGGAGCTGATGCCGACAAATTGGGATCTGACGTTGATAGCGTTATACCGATATCCGTCCAGTCTACGCCGGTGTTGTTATAAACCTTTGCTTTGTATTTTAAATTCAGCTTACCTTTCACATCTGCAGCAGAAAGGTCATAATTGGCCTGCCACCCACAATTGGAGACGATATATTTAATCTCCGCTTTAATTTTCTGATCAGTTTCTGAATCCACAATGACGATAATTTGATTACTCTTGATCGTTTCTCTATAGTTGAGCTCATAAAGTTGGTTTTGGTATCTGCTTTTTAATGTATTTAATTCAGCAACTTCATAGTCGTATTTGGTCATGATCTTGTTCAGTTCCATCATACGGGTTCTATAATAAATAGCCATGGCCTTCAGTTCTTCTACCGAAAGATTTGCTTGTTCCCCTTTAATGGAGTTGTTTTTTAATAAGAGATTCTTTTCTTCCTGATAAGCCGACCGTTCATTGTTGAGGTCCACAATCTTGTGCGTCAACACTTCAATTGAATCCTTGATTGTTTTAATTCGCGGATTGTTATCCTCAAAACTTAAGTAATCTACTTCAGCACTGACAGAGACAAGGCTGTGCTCTTTCTCTGAGCTGAATTGAACACTTTTATGATCAGCAACCGTACTGATTCGTTTAAAAATAAGTTTGTTTCTACCTTTTTTGAGGTTGACATCAGCAGTTCGGTGAACTTCACCACCTGTAATAAACACGGTAACATCTTTGATCTCACTTTTAACTTCTGTTTCAACAATAGTTTGACCAAAAGAAAGGGAGCATAAGATTAAGAATGAAATGGAGAATAAAATCTTCATATTAAAAGTTTTAGCTGTGAAATTAATAGTTTACAAAGACACCTACTTAATTTTAACAAGAAATAAGGATTCTTTGAATCCTCAATACAACTCAAAGATTAAATGGTTCAATAAATAGAACAATTGAGTTCATGGTTTCGTTACATTAAACCCATATTTTCGATCCTTCAGAGCAATTTTTACAAATCTCTATTTGCTGACGATCCTTCCAAATTTTATTTCTGAACTCCTTATAAATACCGGATTTCCATATTTTTTTGAACTCGTCTTTTGTGATGTTACCCATTTTATGTTTGGCATCTTTATCAAAGCAACAAGGCACAACTGATCCGTCCCAGGTAAAAACACATGAACTCCACATGCGCCAGCACGAATTCCTGAACTTATTTTTCAGTACATAAGAACCATCTTCCAGCTTTTTATAGCGGGAATATTTTTCATTATCAGGAATTAATTCATTTCCTGTTTCGTAGTCATAGACCTGGATCGTCTTGAAAGTAATGTTATCAACGCCAATTTCTGTGGCTAACCGTTTAGCATCTTCAATTTCATGCTCATTTTGTTTACTCACCAGAAATTGAAAGGTGAGAATAGGATAGTTTGATCCGGCATCTTTTTTTGCAGCAACAAGGTTTTTGGTTCCTTCTATTACTTTGTCCAGATTACCTTCAATCCGGTAGTTTTCGTACGTTTTTTGCGTTATTCCGTCAATTGAAATAACAACTTCACTCATTCCCGAATCAATTACATCTTTTGCCGTTTGTTCGGAAATAAAATGAGCATTGGTAGAGGTTAGCACATAAATGTTGCGTTTGCGGGCTTCTTTCACAATTTCAAGGAAATTAGGATTGATAAATGGCTCACCTTGAAAATAATAATTTATGTATTGAAGGTTATGTCCCAAACCATCTAGAATGGCGGTATTGGTTTGTGTTTTTAGGTTTCCGGTTGGTCTTGTGAATTGACGAAGACCGGATGGGCACTGTGGACATTTGAGATTACAGGCTGTTGTAGGCTCAATGGATACAGCAACGGGCGTCCCCCAATGGATGGGCTTTTTGATGATATTACTTAAGGAATAGGATGATTTGAGAAGTAGAAAATTCCATGCCCTCCTCAACGTTAACTGCTTCAGTATTTCGCGGTTTCTGTTTTCCAAACTTCTGTATATGTAGCTAAAGTTAGTAACAATTGTTTGGACCAAGAGAAAGAAACTATGCAATTGATTTAAGTACTGGACTTTAAATAATTACGATACAACTAGAATCAGAAATTTAATTTTAGTATTTTAGCAGTTGTAATAATGAAAAAAATACCATAAAACATGAAGAAATTTTTACTATTTATCAGCTTGTCACTGGTAGCGACCTTAGGTTCTGCTCAGGTGATATTTAACGTTCAGGCGCCTTCGTCGAACGCAGGTAATTATAATATGTCCTATGCACAGGCTTCCTCAGGATGGGGTGTACCTGACATGACAGATCCCGCTAACGCTATTACCGGGCAGTTGTGTATGGCTAGTGACGGAACATCAGCAGATTCACTTGTGTGTAATGCTGTAACCAATAACGTAACTGGAAAAATAGCTTGCTTGTACCGTGGTTCATGCGAGTTTGGAGTGAAAGCTTTGAACTGTCAGAATGCTGGAGCAATCGGAGTTATTATCATCAATAATGTTCCTGGAGCACCTATCCAAATGGGTGGTGGAGCACAAGGGACAAACGTTACTATTCCGGTAGTAATGATCTCTGATATTGATGGAGCTACATTAAAAGCAGATATGGAAGCTTGTAATACTACTACAGCTTTTATTGGTTCTAAAACTGGATACTATGGAAGTGATTTAGGATTTTATCCTGAGCATATCCTAAGACCTGAGCAGTTTGGAAACGTTCAGGCTCTTTCACAAGATGCCAGTGAATTTGAAGTTCAGCTTGGAGGTTGGGTGATCAACTACGGAGCTAACGATCAAACGAACGTTACATTGAACGCGGTAGTTGACAACGGAAGTGTATTATACGACAATACTTCTACTCCTGAAGCTTTGATTCTTCCTGGAGATTCTGTGTTTGTTGTGTTGCCTACTTTCTCACAGGCTTCGTATCCAAACGGATACTACGATATCACATACACAATTGCGTCTGATTCAACAGATGAGTTTCCAAATGACAATACTTTGGCTGCTGACTTCTTGATGAGTGATTCACTTTATTCTTATTCAAGATTGGATGCAGGAAACGGTTCGCCGATTGCTTTGAATTATTATAGAGCATCAAATTCAACTGCAACCAACTCGTCATGTATGGCATTTAGAGATCCAAATGCATCTCGTATTGCTATCAACGGTATGACGTTCTCTGCAACTACGCTAAGTGCAAACTCATTAGATGGTGAGTTCGTTCAGGCTTTTGCGTATGAGTGGAATGATAACTTCACTGATTTAAATGATCCGAACTTTGCTATCTCAAATCTTGTAGAAATTACTAGTGGTGACTATATCTACAATGCAGATCTTCAAGGAGATTCAATTTTCATTTCGTTTGACGAGCCAATGTTGTTAACAGATAATCAGAGATACCTGTTCTGTATTACACATTACGGAGAGTTTATCTTTACCGGATACGATACGGAAATTGATTATAACTGGAACCTTGAAACATACTTGCAGCCACAGTTCCCAGGTGAATCTGATGGAAGCTGGTTTGCTACTGGATTTGGAACTGATATCGTTCCGGCTATCTCACTAAATGTATTCCCTTCTGCTGTAGGAATTGACGAAGAGGAATCAGATAATGAGATCGTAGCATACCCTAACCCTGCAAATGTTGTGGTAAACATTCCAGTAGGAGAAAACTACGGAGCAGTTACCTTAACGATTACTGATATGCAAGGAAGAGTAGTTAGCACTCAGAATATACAAATGGCTTCGCCAATTCTGACTGTTGATATCTCTGAATTGTCTTCAGGGTCTTATATTTTCAATATCCTTCATGGAGATGAGAATGAAACTATTACTGTAAGCGTAGCGAAGTAAGCTAGTTTTATTAAACAAAATATATCGAACCCCTGCCTACTTATGGCAGGGGTTTTTTTATGGGGACCCTCCATCTTTCGTTCAGAATACTTTATAAATCAGTGTGTTAGTTAATGGTTTAATGATTTATTACTTACCTTTAATCTACCATAACACAAATTCCAACACTATGAAGAGTATTAAATACTTTGTTTTTCTTTCACGCGGCACAGTAGTTCACAAATTTTAAGGGGTGAAATTTCTTAAAAGTGAATATGACGACCTTCAGGCGGTTATAAAGCAAAACAATTGTGATCCCAAGGTCTTCCATCAGGTAAAAAGAAAAGGTCATTTGTATATACATCAGGATGGGAGAGAGGATGCCTTTTGTTTCTTCAGAAAGAAGGAAACGGTATTGAATGCGCAGCATCAATGGGAGGATAAAACAACGTACTTTATTGGACCTAAAAACAGTATCTCGTGTGAATGCTGGGAAGAAGTAGTTAAGGCATTTGAAAACTGGTTGAAAAAGTCATTGTGATAAAACTAAAAAGCCCGATCAAAATGACCGGGCTTTGTGCTATTAGTTATTAGTTGGTTTTGTTATTTCTGATTGACAATTGGTTTTGTAGTTTGCACTTCTCCATCTGTCAGTCGGATGAAATACGTACCTTCCGCTTTATCTGAAATATCTATTGTAAACAGTGTTTTTCCATTGATCTTCTCTGTGTAAATCAATCTGCCGGTAACATCTACTATGTTTACAGTTACATCACCATCTACATTCATTAATTGAACATTAAATATGCCCTTAGATGGATTTGGATAAACTGAGAAGTTAATATTCAGATCTCCAATACTTAACTGAGAGCCAACTTCTACACCTGTTACACTGTGTGTACATCCATTGGCATCTGTAACTGTACATGAATAGGTGCCACTTACAAGACCACTTGGATCTTCAGTTGTGGAAGAGAAACTGTTTGGTCCTGACCAACTGTAAGAATACGGAGGTGTACCACCTGAAATCGTTAAATCAATAGAACCGTCATTTCCAAATATCTCGTCTTGAGAAGTATATGCATCAGTAATTGCTGCTGGTTCATTTACCGATCCATTCACGGTACCTGAACAACCATTATTATCTACAATTGTTACTGTATAGTTCCCTGGAGTTAGAGCGGTGAAAGTGTCAGATCCTTGTGCTCCTGAACCAATATCATACGTATAAGGCGCAGACCCATTGGTTGGTACAACTTGTATTTGACCATCCGACATTCCGTTACAACTCACGTCTGTAACATTCATTGTTGCTGAAACACCACTTCCTGTTCCAATTATAACTCCACTGTTAGTGGCAGTACATCCATTGGCATCTGTAACGGTTACATTGTATGTATTCGGAGTAAGATTTGCAAAGCTTGACGAAGCCTGTTGCCCCGACCCGATATCATACATCAGTGTTCCGGTTCCACCAGTAGCTGTGACATTAATTTGTCCATCAGCAACACCTGGACATGTTTCGTCCGTACCTATAGAGTTTACTAATAATTCTGCTGGTCCACCTAAGGTGACATTAATCGAGTTTGTACATGAATTACCATCAATTACGGTAACCGTATATGAACCTTGCGCCAGGTTGGTGAAGGTACCAGAACCTTGAGGGCCACTTCCAATATCATAGGTGTATGGTGATGTACCACCAGAGACAGATACAGTAAGAGAACCATCATTATCTCCGAAACACGATTCTTCTACTGTACTGGAACTAAGTGTGCCACTACATGGAGAAACCACACAGAAATTACTGGTATCAGATGCACCATAATCAGGTACACCCATTGCTGCCAATACCGTTCCGGTTGAGTCATCTACTATATTCCAGGACCCATCAATTGGACATCCACTAGATGTTCCGTCGAGTCCATCTCCCCAATCATCATAAATAATAAAGTCATAACACCCTGCAGTCAGGCACCAGTTGTCTGTAACTGTTATTTGGTTACCATACGCACCAGGGTCTCCTGAAGTGGCATTTTGTAAGCCTCCCGGTGGAATACCGGAAGTGTTTCCACCAGATAGAACCGTAGTTGCGTTACTATCTAGTAACTCCCAATATATTTCATATCCCCAACAATCGGTATTGATAGTTAGAGTTGTTGGAGTACCTGTCGCTTGTGTAAAATTCGAACTACTCGCGTCATTCCCACTATTTGAATCTGTAGTACCATTTGGTAAATCAGTCCAGGCATTAAAAGTATGAGGGCCATCTGCAGCAGTAAATGAATTCAGAGTGACGTTTACAGAAGCACCAGGTGCCAAGGTACCTGTCCAGTTATAGGTGCTGTTTGGTCCTGCATCCAAATTATATATAATATTTACAGAGGTTAGGTTGTTTGTTCCGTAGTTTTTTAGAGTAACTTCAGGTGTAAATGGACTACCATTACAATAATCAGTATTTCCGGCAGGATTTACAATTGTTTGAATTCCTGCGTCATCTGCTAATGTAGGAGCATTTGGATCCCAACCGTCATCTGTAGTTGCTAACCCACATGCACCTGGAGCAAGATATGTACTTACGCCATTTACCCATGAAACGCCAAAACGACCGTAGTAATCTAACTGATTATTATCATTCGTTCCATTACACGCTGCTGCTCCACCATAAAGTTGACCAATGATTCGTCCATTTTGATCAAATAATGGAGACCCTGAAGATCCTGGCTCTGTTACACCTTGATCCCAGTCATCAATCATCCAAACTTGCGCAGTAGGAGAACCTGCTGTGGCATGATAAGGGTTGTTATCTTCACGACATATTTTCTTTACGTCACCAGATGGGTGATGAATGCCGGTTCCTTGTGTTACTGTTTGTGCATCAGAGTTGTCCCATCCTGCGTAAAAGCAGTTCCAGTTTTGAGCATCATTAAGGGTCATATTATTGATCTGAAGCAATGCAAAATCTGATACTGTCCCATTGGCAAGTGTTGTGGCGCCATTGGCTGTTTGATCATAAGGTGGTCCAGGATCTGTACTTGGAGCAGTAGTTGCACAGGAAACATTTGCTGCTGGTGTTTCCCAATTAAAACGAAACGCCCAGTTACCTACACCGCCGCCAGCTCCAAGGCAGTGATTAGCTGTTAAGAAATATGGAGTACCATCATTACAGGTATTATTAATCAAGGCACCAGTACAAACACCGCTACCACCTACAACAATCATTGCAACTGATCTTATTTGATCTTCCCATCCGATTCCAAGTGGGCAATTCACATCTATATTACAATCACCAGAAGAGTTTAGTGCTTTTTCCCAAAGTTGATTTTGAATGATATTCAAACTACGATACCCATGTACAACATCAGAAATGGTAATCGTTCCTTGTCCTGCTACACTAGCCGGTTCATAGTATTCAACAATAATCTCGTCTCCATGAACCAGTTCTGTACCTAATAATCCGTCAGTACGGTTGTTTCTGGAGGTATAAGCACCAACGCGATTGGTCTGGTCAACATCATACAAATACAAATATGCTCCATCCGGTAAATCAAAGTTTTCAATCAAGAGGTTAACGGTTAAGGCACCAGGGCATGAAATTCCTAATTGCCACAAACGGTCACCATTGGGTAGCGTAGTCCATTGACCCGAATTTTGAAGGGAGAAGTTAGTTGGATACTTATAACCAAACCTCCACACCTGATCTTTGTTCTGATCATTAATGGCGTCTTCGGCATCTATTGCCGCCTGATCATATCCGGGCATTATTTCAACAGGAGGAGTTTTTTTGTTTGCCAGTCTGTTTTTCCAGGCAAATGGGCCGCCCATATCTGTTACCTGGGCGAATAAGGTTGAGGTAAGACCAAAAATGGTCAATAGCAAGTAAAATTTTTTCATGAAACTGTTTTTTTGAGAATCACTAAAATACTGATTTTTTTCGCGTAAATCGATTTACGTTAATTAATAAACAACGATTAAATTGGATTCTTAACTTATTTCAGGACTGCTACGTGGCCGACATATTCGAATATTTCGCCGGCATCATTTCGAACAGTACAACGGTAGGTATAAACACCATCATCTACAGGTAGCCCCTGATATGAACCATCCCATTGAAAGTATTGGTCAGTTGTATACAGGATTTGTTCACCCCAGCGATTGTATAAAGTAAATTCAAAACCTAAGGCACCTATCACTGAGACAGAACAATAGTTGTTAAAAGAATCTCCGTTAGGGGTAAACGCATTAGGAGCAAAGAAATAATACTCTGGTTTAATTCTAATTTCTTTCGTGGCAGTGTCCTTGCAACCCAAACTATTTGTTGCAATTAAGGTAACGACGTAAATACCGTTTTCTTCAAAAGTTGTTCCCGGAGCAAATTCAGTAGAGGATTCTCCATTACCAAAATTCCAGAACCAACTATTGCCCCCGGAAGTGGTATTATCAAAATACACCGGTAAGTTCTCCATTTGCGTGGTGGATAACACTTCAAAATCTGCATTTGGTTTAATTACTTCAACTTTAGGGTGAGCATTTAACGCGTACGAATTGCAAGCATCTGTTACTGTTACAGTGTAGGTGGTGGTCCATCCTGGATTTACGGCAACACCTGCTGTAGTTTCTCCACTGTGCGACCAATAGTATTCATAAGGAGCTAATCCTCCTGATACATCAACCCAAACAGTAGACGTATCGTAAGGGCAGGCAACAATATCTTCTGGTACGGTGAGCTCCATTAATGGTGTTTGGACCTGAATGGATACGGTGTCCTGCGTTTCCAATCCACATTGATCCGTAATAACCACAATGTAGTCCGTAGATTCTGCCGGAGAGATGCTAAGCACTGGTCCGTTCAAGATATATTGTCCGTCTTCGAACCACTGGTAGTTGTAGTCAGGTAATCCTCCGGTAGCTTCACTTGCAATAATCATTTCTGTATATGGACAAAGCACAGAGGTATCGTTACTGGACTGGATAATCAAGTTATAAGTTGGGACATTAACCACGGCACTTGTGGAGGAAGAATCCATTTGACAAATATCTGTAACCGTTACTGAGTAAGTTGAGGTTGAATCTGGGGTAACGGTAATAAATTCTGAGCTTGATCCGTTTGACCAGATGTATTCATAAGGTTGCACGCCACCAGTGACAATCGCTGTTAACGCAACATCATCACCCGGACATTGTACATTTGAATCATCCAGCACAACATTAATATCCTGAACATCTTTAATGATAAACGCTAATTCATCAGAACCACAAACCTGACCATCTAAGGTAAGTTCTAAAATCACACTTTCATCTCCTTCGGTTAAATTATCGCTAAAGGCTTCTACCGGAAGAGTTATAATTGTCTGACCAACTGCAAATGTCAATTGATTGGGGATAGTTGTATAGTCCACTCCTTCAGTTGCTGTTCCCAGAACATTTAAATTTACTGTTTGGGTACTGTTGGCTTCCAGGCTACTTCGTTCAATTGTAATTGTTGCTAATCCGCAACCTTCAGATATTTCATCATTGGTTACTTGTGTATTATTTTGATAGGATGCGGTGAGATTTATGTCCTTTGAAAACCCAGAGAAATAACCCGCAGCACCGATATTACCATCAAGGTTCAGCAAAGCTACTCTAACCAGTTTGTCGGAACTTATTTTGACATCTCCTGAATAGCCTGACACCTGGTAGGTAACGTAGTCAGGTGTTCCGGGTACAGATAAGCCTCCACTTATAGGATTACCATTCACAGTGACACTGGCGCCGACATCTGCAATTATGCTGATATAAGCAGTGCCAATAAATGCAGCATTCGGTATCGTGACTTCTTTAGCTCCGGTACATTTTACAGGTGGGAGAAAAATAATACCGGCTTGTCTTTCATTATCATCCGTATAACCATCTGCACCATTGAGGGTTTGCGTAACGAACACAGGTGAACTTGCCGTGAGGTACAAGTTGTTATTTCCTGAAAAAGAAGTGCCTTCTATCACGTGAAAATCTCCTGCGTTGAGGGTTGCAACGGGAGCTGATGCTCCACCGAGATAAATTTGTGTATTATCTTCTGATGCCACAACAAATGTCCTCTCGTTTTCAACACCAAAACCTTTTATCAGAACATATTCGTCTCCAATATTTTCCTTTGGAACAATTTGATCAATTCCAATATCTCTACCTTCAGCAACAGGGTCTGTTGGTTGCGTACCTGACCGGGCATTTCCTCCTAACCATGTTCCACAGTTTACAACAATTCCTTTATCTGAGGTGATAAGCGTTCCGTTGACACCATTTACATTGTTGTTTGTGGTATTGTTTTCATCAAAATAAGCGGCTAACACATAGCTTTCCCCGGCATTTAAGGTTACCGTTATATCATTGGTTGTTAATGGACTTCCATAAAAATTGGTGGACCTGAACATTACTCCGGGACTGATGTCTGATATTGTGACAGTTGTATTGTTCTCTGTAGCCATGAAGCTGATAACATTACTTTTTCCATTGATATAACCGGTATTGTTAAACATGTGTCCGGTTCTGAATTCTGTACCTACCGCGGCTTTTTCACCTTTTGAAGTTAAAGACCCGGCTTGAGCGGCAACTTTGACCCTAACACTTGCATAAAAGGGCTCGGGGGCAGTTAAAATAAGTCCTTTGTTGGCAACTGGCGTGTTTAGTTGAGATTCTGATACTAAAAATGGAGAGTTAAGTTCGGTACCAATCTGAGTTGTGCTGGATGAGCCAGAAGATATCGGAATAGTCGTAATAATGTTTCCAGCTCCATCCTTGACCGTTACATTAAATGTAGAAGTTACAGGTGTACCCAGAACCAAATAATGCGTTCCCAGGTCTTCTTTGCCAAACATGGGTGGTATATAATGCTTAGTGTCCAGTTGTGCTGAGGAAACGGAGCAATATGCACATAAAACCACTACCAAAAGTATTTTGGAGAGGAGGAAGGTAATTCTATTTTTGCGCACAACATTCACTGCAATTTACTACACGTAATTAAAGCACCGGACGTTTAGTGAGACTCAACGAACAGTTAAAAGTTTAATACGAATGCAAAGATAAGACGAATGAACGCAAATTATTGTTACTCTATTATTTAACAAATGTAAACTCAACCCTTCGATTTGCTTTGAGACCTTCAGGAGTGTCATTGCTTTGTTTGGGTTTAGTCTCTCCAAAGCCTTCAGCAGTAATACGCGTTGGATCTATTCCTTTAGACACGATATATCCTTTTACCGACTCGGCCCGTTTTATTGAAAGTTGTAGGTTGTCTTCATCATCTCCACGAGAATTGGTATGCGCCTCAATTTTCAGGTTAACGTCCGGAAAAATTAGCATTATCTCTACTATGTTTTGGAGATCAGGAATAGCTTCTTTTTTGATGTCCCATTTTCCCTCATCAAATGTGACGTTTTCAAGCTCAAATGAATTGTCTAGAGAAAAAGTAGAAACCAGATCAAGGTCAATGGAACGAACAACCGCTTCATCATACCCTTCTTTGATAAATTCCTGCCAAGCTGGATGTGCATCTTCAATATTATCCCAATCACCTACGAGATATGAATACTCATCTTTTTCTTCAATGTAGTGGATATATACCTTGCCATAAGATTCCATGAGCGTGAACAGGAAGTTATCGTTAGGCAGTTTTTCTTTTGTACGGATAACCTCAATACTGTAAACGGTGTTTGAACTATCTGTATGTTCAGCAAAAAACTGTGTCTCCTGTATAACTTTTGAAGTGTCTTCCAGAATGTTCTCAGCCTCTCGTATATCTGCTAAAACCTTCTCTTCATAGCAGTGAACAACTTTATATACACAGTCAAAAAATGTGCTATCCCACAGCTTTATTTCTGCTGTTAATTCAACCCTGTAAACTCCTGGAGATTCAAAGGCATGTTTTGCATTCTTGGTAGGATAAGTTGTACCGTCAGATATGGACCATTCGTACCCCAAAATTTCGGCATTTGGTAAGTTGGTTTTTCCGGATGATAATTCAAACTGATCATCAACCAGCACAGTATCCGGGGAACTTATATAAGGTTGTTCTGCAAAACGAATCTCAAGATAATAGTATGCCTGATTAAAAAATGTTTGGTTAACCACGGTATCGATAATATCCAGGGTTATTTCGTAACCACCCTCTCCTGGGAAGCAGTAGTCAATTGAAATTCCTTCAACTTTATCCTCATTAATGTTCCATACATACACCAGGTTTTCAACTTCACCCAGTTCAGCAGCTTGCTGTTCAGTCAGGGTATAACATAAGATGTTTGGGATAAGGCTGTCACATTCAACAATGACCTCTGTTTCTTTGGTGAATTTCCAAATTTCATCCTTGTTGTTTCTGTTAGAAGCAAAGTATCCTTCACTCATTCCATTTTTACAAATCAACCCGAAATCATCATGCACAGAATTTATTGGGGCTTTTAATCGGATGGACATTGTTTTTGAGGTGTCATGTGAATATATATCCAGGCCTCCCATTCCTCCCCGGCGATCTGAAGCAAAGTAAATGGATCGATCACTGATAGATGGAAAGAGCTCATTGCTTTTTGTGTTAATTCCAGCACCAGCGTTAACCGGTTCTGACCACCCTGAACCATCATTTATAGAAATCCAGATATCGAAACCACCAAAACCACCGGGTCGGTTAGATGCAAATACCAATTTATCACCTGTCTCATTTAACCCGGGATGCATGTACTGGTATGTTGAATCAACGAACGGTAAAATCCGCGGGGTGGACCAATTGTTAGATTTAAAACTTGATTCGAATAGCCCCAATGGATTTTTCTTTTTTTCGAACCCCATCATTGGGTCGTCAATGTAGACGTTACGAGTGAATACCATTTGACTGCCATTTTCGTCAAAAGATGCGGGACCTTCGTTAAAGTCGGTTCTCAGCAGGTCAGAAAATCGTTGATAATTTCCGCTCGTATCTAGTTCATAAAGATCAGTGGTCATTTTATCCGATTCGTCCAACACGGTTTTAAAAAAGTGATCTTTCTGATCGCTACACACGACAATTTTATCCCGAAAAAAGGCCGGGCCATATACGTTTCCTTGTAATTGTGTTTCAATCAAGATCAGATCAACTTCCTGTTCTTGTGCAAAAGTTGTACAGCAGAATATACTTACCAGGCAATATGTTATCCATTTGTTTACCACCCTAAATAACGTGCGTTTGACAGTTCTGTTTTGTATAAAAAATTAAATCTTAACCCGAGTTCATGTGATCCAAATTGCTTATAGCTGATTGCAGTAATTGGCATTCCAAAAGAATACATCACACTAAATTGACGTGTAGGAGAGAATTTGAACAGAGCGATAATTGCTTCTTCTGTTCGATAAGAAAGCCCCGTTTCAAAAAGTTCATGCAATTCAATCATAGCATTCAAATCCAGCTGTGGTCTTGCACCAACTTTATACTTTAATAATAGGGAAGGTTTTATCTTAAATCTTCTGTTTACCTTGAATGAAGTTCCTCCTCCCAGCATAAAATTATAGTTCTTAATGTCGTGATTTACACGAATTTTATTTCCGTCGAATGTATGACCAAGGAACAAGGGGATAGAAAATGAAACGAAGTATTTTTTTGCGTTGAGGTTCATACCAAAACTCACATCAGGCATAATCCCCAACGGACTATCAACTAATAATTCGTCCCCTGAATCGTTAGCAGCTAATTGACTGTTGTTTGACCTGACTAAAAATAAACCACCGGCAAGACCAAAAGAAAGGTTTACCTTTTTCATCTTGATGCGATATGCGTAAGAACCAAAAATTCCGGTGGATTTGTCGACTCCAATTTGATCTGCAAAAAACTGAATACCTACAGATGAACTTGCATTTCTAAGCGGTGAATGAGCGGAGAAAGATTGTGTTTTAGGCGCACCAGGGATTCCAACCCATTGTGCTCTGTAACTACCAAAAATACTCAGGGAGTTTTGATTTCCTGTATTAGCAGGATTTAATGCGATATCATTAAACATGTATTGAGAAATGATGGGCACATGCTGCGCATAAGCCGCACCAGACACAAAGAGTAATATGGTCAATAAGTACTTCATCTTTTCAGTACAACAAATCCTGTGAACTTGGTTTCTTTTGCAGTAACAACATAAAAGTAAGTGTCATCTACAAGTTCTTTTCCATTTGCATTGGTTCCGTTCCAATCGTTTTGATAGTCTGTAGATTCATAGACTTTTTGTCCCCACCGGTTAAATATTTGCACCGTATTTGGCAGTAACTCAATTCCAGAAATTTCAAATACATCATTTTTACCGTCTCCATTCGGAGTAACTACTTCAGGGATAAATAACCCGGAAACTGTAATAGTGACCTGATCTGAACTACTTGGGCAAACTCCGTTGTCAACTGTCCAGAGGAGTGTAGTTGTACCATTTTCAAGGTCAGTTATTTCAGAGGTTGCCAAACTATCATCTACAATAGTTCCAGTTCCGGTGAGAATGGTCCAAACTCCAGTTCCGGAAGTAGGAGGAACGGCTTCAAGGTTTGTATTGTACGTAAAGTAAATTTCCTGATCCGGTCCTGCTTCAGCAACGGGTTGACCGTATATGGTGATACTTACCTGGGAACTATCCGGGCAGGCACCATTCGTGAGGTACTGAACGGAGTATGGTCCACCTGCACTACTTATTGCCAGATCAATGGCTCCACTTGTTGTATCTAATACAAGATTCAGAGAGTCTGAGGTAGAAAATACTCCTCCGGACAATCCGGTAACATTGGCCGTAATGAGGCCATCATTAATACAAAATTCTGTTGCACCGTACGTAAATGAGGGGTCATCCAAGGCATTAATGGTGATAAATGCAGTATCTGTATTCGGGCATTCTGGTCCGGGAGAAGTATAAACTATTTCATGTGGTCCTCCGGAAGGAGAGGCACTCAGATCAATCTCTCCAGTAATTGTATCAATAAATACGACGGGTCCGGAGAATGTTCCTCCTGGTGTAATAACAGCAGGCACAGGATCTGATTGGTTTTGACAATAGGTATTTGAGGAATAGGCAATCGTAGGATCGTCTTCGTCAAAAATACTAAGTATGAAATCATGGTCATTTGGACATTGCGGACCAGGTGTAGTATAAGTTACGGTATATGCTCCGCCAATTGTACTTGCCGACACATCAATTTCACCCGTTGGAGAGGGGCTGCCGTCGGTGAAAATGATTCCAGCAGAGGCGGTAAAAGTACCACCGGGAGTTCCTGTAATTGTAGGTATTGGATCGGGGTCACCGGTACAAAGGATTGCTGAAGCATACGTAAATGAAGAATCATCTTCAGCATGGATGGTAATTTGAGTGGAGTCTTTATTTATACAGGTTGGCCCTGGTGACGTATAAGTTACCCAATAAGGACCACCAACAGTTGAGTTCATTAAATCGATCTCTCCGGTTGCAGCACTGATAAATGTAATATCTCCTGGAGCAGTGAATGTTCCTCCGCCGGTTCCTGTAATGTTTGCAACTGGATTCGACTCGTGTTGACAATAAGCAGTATCGCTGTAATTAAATGATGGATCATCCTCTGGCAGAATGCTAAATTGCACGGAATCTATATTTGGACAAATACCAGGGCTGGTATATGATATAAAGTAATTGCCTGCCTGACTGGATGCAATATCTACCTCACCAGTTGTTGCATTTAAAACAATATTACCAGTGTTTTCTGAGAAGTTCCCACCTGGTGTTGCTATAAATACCGGCAATACATTTGCATCTGCCGCGCAGTGAATTGTTGAAGCATAATTAAAAGTTGGGTCATCTTCCGGGTTAATAGTAACCTGTACCGAATCTGCATTTACGCAAAACGGACCCGGTGTTGTATATTTTATCCAGTACGGACCGCCGGCGGTGGAGGCATCCAAATCGATTTCTCCAGTTAAGTTACTGATAAAAACGATTTCTACCGGTGCGGTAAATGTACCTCCCGGAGTTCCGCTAATTAAAGGAGTGGGATCAGGATCTCCCTGGCAATAAGCAGCCTGTGAATAAGAAAATGAGGGATTTTCCTGTGCGTATACTTCCAGAATAAAACTTTGACTAAAAGGGCATAAACCGACGGTATAGGTTATTGTATACGGTCCCCCGATAGAAGAAGCCGTCAAATCGATTTCTCCAGTTGGAGATGGGCTCCCATCCGTAAAGACTATTCCTGGACTGGCTGTGAATGTACCACCTGGAGTGGTAATACTATCCGGAGAAACACTTGGGTCTCCGTCACAAAAAACATTGGACGAGTATGAAAAGTAGGGATCATCATCCTGTAAGTTAAAATCATTTGAGTTTCCAATATCAAATACGTTAGACGGAGCACCTGATCCTTTTCCTGCGTCGTCACCTACTGCTATACCTATTGTTAGGTTACTATTGTTGTTACATGTAGATGAAATTTCGGCGTCAAAACAAAAGCTGTAAGCCTGGCAATTATACTCACCTGTATTTCCATCACCCCATGGATTACTGGAGCTATGTGTAAATTCCCATAAAATACTATTGCTTCCACTGTCATAGCTGGCAACCCATTCTCCAAAGGAATCATAAAACCCATTGTCGTTTGGCGGTGAAGTAGGTGTCATATTGGTTATGTTTTGATAACAATCTCCCAAACTCATGCTAACAGAGTCCATCCATTCCCAACCATTTTCATTGGCGATAAATAAGTCGTGACAAATCGTTACGGTTTCGCAGGGTTGTACGGTAAGATCTGCGCTGGAACCATTCAGGTAAGGAATTATACCATCATTATCGGTGTCAATTGCAGAACAACTTGCTGTGGTATCCAGTGAAATTCCTGCTGAAGAACACATGAATTCAATATCATATTGCTGAATAAAATCGGTTTTTGAATCAATGACCAAATAATATGTTCCTGGCCCGGCTGCCGGAAAAGTTAAATACTGGCTGTTATTAGAGAATTGAGCCGAGCTCACTTCAAAACTGTCAATTTCAACACAGTTTCCGGAGGTTGGACAGTTGTTTTGAAGCCAGTACACGTAGACGAACTGATCATTTGCATCCACCACATTGTCCATTTTTATTTGGAGTATTTGATTACCTGCATCAACGGTTACCTGATAGAGGGCATCCTCACCATTTGTTGAAGTGGAGGAGCAGGAAAAGGAGTTGTAGTCGTTGCCGTCACCACTTGTTGTTTCATTAATGAATTTATCCCCACACTGTGCAATTCGGGCTTTGTTTGTGGCTTTAACAACAACGTTAAAAAAGCATACATCTTTTGTTCCAATGAGGTCAACAGCAGTTAGGTTAATTTCATGTACACCTGCACCTAAAATACTCAAGGGTGGAGGATTTTGATTCACAGAAATCCCGCCGGACATACAACCGTCAATTACGCTTATCCCGGTATAATCAGCCAGTACATAGGCACAACTTGGGTCGGCTATGACGGTATCATTTTGTTGACATGCATCTATCTCAGGCCCGCATGGAACAGGAGTAGTACAATCAAAACTAAAGACGAAATGGTCACTATAGCCATTCCAGTCAGTCAGGGTCATGGGGTCTGTTTTAAAAAAACCGTCACCATAGATTTCACCACCGACACTACTGATACCTCCAGAGGTACTAATGGCATTTGCTATGGCATCATCATCACAGATTTGTCGTGAGGCCCAGGATAAAACACCGACATTATCGTAGGCAGCTACAAAAATGTCTTTGTCGTTAGCCATTAATGGGGTTGTACCGCCAAAATTTACCGAATCCTGAAAACTACCACAGATTTGTATTTCTGAGCAGGTAAGATCTACTGCTACTCCGAATGCTTCATCTGTAGCTATTCCCCCATCACTCCATTGAGATTGTGCATTTCCGGAGGCGTCATAACGCGCTACAAATGCATCTATTTCACCATTTGAAAAAAGCGTATCGTTGTACGTGAAGGGCCCTGTAAACGAAGGGTCTTCTGCAAAGACCATCTCGTCACTGCACCCACCGGTAATATAAATTTCTCCCGCAACTGCACTAATGTCATTACTTCTACATGGTCCATTAGCCGAACCAGCAGAGGTGGCCCAACTAATATCTCCGGTAAGAGGATTAATTCTGGTCACCCAGGAAGACAGATCGCCATAATCCGGCAGAACGTAGTCAGTTCCCGCATTGAAAGTACATGTAGCGGGTCCGTAGACCCCTGTGGCATATAGAATATTTCCGTCAATAGTGATTCCCCTTGAAAAGTCGTTTGAAGGTCCGCCATGTGAAAAGGCCCAGGTAAATGAAGCTAAGTTCGAATCCACCTTGGCAAAAAACACATCACTTTGACCTGCAGTTGCCGGGAGCGTTGGTCCACCAGTTAAAGTTAAGCCAGCCTTATGGGAACCAGCTATATAGACGGCATCTCCTTCTCCAACAATAGCCCAAGACTGGCTTTTACCTGTTGATCCGGCTGTTGGGCCGACGAGGTGGATTGGTAATCCGGAGGAAGTTACTTTTAAAATATAAAACCCTTCATTTGAGCTTGAAGGTAGTGATAGTCCAGCAAAGCTTAGAATGCTATGAGAGTGATAGCCCGTTACGTAAACGGCTCCTGCAGCATCAACAAAAATGGATTTTGCAAATGCCTGTGCATTCCCATTTGATTGAATGGCCCATAATGGGTTACCATTAGGGTCATATTTTACTACAAAAGCTTGTCCCGCCGAAGATGCAAACAGGTTATCCGATCCAAATGTTAGAGAGCCTCTGAAATTACCACAAGCGTATGTATTACCTGCGGCATCCACGAAAACATCTTCCACATAATCCTCATAACCGCCACCTACTGTTGCATAGGACGCCCAATCCAGAGGAGGCTGTGCAAGGGAAACACTGGCCAACATCAGGGAAATCGCGAGTATTAGCTTTTTACAATTCATTCAATTAAAACAAGCTTGAACGGTATTTGTTTTTTACTCTGGTTCAGTACTAAAAGTTTCCTTAAAATGCCAATTTATACAAGCCTTTGAAAAGGAATCCTTCTTTGAACGACGTACTTTTGTTAGATCTTACTTTTTTGAGAATTTGTCTCAACTGTTATAAAATTCTGATTGCAAAAGCCTTGGGTGTAAAAAACATGATCGTTTGCTGCTTATTCAATTTTATTAATTAGGTTCAATAAAATGACGAAAAATCTGCTCAATTGGTGGGTTAAATCGACAAAATGATACCTATTTCGGCTTAAATGGTTTTGGTTTTAGGGTTACCATGTCACCTAAGAGCGATACAAAGTCATGTCCGGTCTCTTCCATTTCAAGATCATCTTCATCATACGCCCAGGTGACAGAAACTTTTTTGTTGACTTTTAACTTTTCAAGATTGAGAAGCATGTCAATAATTATTTTAGATGTAGCGGTATTGAAATATTCTAATTCAAGATAAACGGTAATTTCTTTCGTATCTGAAACGAATAATTCAAGAAGCCAGTCTCGAAAAGGCAGGTAAAACTCTTTGGCATCTTCAGGCAAACTCCTTCCCACGATCTCTATCTTTCCATCTTTGATAGAGCCGTTGATCTTTGGTGTTCTATGGGTTTCTTTCCTATAGAATTCACTCATATTGGGAATGATTGCGTGTTCATTTTAAGGGACCTGAAACTATATTTTATCTACTTCGTGGAGGTTAATCTGGCATTTCATGGTGTCATTATAATACTGTCCAATCTCTTTCATTTCAAGATCGTCACTTTCATAATACCAGTCGATTTGAACTACTGTTTTGAGCCCGATCAATTCGTCAAGAAGCATTAACATTCTTGTTATCACTACTGTAGAACTACTGTTCATGTACATCAGTTTGATTTGAACGGTTGTTTTCGGAGCAGGATCTGCGGCATATTCAGTTAACCAACGATTAAACTTCCAGTAAAACTCTTTTGTGTTTTCAGGTATGGATATACCTTTGATTTCGATAATACCGTTTTCCTTATCCAACTTGATATAAGGCGTTTTGTTTGTCGCCTCTATCACAACTACTTCATTTCCAAAATTGATATCTGAGCTCATATCCGTAGCGAAGATAAGAATTAATACTTTCGTCTACGAAAATTTAGTAAATAACCTGTAAGATTGTGCGAATTAGGCAAATAATTTTTTCCATGAAGGAATCTGTCGCTCTTTGAGAACCTCTTCAATGTGGTCTATCAGGAGAATATCTTTTCTAAAATATTTAAGAGCGCCAAGTTCAAATGCCTTATCTACCACTTTGAGATCGTTTTGATTGGAAACCATCACTATTTCAGTTCCTGGATTTAATGATTTAAGTAAAGGAATAGCATCCAAACCAGAAATACCATTGAGGTTTTGCTCAATAAAAATAACATCAGGTGGATTTTTAACCACATCTGATTTGGCATCTTCAAAAGAAGGATAATATGAAAAGTTGTAATCTATTCGCTTTTTGATTTTATCAATTAGCGAATTGGTAAAATCACTGTCGGGGTCAAGAAATACAACATTTGATCTCAGCATCAAAAACTTTGTGTAGTAGTTAGCGCGAATTTACAGAATTGACCGCTGAGGTGATACGCATATTCGATAAGCAAACAAACTTTACCGATTAGTTGCTATTAGCAAACGAAGATCGTTTTTGTTTGATTTCAGCAATGGCTTTTTTGAGGTTATCAGCAAAATAGATGCGTTCCTCTTCACTTGCTTCGTAATTTTCTATTTTCTCAGCAACTATATGGAGTTGTACAAAGTCGAACATCATAAATGAAGGGAGCAGTCGGTGTGCTATTTTTTCTTGTCTTTCCTGGTCTTCTTTATCCAGGGCTTCCCTGAATTCATCCAGATTTTTTGAAGCCTGTTCTATAAAAATATCAAAAAGTGAAATGGCAAACTCTTCGTCACCTTTTGCCATATTTGTCAAGCCAGGCATTCCAAGTGATTTCCATTTATCTCCGACGGTCTTTTTTTTCTCCGCTGCAGAAAAGGAGAATTGATTTTGTAGTTCCTTTATTATGTCCTGTGCCTTAAAAGGTTTAGGAATAAAACCATTCATACCCGCTTCTATGCATTTTTTCTGTTCTTCTTCAAGGACGTGTGCTGACATTGCAATGATTGGGATATCCGTGAATTTCCTTATTTCAGTTGCTGCTTCATAACCATCCATTACCGGCATTTGTAAGTCCATAAAAATAACATCCGGCTTATAGGTTTTTGCAGCTTTAACGCCCTCTTCACCATTTTTTGCCACCTGGTAATTAATTCCCATATCTTGTAGAATCTTAGTTGCCAGCTTGACGTTGACAGGATTATCTTCACACAAAAGAATATTTAATTCATCTGACAGAATTTCTTTTTTACCCAGTTGAAGATCTGCAGGACTTTCGACCTGTGACGGATCAAGTGGTAATTTTAACTCAAAAACAGAGCCTTTGTTGACTTGTGAAGTGGCCTTAATTGATCCTTTCATGAGTTCTGCCAGTTGGGTAACAATTGAAAGCCCAAGGCCAGTTCCCCGGTGTTTTCTCTGTAAACTGGAATCCACCTGATTGAAATTCTCAAAAATGGTTTCCAATTCATCTTCTGGAATTCCAATTCCGGAGTCTTCAACCTGAAAGCGCAAATAATCCGTTCCTTTTTCCTTCACTGTAGCAACGTTGAGCTTTACTGCACCTTCTTCAGTAAACTTTATGGCATTGCTTAAAAGGTTGTTAAGTATTTGTGTGAGACGTAAATCATCCAGGTATACGAATTCGGGTAATTCACCAATTTGTTGAAGGATTAACTCAATGCCTTTTTCCTTTGCTTTGTTTTGATGAAGTTTAATGACTTTATTGACAAGGCCGCTCAGTTCAAATGTACGCGGGCGCAACTCTAATTTCCCGGCTTCAATTTTGGTGAGGTCAAGTATATCGTTGATGATTAACAATAAATCCTGCCCTGAATTGGCAATAATTTCGACATAATCCTGTTGCTCTTCGTTGAGTTCTGTTTTCTTTAGCAAGTCAGCAAACCCTAACATTGCGTTCATAGGGGTACGAATCTCATGACTCATATTGGCTAAAAAGAGTGATTTAAATTCAGCAGACTTTTCGGCAAGTTCACGTGCTTTTTTAAGTGTGTTTTCAGTTTCTAACCGAACGGATATATCATTGAGAAAAATGAGATAACACGGTTTTTGATCGTAGTATATTTCTGTTACAGTAGTTTGAACAGGAATAATCTTACCAGATGAAGTCTTGGCAAAACTATCCAGTATTTCAATTTCTCCACGCAGGTATTTTTCAAAGTTGATTTTAAAGTTTTTGTGTTGATCCTCGGGGATGGTGTCGTACAGATTTTTCCCGACCATTTCTTTTGGGTCAAATCCAAACATTTGAGCACAGGCATCATTTAGATCAACAATTGAATTATCTGACATTGAAATCAGCATAATCGGTACTACACTTCCAGTAAATACTGAGCGAAAATTTTTCTCGCTTTCCCGAACTTTTTCTTCCGCCATTTCCCGTTCGGTAACATTTCTTGCGACGAATGAAACACCTACGGTCTCTTCATTTGACATGATAGGAGTACATGCCATTTCGAGGTAAAACGTATAATCACCATCCTTGTATTTATCTACTGTAAGAACTTCTTCTCCACCTAGGACTTTGTGGTAGATTGATTCCCAACGCTCTTTAAATACAGGACTGAGGTTTTCAAAGAAATTTTCACCTATCGCCGGTGCTTTTTCTCCGTGCTCGCTTATATTATCACGAGCAATAGAATTCATTATTAACAACTTTCCGTTGTCGTCAAGTGACCAAATACCGTCGAGCGTATTGTCCAGTATTGTTCGGGTGTTAGCATAGATACTATCCAGGCGTTTTTCGAGATCTTTTCTCAGTTTGTTCTCTTTAGTTGCCCGGATGGCACTTGAAATAGTTTCATCAATTAAACCTGCCGAAAGATCTGATTTTCCAAGAAAATCAAAAGCCCCTTTTTTAAGTGATTTTCTAGTGTCTTCTATGGTAGGTTTTTCACATAAAATAACAATAGGAACTTCTTCTATAAGACTTGATTTGTCTAGTAAATCATAAGCTGTTGTATCTCCAAAGTTGAGGCTGCAAAAAACTGTATCAAATGATCCTTTTCGGATTAACTCCTGAGCAGAGCTTATGTTGTCAGCTAGTGTAAGGTCAATTTCCCTATTGCATTGTGCTGCAAGTTTTTGAAATGACTCCTGGTCATTAGAATCGTTTTCTATGTATAGTATTTTGTTCAATGTGAGGTTCGGTATTTGCCCTAAAAGTTAGTACAAATTAGCTAATTTGCTCTAATTTTTTGACCTTTTCCGTAAGCGTATTATGAAGAGTAAAGAGGTAAACAAGAGCATAAGTGATGCAATAAAAAAGGTGAGATAAAAATCACGATCCTGCTTTGCTGCATCCAGCTGAGCATTCTTTGTTTCCAGGTCATCCTCTAATTCATTGATACGCAAGATCTTCTTACCGTGTTCATGTTCAAACTCCATTTGAACAATCTTCTTTTCATTTTCTATTACGAATAGATCAAAATAGGCCTGGGTAGTTTTGTTCTTGTACTTGTAGTAGTTCACTGAATCACCTTTTTCATGGTATACCATGGTTATGTATTCGTATAATCGCGGGAACACTTCTTTCCAGTTTTTACCAAGACACAGCTCCTCGGTTTGAAATAATAATTGCTCTGCCTCTGTTAGTTTTCCATTTCTTGTAAAAAGACGTGCTTTGTTGAATTGAACATTTGCCAGGTAGCGATATGCTTTTATTTCAGTCCAAATATCAATGGCCCGATTATAGTGAAAGTAAGCTGAATCATAATTTGGTTCATGTTCGTAATAATAGCCTAGTTCATTGTGACTTACAGCTTGTGCATGAAGATTTTGTTGATCAATGGCAAGCGACAAGGCCTGTCTTGAAAAATTGACACTTGTCGAAAACTCTTCAGTTTGGGAGTAGATGGCGGCTTTTCGGTCGAGTATATCAATATTGACCTCACCATAAATGTTGTGTTGATCAACCAATTGTTGAGCACTGTCCAGATAAATCAAACCCATATCAAAGTCAGACGTCTTACGGTAAAACTCTCCCATAAAAGCATAGATTTCACTTTGAACAGTATAGTAATTCAATGCCTTTGCTTTTGCCAATGCCAGTTTGAAATAATCAATGGCTTCACCCAGTTCGTTTATAATTGTATGAATTCGGGCTTTCAGGCTATAAGCCTTTATTAATAACAAGTCACTCTTAGTAGTTGTGATTACCGTATCTAAATGTGCTAATGCGAACGGGAAATTATTTTGAGCTTTTTCAATTTCACTGTGGATATAATGGTTCCAGTCATTTATATTCTGTTGAACATCATTTTGTGCCATATATAGCACTTGAAGCACAGAATCTGTTCGTTTTTCAGGTTCATATTTGTAGTTAAAGATGATCTCTTTGGCCAATTCTGATCGTTTCTCATCTTCCATGACCCCCGTCCATTTTACAAGAGGGTCCCCAAACTGACACCAGGCCTGCTGCAGGCTAAAAACGGTAAAAAATACTATCAGTGCTGATTTCAGTGTCATTTACGTTTACATGCAATTAAAACAGTATACCCATCATAAGAACATCATCAATTTGCTCTTTGTTTCCTTTCCAATTGTCAAATTTATTGGTGATAATCTTACCGTATTTTTTTCTATCTTCTTTTAATAAATCTTCTATAATTTGCTGTACGCCTAACAGTTTCATTTTTCTTCCATCTTTGCCTCCAAACTGATCCGGATAGCCATCCGAGAATAGGAAAAGTGCATCTCCCTTATTCATTTGGAAACTTTTCAGGTGAAAATCGACTTTATCAACAATACCACCGCCAATTGGACGTTTATCTCCGGATATTATTTTTACAGATCCGGATTGAACAATGATAGAGTGCCGTTTTGCAGAGGATATTAACAGTTCATTAGTCTTGAGGTTGATTTCGCACAAAGTCATGTCCATTCCATCCCGTGACTTAAAAAAGTCATCTTCAAAGCTCCCTGAAAATTCCTGGTGAAGGATGGTTTGTATTTCTTCATCCAATACATCCAGTACCTGATCGGGTGTTTTCCAGTTTCCTGTTGAATCCATCAAGGTGTATATGTTCCGCAGTGTGGTGGAACCAATCATACTCATAAAAGCACCAGGCACCCCATGCCCTGTGCAATCTACACATGCAACGATCAACTTGTCAGGATAATGACGCATGAAGTAAAAATCACCGCTTACGATATCTCGAGGTCGGTAAAAAATAAAGGAGTTCGGAAAAATATCATCTAATTCTTCTGTTGAAGGAAGGATAGCGGCTTGTATACGTTCGGCGTAATTAATACTGGACGTCAAATCTTTGTTAATTTCCTGGATAATTTCTGCTTTTTCTACTACCTCTTTGGTTTTTATCGCTAATTGTTCTTCCAAATAAATTTGATTAGCCTGCAGTCGTTTTACCCGGAGTCTTACGATTAGAATGACGGTGCCAATAAGTACCAATGCTACTACAATAAAAAACCAGAGTTGTTTCCAGAAGGGTTTGGCAATAGTAATTTTGACGCTTGCAGTTTCCTCACTACAGATTCCATCTTCATTACATGCCATTACCTGAAAAATATATTCACCATCTGCCAGTTTACCGTAGGTAGCAAGACTTTCTTTTGTAAAATTTGAGTATACCTGGTCATGCCCAACAAGTTTGTATTTGTATTTAACTTTTTCAGGAGCACCAAAACTAATTCCTATAAAATTGAATTCAACGCGGTAGTTGTTATAGGGTAAATTGATCGGTTCGTCTGGTGAATATTCTTTTTCACCAATCATTATTGACAGTAGGTTTATTACCGGGGGAACTATCTCTTTGCGATCTTTACTGGGGTCGTATTTTATTGCGCCACCGTCGGTTCCTATCCACAGATAATTTTTTTCATCCAGAAACATTGCGCGCGGGTTCACTTGTTCTTTAATACCAGATTTGTGATCGTAAACGACTACTTTACCGTCATCAGGGTTTATACGACTCATTCCTCCTCTGTGCCCTACCCATACTTTGCCATTTCCATCCAATTGAATAGCATATGTATAGTCAGATTTTAGACCATCATTTGTAGAGTATCTTGCGAATGAATTCCCCATTTTCTTATACACGCCATTTTCTGCAGTAGCAATCCATATTTCCCCATTATTACCTTCTGCTATACTTGTTACTTCCAGTTCACCCACGTTGGTGATTTCAAACTCATCAATAGTAGAATTTCGGATACCGTATAAATAGCGACTATGCGTTCCCATCCAAATGGTACTGTTTTCTGCAATGCATACCGTTTTAATAGCATTATGAGCCAGTCCGGATTCTGTGTCAAGCAAATCAGTTGAGCCATTTTCGATATAGTAAATAATGAGTCCTCCTTCAGTGGCTACGTATAGTACATATTTATCTCCGGTAATTTGATTGACTTTTTGCTGCAGGCTGCCGTAATCCCAGATTATTTTATTGAGTCTTCTAGATCTGAAATTGTAATTATAGAGACCGGAGCTATTAGTTCCAATCCATAAAATGGAGTCATTAAAGAAAAGGGAAGTTACTTTATCATCAACAAAACCGTTTGAACCATCATAAAAAGTCCACATGGAATCAATTACCGGAGAATTTCTGATAAGTCCATTTCCAACACCATACCACTTTTCGTTTCCACCAACCCAAATGGCTGAAACACTCTCACCATATTTTTCGGGATCATGAGAATAGAAAGTAAAGAAATCATCTATTAAAGTAGAGAGGCCTGCACCAAATGTTCCCACCCATATATTGCCTTCCCGGTCCTGGAAAACGGATTGAACAAAATCACTGGACATACCGGTTTTTGTGTTGTAGTGCGTCACTTCAAAATCCACATTTCCGAGCGTGTCTGGGTGAAGCTTTACCAATCCATTGCCAAAAGTCCCCAACCAGATATTTCGGTTGGCATCTTCCATAATGGTTTGAATTTGTAATTCGGAAATGTCATAATCACTATCCCAACGACTGAATTGAATTTCACCTTCGAACAAACGAACCTTGGCTATTCCACTTTCATGAGAGGCCATGAGGTATTCTCCGTCTATTTGGGTTGGAGAAAAATCTTTTACCCAGGTTTCAGGCAGGAGTTCGTTAGCAACTTCCCATTTACTACCATTATATTTTAGATGGATTAAACCCTCGGAAGTTCCAATCAACATGTTCTTTTCGTTCAGGCATTGTATGGCATGAAAACTTTCTTTTTCAAAATTTCCAATCAATTTGATTTGCCCATTCGCAATTTCAAACACCCCTTGATTTTGAGAGACACCATAAATCTTACCCTGATACCCGCTAATGGCGTTTATTTTACTTTGGATTAGTTTCGGTGATTTAATTGGGTGGAACTCTTTTGAGTCAAACCGGGTAACGCCCCCTTCATTATGACCAAACCATTGTTGGCCGTTATCCTCCATATACGAGCAGGTAATCACATTCTCTGCCAGGCCATCATTTGAAGTAAATGTTACAAAGTGTTTTCCGTCAAATTTGCAAAGACCTTCACCTGTTCCGACCCAGAGATATCCTCTTTTATCTTGATTGATGGAGTATATGAAGTTTTGAGAAATGCCATCTTCTGTAGTATATTGATTAAATCTAAAGGTCTGTCCGAAGGACAAACTGCATAGACTAATGAAGAGGAGAGCGAGATGGGTTTTTCTCATTTAAGCGTAGAAATCATTTAGGACTTATATTAATACTTGTACTGGGTTTAGGTACTCCACCAATGGGTATGGTGTAAAATGGCAATGTTTCACCGTACTGGTTGGTAATAAAAAAGCTTACGTTATTATTTTTAGCGGGTTTCGTTTTGTTTTTGTGGAACTGTACATCAAAAGTGGACTCTTTTTCTTTGGTTAGAACCTTGTGTTCACTTTTCATCCAGTTCCCATCCCCTGATTTCTTTAGCGGGATAGCAAATCTTGTATTTGTAATTATTTTTAACTCTCCGTCGAAGTCCCAATCAAAATTACCTTGCTTTACGGAAACTACACGATCATCTATATAAGGATAAACGTGCGAGACCTCTTTTGGGTCATCATGCATTCGGAAGGTATATTCAAAGGTAAAAGCATTTCCACCTTCAATATCTATGTTTTTTGTGCTTGATGTAGAGAGATAATAGGAGTAGAGATTTCCATCATCTCCTTCTATCCCTTCTGCAATAATCTTAAAGACATAACCACCATATTTGGGAGCTAATTCACCTGAGGTTGGGTTGAAAGGACCGAATGTGTACCACTTCTTATCGTAGCCTTTTCCAAATGTTTTGGTGGCCAGCATATTTCCACTTTTATAGTTTCCTACGGGGTTAGCATTTCTGGCATCCTTTTCAGTAACGCAACCTTTTCCACCGTAAACAGTAAATTTTGTTTTTGTATCAAACTCGCCTTTTACTTCGTCTATTTCACCACTAATTCCGGGATCATAAATACGGATATATACAGGTGCTTTATGTGTTTTAGGAATTACGAAAAAGAAGGTCTGTGAAAAATCATCATCTCCCCATGCTTTATCACCATCCGATCCGAATGTAACCAAATATGGAATGTTTTCTTCAGTTGCGGGAACAGGTTGGGCAAATGTCACAGTGGCAATAAAAGAAAAAACAATTAGGCTAAATAAGTTTTTCATGACCTTTAATTTAGTCATTTCTATGTCAAATATCCTGCCAATTGACATTAAATCCAATGAAATGTTTAGTTTGTTCGAATAAAGGCGAGTATTACTCATCTTTTTGCTTTAAGGTGATGAATTCACCAAGCAGATCTTTAAAATCATTCCCTTTATTGATCATGTCGACATCATCTGATTCATATTTCCAGGTAACATGCACTTCTTTTTCGTTTGCTAATTTTGAAAGATTGTGTATGATGTCATATAAGATTACAGTCGTAGCTGTGTTCACGTAATCAAAATCAATTTCAAATTCGATATTTCCAGGTGTTTTTTTATAGAATTCTTCCAGCCAGTCACGTAAAGGTTGAAAGAATTTAGGAGCATTTTCAGGATAGCTCCTCCCTTGAATTAGAATTTTTCCAGTGGAAATACTGCCCTCAATAAGTGGTGATTTTTCTGTTGGTTCGTAATTAATCGTATCCACGGTAGTTGTAATTTTCACCCAAGTTATGAAAATCTTCGAAAATTGAGATGCGTAAGTAAATAACTAAATGTACATAGGCTAAAAATCAAGCAGTTGAAAGAAGCATAAATTTGGAATCTCTTATTCCTACTGAAGTTCAGATGGTTATAAACAATTGTTCATATCTTGCCTTGATAACATGTTAATAACTAGATGGTTATATTTTTTGGATTCGAATTAAATCCTACTACTTTTAGATCAATGTTAGTCACAAAACTGAATGTTAAAGAAGCGACGAAAGTTGTGGAATTAATATTCTGATCTTCGAGATGAAAGTTTAGTGACGCAATGATTAAACTTAGTTGGATAATTATTGTTAAAGCAGCAAGGCACTTGATTGTGGTTGTTAATCACGCAAGTGAGAAACGGGAAACAAGATGGTAAAACATCTGGTTTTTTAACACAATCAATACCAATTAATTTTGGTAAATGCCGGCGGAAGTTTTAAACGACTTCCGCTTTTTTTATTTTAACCCGGGTAGCACGTAAAATATAGTTACATAAGTAGTTGTAAAACAATGAAATAGAACGGATATTTTTAATGATCTGCTAAATCGTGTCACTTATCGATAGATTACGTCAGAAAATCCTGTTTTACGCTCCCTTTAACGAACAGTCCCCCTTATTTTAAAGGATTTAGGTGATGTTGTCGTATCTTGTCACTATAAAATTAACACACCCATATTATGAAGTCCCTTATTTTAAGTTTGTCAGTAGCGTCAATGTTCGTTTTAACGAGCTTTACTTCTGAACAAGCGGCCTCAATTCAGGCAAGTTCTACAGTACTTAGTTTAGATGATGACCTAAACCTTAATGACTTCAGAGTTCAACTTTGTTCTTACAAATCTGTTGTGCCAGTGAGTGTAGTAGAGAAATTGAGAAAAGTAAAGGGTGTAACTTCATTGAGAAACGGGGAAGAGTTCATTTATCTTTCTCCGTCTTATTCATCAAAAGAAGAAGCATTTCTTGCGCTTCCAACTTTTCAATATTTGGGATTTAATGAAGCTCAGGTGGTGCGTGTTGAGCGATCAACAACAGTAGGATTAAAAATATTTCAGGGACCTAGTTTTTAGAAATATATTTCCAATCTCTTTCTTCAAATTTTTTGGTTAATTTTTTACTATCCGGATAACAGCGGTTTGTTCTTCAGAATTAATTCGTAGAAAATAGATACCATTATCCGCTGGAATATTCATTTCCACTAATGTTGTATCACTATATTTTTTTGCATGAATGATTTTCCCTGTGGCGTCAGTTAATGTTAGATATATGGATGGGTATACCTGACCCAAATCAACAAACACATTTCCTTGGGTTGGGTTAGGATAGATGACTATATCATTCTCAAGAACATTATTTTCCTTGATATCAAGTCCCGTGACAGTATAACAAATCGAGGTGTCCGTACAACCATTATTGGTTACAATTACAGCATAATCGCCATTACTTGTGGCTGTAAAAGTTTGGTTAATGGCCCCGCTAACTGGTGTCATACCTGAGCAGTTTAGCCATTGGTAGTTGGCTCCATTCTGATATGCAGTTAATGTTGCTCCATTCTGTGTAACCGAGGCATTCACGGTATTTATGGTAAGATTTAGTGCCACAGTTGAGTCACATCCTGCTGCAGAACCACCAACGTAGGTGTAGGTTGCCGAGTTGTTTGACGAATAATACGTAATACCATCAACCCAGGTTAATGAATCACATGCATTCAATGTATCGGTACTTGATGGTGCAGAGCCATTAATGATAAGGTTTAATGTGACAACCGAATCGCAACCACTTGAGGCTCCACCTATATAGGTGTAAGTAGCTGTGTTATTTGAGGAATAATAAGTGTTACCATCTATCCATTCTATTGAGTCACATGATACAATATTATCTGTGCCGGAAGAAGCACTTATTACGGTCAAATCCAGAACGACGGTTGAATCACATCCACTGGATGCTCCACCTGTTATCGTATGTGTTGCTGTATTATTATTGGTGTAATAGGTGTTTCCGTCTAACCATACAAGAGAATCACAGGCAGTAACCACATCAATACCGGAAGGTGGAAGAGTAGGTTGTGGTAAAATTAGGTCTAATACAGTTATTCCCGGACTGCCGTCCTGAGCATTGTTTGTACTGCCCACCGTACAATTTGTTTGCGAAGCGACTACCGTGGTTCCACTGATTCCTCCATTATTTGTCAGGTTGATTTGCGCCGGAATTGCTGGCTGAGATACCCAAAGAACACCACCGCCTCCTCCACCACCGGGTCCATTGCAGTTAGATGGGCCAACATTGTTAACGTCACCACCATTGGCACCAGAAATGTCTACATTAACGGCTCCGGTATAGGATCCCACATCAAGCAGAACAGTTCCGCCAGAACCTCCACCACCTGCTCCATCTTCTGCCAAACCTGCCGATTCACCTGTTGCGGTTATCATTTGTCCGTTACCAATTATAGTATTGGCTTTGATAATGACGATTCCACCACCATTACCACCATTAGTACCAACGCCCACATTGTTCTCATGACCTGCACCTCCGGCACCGCCCATATATATTTTATTAGCGCTGTTGTTGAAGACATTTGGTTTACCTCCAACACCCGGTGCTGTTCCAGAACAATAAAAAGTACTTTGCGGAATTCGGTCACCACCCTGACCACCTGAACCGCCATTTCCTCCACCGCCGCCGCCGGTGTTATGGTCATTTCCACCACCGCCACCGTTAGCTTGTGCTCCTCTACCGGCAGTTTTACCCGCTATATAAGCTGCCACCCCTTCTCCTTTAAGGGCACCTTCACCAGTTGTGATGTTGTAGAAGTAATCACTGGGTTGATTCCACCATTCGCAGCTATAAGTTGAGGTAGTTGTTGCTGCTCCTGTAAAACCGGTTCCCTGTAAATTAACGGTGTCGTTTAATGTTAATGAGCCCTGGCATTCAAATACCAGGACACCACCCGTGTTGCCATTCCAGGGCATAGCGGTTAAGGGAGCAGTAACGGTGGCATCATTGTATACCGGTACGCGAATCAGCTGAACGGTTCCTCCCGGGTCATAGGTTCTCTGTATATTATTAACAGCAATTTCGGATGCGCCAGGAATACTACATATTGTAGTAAATTCATAGTTTCCAGCACTGTTGTAGTTAATTATATCTCCAAATGCCGTAGAATTGGTTTCATCTATGGTGGCACCCTGCATTTGAATGAGCAGAACTTTGTCACCCGGTGAAAATGCAGCAGAAGAAGTAACAGAAATAGTGGTGCCGGTGATATTACTTACGGATGTATAGTCGTTTATAATTCCCGAAATATTTGTGTTCTGAGCGGAAGAAAAGAAGTTTATCAAACATAGAAAAGAGCAGGTGAGTAGTTTCTTCATAGGGAAAAGAGTCTTGATGATAATCCTTAAATATAAGGGATTCTTTGCTACGTGTCCAGTGAAAAGGCAATGTGATATTCTGTGAATTTAAAATTTATTTACTCGGATCATTCGGCTGAATGATTATGAATAATTGATCATCTAATAGAAATCTTTCATGCAAGTTCAAAAGAATTGATGTAGATTTTTTATATTTGCAGCCCGAAAGAAATTCGTGTTCTTTGAATATTGGTGAGGTGCCTGAGTGGCCGAAAGGACTTGTTTGCTAAACAAGCGTACCAGCAATGGTACCCGGGGTTCGAATCCCCGTCTCACCGCATTTTTAACAAAAGAATTTAAAGAGCTTGTACAAGTAGATTTTATAGCTATCTTTGCAACCGCTTTTTAAAGTTCGGGGTGTAGCGTATTAACGCCATGGCGTCATGTTCCACCCGGTTATCGCGTCACGCCGGTGGCGTGAAGGTCGCAGGTTCGATCGAAAAAGTTGAAATATTGGAAGTGTATATTTTATATAGTGAGGTCATTTTGAAGCATTATGTAGGACATACACAGAACGTGGAGGAACGTTTGGCATATCACAACAGTGGTTACAGCAAGTACACAAAATCAGGTATTCCCTGGAAACTTGTTTGGTCACAGGAATGTACAGACAGATCCGAAGCAATGAAATTAGAAAAGAAGATCAAAAAAAGAGGAGCCAAGCGCTTTCTTATTGATCTCGGGGTGTAGCGTAGCCCGGTTATCGCGCCTCGTTTGGGACGAGGAGGTCGCAGGTTCGAATCCTGCCACCCCGACAAAGGAGATGTAACACATCTCCTTTTATTTTTTTAGGTCGCGTACTGACGATTTTGATATCAGCACGCTCCTGTTGGTCGCGTAGCTCAGCTGGATAGAGCATCTGCCTTCTAAGCAGACGGTCCCAGGTTCGAATCCTGGCGCGATCACTAGGCTCCCACTATGGGAGCCTTTTTATTTGCAATAAATTTGCAAACATCTTGAGCAACATCACATGCATTCTGAATTTTCTGATCCTCCAGATTATAATCACGATTACTAATTTGTTTCTTAAATCTTAAAATAAATGTAGACAACATGGATACAATGATCATTACGACAATGAGTAAACAAGAATTTCTTGAATCTATTGCCAGAGTTGTTCGGGCGGAAATGGAAGCGAAAGAAAGTTTGAGGCAAGAGGAAGAAATTCTAAAAATGCATGAAGTACTAGAAATTTTGGAAATTTCCAAACCAACTCTTGTAAAAGTATTCAATATTTAATCTGATAATCTAAGTCTACTGTAACATTTACCTTGAGATAAAATCACTTCGGTATTAATTACTTTTCTATTAAAGCACCATGACTGAATGTGATCCATTTAACTAAAAAATCACATGACTTACCTAAAACTCTATTGCGGGAAATACGGTTTTTTGAATTATATCTAAAAAATTTCATTAAAAACCTGGCAACTGTAAATATCACAAATACAACAAGTTACGATTGTTGTCTAACAGAAATGTTAAGTTATTAACAATTGCTTCAGTGTTAGCACTATATGATTTTAATATAAAGTGTTGTAAAATTGATAAAGTGATTTAACCCAAAACGAACAGTATGACACGGATTGCATTATTAGATAAGCAAGAACTTTTCCGACAATCGCTGGAAAGCTTGTTTCACATTAACGGTGGTAATGAAATTGTCTTAAGCACCGGAAATTTTAATTATTTTCAAAATTCACTTGCCCCAGGTTTGGCGGATATATTAATTGTTGACGTTAAAGACCTTACGGATGGAGAATGGGATATCTTAACCGAATCCTCTCATCACCACCCTGCTATGCAGATCATAGCGTTAACGGAATTGGTCTGCAGAGATACCTTATCCCGGTTAATGAACTGCGGAGTTAGAGGGTATTATTCAAAACTTGTTAACGCATCAATTTTAACAGATGTAATCTCTGAAATAGCTGGTAATTTCAATTCTTTTGATTTGAAATTAGGACCGGTCGTAAGAGATCAATTACATAAGAATCGCCCACAGGCTCAATTTCAGGAAGAACTGGAGAAAATCACCTTTTCGGATCGCGAAATACAGATTCTAAAGATGATTTGTCAAGAAATGAAGAATATCGAGATAGCAGAAATTCTAAATATTAGTGTACGAACTGTAGAATCACACCGAAGAAGGATGATTGAGAAAACATGCAGCAGAACCATACTTGGAGTAGTAATGTATATTAATCAGAGAAATATCCAAATATAATTGAGTTTTAGCTCGGTGTTATTTCGATATCAATAGGTGCTTTTGAGCACCTTTTTTTATGTCTAGCCTAAAAAGTTATCAACTCATAACATGCACAAATATAGCTAGATACGATTAGGCTTCAGTGTTGCCCGTAATCCAGGATAGGGTTAACGCTGAAAGGATAATATTCCGTTGTGTCTAGGTTTACAAAGTAATTTAAAGCCGACAGTCCAAATGAGATTGACACAAATTTTTATAGTAATAATTCTAGCCATCCTAAGTAGTAGTTCCTATGGTCAGTATTGGGAGGGGGATACGACCGGCGTTCCGTCTTATTTAATAAATAATAATTCGAATAGCCAAGGTGTGAACGATAATCTGGTAATTCAAGTATCGTTAAACAATTCTACACAACCAGGATTGGATACAACTGGCAATTCTCTTGATACCACACTTGCGTTGACAAATGAGATCATAGTTGAATTTGATCTGGCAAATGTTAGTGCATGCAAATTCATTCACCTGGAATTAGTCAATCAGTCTGTCAGTGGTAGTAATCCATGTTTTTCAAGAAAAATATCCATTCAATCTTTAATATCTAAAGGGTTATGTGTTGGCAACCATGTTAGCATTGGACTTAAGAAGTGTCTGGGGGTTGGTGCATATAAAGTTTTTGTCACTATAGAAGATAACGATAAAATGTTAAGCGCAACATCAACCCAAACTTTTACGATATGACCAGTAAGTTTTTAATTATAGCGAGCTTAATTTTATTAGGTACAAAATGTGTTGTGGCTCAAGAAACAACAGTGACGTTTTCTCCATCACTGGATACCTACGTGGCCAGTGAATTTCCCACAACTGATAATAGTACATTAGACCGAACATATTCTTATTATTACGGGTATTCTTACAGAATATTTATTGATTTTGATCTTTCAACGATTCCAGACAATGCAATCGTTACTTCTGCTACGCTCAAGATGTATTGCCCATGGGTGAATAATGCTGCAAGTCATCCCTACTACTTACAAAGAGCTTCATCTGATTGGGGTGGTGCGTCAAAAACATGGAATAATCAACCTACAGTCGTAACATCTGATCAGTTAACAATTACACACACACAAACATCTTCTATAGGTTGGCACAATTTCGACGTATCCAACCATGCTCAGTATATGATCAACTATCCATCTTTGAATTATGGATGGTGTATGAGACTACAGAGTGAATCTGGTACTACACGCGGAAATAAATACTGGTCACAAGAGTATGCTAATTCAGCACTAAGACCAATTTTGGAAGTGAAGTATGTTATACCGATTGAAATTTCTGCAAAAGTTAAGCATTGCATAAATAGTCAAAATGATGGAGGAATTCATTCAATAGATGTAACAGGAGGGTCTAGTAATTATAGTAGTTATGAATGGTTTAGTATTACTAATGGTGTTTTCACAAGTATTGAAACCGGTACCAATATTAATAATGCAGATGTAGCAAATCTTAGCCCAGGACTCTATTTGCTTGATGTGCAGGATGATTTAGGTTACTCTGGATACCAGTACTTTTTAGTAGGTGAAGAAGGCGAAACCACTACAGTACAAATTTATGCAACAGATTTAACTAAATCTCAAAAGTATAACGAGGACGCAATGACAGATGACTATCCTACTTACGTCAATACAAACTATGGGACCTATGACAATTTTTACACTTTCACTAATTACTATTCTGCGTATCAGCACTACCGGAAGATTAGGTCGCTTGTAAAATATAAACTTGACTTCAGTGATTTTCTATTAGATTATACTTCGGCGAGTTATAAAACGACATGCAGATCAACAGGTCATTACAGGGGAAGTTCTACGGTTTCAAATGAGTCTTTTGTGTCAAGGGTAACAAGTGATTGGGAAGAACAAATTGTAACTGCCAATAGTCACCCTACGATAACAACTACGAATCAGGTGAATATACCCGAAACGAATCCAACCGGATATGTATTCAGAGATGACAACATTGATATTCTGAATTTTGTTCAGTACTGGCAAAGCAATCCAAGTGAGAATTATGGGTTTGAATTGGCATTAAATTCATTTACTGAAGTACCATGGGTTAGATTAATATATGGTTCTTCTGATGTCAGTACATTATCAGAAAGGCCGATTTTCGAACTTTCTTTTGACGTTAAACCTTCTGTTACAGCTAGCTGGGATGAAACAGAGGAACTTGGGTCTATAACAGTTAATGCTCCAAATGGGGAGTTGCCATATACATATTTAATTGGTTACGAGCCAATTCCTGATTTGAACGAGTTATGGCCAAATGTTAGAGATTCAGTGTCTATGGATTCTACCGAGTTTTTTGGTGGTAAAGTAAATAGCCAAAACTACGTTTTTGACGGTTATAATGCTGAACACTATTTTATTGCCGTATATGACAATAATGGAACTAAATTAGCTGATTATGAGACAATTCTTGGGCCTGATATTTCTTTAATAGAAAGTTCGAATATTACTGCCACCAGTAATAGAATGCTCAGAACAACTGACGGTTTGAACCCTGGATATTGCTCTATTGATGGAATATTGGAGAAGCATCAAACTGGGGGATTGGAATTTGATCTTGGCGCTTTCCCAGATGACTTTTCGATTGGATTAAATCGAGGTGGCGATACAATTGTCTATAACGACAGTCTCTATGAATATGGTTTAAGGTTCAGTTCTTCTTCAGCTAGCTATACTGTTATTTCAGAAGGTAATGTCCTTTTTACCGGACCTGCTGCTGCCAATGACGTCTTTGAAATTTATAAAGAAAACTACACCTTAATATATTTAAAAAATGGTACTGAAGTTTATCGGAATCCAATAGAGGCTAAGAATTTGGATGATTATAAGTTTGACGTGCTTTTAAAAGGCCCCATCTCAATAGTACAATCCTTAAGTCAGGTATCAAAATATGACAATAAGTTTAGGCCTGTACAGGTATTTCCTTATGATACAGAATGCGATATGGCGAATGGAAGTGTGCGCTTAACTCCAGCAGGTAATGGTTTTTTCTCAACTCCAAGTGTAGATTACGAGATTACTGATGTTAGCACTTTGACCGTAGTAGCGTCTGGAACGATAGCGGGGTCTTATGTTACAATCCCTTTATCAGTAGGTGCTTACCAGGTAACATTTACATGGACGGGAGGAACATGGTCAGAGCTGTTTACAATAGGAAATACGCTGCAATGGAACCTGTTAAACAATAACCTTACTCCCATTTCCAACGGTCTGATTACAAGTTCATTCCTTTCATCTGCAGGGTATGCTGAGAGTCAAAATGTCTTGTTGGCGGGACAGGAAGGATGGGTGAGTTTTAAAAGTGAACCAAAGGATCCAGCACCTTTTGTTACGGCCCCGCAATATCTTAAGGTTAGCTTAAAAAATACTTCTGGAACAGATGTAGTCAAGGTTAAGGTAACGACACCTGGAAGTGGTTTGATTACTAGAATTGTTGAGGTATATGATGATCAGGGTAACCTTGCTGCTCCATCAATAACCTCAAACTCAAACGGCCCAATACTGATAAACAGGCTAAATGGCTCGCCTAATTATTTTGAAGTATTTATAGGAACTAATCCATCTCCTATTGCAACGGTGAATGAAACGGCAACATCAGATTATGAAGTTTATTGCGACATGCTGCGCTGGAAAATTTATGATACGGATGTTTCATTTTGTACAGGGTTAACCACTTCAGATCAGTGTGCGCATTTGGATTATGAGCTTGATGGTAACTACTACGTCACAAACAATGGTAAGTTCTGTTTTGTCTACAACGAAGAGTACAATGATCCGAACATTGAATTTAATATCTACAATCAAAACGGAGATATTGTAGCTACCGAGGCCAATTTCTTACTCCAGAGCCTATTTCATGGTGAAAATCGTGTGGTCCTTGATTTTACGGATAATGGCATATGTATAGGCCCAGGTTTCTTTATTCTCGAAGTCATTAATGATAAAAATGAAAAATTCTATCTAAGGTTCTATAATGATCATTCGTTGTGTGCGACGGCTCCTTATATAGATGATATTACGAACCCTTCAAATTAATAAAATGCAAATTAAAAGATTAGTGATCACCAGTGTCATAATGAGTTTTTTATCCATGATTGGAGTAGGATTACTTCTAGTCAGGGAAGAAGAAAAGAAAACAGCATTTTTCATGAGTGCTGAAGTCTATAATGAATTTGACTACAAAAAAGAACTGGAACAAGAGTTAAGCCTGATAGAAAATGATGTCCGTCAATCCGTAGATAGTTTGGAACGGGATCTAAAATTAACCTTGGAGTATTTAAAGAGTATTTCACCAACTGATGAGCAGTTGACACGATTTGAAATGAAGCAAAATTATTTCTTCCAGTATAAACAGACAGAAGAAGGCAGGTATTCTGAAAAAGCACAGGAATACTACGGTTTGATTTGGGACAGAATTAATGGGTATGTGCAGGAATATGGCAAGGACAATGACTACGTGTACATTTTTGGCGCTAACGGAGATGGATCGGTAATGTATGCGGATGATAATGAAAATATCACCGAGGATTTAATTGCTTACGTGAATTCAAAATATGCGGGTGAGTAGACAGTTATATATAGCGTTGATTGGTATGCTGCTCCTGAGTTGTACAAAACAACTGAACGAAAAAGAGTATGCTCAATATGTTTCTAATCCAGAGAACGGATTGAGAAAAGATCAGGTCGTTGGAGATTTTGAACTTTCAGCAATGTACGAACCAGTTGAGTACATATTGTCACTGGAACAACCGGGAGATATTGAAACAAGGAGGAATGAACTAAATGAATATGAGCACTTTCAATTTAGGATCAAACTCAACACAGGAGGAAACATCCTTATGCACAATGAAACTTCTGAGCACAATGAAGTTACCAGAATCAATCATTTTAGTTTCATGTGTCATCAGGATTTTATGATCATATCTGATGCGGATACCAGCAAGTGTGTTGGGGCTATTTATTCACGAAATTATAACCTGACTCCAACAATCGACCTGAGTCTTGCTTTCAACCAATTAGAAAAGGATGAGAACTGGCAGTTGATCTATACGGATCAACAGTTCAACCTGGGAAGAACTAAATTTTTATTCAAAAAAGAATATTTATCCGATTTACCGGAATTTAAAAAATAAGGAAGATGAACATCATAAGCAGAATCCGAAAAAGTTATATCACCAAAGGCATAGCTGTAATGGTAGCTATGAATATGATAGCTGAAATAGCTTACCCAACTGCAGCATTGGCAATAACAACTGGTCCCTCACAGCCGGAGGTACAATCATTTGAGCCTGTGGAGACGACTGATATGGTGAATTTATTTACCGGTGATTTCACATATAATATTCCATTGCTGTACCTGCCTGGACCGAATGGTGGGTACCCTATTAATTTGGCTTATCACGGTGGTGTAGGAATGGAGCAGGAAGCATCCTGGGTAGGTTTAGGATGGAATATTAATGCAGGTGCCCTGGTAAGGAATGTTAGAGGGTATGCAGATGATTATGATGGCGATCAAGTAATTAAAAAATATGATATGAATCCTAATTACACATGGGGGCTGCAATACGGACATTCACAACAGGAAATTGTCGGAGGACCTGTTGGCGGTATGAATTTAGGAATCCGGTGGAATAATTACAAGGGGTTTGGAGTTTCAGTTGGCTATAGTTTTCCATTGGGTAGTGGTGACAATTTTAGCATGGGATTATCACTTGATAGTGAAACAGGTTTAGGTTTAAGTGTTCGTTATAATTGGGAAAGTGAGTTTAATAAGAGTTACAATTCTTCAGTAGGATTAACTTATGACAATGAAGGTCTTGGGTTAGATTTATCTCGGTCCAATCAGATCGGAGATAAAAAGGTTTCCAATATTCCAACTACGCAGGGCTTTCACCATGAGCAACAACACAATGGAAGTATAATGAACCCAACTATGGTCGCTGCTGGTTCATCAAGTCTAGGTTTTTCAGCAAACACACATGCCCCTATAATTTCTATGCCCGTAAAAACAGAAAATCATAGTATTAGTTTTAAAACAGGGGCTGAAACTGCTCCAGGTATATTTTCAAATAATTCCTATTCGGGATTCTTTAATATTCAAATGATTCCGGAGTATCAAAGAGGTGTGGACCTGTATTATGATGTTTATGGTTATGAAAACCTGGAAAATGCGACAGATCCTGACTTGATGGACTTTACAAGAGAAAAGGATGGTACCGTAACTCCAATGACACCTAATCTCGCAGCGCCAAACCTTACCTATGATACATATATTGCGAATGGCCAAGGCATTCAGGGGTATTTTCGCCCATTTAGGACAGACGTAGGAAGAGTACATGATCCTGAGATTTATAACACAGTTAGTGGAAATAGCTACAATTTTGATATTGGGTCAGGGCATTTAGGGGTAGGTATGGCTGTAACGGTAGGCCATAATCTAACCAGACCATGGGATTATAAGAATGACTGGTCACAGAACTTTGAAAATTTCCAGACTAACGATTTTGTTAATGTGGGAAGTTACGCTACGAAGTACCGTGAGCGTGTTTATTACAAAATGCATGGGGATAAAGCTACACTGCATGAAGATGAACTAAGCTATATAGGAGGAGAGGATGCTGTACAGTCCGACGTCAGTACTCAAATTTTTGATAAATTAGATCAACTTCACGTACCTGCCGGGATTCAAAATCAAAGAACGCAGTGGAATTCTGAGAGAATTCCCAGAAACAGGCTTGTCCACAAACTGAGTAATGCTGAGATAACAATGCTCTATGATAATAACCAGAACATAGAGACACCAAACGACTTGACTCAATATCCTACAATAGATGAGACCAATATTTTCTATTATGATTGGAGCTCAGGTGAAGGTTGGTTGCCGACAACAGGTACTAGTCCAACTGATCCCTCTACATTTCTTAACAGATTTGAACGCGGGGATCAAAGAAGCATAGCAGGTCAAAATGGTGCTCATAAGGTCCTCAATGAAAATGGGCAATATTATGTTTATGGACTTCCAGCATACAACAATAAAGAAGTCGAAGTTTCCTTTTCTGTGGACGACACTGATGTAGAGAACGTGGGAACCTTACCTGTGGAGGCTGCTTTATTAGTTGATTTTAACACAACAGGGTCCGGTCCAACGGAAGAAGTTGACTATAAACTTACGGGTACACACGAATATTTGAGCAGGACAGAAAAACCTCCTTACGCACACTCTTATCTACTCACGTCTATACTGGGAGCCGACTACGTAGATTTACAACAAGACGGGATAACGGATGACGACCTCGGATATTGGGTCAAATTCGATTACGTAAAGTATTGTGATGATTATAAATGGAGATCTCCATATCAGGGAGCTCTTTATAATCCTGGACTGATGACAACTGATCAGGATGATAAAGGAACTTACGTTTATGGAGAAAAGGAATTGTGGTATGTATCAAGGATAGAAACAAAAACGCACATTTTAGTCTTCGACCTCGCTGAAAGGAATGATAATTTTGAAGCTGAAGGTGAGTTTTCCAAATTGGATAATATAGACCCGACTACGAATAGTGGCCTACTTATAGAAAAAATCAGTCTTTATTTAAAAGAAGACTATGAGAACAACGCCGTGGAAGAAGCTGTCCCACTTAAGGAAGTACACTTCAAGTATTCATATAAACTTTGTGGATTAGTAGAAAATTATTTAGGGTCAAATTATCCCAACTGTGTGAATCAAAATGATTCTACTTTCAAGGGTAAACTCACTTTAACGGAGGTTTATATTACAAGTCAGGGAAGCTCAAAAGGGGCCTCACATCCATATAAGTTTGAATATTACAATGAACCGGGTTCTTCTGAAGGGGTAGAACTGTATGACAAATATTCTTTTGACCGTTGGGGTAATTTTAAACCAACAAATGGTTTTGATGCAGTATTTAAGAATAAATATCTACCTTATGTTAATCAGTTTGAAGATCAGGCTACTGCAGATGCTAACGCTTCAAAATGGTCCTTAAAAACAGTACATCTACCTTCTGGGGGACAAATAGATATTGATTACGAGGCAGATGATTACGCACACGTTCAGAATGAAGTAGCTACCCAAATGTTACCAATAACAAAAGTCAATGATGCAGATCCTGAATCTAATAAGTTATATGAGCATAATAATTATTCCAGCAATTATGTGGATGATCCACGTACACGAAGGGTGTATTTTAAGTTAGTCGATCCAATATTAACATCAGACCCGGCTTATGACACACCTGAGGAGCAAGCCGAAAAAATATATCGTGATTATATTGAAAATTTAATAGTGGATGGTAAGGGTGACAGAAATTTATATTTCAAAAACTATACGCAGTTAAGAGCTGGTGAACCGGATAGCTATAGCTATGTATCCGGATATGTACCAATTGTTGAGTACAATGAAGACCAGATATGGACTTTAGCACATGCAGGTAATAACTATTATAAATACGGTTTAAGTGATGCCGTCAATGGTTATTATACTCAGGGTTTTATTACTATAAAAAAACACATCCGAAAAATTGATTATGATGAAATGGGGAACTTTATTGATTTGAAGACCAGTGATAAATATCATCCCATGGCCATTGCAGCCTGGGAGCACATGCGTCTCAATGATCCTCTGATGCTCACTTCTCTAGCCGGTTTGAATATTACCGGAACTGGTGCAAACTCCAGTAATGCACAACAAGTTACGTCATTATTTGGCTTCATCCCTCAGACTATTCAAATGTTTACAGGTGTTTGGGCGCACTGCAGAAATAATGAATATGCAAGAGAAATAAATGTCGCAGATGAAAGAAGTGTGATTCGTTTATGTAGCCCAAATAAGAAGAAAAGAGGAGGTGGACATAGGGTGAAACAAATTTCAGTTTCTGATAATTGGAATAGCTTTACAGGTGAAGCAAATTCAGTTTATGGAGTCACCTATGATTATACGAAAACAGAAGAGTCTAATGGTGGAACAAAAACTATCAGCAGTGGTGTGGCACAATATGAACCTATGCTGGGAGGGGACGAAATTGCATTAAGACATCCCCGGTTCTTTGTCGATAATGTTCCATTCAATTCGGATCAAAGGTCATATTTTGAGTATCCGATCAACCAACAGTACTTCCCAGCTCCTACTGTGGGTTATAGTAAAGTGACCGTTAAATCGTTGAATACCAAAAATCAAATGGAAGCTTCGACCCATCAGGGAGAAGGTACAAGCGGGGTAACGGAGTATGAGTTCTATACTTCAAAAGACTTTCCAGTAATTGTTAAAGAGAAGCCCATTATTAAGGCAAAATTTAATGTGCCAATTCCTATTCCTTTTATAGGCATTATAGAGCGGAAAAAGATCAAGGCAGCACAGGGTTATGTCATTGAACTAAACGATATGCATGGTAAAATTAAATCCATCAAACAATATGGTTTAAAAAATGATTATACCAAAAGTCCATATACAACATCTTCTGTAGAATATAGGTATCTGGAAGATGATTATTTAATGAGTATTAATAGTGAATATACACATCAAGTGAAGCGTCTTATAAATACGGTAGAAACTCTGAATCATGATGATAATTCAGGGACTCCGTCTACTTCACAAAAAATGATAGGTGTTGAGTTTGACTTTATGACTGATCAGCGGCAATCTATATCTCATACTATGATTATTGGTTTAAATACAAATATTGATGTAGTGCCACCTTTAGCGCTTCCAAGCTTTTGGCCACAATTTACTTCGGTTAAAAGAGATCTTAAAACCTTCACAACAAATAAAGTGATATTTAAATCAGGAATTTTATCAGAAGTACATACTTATGATGGTACAGCAAGGGTAATCCAAAAGAATGAGGTGTATGATGAAAAGTCCGGGCGAGTAATTATTACATCTGTAAACAATGAGTTTGAAGATGAAATATATAACTATTCACATCCGGCACACTGGGAATATGAAGGTATGGGACATGCCTATAAAAATATCAATTTTGAGTTCACGGCAGATATAATTGACAAGAAAGGAGTAAGTGGGCTTAATGGACAATTTGTAATTCAAACTGATAACACAGCACTAGTCAGGCTTGTCCCAGGTGATGAATTTCTGGTTACCTATGTTGATGGTGGCAGCACTAAGTGCTTTAAAGCTACGTATATAGCAGATATAAACTCAACAACAGGGATTATACATGCTTCTAGTAAAAATGGATCATACGCACATGCTGATTTTTTAGTTGGAGGAACTAGCGCTACGTTTAAAGTAATTCGTTCAGGACGAAGGAACCATGTATTTACTGATGCAGGATCAATTGCAGCATTTGAAATGCCAGTCATTACCCCATCAAATAGTTCAACTTCGCGTGGTACGGATCTTTACTCAGGGACCGTTGACGTCGCTGGCTACTCTATTCCTGTTTCATTTGATAAGAATAGAATGGATAATGTGCTTAATTCAATGGCCGTTGTATTCAAGGATGAATGGGAAAATAATGGTGGAAACAATAATGAAAATCCATTTGCTACAGGAGAAGCTGGCATTTGGCGACCATATAAGTCCTACGTATACGTCGGAACCAGAAACGTTGGTGAAGACCCAAGTATTATCCCGACGGTTAAGACTAACATAAGAGATAATGGAAAAATGAATAATGCTTACTTCTTCAACTGGCAAATTCAAAATTTCGAACAATTTACGCCGGAGTGGCAGTGGACAACAGAAATAACCAAGTTTAACTCAGAAGCCTACGAGTTGGAAAATGTAAACAGGTTGAATATTTTGAGTTCGGCATTGTATGGCTATGATGGTAGTTTGGTTCTTGCAATTGGTAGTAATGCAGGCTATCATGAGATTGGGGTTGAAGATTTTGAACGCTATCAAGCAGGTAGCAATACTGATCTTGGAACCATGAATGCCGACGATAATCTTGAATTCTTTAATTTACATACATCAGGTCCAATGAGCGACATGGTGGAACGTACATACCGAATAGTTGGCGGGAAAAGTCTGGCAAGTGGCAAGTTTCAGGTAGAACTGGAAACTCAGGAAGCATTTAATTTAGGAGATAAAGTTGAAGTAGCCCTTGCAACGAGTAATTTCAATTCCGGAGGAAAAAGTGAGTCGTATATCTTTACAACAACTGTTACAAATATTCCTGCTTCATCTGGCAATACTATTTTAGAATTACAATCCAAACACCATTTTCAAGTGTCTGGTCAATATTATTCGTTGCTTGGTCAAGATAACTTAGTAACGGGACGTGCTACAGTGAGTGTAAAAAAGGAACTGAATGACCTTGGTACTAATACTACGACATTAGCATATGTTCAGAATAAAGCACATACTGGTGATATGTCCCTCAGGTTTAATGAAGGTCAATCTGGCTTAGGATATATGATGGCACAAGGAAAAATTGATCTTATCAAGGATAAAACATACACCTTTAGTGCATGGGTGAGTAGGGATGATATCAACACAATAGACTTTGAAGATATCACATTGGATGTAAAAGAGTTTGATGGTCAGTTTTGGAACAGCATTCAAGATGTAAGTTCTTTCAGAAAAAGTAAAGTAGTTGAAGGTTGGCAGAAAATTGAGTTTGATTTTACTCCAATTGTTAGCAACTCAGTCATTGCGATCTACCTAAAATCACAACTCAACGGTGTCGGAATTGATAGTTACATAGATGATATTCGAATTAGCCCAAAAACAGGTGGGATCGTAACCTACGTATATGACAATGACAACTTCAGGCTAAAAGCGACATTGAACGAAGATAACTATGCAACATTCTATTTCTATGATGAAGAAGGGAATCTCCATTTGTTAAAAAGAGAGACTGAAAGAGGAATTCAAACGATCAGTGAAAATCGCGGAAATAACCGTAAAGTTCAATAACTATGAAAAGATTATTAATCATAACATACTTTTTGTGCTATGCTTGTATAGTACAAGCACAAAATTATAGCACCTATATCCAAAAGATTCTTAATAAAATTGAGAGCTCGGAAGGTCTGCATATTAAGAGTAAGGTTTATGTTTATGATAATCCGGATACAAAGAAGCTTTTAAAATCGTTTAATGCTGAATTATTAAAAAGCGGTAATGTTTTTAGAAATCATATAGATGATGCTGAAGTTATCAGTAATGAACAATTTATATATACGATTGATCACACCGAAAGAATCATTTATGTTCAGCGGCAAGTTAAGTTGTCAAGGAAGGATAAAAAATTAATCGAAGAGTTCAATGAATTAAACAAGGTAGATTCATTGAAATCACAGGTCTTTTCAAAAAACTCAGATCAAATTACATTTTTGGTTTACCCTCATGGTGAAATTCAACGAGCATTTGTGACAATTGATATAAAACTGTTGAAATTTATACGTGTGGAATATTATTACGACGAGGAGCGTTATCCGTCTGGTAATTATGTAGTTATAGATTATGAAGACTTTAACAGCAACTTCTCGGTTAAAGAGGAACTTTTAGAAGGGAAAGATATTCTAAAAAAATCAGGAAATAAATTTGAAACGACACAAAAGTACAGTGATTACAAAGTAGTTAATTATTACAAAGAACAATAATAATAATGTTATGATGAGGAAGGTCTTAGTCCTTTTGGCATTAATTCAGGTTTTAGTTACAGGTTATGCCGGACACACAGAGTACAGTATCCGAAAAGATAGATCGGAAATAAATGTTACAGATGAAATTTCTATCAAAGATCCCAGTCCTGGTTTCTCGCTTGTTGGCACACATCAGAACTATAAGAATTATGGTAAAGTTACTTTGAAATATAACCGGGAAAATCATAGTGATATTTCCTGGGCTAACGAATGGCGTTATTCAGTTGTGCTGAATTATTTTGAGGGTACAAATGAAATAACTCCGCCAATAACCCTTTCTGTTAGCTCTGAGAATAGTAATTACATCTACTCGGACTATTATCTGTTTGATGATCAGACGCCACTAAACGCTGAAAGAAAAATCAAGATTGTGGACATCATAGCTGAATATTTTGATGGCAACAATTGGATTACTGTATCAGACCCTCAGCTTGATGGAAATATACCACCAGATATACATCTCGAAGTAGCGATTAAAACGGAGCGTTATTATGAATTGGATGAAACACAAACTCACCGGGTTGAATTTAATGATCAGGTACAAGAATTGCGGTGGCCATTTATTCAAGGTGCTGAATCGTATGATATTGAATGGGTGTTTATTGATAAATACTCAAGTGAGTATGGTACGGTTAATGATGCTATTACAAACGCAACGACTCTTGCCGTAAATCCTGGTACTGAGTTTTCAGATAATTATTCGGGTAATCTTCCTTTTAATCTTAAAGAACCCACACGTGTAAATACTAAATCCAACCATTATGTAATAGACATGATTTTTCCTGAGGGAACGATTTATTTTCGGATGAGACCTGTTGGACGGCATGTATTAAGTGAAAATCCGAATAATGATTTCGAATCCATAAAAAATGGAGCATGGACATATAGCACCGTTTATTCATCAACAGGAATTCCTTCTGAAAATGAAATATCCCGTTTTGAGGTAACAACTGCATTAGCTTTTGCAACTGATCAAAACTGGTTGTACGGAATTCAATTTGCAGAAGACGGAAAAAATGTCAGCACCCTGGCCTATTTTGATGGGGCCTATAGAGTGCGACAATCGCTTGCTTATAATTCAACAGATAACATAACCCTGGTTGGTGAATCAAAATATGACTATGAAGGTCGGCAATCAGTAAATATCATACCTGCACCTGTGAATGGAAGAGATTTTTCATACAAGGATAAGTTTAATGAATCGGTAAGCAATGTTTCATTTGAGAAAGATGACTTTGATATTGATAGCCCTCAACCCTTGTATTCATCTCCATCATCAACAACCAAAGGAAGTGCACAATATTATAGCCCAGATAATACTTTAACTAGCGATCCTTACAGGCATGCAATTCCAGATGCAAGTGGAACTTCGATCACCGGAGTAAATGAGTCGCATGGATTTACCTATTCACAGGTTAGATACAATAAAGATGGTACCGGTAGGATTTCAGAAACTTCCAGTCCTGGATATGAATATCGAATGGATGGTGGTCGCACGACTAAATACTTTTACGGAACTACAAACGAAGTTGAGGTAAAACGACTTTTTGGTAAAGAAGCTGGAGAAATAAACAATTATAAAAAGATGATCGTTGTAGATGTTAATGATCAGGCTTCAGTAAATTACTATGATAACCATGGAAGGGTTATTGCATCAGGACTTGTAGGTGAGGCTCCTGATAATCTTGTTCAGTTAGATGATTTTAATGTAACTTCTGTAACTACAGCTTTATCTACAAACAATCAGGTAAATACACCTTATGAACAGACTAGTAGAGAAGTAATTATAAATTATGTTGATGCCCCGCCATATCCCACCTATACTTTTACTTATGATTTTGATGGAGTTTTGTACGGTGTTTATAACCCAAATCCTTCAGGTTCACCCCAACTTCTTTGCTTTGAGTGTCAATACGAATTTCAATTGCAAATAATTGAACCTGATGGAGATGTGTTTTATGACAGTGGAGTAATTCCTTTTAGTAAGGATGGACCAGAAAATTGCGGTCCGTCTAATGGAGCTGTGAATTATGATCCCAGTAATGGAACCCTAACTCCGAACCCCTCAATTACGCTTACTGAACAGGGTGAATATGAGGTTATTAAAACCTTGAGGTTGGTTACACAACCTTCTAGCGCGTATCAAAGTATTGTTGAGGCAGCTATAGGCACTCAAGGAGATTATATTAATGGTGAATTATTAGGGGTAGATATTTCAGGTTGTTTTGATGACTGTAATTCATTTTGTGACCACGTAGCTGGTATACAATATGAATTAGATAATCCGGGGCAACTTTGGGAAAATGCCTCCCAAATTGACATTGATACCTACATGGGCAATTGCCTCGGGGAACATTGCGATATAAATATAGGATTGTTTGGAGATGGAGAGGACCAGTATGATATCACCAATGGTGAAGATATCATTGTGGGAACCGCAGGACAGTGTGAAGGAATAAAACTGCAAATGATTGACCAGGTAAGCCCAGGAGGATATGAATATGAAACAGCTTTTCCGGGTTCCGGTACAGATTTTTGGGATTTAATAGATCTTGACGTAGGAACAACACTACTTCTTTATACAGCAGATGATATTAACCAGACCAACCCTATGCTATCCGTAGCCGATATAAAAAATAACTGGGAGCCACAGTGGGCCGAACAACTTCTACCTTATCACCGTGAATATTGTCATTTTAAAGTCTGTCTGGAGCTTGACGGTATAACAGATGGCGCAGGTAACAGTTCTTTAGATTTTGATATTTTAATGATGGATTACGGACCGTGGGCTGACTATACTGCAAACCTTTTAAACGAAGATTTTTGTGTTACTACTCTTTCGCCTGACCCATACGCAGGAAGTTCAATCGACAACCTTACGCCCGTAACCCTGCAAACGGCATTGTCCAATTACACATTTGATTGTAATGCGGGATCTGGGAACCCTGGATTTGAGAACCTGAACGATTATGTAGCCGACTTTTGGACCTGTAATAGTATTCCAGGGTCAGATGCTTGGAATGTCTTTTATGGCCAGTACCAGCAGGTTAAGCATGATCAAATCGATAGTTATAAGTTGTATTTGCATAATCAAGGAACTTATTTAAGAGGGTGCGATTATTATAGTGACGAATACGCCATTGTTCAGGACATTGCTATTGAAGATCAGGATAATGACGGAGATATCGACTCTGATGATTTTGTGATTATTGAAGCCGGTATGGGTGGCCCCGGAGTATCATACGATTGTGCAGACATGTGCACCAATCAAGTTCAGGGTTGGCTTGATCAGATGTCACTAGAATGCGTTAATCAAATTGGTACAACGACAATGACTACACTTGAAGGATACTTTAATGACTATTGTAGTCTTGGTTGTGCAGAAGGAAATGTAGGTGGTTGGTTTTTTGATCCATCCGTTATCACAGGCGCATCTTCGGCATGGATAACTTCATACAACAACATTGAAGCAATTTTTACTGATCCGGCAAACGACCATTGTAATTTAAGCGCTATTGAAGTAACAACTGGAACATTCAGCATGTCTACTCAGACAGTAAATATTGAAAACTCTTGCTTGCAGCCGGTTATTGACGAAATAAACGCAAATGGATTTAATTCACTAGGGTTTCAAACATTCTCATTGCCAACCGGAACATATTGCGTTGAAGGTTCTGTCAGTCTGACAGGGACAAATAATGAAACCATCCAAGTGGCTACACCTTGTGCTACGGAAGACAATAATATATTGACTGCCGTTAAAACAGATGGTGTAACACCGATTGACCTCAATACAGTTCAAAGTATTACAGATATTGTAGTTTCCCAGGTGTCAATAGGTGCAGCAATTGCTACGGTAAACTACTTTTCTGGTTCATCCGAGCAAGTTATTTTATTCTTAGGACGCTGCTTTGAATCAACAACACAAACCATTATAAGTTATACAGAGCCAACATTACCCGACTGGACAACGGATTGTATCAACGAAGCTTATGCCGAAGCATACATTCAGGCACAGACTGCATATGGTCAGTTGTACGATTCAACGTTAAATGTTCTATTAACAGAAGTAGACTGTATGACCGATATTGTAGAAGATTATACAATGACCTATGATCTCACAGAATATCAGTATACGCTATACTATTATGACCAGGTTGGAAACTTGGTAAGCACGGTCCCTCCTGAAGGAGTAGATATCCTCCCTCAAGGAGCATTTACCAATGGAATGTGGGATGGATTTACCAATCCTAACCATAGGCTCCAGACATTATATGAGTATAACGGCGCTAACGAACTTGTAAAGCAAACAACTCCTGACGGAGGAGAAACCAACTACTATTATGATGATTTATTTAGACTGAGGTTCTCCCAAAATGCGCAGCAAGCATTAGATGATAAATTTTCATATACCATTTATGATGAACTAGGACGCATAACAGAAGCAGGAGAAGCAGGAGATGGGGACGCTACCAACGGGATGGAAGTGTTTGTTGGGAATGAGAATGATTATTCATATCCACCTGCCAATATTAGAAGGGACCGGGTAGAAACGTTCTACGAAGAAGGTTTTGCATACGGAGGAACTCCAACAATTACATCTCAATTCTCGAATGGGCAAGAAAATTTAAGAAACAGAATTGGTGCTGTTGTGCAGCATACAGCTGACTATGAGCAAACAACGCAGGGCGCAACTACCATACAGGTAGTCCCAGGGACATATATCAAAGCGATATCATCTTATTCGTATGATTTTCATGGAAATGTGAAGGAGTTGGTGCAAACGAACGACAATTTGGATGACTTTAACCATCAACACAAACGTTTCAGGTATGATTATGATCTGATTTCGGGTAATGTAAATGAAGTGGTGTACCAGGAAGGAGAAATGGATGAGTGGCGTCATAAGTATCATTATGATGCCAATAACCGCCTGGTACGTGCATTTACTTCTGATGAAGGAGAAGAGTGGGAAATGGAGGCCAAATATTTCTATTATTTACATGGTTCTCTGGCAAGAGTGGAAAGAGGACATGATAAAGTTCAGGGTACGGATTATATCTATAATCTTCAGGGATGGTTAAAAGGAGCCAACTCAACAACTCTCAAAACGGATCTGGATGCCGGAAATGACGCCGAAACAGGAGATTTGGATCAATATTCCGGAGCTGATGCATTTGGTTTTTCACTCAGTTACTTTGCAAATGATTATAACGCTATTGGGGGCACGGCTTATTTTGCAGACCAGACAGCGCTTATTGATGCCAATACAAATAGCGGGGTTACAACAAATGGTAACCTTTATAACGGGAACATCACGGCTATGGTAACAGCTATGAAAGACGTGAATGAAAGCCAGTTAGATGTTCTAGGGAACGTATATGAATATGATCAATTACAACGCATAACGCGTATGGATGTATACAATGTGGCATTGGTCACATTTACTACAAACAATAGTTTTAACGGGGCCGGACTGTATAACCCGGACAATGGAATAAGTGCTTACGCTACCAGGTACAGTTATGACGGTAATGGTAACCTCAGGTTCTTACAACGCTACAACGAAACAGCTGCATTAATGGATGATTTTGAGTATCACTATAATGTAGTTGGTTCTAACATTATAAACAACCGGCTAAAGCACGTAACGGATCTTGGTGTTTCCGGCGCCTCAACTGTTGATATTGAAAACCAGAATACTGATAATTATCGGTATAACGCAATAGGTCAACTGGCCAGTGACGACGGTATTAACCCAGCAGACGAGCAAGAAGGAATTGCAGACATTGAATGGACGGCTACAGGAAAAGTTAAAAAGATCAAAAAGACCAGTGGTGAGCAGGTAGAGTTTGTGTATGATGCCATGGGGAACCGCATCATCAAGGTAGATGGAGGTATTAACCATACAGAATCTAACTATACCTATTATGTCTATGATGCCTCCGGAAATGTTATAACCACGTACGAGCGACTAGTAGAATTACCTACTGGCGTAGGGCATGAAGATATTCTGGATCAACTTTCTTTGGGAGATCAAATGATATATGGAGCTAAACGCCTGGGAGTAAAGCGTAAACTCGGTAATCGTGTAATGGCAGATTATGAATTCACCACTACTGACCCGAACCCATATAACGCCTTAACAATAACAGTATCATTACAGGAATATCCGGAAAACTTTGATAAAGAACCCCGATTATTGGACCAGAAGTCTTATGAACTCGCTAATCATCTGGGTAATGTTTTAGCAGTAGTTTCTGACAGAAAAATACCGGATGCTGCTCAAGAGGCGTACGAGGCAGACATTATTTCATACAGTGATTATTATCCATTCGGCATGCAAATGTCTGGTAGAAATGGAACTGCTGCTGGGGGTGAATACCGCTACTCCTTCCAGGGACAGGAGAAAGACGACGAAATCAAAGGCCCCGGAAACTCCATAAACTACAAGTACAGGATGCATGATCCGAGGTTGGGAAGGTTTTTTGCAATAGATCCGTTGACGTCTCTGTATCCGCACTATAGTCCATATCAGTTTAGCGGGAACAAGGTGATTCAGTTCGTAGAATTGGAAGGATTGGAAGAGGGAGATCCAAATGAGGAGCAAAGAATGTGTGAAGGTTGTGCGCTATATAAGACTGACCCTGATGTTGTAGAAGCAGGTGTAGTTGAGACCGTTCCAGTAACCTATTATCCTGAATATTCGGAAGAATTTAATGCATTAAGTGAGAATAATAAGAACTTTTTGGTCAACAAATATAATAGCATGCCTGAAGGTAATTATTATAGGAAAATGCTTGCTTTTGATATGATATATGGCACTGACAACTATGGGATTTGGGTGGATGATTATTCTGGCTGGTGGGGGGCAGGAGCTGACAAGGCCTTCAAAACAGGTTGGCAATATAAAAAAGGTAGCTTGACAGATGATTTACAGTTAATTGTTGCAGTTAGTATTGGTGGAACAATGGTTGGAGTTATTGGTGGTGCTTGGTTAGCAGAAGCAGGGCCGGCTCTAGGCGGTGTCTATGAGACAGGTACAAGCATATATGCTTCTGGGTCAGATCTAGCCCTGTATAGCTATATATCAGGTGAAAGTGCAGTTTCATCTGGTGTTAATGTTTTATCAAAATACTGGCTAGGAAGGATGTCTATTACAGGAACATCATTAATTTTAGGTAATAATCTGTGGAATTATAGGACTGGAGCAGGGGTGTTGCCTTCTTACTCTGTCAGAAGAATTAATAATGGTTTTATATTGAGAAAAGGTGGTACACCTAATAATTTATTTAGGTTTCAGTATGGTAATGAATGGTTGTCTCCATTAAAAGGAAATACTGGTTTGGGTAGTGAGCAAGTGAAACATTTGAATTTCACTTTCCCTAGCAAAAATATACATGTAATACTTGAGCCTAAAAGATGGGGTACATGGACTAGTAGTCCATACAATCCGTTTAGAATTGGTAATTAAATGAGTTTTAAAGAAGAAATTTCAAAGAGTCTAAAATGTAAAATTGAACCAGAAGTCTCATTAAAATTTAACCTAGTTAGGCAAGTGTTAGAAGCGATTGACGAAAATACACTTGCTGATGATTTTATTATTAATTGTGATGATCAAAAAATAACTATACACTTTCGACATTTCATTGATGACAATGAGATTCGTATAGAGATTGACAAATTTGAGATAAATGTATTTGTTTGTGGTTTGCCAATATACTTATCAGGCTCGTTTGAAGAAGATGACGAATATGTCAAAAATATCCAAGCCTATTTGAAAGCAATTCTAGGTGGTCATTATGAGATAAAGAAATTTATTGAAACCAACGGTAGAATCTTAAAACAAGTCATTAATTTTCATAACCCAGTATATAAGCCTAAAGAGTTTTCTGGGATAAGAGGTCTTTTCCATTCATTTATAAAATACGATACTTATATAACTGAAGGAAGTAATTACCTATAATAATCACCCATTGCTGGTGTGCGATTAGCTTCAGCGTATCGTGTGTGTAACTGTCAAGAATAAGCAGATCTAGATTTAAAATCTCTTAGAAAAGCATCCAGTAATTTAAAAGCAGTTTTTTTATCTTCATCTGGTAAGCTTTAAAGTTCCATCACAAGTTTAAGAGTCAGATCATCCACATTGGTATCAGTTCTGCAAACTAGGTAATCTAAAGAAACACCCACTCCGCAGCGGCACAGCTGCTGCAGAGCGGGGTAAACAATTGAGATAAGCTCAAAACACAAATTATCTATTTTTTCTCAATAATTCATTAACTTGGAATTCAGATATCCAAACTTATGAATTGCAATTTCAGATTGATTACCTATTTTTTGTTATTCGCTGGATTCTTTTTTACGCATGTCACGTATGCTCAAATAACTGATATCAAAATTGGAACAAGTCCATACGACAAAAAAATTTCCGGTTCAGATCCAAATTTTAGCCTGTCGACCAAAACGGATTCAATGTTTGGCAAGAAAGAGAATGGAGTTGCGGAAACAGATAAGAAATTACTTAAATCTCTCGTGTATGGTTCAGTTGAAGAAGCGTCCAAATCACCGGAATTGGTTTTTTCGCTAACAATATCTGAATTAACTGAAAGCGACTTGATTTGGCTGAAAGATAGCGTTGATCAATTAAACAGCTTGAGGTATTTATTTTTTGTAGGTCCTAAAATTGATGAATTACCTGAAGGTATAGACAAATTAGCGACACTTGAAGTTCTGGTAGTACATCAAACTAATGTGAATCAGATACCGGATTCTATAGGTACGTTAAAAGGTTTAAGAGTCCTTGATATAAGTATGAACGATAGCATAAGAACTTTACCGAAAGATATAAGCAGATTGGTAAGCCTTGAAGAGTTTTATTGTGCCGATAACAGTATTTCTGTCTTACCTGAATCTATCGGTGAGTTATCCAATTTAAAAATACTTGACATATCTGGTAATGACAGTATAAAAACGTTACCACATAGTCTGGGCAATTTGGTTGAGCTTGAAAAATTCAGCTGTGCTAATAACGACCTCTATTTTATACCAAATTTCATTGGTGAATTACGCAATCTTAAAGTGCTTGATATAAGTAGAAATAATAGTATCGCAACATTACCTGAAAGTATGATCAATTTAACTAAGTTGAAGGAGTTTTACTGTGCTGAAAATACGATTGTGGAGTTCCCAAATGTGATTTTTACATGGAAAAACCTGGAAGTACTGAATTTAGCGCATAATTCAATACAAAAAGTACCCGTTGGGATATCCAACCTAAGGAAGTTAACGGCCATTAATGCATCTCGAAACGATATTTCAAATGTGCATCCATCATTATTTGCTGGTAGTGATCTTAAGATTGTTGATTTGAGTTATAACAAACTTCAACATGTGGAAATTAATACACCGGAAAATTCAAAGTTATTTTCTGTGAATTTGAGTCACAATAGGTTATTAGAAACCCCATCAGGAATATATAAATGCGATAATCTTGAATTCTTGGACATAAGTTGGAACAGAATAACTTATATAGTCCCTGATTTATGTTTGTTACCAAAACTTAAACAAATCAATTTACTAGGAAATGCTTTGGAGGATATCCCATCTGAATTTAAACGTTCTCAACACATTGAACTTGTTGTTGTCAGTGCTGAAGTTTTATATGAATTTCGTAGGAAAATAAAACGAATTCTTCGGAAAAACAGTACCATTTGGTTTTCTTCTGACCCTAGTGATAGAAGACCATTTGTACACTACATGAAAAATGACGATTGGAGCTTGCTTAATTTTCAAAAATCATATATTGATCATATGCATTGGGCTACCAATGTAGGTTATGGTTATTAAACTTTTCCTAAACCAGAACAGATATTAGGAGACTTTAAACGTTATACCAGTAAAGCAATTGTCAAAGCCA
>JABURP010000023.1 GCA_014762645.1 Crocinitomicaceae bacterium
ATAAGATTACAATATCCAAAAACAACTTAAAATAGTACAGTAGTTATCAACAAATGAACAGCCCTAATAATAATATAAATACATCTCTTCTTCTTAAAAAAATTTATTGTTATTTATTATTTGGGTTTTGGGGGGTTTTAGTTTTTGGGCAGAATGAAGAGATCGATCCAAATGGCTATAATGTCTTTTATTATGAAAATGGTGAAGTAGCCAGTGAAGGATATTTTCAAGACGGACTTCCTCACGGAGTTTGGAAATCGTACTACCCTTATGGTACATTGAAATCAATAGGTAAGAAAGACCATGGACAATCGGACAGCTTGTGGAAATTTTTTGACAAGGAAGGAAAATTAACGTGGTCCTATGAATACGCAAACGACATGAAAAATGGTTGCGCCACGAAATATGATTCTCTGGGAAATGTTGAAAAAGAAGCATTTTATGTGGATGACGTTAAGCAAGGTGAAGAACAATGGTTTTATCCAGATGGGTCATTGAAAAAAATTGTACACTATGAAAACGGTGATGAAGATGGATTGGCTGTCACTTATAACAAGGAAGGTATAATTATAGAAGAAGAAATTTACAATGATGGTTTTCTCCGTAAAAAACAAACCTTTAACCAGTTAGATGAAAAAGGTGAAAAGACAGGAGTTTGGCGCACTTATTTTCCGAATGGAAACATAAAAACGGAAATTTCTTATGATCGTGGAAAAATGGACGGGACCGCTAAAGAATTTGATAAAACAGGAAAGCTGGTTAACATTAATACAATGAAGGGTGATTCTGTTGCCTCTGATCCCGGTGGTGTAGTCATGATTGATCTTTACAAAGAATATCATCCAAATGGAAAAGTAAAATTGGTAGGAGGACTCAATAAAGGAATGCGTTCGGGGATTTTTCGTGAATATGATCTGGAAGGGAATTTAGTACAGGGATACGTCTATATTCGTGACACGTTGGTTTCAGAAGGAATGATTTTGCCGGGTGGAATTTTTGAAGGAGAGTGGAAAACATATTACAAGAATGGCCAGATAAAAGCAAAGGGACCGTTTAAAAATGGTAAGAAACACGGTAAGTGGGTGTTTTATTACCCGGATGGCAAAAAAGAACAAGAAGGTAGTTTCAATGAAAATGTTTTAAGTGGTCAATGGACGTGGTATTATCACAATGGGCAGATTAAACGCGAAGAATTTTTTAATAGAAAAGGTTTACTGGAAGGCCTGGTGGTTGAATACGATTCATTAGGAAACGAGCTGGCAAAAGGTGAATATTTTAATGGTGAAAGAGAGGGTTCTTGGTTTTATCATGTTGGAGACTTCAAAGAAGTAGGGGCTTTTATCTTTGGAGAAAGGGATGGTGTGTGGACCCATTATTACAAAAATGGGAAAGTAGCATTTCAGGGTGAATTCCTGGAAGGAGAACCAAGGGGGAAACACGTCTATTACCATAAAAATGGCATTAAAAAACTCATTGGTAAATATTCGGGTGGTGAAAAACACGGTGTATGGAGAGAATTTAATAATCGGGGTGAAGAAATAGAAACCATACAATATAGACGTGGTGAAATCTATAAGATTAACGGCTTCCGGGTCAATCAAATTGAAACCGTAGAATGAATAGGAAGGGGCAGAACAAAAATGATATTACCAGGGATAAGCATTTTGGACACCTAAAAACGTACAAAGTTTTGGCTATTATTCTTGTTCCTCTATTTCTCGTATACTTACTACTGGAGAAAAAATTTGATATTGAAATAGATGTTTTCCAAAAAGCACTATTGATTTATGTTGCCGTTTTACTTTTGATATTTTATATTTTTTCTCGGGTAGAAATATTCCGCAAAAATTTTTTGTTTGCCCATTATAGTTTCCTTTCCGGAGTGATGTTAATTAATCTTGTGTGGTACGCAAGTGATCCCGGAGTTATTCAGAGTACCAGCTTGGTTTTAAGTGCAAACCTTATTGGAATTGGAATTATGAACCCCAAAGTGACTTTGGGGTTCTTTGTGGCTGTCCTTCTCTCTTATGTTGGAATAGAGTTGGGAAACACACGATTTGGTATTGAGTTGGCCTTAATGCTTCTAGTTACTGCTTCTGTGGTGACTGGGGTAAATTTTTGGAGAGAACGGATTGTAAAAGAATTACAATCATCCCGAAAAACATTTAAGGGGATATTTGATTATGCGGATCAGCAAATCTATGTCTTATCCAAAGATTTTGTCATTTTGGATCTTTCCAAAGCAGCTGAAGAGTACTTGAAAGAACACGGCCTTACCAATGTTGAAAATAAGTTGTTTAATGAAGTTTTTGTTCTTGAAACAGATGAGTGTAAAGAAAATTTTAATTCAGGAATTGAAAAATGTGAGAAGGAGGGGCGCGCCAGTTTTCTGACAAATTGTTCCGTTGTTGGTAATGGGGAGTTTATTCCGAAAGAGTTTCATTTACGAAAGGGTCGATATTTTAACTGGGAAGTGTATATCCTTAATGTGCGTATTGTTAAGGAACAAAAAGACTATGAGAGGGAGTTGTTAAAACACAAAGACAGTGTAACTCAAATACTGGAAAATATCAATCACTTTGTGTTTAATATCTCGTATGATCTTAAGGAAAAGGATAAACATCAAGTAAATTTTGTCTCCTCAAAAGTGGAAGAGGTTTTTGGATATTCAGTAGACGAATACATCACTTTGGTGAAATCAGACCGACTTGATAAGGACAAGCATCCGGATGATCTGGTTGAATTAAAAGCCAAAAGAGAAGCATTATTTCAAAAAGGAGGGAAAGACTCCTGGCGCTTCAGAATGAAAGTTAATGGAGAATGGCGCTGGATAGAAGAGAAAGTATCCGTTGAAAAAATACCCGGCAGCACCCGAATTTCATTATTCGGTATGGTAAAAGATGTTACGGATGAAATTTTAGCTGAAAAACTCTTAAAAGATTCAGAAAGACGCTACCGTCAAATATTTGAAACCAACCTGGCAGGTGTGTATAAAACAAATTTAGACGGGGATTTATTGGATTGTAATCCTGCTTTTGCAAAAATCCTTGGCTATGATTCGGCGGAGGAATTAAAAAAGGTAAAAATCCACAACATCTATTTTAATGAAAAAGATCGGGAAGCATATATCAAAGAACTAAAAGAGAAGAAACAACTCAACAACTATCAGTTACAGCTAAAACGAAAAGACGGAAGAACACTTCTAGTCACAAACAATGTCTCCATTCAAAAAGATGAAACCGGTGAAGAAAACACCATTATAGGAACACTGGTTGATCTCACAGAACTACATGAAACCAGTTTAGCATTAAAACACAGTGAAGAAAAATACAGACTGCTTTTTGAAGAATCAAACAACGCGATTTTATTGGTTATGTTTTCTGAGGATGGAAGGTTCGTTGTTGATACAAACCAAATGGCCACAGAACTCTTTGGGCTTGATGAGAACTATCTGGTAGGAAAAGAGCTCTCTGATTTGCTTTCTGACCCTGAAGATCTCATGGATGATTTCCTAGAAATTGAAAAGGCCCTGGCAAAAAACAAGAGGGTAGAAAAGGAATGGGTATTTAAAAATAAGGAGAACAATAAATTCTATGCTGAGGTTTCGTTTGCGTCTATCATGATGGATGAAGACAATGTGGTACAACTCGTTATAAAAGACATTTCTGATAGAAAACAATACGAAAAAGAAATTCTGGAAAGTAGGCTGAGCTTTAAAAATATTGTGGATAAATCACCGGCTAGTATTTTAATATTCTCAGAAAGTGGAGAGTTGGAGTATGTGAATCCGAATGGAGAGAACCTGTTTCTAAATGTGCTGAATTCAAAAGAAAGAAACCTCTATAAAGTATTTCCTGATAACAAACATCATTTAATAGATGACCTCATAAAAGAAGCAGAAAATGATATTAATTCATATACCGAAATAGAACTGGGAACAGGAGATAACATCAAGCGGTACAGCATTAACGTGGTAAACACGGTTTATAATTTTGAGAAAGCAAACCTGTTTATGTTGCAGGATATTACCCTGCAAACCGAATATAACATTCAAAAGCTGCGAGCTGAAATGGCAGAAGAAGCCAATATCTCGCTTCAGGAGGAGATACGAAGACACAAACGAACCCAGTTGTCGTTATTGGAGTCAACGTCTCGCTTAAAGGCTCTATTTGAAAGCTCAGGCCATTTATACATCATTTCAATTGATCGGGATTTTAATCTGGTGGCATACAATTACAACTTTGTTGACATGGTAAAGGAGTTTTTAGGCATTGATGTTGAAATGGGGATGAATTTTATGGACATTTTCCCTATTGAGGATTATGCTTATGGCATAATTATAGAACGTTTCAACCAGGTGCTAGCGGGAGAACCTTCGAATCTTATCTCGCGTTTTCAATCGAAAAAAGGAGAAGTATGGATGGAGTCTTTTATGAGCCCTATCCAAATTGAGGGCCAGGAGGTAACTGAGATATCTTTTATTTCACACAACATTACGGAACAGGTTGAAAACAGAAGAAAAATACTGGAGAGTGAAGAGAACAACAGAGCACTCTTACTGGCCATTCCGGATATTTTATTCAAAGCAAATAATGAAGGATATTTTACAGACTACAGGGCTTCTAGTGAATTAGAGAGAAAAGCTTTCCTTCGCTTTACGAAAACGGAAGAAATTAAAGATCATAAAATTGAAGATGTACTGATTGATCAGACAGTAGCGCAGGAAATTAAACGGAATGTACTTCAGGCACTCAATGAAGATAAACTAATCACGCACAATTTTACTGTTGAAACAGAAGGTGAGGAGAGTGAGAAGGTTCACTACGAAAACCGTTATTCAAAAGTGAATGATGACGAAGTAGTAATTATTTCCAGAAATGTTACCAGTACTGTTGAATATGAAGAGAAGCTCATTGAATCAGTGAAGGAAAAAGAAGTTCTTCTGAAAGAGGTACATCACCGGGTTAAAAACAACTTACAGGTAATTAACAGTATTTTGAATTTACAATCATCCTATGTAAAGGATGATGAAACCCTTCAAATAATTATTGAAAGTCAAAACAGGATTCGATCTATGTCCTATATTCATGAAAGCCTTTATCAAACCAAAGACTTTTCATCCATTGACTTTCAGGATTATATTACCAACCTTGTTCAAAATCTGGTGCATTCGTACGAAGTATACAGTGATAAAACAGAACTTGACCTGAAAGTGGACAGTGTTGCATTGGCACTTGACCAGGCCATTCCCTGCGGCTTAATCCTCAACGAATTAATTACAAATGCACTGAAATATGCTTACCCGGATCAGACGAGAGGTAAGATCACAATTGAGGTATATGAAAAGGCCAAAAAAGTATATATCAGAGTGCAGGATTTTGGTGTTGGCCTCCCAAAAGATTTTGATATATCACAAACAGATTCGCTTGGTTTGAGTTTAGTAGACACATTAATCGATCAGTTAGATGGAGAGCTACAGCTTAAAACAGAGAGCGGAACAGAATTTTTAATTATCTTTGACAAGCAAGACATCTAAGCCAAGTTATGCCAAAAACCAACGTCCTAGTAGTTGAAGACGAAAGTATAGTATCTAAAGATATCCAACACAGCCTTAAGAAGTTAGGTTATAATGTGGTGGGAGCTGCCTCTACGGGTGAACGTGCGTTCGAGTTGGCAAGCAGTGAAAAACCAGACATCATCCTAATGGACATCATGCTCAAAGGAGAAATGAATGGTATTGATACAGCGCAAAAGGTTAAAGAAGAATTGCAGATACCTGTGATTTATCTTACAGCTTACGCAGATGAATCAACACTTGAAAAAGCAAAAGTAACCGAACCTTACGGATACATAATTAAGCCGTTTAAAGAAGTAGACTTGCACACTTCTATTGAAATGGCGCTTTACAAGTTTTCAAAAGAAAAAGAAGTTTTAAAAGCGAGGGACCTGTTTTATTCGTTAATCGAAAACAAAGATTCCAAAGATTTTATTTTCGTAAAATCAAAAAGCAGACTGGTTAAGATTAAAACATCCGATATTTATTTCGTGGAGGCACTGAAAGATTATGTTGTGATCAATACACTTGATAGCCGCTATACTATTCACTCTACCATGAAAGATATTGCTGCAAAACTTGAGCCGGACAACTTTATCAGGGTGCACCGATCATTTATCGTCAGGCTGGATAAAATTGCTTCTATCGAGTATCCAAACCTTCACCTGGAAAATGATAAAAAGATTGTACCAATTGGAGGCTCCTTCAAAGATGACCTTATTAAAAAGTTGAACTTAATCTAGTTCATACTCTTTTTTAAGATCATAAATATCCCGAATAATTTCATCTACTTCCATTGGTTTTGTGCCATCATACATCCCACGAATTCTTCCGTCAGGATCAATTAGTGCAAAATTTTCGGTGTGTAAAAAATCGGATTCACCACCGTGCTCAAAATCGGGATCAGCCTCATCCGGAACAACCAGGTAAGACTTTCTTGCCATGAGATATAAATCCTTTTTTGATCCTGTTAAAAACCACCACTTACTGGAATCAGCCTTAAAGCGATTGGCATATTTATAGAGTGTCTGTACTGTGTCTGTAGATGGATTAACCGTATGGCTAAGAATCATCACGTTGGGGTCGTCAAGGAATTCAGCCTGGATTCGCGTTAATTGATGTGTCATTTTTGGACAAATACCACCACAGGTGGTGAAAAAGAAGTCTGTAACATAGATTTTACCTTGTACATCTGCTTTTGTAATGGTATCCCCAAGTTGATTCAAAAAAGCAAAATCACTGATAGTATGATCCTTTGAAACGTCCTGCAAACTTGGATCTACCAATTTTGGATTGACATCTGAAGGATTGATAACGCGTAGCCGATTGTTCTTAGCTCTGTTTACACCTGACTCAGGATCTTCGCCGTAGTGCTGCATATTTAAAATCCCGGCGATTGTTATTCCAATGGCAGCAATTAACCCAAAAATTAAAAGCCTTTTCTGCATTTATCTGTTGTGTTTTTGGCAAATTTCGGGATTAAAAGCGAAATAAAAACGAATAAGGATCACTATATCTTTTGTAAGGCCTGGTCGAGGTCATGAATAAGGTCATCACTATTTTCAACCCCAACAGACAACCGAATAAGTGAAGATGAAATATTTAATCGTTTTTTATCCTCATCTGAAACTCCCGCATGCGTCATGGTAGCAGGGTGTTGAATAAGTGATTCTGTAGAGCCCAAACTAACGGCCAACTTGACAAGCGTTAATGAGTTGATAAATTTAAATGCTTCTTTTTCTTTGCCTTTTACTTCAAAAGAAACCATTGCCCCTGCAGATTCACATTGACGATCAAATATCTTTTTGTCTTCTCCTTTTAAGAAACCTAAATAATGAACGTTTTTAACTTTATCATGAGACTGGAGGTATTTAGCCACTTTTTCAGCATTCGCAGCTTGTTTATCCATCCGAACTTTCAAGGTTTCCAAACTTCGCATTAACAACCATCCTGTCCAGGGCCCGGCCATGTTACCCAAAAAGGTTCGCATGGTTTTTAACCGTGTAATTAATTCATTACTTCCCAAACACGCACCGGCAATGAGATCACTATGACCTCCGATATACTTCGTTGCGGAATATAGGACCAGGTCAGCACCGTGTTTTAACGGGTGTTGCCAAAGCGGCCCCATGTAAGTATTATCCACCGCTACCAGACACTTGTGCTCCGGGGTGGAGTAGGTGTCCGCTAATTCCTTGCACATTTGAATATCTATGATATCGTTCGTTGGGTTTGCCGGAGTTTCCACGTAAACCATGGCAATTCTACTTCCTTTACCCGACTCCCGAACCATTTCTATGATTTCATCTTTTGTTTGATGTGGATAATAACCCAGTGCGTCAATACCATATTTATCCAAAATATGTTTTATAAAGTGATCTGTTCCTCCATAAACCGGATTACTAAATAACAAGACATCTCCAGGGTGTAAAAACTCCAAAAAAACAGTTGAAATAGCTGACATTCCACTTTCAAAAACAGCACACTCTTCGGCCTCATCCCATAAAGAAAGCCTGTTTTCCAGTATTTCAAGATCCGGATTATTGATACGGCTGTAAATTAACCCCAGCTGTTCTTCTTCCTTTTTCTCTCTCAGGCCATATGCAACTTCAAAAAAAGCCTTTCCCTCTTCAGCAGATTTGAATACAAATGTTGAAGTCTGAAAAATTGGGCATTTTATGGATCCTTCTGACCATTCAGGAGAATAGCCGTGTGACATCATTAAACTTTCCGGGGAGTATTTGTATTTAGAGTCCATGCTTTTTTATACAAAAATACGGAATGAAATGGCTATTATCCAGTATTATGACCAATTATAGAATTATATACTGTAAAAACCATAAAATGAAGAAAAAACAGGGCGTATTTTTTGTATTTTTAAGAATCAACAGAAAAAACAACTAATGGAATTGGATGCTACAGACCGCAAACTATTGAATTTGCTACAAAAAGATGCTTCATTAACGCACAAACAACTAGCAGAGCAGTTAAACCTTACTGTCACACCTGTATATGAACGTATAAAGAAATTAAAAAAAGAAGGCGTCATAGAAGGAATCAGAGCAACAGTGAACAGGACCAAAGTAGGTAAACCTGTATTGATATTTTGTGAAGTCTCGGTTACTAACCACAAAAAAGAAAACCTTGACCGTTTTGAAAAAGAGGTATTGGAGCTGGACGAAGTCGTTGAGTGTTTCCATGTTTCAGGAAAACACGATTACATGCTGAAAATAGTACAAACAAGCATGGAGGAATACCGTGGCTTTTTAGTAGATAAGCTGGCAAAAATTGAAGGTGTAGGGAACGTCAATAGTGCCTTTGTTATGAAGGAACTTAAGCAAGGAAATACGATCTCATTATAAGACTTACTCAACTGGCGCCTTTACCGATAAGTGTAGTTCATCCAATTGCTCTTCATTCAAGGTGGACGGTGAATCAATCATCACATCTTTACCAGCATTGTTCTTAGGAAAAGCAATGTAATCACGGATAGATTCCGAACCTCCCATTGTTGCCACAAGTCGATCAAATCCGAAAGCAATTCCGCCGTGAGGAGGAGCTCCATATTCAAAAGCATTCATAAGAAAGCCAAATTGCTTCTTAGCTTCTTCTTCAGAAAAACCAAGAAGGTCAAACATTTTCGCTTGTAGTTGTTTATTGTGGATTCGAATAGAACCTCCGCCAAGCTCAACACCATTCATGGCTAAATCATATGCGTTTGCTCGAACTTTACCAGGATCAGTGTCAAGAAGCGCCATATCTTCTGATTTAGGAGATGTAAAAGGGTGATGCATGGCATGGTAGCGTTTTGTTTCTTCATCCCACTCTAAAAGCGGGAAATCTATAACCCAAAGCGGTTTAAATTCGTTCGGGCTTCTTAGTCCAAGTTCATTGCCCATGTGCAAACGAAGCTCATTCATTTGCGAACGAACTGTATGAGTTTCACCTGATAAAACGAGTAGTAAATCCCCCTTTTCTGCCTGGCACGCCTTAGCCCAATCAGCAAGGGCGTCCTGATCAAAAAATTTGTCAACCGAAGACTTATAAGTTCCGTCTTCGTTGCATTTACAATAAATCAGACCTTTGGCACCCACTTGTGGACGTTTTACCCAATCAACCAGGGCATCTAATTGTTTTCGGGTATATCCGGCACAATCTTTTGCATTAATGGCCACAACCAGCTCTGCATTATCAAAAACACCAAAACCTTTTCCCTGTGCAACCGGGTTTAGGTTTACGAACTCCATTCCAAACCGGATATCCGGTTTATCCGACCCGTATTTTTCCATAGCCTCAGCATACGTTATGCGGGGGAATTCGTAATCAAAAGAAACTCCTCTACACGTTTTGAATAAGTGTTTGATTAAGCCCTCAAAGGTGTTCAAAACATCTTCCTGCTCGACAAAAGCCATTTCACAGTCAATTTGTGTGAATTCTGGTTGTCGGTCTGCGCGAAGGTCTTCATCCCTAAAACATTTTACAATTTGGTAGTATCGGTCATAGCCAGACACCATTAACAATTGCTTAAATGTTTGGGGAGATTGTGGCAGTGCATAAAATTCACCCGGATGCATACGACTTGGCACCACAAAATCACGTGCACCTTCGGGAGTAGATTTAATCAAATACGGTGTTTCAACTTCAACAAATCCTACTGAATCAAGGTATTTATGTGTTTCGTTTGACGCTTTATGTCTAAGTAGTAACTTCTCTTTTACCGGATTTCTTCTAAGATCAAGGTACCGATACTTCATTCTTAACTCTTCGCCACCATCTGTTTCATTTTCTATTGTGAATGGTGGAACTTCAGATTTGTTCAAAACAACAACTTCCTGCGCCTTGATTTCAATTTCACCGGTAGGAATATTAGGGTTTTTCGAATGTCTTTCAGCCACAGTGCCGGTGATTTGAATGACAAACTCCCTTCCTAGATTCTTTAGCGCTTTCATGACACCCTCTGAAACATTATCTGCTTCTCCCACAACTTGCGTAATACCGTAACGATCACGGACATCCACCCAAATAAGGTTTCCCTTATCACGAATTGTTTGCACCCAGCCGGCAATTGTTACTGTTTCACCTGTATGTGAGGCATTGAGCTCTCCGCAAGTATGTGTTCTGTACATGATCTGAAATTTGGGGGATAAAGTTAATCAACTTGTTTGATGGAATCGATAAATTTGTTCAAGAATGATCGAGATATACACAGACGAATTTTTCATGAAGGAGGCCCTAAAGGAGGCAAATCAAGCATTTGAAAAAGATGAGGTGCCGGTAGGCGCGGTTGTTGTCCTAAAAGATCAAATAATAGGTCGTGGACATAATCTCACCGAACAATTTAATGATGTTACGGCACACGCAGAAATTCAGGCTATATCTGCAGCAGCAGAGTTTTTAGGAGCAAAATACCTGGTGGATTGTACGCTTTATGTCACACTTGAGCCCTGTGTTATGTGTGCCGGAGCACTGTATTGGTCACAAATTGGTAAAGTAGTATTTGGTGCAGCTGATGAAAAAAGAGGAGCAGGAAGATTTGAGGGACTTTATCATCCCAAAACGGAAATTCAAAGCGGCCTAATGGAAAAGGAATCAAGCCAATTGGTGAGAGCGTTCTTTGAAACTAGAAGAAAAGAATAAACCAGTTGACGAATAATCCAATTAGTCAGTTGTAATTACAACCCTTTTGGTGATACGTCCTTCAGAACTCGTAATTACAATCACGTAAACACCTGACTTAAGCCCCTCAGATGATAGCGTTACTAATCCGTCTTGGCTGGATTGAGATGCAATAACCCTGCCTTCCGGCGTCAACAAACGAGCCGTATAATCTTTAGCGTAAGAAATATAAATCAGATCATTGGTTGTAGTAACGAATGGTTTTTCTTCAGGATTACAGGTTATCGCCAACATCCGTAGTTCGCGTCGCTTACCATTAAAATCAGTTTGAGATAATCGGTAGTACCAAATTTTCGAATTACAGTTATTTCTATCATGGTCATAGTAAGCATAATCTATAGGTTCAGATGAGTTGCCGTTACCATTAATTGTTGCCACTTCAATATAATTTATACCATCACATGAGCGTTCAATTGTGAAATAGTCATTATTCACTTCCGACTTTGTGGTCCATTCAATAGTTGGTACAATCTCGCATTCAATGTTGAATTTCGTAAGATCTACTTCCAAAAGCACTGGGCATATAACCTCAATTGTGGCTGCTCCACAAGCCGCGCCTGCATATCCATCTATATAAACATAAGCACACTCTCCATCTGCAATAGTTACACCTGTAAAGCTGAATCCATCTGCATTTCCATTAGGGTTACTTCCATATTCCTGATACTCTGGGTTCGAGCAGTCAATAGTGGTACTGTTAAAGGCAGAACCAACAAATACAGCTCCCTGAAGGTTACAATCATTATTTGTTTCGTCAACAACAAAGTCATAGTCTTGCGTAATCCCAGAGGTATTACAGAACTCGTACCAGGTACCATTTTCAGTTGAAAAAGATACATCCTGGTCACCGTCACCATCAAGGTCTGACCCTGCATAACAACATTGGCCACATGAGCCAGCAGCAGAAGTAGGGTCACTTCCTGTAGTACCACTTGAACCGAGTGAAAAAGCATCAGGAGTATCACAAGATAAGCTGGTTCCTCCTCCACCTCCACCACCAGGCATGGTAAATCCAACCAATGGAGAAATGAGGAGCAGAATAAAAAGCAGCGTAGATTCGAGATGAATCTTTGGCTTTAGTTGGTGTGTTATGGAATGGAGCTTATTCATTGGGTAGAGTTTCGTTCGGAGTCAATTCAATATACAGGTCTATGAGGTCTAGAATACTTAAGGTCTGATCAAAATATGATCCTTCGGTATTTGTAATAGCAAGACGTGTGTAATCTCGTTTGAGTTGTGTAGTAAAGAATGCTTCAATAGCAGTTTTTACATCCGGGTATTGTGCATGTGCATTAGAAACATCAGTTGTGAACTCTACACTTCGGTGATCATCTAATCTTAGATCATATTGATCAACAATTTCTTGTTGTCTGGCTGTAAGTTCTTGAGCATGAACGCTAAATACGCCCGTTAAAAATAAAAGAGCCAATAATGAAATGACTTTTTTCATGATGTTTTTGTTTTCCAAGTAAGTAATTCGCCTGTAAATTAACAGGTTATCAAACAAATATATGTAAAAACGAAGAAAAAACTAAGGAAATAGCGGACTCATTTTAGAGTAGTGAGAAACACAAGATGTGATTTATATAAAGAAACCCCATTAAATACGATAGAATTTTAACAGTTCTAAAAGGATTAAAATTAAGACGTATCAAGGATGATCAAAAGGGTTAACCTTCATTAACAAAGTTGACTTTCATCAGATATGAGAATAGTTTCAATGGCTAAATTTGAATTAAATCATTAATATCATGGATTATATAGATTTTATAGAGTGTAACAGCTTTTGAAATCTCCAACTAACTTTTAAATTAAACTATATGAAAAGAAAATTACTTCTTATTGGGATCGCCTTACTTTCTGCCACTTTTGGTATAAGTCAAACGTATACGTTTACTTCAGCTGGTGCAGTAGGAGAGAACGGTCCAACACAAACTGATGTCAATACTGCATACACATCAACAACACTTGATGGAGCAGTGACAGTTACTACCCAGGGAATTCAGGAATGGACCGTTCCTGCAAATGGGGTATATCAAATACAAGCCGTCGGTGCATCTGGAGGAAACTCTAACTGGTCGGGAACGGTATTTGGCGGTTCGGGAGCTGATCTTCAGGGAGAGTTTAATCTGACAGCGGGACAAGTATTGTTAATCGCCGTAGGACAACAGGGAGAAACTGATGCTATCGGAGGAGGTGGTGGAGGAACTTACGTAGTTACTGGTACTACTCCGCTAATTGTTGCCGGGGGTGGCGGAGGAGCTTCTTCTGACAATCCGGGACTATCCGCTGTTTCAGGAAATGACGGTACAACAGATACATATGCAATTATTGCTGGAGGAACTGGTGGAAACGGTGGAAATGCGTGTATGACCAACCAAAACAATGGCGGCGGCGGCGGCGGTTTCTACACGGACGGAGCAACGCCTAACACTGGTGGAACCAACAACAACGGGTTTGGTGGTCTTAGTTTTATGAATGGTTGCGTTGGTGGCCAGCCGGGAAGAATGGATGGTGCATGCTTTAACGATCCTTATGGAGGTTTTGGTGGCGGTGGTTCAGGAACCTGTAATACTGTCGGCGGCGGCGGTGGCGGTGGCTACTCAGGTGGTGCCGGTGGTCCGCACATTGGAAACTGTGGTGTTTCACTTCGTTCCGGTGGCGGCGGCGGTGGGTCCTATAATTCCGGAACTAACCCAGTTTTTAACGGAGCCACAAACACAGGTGACGGAACTGTAGTGATTACTATGCTTTGTACACCAGGCACTATTACACCAGATGTTGCAACTTTACCAACAGTTACAGCAGAATGTACATCAACTCCGGTTGCGCCAACAGCTTCAGATGATTGTGGTGGTACAATAACCGGAACACCAGATGTTACTTTTCCTATAACAACTTTTGGAACAACTACAGTAACGTGGACCTATGATGCTGGTGGAGGTTTAACTTCAACGCAAACGCAGGATATTGAAATTATCGATACTACTGCTGCAGTGCCAGATACCAATTCATTACCAGATGTAACAGGAAATTGTGAAATAACATCTATTCCTGCTCCAACAGCTACCGATAACTGTGTGGGCAGCATTACTGGAACACCAGATGTTACCTTCCCTATAACTACATCCGGAACTACAGTTGTGACCTGGACATTTGACGACGGAAATGGTAATACATCAACCATTACTCAGAATGCAATTGTTGATGGAGTAGATGCATCTGTATCATTGACCGGGGCAACACTAACTGCATTACAAGACAGTGCAACTTACCAGTGGCTAGATTGTGATAATAGTTATGCGCCTATTGGAGGACAAACGAATCAGTCTTTTACGCCTACGCAAATAACAGGAACATACGCCGTTGAGGTAACATACAATGGATGTGTGGATACATCCATCTGTTATTTAGTAGATTATTCATCTGTAGGTGAGATCGGTAATATTGATGTGAAGATTTATCCAAACCCATCTACTGATGGTGTGTTTAATATTAATACTTCAGAAGTTATCGAGTCAATTCAGTTGTTTGATATGACTGGAAGAAGCGTGAGTGCTAACATCAATTTAAGTGAAGGAATTGTTGATGGATCATTGCTTGAATCCGGAAAATATATTATTCAAATGAAAATTGGTGAAACGGTTGTTATCAAACACGTGGTGATTGCGCACTAAATAATATATTGAATAAAATATAATTAAAAAAAAAGGCCACCCGTCTCGGGTGGCCTTTTTCAGTTTGTAAACGTCATTAAGTTATTCAACAAGGTCAACGATTAAAGCATCATCCGTTTTTGTGACCTTTGTCAAGCCCAATTTTCCGAGTGCTTTAATCCCCTTGTCCCACTTTTTATTACTAAGTCCTGTACGCTCTTTGAGCTCATCCAATGCCATAGATTTTTCTTTGGAAATAATATCAAAGATGACCTTTTCATTGTCATTCAATTCTACTTTCTTCTCACCAAACTTCTCCGGTTTCATTTGCGGGAAGAATAATACTTCCTGGATAGATTGGTTGTTTGTTAAAAACATTACGAGTCTATCAATACCAATTCCCAAACCGGAAGTTGGTGGCATTCCATATTCCAGCGCCCTTAGAAAATCATAATCAATAAACTGAGAGGCTTCATCATCTCCTCTTTCTGCGAGTTTCAACTGCTCTTCAAAACGCTCTCTTTGATCAATAGGATCATTAAGCTCTGAATAAGCATTGGCAATTTCTTTACCGCAAACCATTAACTCAAAACGCTCCGTTAATGAAGAATCTTCCCTGTGCTCTTTACACAACGGAGACATCTCTTTTGGATAGTCTATAATAAACGTAGGCTGGATGTAATTGCCCTCACACTTTTCACCAAAAATCTCATCAATTAATTTTCCTCTTCCCATGGTGTCGTCAACTTCTATTCCGTTACTCTCGCACCAACCCCTTAAATGTTCTTCTGATTTTCCTTCAATATCAAAACCGGTAAACTCTAAAATAGATTCGCGCATGGTCACCCTTGGGTAAGGGGCTTTGAAATCAATATTGTGTTCACCAAATGTTGCTTTCGTAGTTCCGTTCACCGCTTGTGCCGTATGCTCTAACAGCTGTTCGGTGAACTCCATCATCCAGTTGTAATCTTTGTAGGCCACATAAATCTCCATGGCGGTAAATTCCGGATTATGGGTTCGGTCCATGCCTTCATTCCTGAAGTTCTTGGAAAATTCATAAACTCCTTCAAACCCACCAACAATCAAACGCTTTAAATAAAGTTCATTAGCTATTCGCATATAAAGGGGAATATCCAATGCGTTGTGGTGTGTTTTAAAAGGACGGGCAGCTGCACCTCCTGCGATCGGCTGTAAAATGGGTGTTTCAACCTCTATGTATTCGCGCGCGTTGAAAAACTCTCGCATGGCGTTGAACAATTTTGTTCGCTTGATAAAGATTTCTTTTACGTGTGGGTTTACCACTAAATCAGCATACCGTTGACGATAGCGCAGCTCAGGATTTGTAAAGGCGTCATGCACATTTCCTTCAGCGTCTGTTTTTGGTAATGGAAGGGGTTTTAACGATTTGCTCAGCATAGTAAAGGCATGAACACGAACTGTTATTTCTCCCATCTGAGTTTTGAATAATTCGCCCTCAATACCTATAAAATCTCCAAGATCAAGTAATTTTTTGAATACCTCATTATACAGAGTTTTGTCCTCATCCGGACAGATTTCATCTCTGTTAAAGTATACCTGAATACGACCCTTTGAATCCAGAATTTCGCCAAAAGATGCTTTACCCTGAATCTTTTTTCGCATTATCCTACCGGCAATCACAACCTTTTTGCCTTCTTCATAATTTTCTTTGATATCAGAAGAATAATGATCAACCGGATACAGTGCAGCTGGATATGGTTCAATACCTAAATCGCGCAGCCGGTTAAGTGCTTCTCGGCGCTGGACCTCTTGCTCGGAAAGTTCTGATGTACTCATAAGTCGTTTATTTCAAACAATGCAACAGCATTGAAAGATGGAGCACAAAGATAAAGCTTCTCTTTCTCCCTGCGTAAATTGCTGCTGTTTTTTAACGGTTATTCCAACATTTTCGGCTAATTTCACGTTGTTTTTGCACCATCACTTTTATAAAATGAAGGATTTAATAGCCGGGATCAATGATCAAATAAAAGAAGCCGTTTCTATTGGAGAAGCTGTTTCTTTCAATGCTACTGATAAAAAAATCAGTAACATCTTAGTTTGCGGACTGGGTGGATCTGGTATTGGTGGGGTTATTGTATCACAATTATTGAAAGACGAGTTGTGCGTTCCTTTTGTTTGCGTAAATGATTACAATATTCCGGCCTTTGTTAATGAGAACACACTTGTAATTGGTTCTTCCTATTCTGGGAACACAGAAGAAACAATAGCAACTGTAGAGGAAAGTAAGCAAAGAGGTGCAGAAATATGTATTATAACATCTGGTGGAGAGCTTGGTAATATGGCAAAAACACATGGTTGGAATCACGCAATCGTACCGGGAGGTGAGCAACCAAGAGCCATGTTAGCATATTCTATTATCCAACAGCTATATATGCTGTATAATTATGGGTTAATTTCGGATAAACACATTAAAGACCTTTCAAAAGTGCCACCGCTAATCGATCAGCATGAGCTTGAGATACAAAAAGAGGCAAATAAGGTGGCGGAAACACTCCACGGAAATGTGCCTGTAATATATGCTGATTCTGCATTTGGAGGTGTAGCAACACGTGTAAAACAGCAGATTAATGAAAACAGTAAAGAGCTTTGTTGGGATCATGTTCTTCCTGAAATGACGCACAATGAACTAGTTGGATGGGCTGGAGGTAAACCGATCATAGCTCCGGTTTATCTGGCAACAGACTATGATCATCCCAGAACAACTCACCGCTGGAATATTTCAAAAGAAGTAATCTCGAAATATTCACCCAATATCAGTGAGATACGGGCTAAAGGAACAACTAGAATAGAACAGGTATTTTATCTTATTCACATCACAGACTGGGTGTCCTATTATTTATCAGAGTTAAAAGGGGTAGACCCTGTAGAAGTTGAAGTGATCGCCTATCTAAAAGGAGAAATGGCCAAGCGGTAAAGGCTACCAGGGATCTTGTACATCAGGATTATTCACAAAGGAGCTATCCGAGAGTGAGAGTAAGAACCATTTTAAAGCCGTTTGCTCCTGAAAGTTTAATTGTACTCCCCCCTGACTAACAGATTTCATTAGCGGATCTATTGTAGGTGAGTTTTGCAAACCAAAACTGTAATGTTGAATTACTTCATCCAATGTTTCAAAACGACCGTCATGCATATATGGTGCGGTAAATGCAAGATTTCTCAATGTAGGCGTCTTGAATTTTCCATTATCGGATGGGTTTCCCGTTACTGCTCCCAGGCCATTGTCGGAAAAACTGGCATCCAACCCGTTGTTGTGGTAGAGATTATCCGTCCATAATGGGTTGTACAGATCACCATGACAGTGAAAACAATCACCCCTTGATTCGTCCATAAAAAGGGCAAAGCCCTGATAAGCGAGAAGTTCTTTATCCTGTGACCATCCTGAGCTACCTGTAGCAAAGTTATTAGCCACAAATTTATCGAATGGTGCATTACCGGAAATAAGAGTCCGTTCAAATTGAGCAATAGCTTTGGCAACAAGAACAGAATCTATTTTAGAAGTCCCAAATACTTGTTGAAAAAGCAACGGGTAATTCGGGTCCTGCTGTAATTTGGCAACAGCATCTGGCCAGGTTTCATGCATCTCAACAGGGTTGGTTACCGGACCAAAAGCCTGGGCTTCAACGGAATTTGCCCTACCATCCCAGAAAAGGCCATTTTCCATCCACCCCACATTAATTATTGGCATGGCATTCCTGTTTCCAGCTATCAGGTCAACACCAATACTGTATTGACTGGTGTCACTAAAAGAAGCTTCTGGCAAATGACAACTCCCGCATGATTGTGAATTGTCCTCACTTAGCCGCTTGTCAAAAAATAACATCCTACCCAGCTCCACTCCTTCTTCAGTCGCTTCATTATCTTCGGGTTCGTTTATAGGAGGTAAATAAGCACTGAAATTTTCAGGGTAGTCATACTGATATTTTGTCGTTCCAACAACTGACAATTCTGGGTCTTTGCGACAAGACAGAAATAGTGTAACAAACAGTAAAAAAGCAATATGAGGCTTAAAAAAATACATCCAGAATGGAAAGTTTGCACACAAAATTACGCAAACTAATACATAATCGTTGTTAAGTCTAGTCGTTTAACGCGTCAATAGCTATCAATATTGTTATTTTTGCAACACCTGATTATGCAACGTGTTAACCTCATAGACAAAGGATTGATTGATTACAAGGAATGCTGGGATTTCCAGGAAACCTTGTTCAAACAAACCGTGGATAAGAAAATACTATTGCGGGATGGTAAAGCAGAAGGAAATACTGAAGACCACCTGATTTTTTGCCAGCATCCACACGTATATACTCTTGGCAAAAGCGGCAAACAGGAAAACCTTCTTATTGCTGAACAACTGTTGAATAACATTGACGCTAAATACTATAAAATAAACAGGGGAGGGGACATAACCTATCACGGTCCGGGTCAATTAGTCATGTATCCGATCTTCGATCTCGATCATTACTTTACGGATATCCATAAATACATGCGCTACCTGGAGGAAGCAGTTATTCTAACACTGGCTGAGTTTGGAATTACAGGGAACAGGGTAAAAGGTTTAACCGGCGTTTGGTTGGATGCAGGAACACCGCAAGAGCGAAAAATATGTGCTATGGGGGTGAAATCTTCAAGATGGGTTACCATGCACGGAATTGCACTTAATGTCAACACAGACCTGTCTTATTTTAATCATATTGTTCCTTGTGGGATCCTGGATAAATCCGTAACTTCTATGGAGAAAGAATTAAAGGGTAAAGCGGACATTTCACTGGTCCAGAAAGCATTGCAAGAAAATATGGCTAATATCTTTAATTTTGACTACGTAATCTAAAACATGAAAGCACTAAAGAAGCTCCTCAAGTGGATCGGGATTGTTATCCTTACTCTTTTAATCATTGGCAATTTGGCCATTATTTTCACGGGCAGGTATTACATTTATAAAGGAATTGCTTCTACCTATTTGCGTGGGCACATTCGGCCACATATTTACGATCACGACGTGTTTATCAACCGAAAAGTTCCTGCGAATAAACCCCAGCCATGGGTGGATTCGCCATTTTTGGCCAAAGTGAATCTTGATCAGAATGAACGCAAAAGAATTGAAGACCTCAACCCGGCTTCATTTCTAGTGGCTTGGGGAGATACAGTAATTTTTGAAGAGTACTGGGATGAACATGGCAAGAATATGACCAGTAATTCCTTTTCCATGGCAAAGTCAATAGTTTCACTCTTAGTTGGTGTAGCACTTGATGAAGGAAAAATTAACTCCCTGGATGACCCTGTAGCCGATTATCTGGAAGAATTTAATGACGAGAAAAAAGACATTACACTCAGACATTTACTAACAATGAGCACTGGACTCTCGTGGTCTGAAAGTTATGTTCACCCGTTCTGTGATGTGGCTGAATTGTATTACGACACGGATGCCAGAGATTTGTCATGTAACAGGCGTGAAGTATTAGAGGATCCCGGAATTACCTGGAGATATAAAAGCGGAGACACACAAGTATTGACCTATGTCCTGGAAGAAGTCACAGGAATGACGATCTCTGAATATGCTTCTGAAAAACTTTGGAAACCAATGGGTGCAGAAAGCAACGCTTTTTGGAGTTTAACGGGAGACGAGAATAGCACTGAAAAAGGATTTTGTTGTTTTTATTCTACGTCAAGGGATTTTATTCGGCTCGGTAAACTCATAAATAATAACGGAAACTGGAATGGTAAACAATTAGTGAGTGAAGATTATGTAAAGGAATTTAAAACGCTTGCTCCTCTTCAAAAATCTAATGGAAAACCAAATAACTGTTATGGATTTCAATATTGGATATTTACAGGAATGCCTTATGAAGTTTCTTATTTCCGAGGAATGTCCGGTCAGTACATCATTTCAATTCCATCAATGGACCTGGTGATAGTAAGAACCGGTAACGGTACTGAAGGAAATGTGACGGATACACCTGCCGAGAAGGATGCCATAGAAAATCATTACGCCGAACTTCCGTTTTATATTGAAGTGGGCGTAAGATTATTGGAAGAACATCAAAGCCTGAACGAGTAGTTCTATGGTTAAAGATGTTTACAAATCTCTACGTGCAGACCAGGATAATCATAAATCCAGGCATAAGGTCTTTTTTTAAATTCCTGAATAGACTGAACACCACCCATTCCCTCATGACCACGAGCAGTTGGATTTTCTGGGCCATCTTCGAAATGAATATTATTTCCCTCTACTGTAAAAATGACAAGACGCCCCTTTGAACGATATTCAAATTGGTTATTATCTATTTTTCTAAACCCTTCCATGATGTAATGTAATGAAGAGATTATGTAATTTTGTACGAAGAAATGAAAAAAGACATTAACATACCTAAAGTAGAGGACGTTTGTGTTGCAGTTGTTAAAGAAATGAACGACGAGAAGACGGAGGAAGTCTTTAATGTCTATCTAATTAATCAAAAAGATAACAAGATAAAAAACACACTCGTCACGTCTAAAGGATATGGTGAAAATCAGAGTACCGGCGAAAAAGTGAACACCTCAATACTTCGGCATTTCATTGGTGATATTGAACCAGACTCTTTTGTAAAAATCGAACCTATTATTGAGGAAGTTTTCGGATTGAATAACGAATACTGGGTTTCTTTTTTTGAAGGCAATCAGATGTATGACAAAAAATTCATTTTTCTTCCTGAAACAATCAAGGAAGAGAATATGATTACCGTTCCGTTGATAAATAAAAAAGGAGTCGTTATTCTTTGAGTTTAAACACTACAATTCAACTCATTAATTCCAATAACGACAAAAGTTTTTCGTCAAATTAAGCAGTTATTTACCAAAGGATTGTAGATTTATTGTCTATCAAAAAATACCCGTTTAATTATGCGCCTCAACAAATTAGATATAGAAAAAATTCTCTTTCTTGATATTGAAACCGTCCCCCAGGTTTACAACTTTTCAGAGTTGGATGATAAAACGGCGCAACTTTACCTGGATAAGAATAGGTATATACAGGAACGCGATCAGTTAAGTAACGAAGAAGTGTATGAAAAAGCGGGTGTCTTTGCAGAATTCGGTAAAATTGTTTGCATTTCTGTCGGGATCGTCATTGACAAATCAACCGGAAAAGAAATTCGTTTGAATTCATATTATGGTGATGACGAAAAACAACTACTGGAGGAGTTTGCCACCCTTTTAAATAAGCACTATAATGGTGCTAATCACATTTTATGTGGGCACAATGGCAAAGAGTTTGACTTTCCATATATTGCCAGAAGGATGCTGATTAATGGAATAGACCTTCCCAATGCTCTTGATATTGCCGGAAAAAAACCCTGGGAGATCAATCATTTGGACACCATGGAGCTATGGAAGTTTGGTGATTTTAAACACTATTCTTCTTTAAGTTTACTGTGTCACATTTTTGGAATTCCAACACCTAAAGATGATATTTCCGGTGCTGATGTTGGTCGTGTGTATTATGAAGAAAAAGACCTTGAGCGTATAGTCGCGTATTGCCATAAGGACGTTGTTGCGCTCATTCAATTGTTTTTAAAGTTTAGAAATGAGGAACTTGTGAAAGAAGAAAACATCAACCTTTAATAAAGTTTCTTCGTCATTCGTTAAGAAGATGTGCGGTTATTCATATAAAGAATAGCTAAATTCGCAAAAATCGTTTTAAATCAGCACAGCACGCGTGATCTACATTAAGAAAGCGATCATATTACTACTACTTGCTCTGGCCAATCAGTTTGCGATCGGTCAAACGGTTGTTACTAACATTAATGATAGTGGCGTGGGTTCATTACGAGCCGCAGTAAACGGAGCGTCTCCTGGTGAAGTGATCACATTTGATCCATCTCTTGCAGGTCAGACGATAACATTAACATCTGGAGAGTTATTGTTGGTGAACAGTATCACAGTAAATGGAGAGAATAATAATATTACTATTTCCGGTGGCGGTTTGTCCAGAATTTTTCATGTAAACGGGAACTCGTACACACTTTTTCTTAAGAATATAACCCTTACGAATGGACAATCCAATAATGGCGGAGCGGTGTTTTCTGAAAACGGGGCTACAGTTGAAGCTGATAGAGTAAGGTTTATCGATAATAATTCAGGAGGTGACGGAGGAGCTGTAAGAGTTCAGGGTGGTACACATGCGTTTAGAAACTGTGAGTTTGTGGGAAATTCTTGCAGCTTCTTTGGAGGAGGATACTCTTCTTTATTTGCGTCTGCCAGTTTTGAAAATGTTCTCTTTTCGGGCAACCTGGCAGGGTCAGGAGGTGCCTTATATTTAAGAGGTTCCACTACTTTGGTGGGCTGTACGGTAAGCGGAAATAAGGCAAATGATTTTGGAGGGGCTATGTTTGTGTATTCAGGGACAGTGGTTAATGTAGATAATTCCATATTCTGGAAAAATGAAAAAAGCGGTACAATTGGAACGATAGCTTCTTTTTATGAAGTTGAAAATGGATCATTAATTGACCTTACTGCAAGAAGATGTATTATTGAAGGCTCAGGTGGTAGTGGTAGTTGGGTTCTTGCTTTTGGAACAGATGGTGGAGGAAACCTTGATGCTGATCCAAACTTTGCACTACAGGTATCCCCTTCAAGTGCTCCCACAACATCTGGCAATTACAGACCGCAGGTTTTTTCTCCGGCACATGACAATGGCGGAAATTCATTCGCTACTTTGGGAACAGATTTAGACGGTCACGGAAGAATTATGTACGGAGTTATTGATAGAGGAGCGTATGAGTACTGCACTACTTATTCGTCAATGACACAGTCTGCTTGTTCCGAGTTTAACTCGCCAGCAGGAAATGTTTATACAGCTACAGGGGTTTACTATGATACATTGGTAAATGCATTGGGCTGTGATAGTGTTATTACAATCAACCTTACTATTCTAAACACCTATAATAGCATTGCAGAAACACACTGCGATAATATGGTATCTCCAAGTGGGCTATATACATGGACCACGAGTGGTACTTATAACGATACCATTCCAAATGCAGTAGGATGCGACAGTATTATTACAGTGAATCTTACGATATTATATAGCACTACCAGTACGGTGGTTGAAACAGCCTGCAATAGCTACACTGTCCCTAGCGGATCTGCAACATATACCTCATCCGGAGTTTATACGGACACCTTGACGAATAGTGTTGGATGTGATAGTATAATTGTTATAGACCTGACAATTTTAAATAGTTCAGCCTCTACGATTAGTCAAACGGTTTGCGACAGTTATACAGTACCGAGTGGAGATGAAACATATACAGTTTCAGGTGTTTACACCGATACCATTCCGAATGTTGCGGGATGCGACAGTGTAATTAGTATTAGTCTTACAGTTAACTACAACAACTTTTCGTCTGTACCATTCACTGTTTGTGACAGCATGGTATCGCCAAGCGGTTTATATACATGGTCAACCAGTGGAACTTATAATGATACCATCCCAAATAGTGCCGGGTGCGATAGTGTAATTATTGCAACAGTGACTGTACTTAACAGTACTTCTTCAAGTGTTACAGAAACAGCATGTAATAGCTATACCGTTCCAAGCGGGGACGAGACTTATTTTGCGTCGGGTACTTATACGGACACCATCCCCAATACTGCTGGTTGTGATAGCTTAATAACTATTAATCTCACCGTGAATTATTCCAATTCGTCAAGTATAAGTCTCAGTAACTGTGACAGTATCGTTTCGCCCAGTGGTTTATATACCTGGTACACCTCAGGAACATACATAGATACGGTAACCAATGTTGCAGGCTGTGATAGTGTGATCACCATTCAGGCTACAGTGAATGACGCAACATCAGGCAATATAACAGACGCCGTCTGTTATTCATATACATCACCAAGTGGAAATTATATCTATACTTCTACAGGCGTATATTATGATACCATTCCTAACACTGCTGGGTGTGATAGTATTATCACCATTGATCTAACGGTCTACAATACTACTTTTGGTAACCTGTCGGTTTTTGACTGTGCAAGTTACACATCACCCAGTGGTAACCACATTTGGACAAGCTCAGGAACTTATTACGACACCATTCCTAATATGTACGGTTGTGACAGTATTATCACAATAGACTTAACCATTCCAATGCCACAATCTACAATAGACACAACGGTTTGTGATAGTTATGTTTCTCCAAGCGGACAATATGAATGGACGACCTCTGGTGCGTACACGGATGTTGTGACAAGTTTTCAGGGATGTGACAGTATTATTACAATTAACTTGATTGTTAATTCTGCCGATAATTATATTTCGGTAAGTGGCACAGAGTTGAGCACAGGAGTATTCGCAGACAATTATAATTGGGTATATTGTGATTCAACCACCGTGTTGAGTACAGACGAGTATTTTAATCCGCAGTTTTCGGGAGATTATGCCGTAATTGTCATGAATGATAACTGTATAGACACGTCTGATTGTGTGTATGTTGAGGTTCCCATTGAAAAAATAACCGCATTTTCACCAAATGGTGATGGCATCAATGATGTGTTGAAGTTGGATATTCGGGATTTTGAAAATACAGTAATAATCTATAACCGTTGGGGAGACATTGTAGCACAGTTTATAAATTACAACGATATGGATGTTGTCTGGGACGGTACTCAATCTACAACGGGACAGAAAATATCAGGCACCTATTTTTATATTATTGAAAACACAACAGGAAGCAGAACAGGATGGGTACAGTTGGTAGAATGAAGCTAATTTTTTTATTGATTCCTGTAGTATTTCTTCTTTCGTGTTCATATGATGATGATCAGGAGGATCAGACGAAAAAAGAAGGAATCGTTGCAGATTATTTTCCAGACTTTCCAGTATATCATTTCGCAAACATTCAACTTGGACAACCTGTGGAAGACGCCAAAGAATCTTTGGGTACGCTCAATTATTCACGAAAAGAACCCCTGGACCATCACTTTGAAGGACCCAATGATGTCGAGGTGATTTTTCCGGTAGAAGCGGAAACGCTGCATTCGTTCAAAATATTTTTATTTGCAGAGGAAGATTTGGAACGATCAGAAGAATTGCACCGTTTTTTCTCGGTAAATGCTACAAAAAAGAACAGGTCTAAGAGTTTTGCGGTATATGAATTTGACAATGAAGCACAAGTATTTGAGGTGTCACAATTTGATCAACCTAAATTTATACGTTTAAATTTCAAACTAAAAACATCACGCTAATGGCACTAATTAAATCATGTAGAGGGTTCACACCTGAAATACCTAAAAACTGTTGGTTGGCAGATAACGCTACAATTATTGGGGACGTAAAAATGGGTGAAAATTGCAGCATTTGGTTTAATGCCGTGGTTCGAGGAGATGTTAATTCGATTAGGCTAGGAGACAACGTAAACATTCAGGACGGTGCAGTGTTGCACTGTACGTATGAAAAAACCAAAACCATTCTTGGGAATAATGTTTCAGTGGGTCACAATGCACTGGTACATGGGTGTACCGTAAAGGACAATGTACTTATCGGAATGGGAGCCATTGTTATGGACAATTGCGAGATAGAAGAAAACTGCATTATTGCTGCAGGAGCAGTTTTATTGGAAGGAACTAAAGTGGAATCGGGATCTATCTATGCAGGTGTACCCGCTAAAAAAGTAAAAGACCTTTCACCTGAAATGTTTAAGGGAGAAGTTCAGCGTATTGCAAAGAATTATCGGATGTATGCGAGCTGGTTTGAGGAGTGACTAAACCTTAACAATTATTTGTCTTAAAGAGCCGGATGATGTTTGAATATATAGCACATAACTTCCGGGGCTCAAACAAGACATGTCTACGAGTAAGTAATTAGTTTCTTTGACCCTTTCCTGAAGAACAATTTTACCATCCAATGAAAGCAGGTACACCACTCCGGCATCAACATGTTGATCAAGCTGTATATTGATTTGATTTGAAACAGGGTTAGGGAATACTTCACCGGTGAGTTTAACAACCTCGGACAAAGCAGCATTATAACAGCCCCAAACTGTTGCGGTGTCTATATAGCCATACTCCTCATCCATAATTTGATTCCCTGTTGGAGAATAATCGCAAACGGTTAGTATTCCATCAATAACTCCAGTCGTATCATTAATACATTCTGCCACAATATTGATGTGACTTCTTTGTCCATATCCTGTTATTAACCCCGTATTTTCAATTGATGTAACTTCAAATAATGCATCATCTGACAAATAAATTATAGAATCATTATGAAAGTCTGGAGGGTTAGGGCCGCTAACCGGAAAACCTGTCATACAGTCTATGTAACCACCATTGCTGATGGTAATTATGCCATTATTATTAAAGTTCTCAGGACCAAAGTACATTTTACTAGGCCCATCACAGAAAATGGTGCCGAAATTTTGCACTCCTCCTGACATAGGTAATTGGCAATAAGTTCCGCTTAAAATATTTAAATCACCATAGTTATTACAAGTACTGGTGCTAATACTTATGGTGGATGTGTCTGTGGCCTCAAAAACCCCATAATTATAAAAAGTAGTAGCCCAACACTCTAATAAAGAATGATTAACATAAACCGCGGAAGAATCATATATATCCAGACTAGAACATACCAAGGAGGCGTCATTCTCAATATGAATTTCAAATTGATCATAGACATTTATACTAGACGCACCAAATTTGCCTGAATTTCCAGAAATATTCAGCGTACCATTTCCAGTGGCAGTAAAACTAAACAGATAAGAAACAGTGTCAGCAATTGTGCTTTCAATTAAAGAATCACCTTGAAATAAGATATTAATACCACCAAAAGGATTACTTCCGTTTATATTGAGAACATTAAAACAAGTGTTGGTCAATACCAAGTTTCCAGTATTCAAATCATTTAATCCATCAAAATTAATGGTGTCGTTTTCAGACTGTATCAAGTCGGAATAAAGTGTTCCGGAATTGAAATGGAAAGTTGAATTTGTACTAAAAAAAACGGAGTTATTGCTATAAAGAGCGTTGGGGTTATTTTGTTGTATAAAGATGCAAGAATCAAACACCGATCCACCAGTTAGAACCCCTTCATTAATTATGGTTGCATTTTGTATGCTCGGATTCACATATAAATTTAAAATACCAGTAGAATTAATAGTAACATTTGCTTTAATTGAAGACTCAAATGAATTTACTTCATGATTAATTATTACAGCATCATATTCTGTGGGCACAACAGCCCCAACCCATGTTGCGGGATCCTGCCAATTACCATTCTGAGCAGAAATGATCTGTGCATGTAGCGGTGACGAAGAAGCAATAATTAAAAGGAATAATAGAAGATTTTTCATGGAAGTAGTTTTGAGTAAGAGACTTATATTCAGGATAAAAGATAAACAGAATAATTAATAATTCAAAAGAAATTATAATACTCAAATGAGACGATTAGCATTACTGCCAAACATTTTCGTCTACCTTTATTGGACGTTAAGTACAAATGACACCATCTACATCTAACCGAAAGAGGGTGCGAAAAGCACTTAAAATTCTCAATAGGATTTTATTCAGTTATGTCACCTTGTTGTTCGGTAAAAAAATTTTCGGCAAAAAATATTACGAAAAAAGAATTCAAAAAAGGCATCAAAAAAATGCGACCAGAGTAAAAGAAGGAATCTCTGAATTGCAGGGCTTATTTACAAAGGTTGGTCAACTGATGTCCATGATGTCTAATATCCTACCTGAAGCTTACGCAGACGTTTTGGAATCACTACAAGATCACGCCCCTGCAGGCCCGTTCGAAGACACCAGAGTTATTATAGAGGAAGATCTGGATGAAAGCGTTGAAAATATTTTTAAGTCAATTGACGAGCACCCCATTGCTTCAGCATCAATAGGGCAAGTATATAAGGCCAAACTGAAAACGGGAGAAGATGTAGCTGTAAAAGTGCAACACAAAAACATTAACGAACTTGCCACCGCCGACCTCGAGATAATCAGAAAATTGATTAAGCGGGTTTCGTTTTTTGTGGGAGTTTCCGGCCTTGAATATGTCTATGAACAGGTGAGAAAAATGATCATGGATGAACTGGATTTTAACCAGGAAAGACATGCCATGGAAGCTTTATCTAAGAATCTGGAAAATGTAGAAGGGATTTCCGTTCCTGAAGTCTATTCTGAATATTCATCCTTCAGAATAATTACAACAGCTTTTCAAAATGCGGTAAAAATCACCAATGTAGATAAACTGGATGAGTGGGGTCTTGACCGTGAAAAATTGGCGAGAAAACTCATTTTGGCGTACTGTAAAATGATCTTGGAAGATGGGTATTATCACGCGGATCCTCACCCTGGGAATGTGTTCGTCAAACCAAATGGTGAAATAGTATTGCTGGACTTTGGCGCAACTGCCGAATTGAATGAGGCTATGCGCAAGGAAATTCCCAGGCTTATCCAGGCCGCCGTTCGAAAAGATCATGAAAAAGTTGTACAGTCCCTACAAAAAATGGGATTTATTGGAAATGATGGCGGTTCGGAAAAAGTGGCCAGAAAAATCGTAGAAACAATTAGTAATTTTTTAAGTAATGAAGTATCTATAAAGAACCTGAACATCAACTCCCTATCTATGGACGACATAAAAGGGTCAAGTATAGATCGTCTACGAAGAGACCTTAGTATTAAAGAGCTAACCAAATCGGTTCAGGTTCCCAAGGATTGGGTTTTACTGGACAGAACATTGATTTTAGTGAGTGGAATATGTTCAAAAATCGCACCTGATCTTGACCAGATTGAAGTCGTAAAACCCTACTTACAAAAACGGTTTATTAAAGATGGTGGTATACAGCAAATAATTATTGATGCTATCAAAGAACAATTCAATGCCATACTTTCATTACCAGGTCAGCTGGATAAGTTTTTGAAAAAGGCCAATGAAGGCCAGTTGGAGCTTGCAGTCAATAATGACACTAATCGTTTATATGCATTGGGTCAACAATTTTTAATGGTATTGGGCATCATAGCAACAGTGTTTTTATACTATATATCCACCCAAAAGGAATGGTTTGTTGGAACAGCTATCTTATCCGTATTACTACTTCGTTCGCTATGGGTGAATACTAAAAGCAGGCGAAGATCATAACATAATAGATTTCACATAAGAAACACTGAAACCGATCGTTAGTATTAAAAGCATAAAAATGCGGACCGTAATTTTACTTTCTTTTCTTGGTGCTTTTTATTGTCAGGCCCAGAATTATGGATGGGATAGCAATGTTTACTTACCTGGATTAGGTAGAGATGATGCTGTTTGTTTTACCCTGGATGAGATTGTATTTATTGGTACTGGAAATCATGGAGGATTTTCTGAAAGCAATGTTTTTTATGCACTCAATACACGAAATAATCAATGGCAGAATGTGGCTCCATTTCCCGGAACCGCCAGGCAATATGCCCGAATTGAAGAGGTTGGATTTAAAGCGTATTTGATTGGAGGCATTGATTGGAATAATACACCATTAAATGATGTGTGGGAGTATGATTATCAATCGGACAGTTGGAGTCAGATGAATGATTTTCCCGGCATGGCCAGGTGGAAAGCATGCAGTTTTGTTGTGGGGGGTAAGATCTATTATGGAACGGGGCGTGATTGGAACCAATCATTCAACGATTTTTGGAAATACGATCCTGAAAAAGATGAATGGAAACAGGCAGAAACTGCTCCTTTTATTCCGCGAGATGAAACTATTGGCTTTTCACTATACGAGCGTGGTTTTGTTGGTCTTGGGATGGACTGTACAGGTGTAATGCAAAGTGATATTTGGAAATATGACCCCTATAGTGATACGTGGGTTTATGAAACAGATTTCCCGGCGGGTCCAAGGTGGTACGCGGTTTCGGAAGTGCTCAATGGAAAGGCATTTATTGGGACGGGAGAAGACGAATCAGGAAATTTGTATAATGATTTTTGGATGTATGATCCTGCAACCCAATCATGGGAACAAGCTGAAAACCTACCATCACCTGCCCGTAGAGGGGTGTCAGCGTGCTCTATTCCGTTTAAGGGGATATTTTTTGCCTGTGGTCTTTCGTCCTCATTTCAGCGGCTTACAGATGTTTCCAGGTATACAAACAGGAATCAAATTTTGCCCATCAACCTTAATTACAATGAGGAAGAGAAGAAAGTATATATCAACGACCTTCCGGGATATGGAACATTAAAAATAGTGAACCTGCAGGGGAAGTTGTTGTTTGAGTCAAGAGCACGGGTAGATCATGTCATTGTAGATGTTACAAACTGGTCCAGGGGGGTTTACATTGTTTGGGCGAGGGACCAGTCGAAAAAACTTTTGATCTACTAGAAGGATCACTGTCAATTATTATCTGTGTTTGCAGTTTTATTATTTGATAGGGACAAATGGACATTGTTCAGTTACCTTTGGTTTAAAACGCAGACATCATTATGGAACTATCTAAAAACTTTTGGGGAACATTGGCTGTATCAATTGCAGTTGTATGGGCAGCTTATAATCTGGGAAATGCCTATAAAGACAAAAACCGTGTAAATGATACGGTAGAAGTGACGGGGCTTGGAACCCAGGATTTCACTTCTGACCTCATTGTTTGGAGTGGTTCGTTTTCCCGCCAGGAAATGGATTTACAGTCTGCAAACGCACAACTCATCAAAGACAGAAAATACATTAAAAAGTATCTGTCAGATCAAGGGATTCCAGAAGAGGAAATGGTTTTTAACGCCATAAATATCTCCAAGCAATTTGAGTACATCTATGATGAGGAGGGAAACAGCCACCGTGAATTTGCCGGGTATCTGCTCTCACAAACCGTTAAGGTGGAATCTCAGGAAGTTGATAAAGTAGAGAAAGTTGCCCGAGAGGTCACGGACCTTATAAACGCAGGAATCGAATTTAATTCTTACTCTCCGTCGTATTACTATACAGGGCTTGAAGAATTAAAAATTGAGATGATTGCATCTGCCACACAAAACGGAAGGGAACGGGCAGAAAAAATAGCTGAAAATTCCGGTGCAACACTGGGGGGGTTAAAAAGTGCAGACATGGGACTGTTTCATATTCTGGGTAGAAATCAAAACGAATCCTATTCGTGGGGAGGAACATTCAATACCAGTTCTAAATACAAAACAGCCAGGGTTACTATGCACTTAAGCTTTAATATAGATTAGTAAACTTAAAACAGATCTGCCCTCAGAATACTGAAAATAAGGATCAACGTACCATTTTAAAGCAATGTTGGTTACGTGCTAATATCTTCATGTCGTTGAAATAGTGTATTTTTAAGTGCGCGAGTAAATGTCACCCCCTTAGGAGTATGAAATTAAAGTTTTGGAGACGTTGGAAATTTTGGAGAAGGTTGTTGATCTGGTCAATACTCACACCCGTCTTTTTGTTTTTTGTAATTGTTGCAATTGTCTACTGGAAACAGGATGAAATTGTGCAGGAATTGGTTAGCACGCTCAATGAAGACTTTGTGGGTGAAATTGAAATTGAAGACAGCCACGTTTCTCCTTTTGAAGCATTTCCTTACATTTCTATTGACCTGGATCATGTTAAAATTTTTGAGAGCAAAGAGAATCATGAAGCACCAATAGTTGATGTAGAAGATGTTTTCCTGGGCTTTAATATTTGGGATTTAATTAGTGGAAATTATGACATCAAACTCATAGAGTTGAAAAACGGATATATTCATGCTGTCCAGGATGAAGAAGGAGAATTAAATATTTCTAAAGCATTGTCTTCCGAAAAAGAGATTGAAGACCCAGAGGAAGAGTTCCACATACATCTCAAAGAAATAGACCTCATTAACATAGATGTGTACAAGCTCAATAAGGCCAATAACCTCATGGTTGAGTCGTTCATTGATGAAGCTACAATGAGTTTTAAAACAGATGAAGAACATGTTTTTGCGTTTGTAGACTCTAAAATGGAGATGAATATCATCAAAGACGGAGACACGACATTCTTTAAACATAAGCATATTGATACACACCTTGAGGTTGATTATTCAAAATCGGATAAATATCTTTATATCAATCCGTCTACCATTATTCTGGAGCATGCCGAATTCAATGGAGAAGGTATGATTGATACAGAGGATGACTTCAATGTTAACCTGGCGTTGTACGGCAAAAAAAAGAGTTTTGACTTATTTCTTGCTTTTGCCCCGGAAGAACTTGAACCTGTTCTTGCTCGTTATGAAAACGCGGGGAATATTTTCTTTGACGCACAAATTTCTGGCAAGACAGCGAATGGCAACTTTCCTTTTATCTATGCCACATTCGGCTGTGAGGACGCCTACTTTAATAACAAAACAAACCACAAGAAAGTTGATCAGCTGAACTTTCACGGATATTTTAGTAATAGCGGTGCACGAGACCTGTCTGAAATGGAATTTGCCCTTGAGGACTTTACGGCTCGACCCGAAGCGGGAACTTTTGCTGCTAACTTACACGTAAAAAACTTTGAATCTCCGGACATTGAATTAGCACTTGACTCTGATTTTGACCTTGAATTCCTGGCCGCTTTTATCAATCAAACAACCTTCAGTCACCTGGACGGAAAAGTAGAGATGCACATGAAGTTTCATGACATTATTGACCTGTCTAGGCCGGAACGCAGTATTGAAAAGATGAATGAGGCCTACTTTACCCGGATTGATATTACAGACTTGTCTTTCAAAACACCGGCGTACCACCTTCCTTTAAAAAGGCTAGATACCAGAATTATTGTAGAGGGACACGAAGCCATTGTAGAACACTTTAACCTTGAAATTGGTCAATCAGACCTGGAGTTTACAGGGCATATTAGTGATCTACCGGCAATACTACATCATACAGGTGATGAAGTGATTGCAGATCTGAATATTAAATCCAAACTTTTGAATATTTATGAATTGACCGACACGAAAAAAGAAGGTAATGAGCCGGTAGACGAGAAAATCGACAACTTAAGCATGAAGCTCAAATTTGTTAGTTCTGCACGAAACTTTACTGAATCTCCTAATCTTCCTGTAGGGGAGTTTTTTATAGAAGATTTGTATGCCAAACTGGAACATTACCCACATACTTTCCACGATTTTCACGCCGATCTGTTTGTGGAAGACAGCAATTTCAGAGTAATTGATTTTTCAGGAATGATCGACCAAAGTGACTTTCATTTTAGTGGCCGATTGCTGGATTATGAGCGCTGGTTGCAGGAGCATCCACACGGAGACACCAAAGTTGAGTTTGACCTGACATCCAAACACCTTGAATTAGACGATCTCTTTTCATATAAAGGGGAAAACTACGTGCCGGAAGATTATCGGCATGAAGTTTTAAGCGGGCTCAAATTGCACGGGGATGTGGCATTACATTTTAATGATGGTATGAGGTCTGCTGATTTTGACCTGGTTAATGTAGGTGCTAAGATGAAAGTACACCCCATGCGTTTTGATGACTTTAACGGGCGTGTGCACTACGAAGACGAACACCTGATGATCCAGAATTTGGCCGGACGAATAGGTAAGAGTGTTTTTAAGGTAGACATGAATTATTATTTAGGTGAAGATGAGGCCATCAAAAAGAGGGATAATCATTTGGGTATTATGGCAGATCGGCTGGACTTTGATGAGTTGTTTAACTATAACAAATCTCCCGTGGAGCTGGTTGATAATCCGGAAGAGCATGAGGATGTCTTTAACATTTATGAGTTGCCATTTACGGACATGACCTTTGATCTGGACATTAAACACCTGAATTATCACCGATTACTGTTTCACAATTTACATGCACGCTTAAGGACAACTAAGGACCACTACATCCATATAGATACATTGCGCATGCTTGCCGCTGGAGGCAGGATGGAGTTAGCGGGTTATTTTAACGGGTCTGATAAAGACAAAATATACTTTAGCCCCAACATGAAACTTATAGGCGTTGACCTCGATAAATTACTTTTTAAGTTTGAGAATTTTGGTCAGGACCACCTGGTTTCTGAAAACTTACATGGTAAAATTACAGCTGATATCAAAGGCAAAATGCATGTGCACGCGGATATGGTTCCGATTTTGGATGATTCAGAACTTCACATGGATGTTGAGATTTATAATGGTAGCCTTGTAGACTATAAGACCCTTCTCGCCTTAGAGCCTTATTTTGGTGATAAAAACTTACACAAGGTGCGTTTTGACACACTGCAGAACCACATTGATTTTACAAACGGTGTAATCACTATTCCGAACATGACAATTAATTCAACTTTGGGATTCATGCAAATTAGAGGGCAACAAGATATGAATGGTAAAATGGATATGGAGTATTATATCAAGGTGCCGTTGAAATTAGTTGCAAAAGCCGGCTGGAAATCTCTTTTCGGAAAGGAAAAAGAAGAAACGGACCCTGATCAGGTTGATGAAATTGAGTATATGGATTCCGAGAAAAAAATTGCCTATGTGAACATCAAGGTGGTCGGTGATTCGGAAAATTATACAGTCACACTTGGGAAGGAAAAGAAAAAATAGCGGCAATCTAATCGTCTCGTTCACCCCTTAATGCCGCCTCATAATCAGGCGTATTGTAATAAGGCATCATTTCTTCACGGGTAATGTAAGGCTTTAGTTTTAAGAATATTTTAGTATAAGCTTCTCGCGTCATACCGTCGTGATGAATAAGCCCCTCATGAGCCTGACGCATTTGAAAAATATTAAACAACATTAAAACGAATAATACAGATACACCTGAAATGCGCAGCCATTTTTTCTGAGCAAAAAGTTGCTGTATGAAAAATCCAAGCGCAACCGCCAGAATGGGGTAAAGATCAATCATGCTTCGGTAACCATAACTGCCGCCAAACCACCAGTTCCACCAACAACTCAACACATATAAATAAGGAACGATAAGAACCAATGTGGCCCAACCCCAGGGGTGCTTTTTACGGATCATCCAAACAATTCCTAGTAGAGAAAACACCATAATAGGCGTGTAAAGTAACCACCCATTTCTAAAACTAAATAACACCTCTAACAATTTAGGATCTGACCAGAAAAAGCCCTCTTCATTGTACGAATAGTACATGTAATCTCCAGTCGCCGCCTTCCAGTATAAAAACTGAGGAATCCACACAACCACTGCAAAAAACATTGCTAGTAGGACCTTTTGGTAGTGAGAAACAAAGAACGTAATTCGTGCTTGAAGTGACTTTCGATCTGCAACCCCCAAGAGCAAAATAAAAAGAACGAGCAATATCAGGGTTGGTCGAATCAACACAATTAAACCGAAGATGAAGCCCAGGCCAATACTCAACAAATAGTTGGGGTTCTTATACCATTTCAACAGCAAGAATATTCCCACTGCAATTAAGCAGAAAAGATAGTTGTGTGCATATCCCGGACCAATTACCACGTAGTGATAGAGGTTGGTTCCCAAACCAATAAGTAACAGCACCAGGGCCGATATTTTTTTGTCGTAAAACTGAAGGAGAATTTTTCTCAAAAACAGAAGCCCGATAATAAAGTAAAAAAGGCTGCTCATGGCAATTCCAAACTGGTAAGGAGAAGAAAAACCATTGTCCATACCTCCGGTAGCTTTTACATAAGCATGGCTCGCAAGAAAAAAGGGTGAATACAGCACCGAAAGTCCCAATGAAGTTTTAAATACCTTTCGTCCGTCAGGAGTCTTGTTGTACCAAAAGGTATGTCGATAAGCATCATATTTTTCGTTCGGTTCTTGTAAAGTAACATCACCATAGATAAATGTGGCGGGCAAATAACCGTAGTACGAGATTACGTCATAAGCTATAATCTTGTCCTGAATTTTCCAGTGCTGAAGATTGAAAACATTGTAAGTGGCGGTAAATACTAAAACAATGATCACCCACTTTTCAACTGATATCTTTTTAAGGAAATTGAGCATATTAGATTCACGGATCAATCCACTCCCCGTCTGATTTGATCAATTCAATCAATTCGTCTAAAGCATTCTCTTCCGGGATATTTCGTTTCACAACGTCTTTTTCACGGTACAAGTTGATCTTTCCTTTTCCGGAGCCAACATAGCCATAGTCTGCGTCAGCCATTTCTCCCGGGCCGTTAACTATACACCCCATAATACCAATTTTCAAACCTTTCAGGTGGTTGGTTTTTTCGCGAATTTTTGCCGTAGTTTCCTGAAGATCAAATAAGGTTCGTCCGCAGGAAGGGCAGGAGATGTATTCTGTTTTTGAAATTCTTGACCGAGTAGCCTGTAAGATTCCGAATGCCGTGGAGGTAATCATTTGGGGAGACGCCACATGCTGTGCGGAGATCATTACACCATCTCCCTTTCCATCTATCAAATGTGCACCAAAATCGGTGGATGAAAAAAGCTGAAATTGTTCCTCACCAACCTGCCTGTAATGGTAGTTCATAATGACAGGAATATCTACCCCTAAATGCATCAGTTCAATAAAAAACCGTCGCATGCCAAAAATACTGTTGCTGGCCTTGGCGTGAACCAGTAAAACGGCTGTTTTATCTGATTTTAAAACGCTTTCTAAACGATCAATTAAGTCTAGTTGCAACGCGTCAACCTCAATGAAATTAAGCTTTTCCGACTTATTGCTATTCTTTTCATAGTTTTTTGAGCTGTGAAGTGGATGAACACCTTGTTCACCATTCCATTTACTTGAATTACAGATGATTTTCAGGGTTCCTGGTAGTGCAAAATCAGGGATTAGATTTCCTGTGTATATATAATCGACGGCCTGTTCCCGAATGGTCCATTTATCTTCCTTTATGTGATAGACATACCCATAAGCGTAAAGATGAGCGGGTTTAATTTCGTTGAGGTGGCTGAGGTCTGCTATTACAACAGGCACATTTGTACCACCTATATTTTCTATTTCCCGGGTTTTTCTCCGAACATAATCAAAAGGATTATAAGGAAGTTCAAAATCAAAGTCAGGCACTCTTATTTTGCGATCGTTATAGCGATCCACCAGCATTTGGGCCACCGGAATCTCTGCTTCTGGTTCTTCAGTGAGTGAAACGCGGATGGTGTCACCAAGCCCATCTTCTAAAAGCGTACCTATGCCTACGGCGGATTTGATTCGCCCGTCTTCTCCTTCTCCGGCTTCAGTTACGCCCAGGTGTAATGGATATACCCGGCCGCGTTGAATCATTTTCGCCATTAGCAAGCGATAAGCCTGTACCATAACCATTGGATTACTGGCTTTCATGGAGATAATAATGTCAAAAAAGTGGTGATCTTCACAGATGTCAACAAACTCAAGCGCCGACTCAACCATTCCGAGCGGAGTATCACCAAATCGGCTCATAATTCGGTCAGACAACGATCCGTGATTAGTTCCAATTCGCATGGACCGTCCCTTTTCTTTACACAAGAGCACCAACGGAGTAAATTTGTCCCGAATAGCATCTAATTTTTCCTGGTAAGATTCATCTGTGTATTCGTGAACTTCAAATTTCTTTTTATCCGCATAATTTCCAGGATTCACTCTTACTTTTTCCACATAATGCGCCGCAATTTCTGCAGCATTAGGCGTAAAATGAATATCTGCGACCAAAGGATTGTCATAGCCCGCTTCCAATAATTTTTGCTTTATGACTTTAAGATTTTCAGCGTCTTTTACGGATGGGGCAGTAAAGCGAACAATTTCACAACCTTCCTCTATCATTCGTATGGCCTGTTCAACAGATGCTTCGGTATCCAAAGTATTTGTTGTGGTCATGGACTGTATCCGAATAGGGTTCTTACCACCAACACCGACATTTCCCACCATCACCTCTAGCGTCTCAATGCGTTTGTAAGCAGAGAGGCTCTCGCAATATTTGAGAGGGGCAGTCATTATTTCAGTGTTTCCAGCCATTTAAGTATAACCTTTGGTAATTTTTTGTGTAATGGTAGATCCGGGTCGCCGTAAACTTCCAGTTGTTCCAGACCTGATTTGAGCTTGGTGAATTTTAAAACATGGTTCATGTTTCTAATAATCTTCAATTCGGCATCCGGATTGGCTTCTTTGAGCATTTTTGCTTGTTCTACAGAAACCTGCGCATCTCTGTTTCCATTGACAATTAACAGAGGAACATTCAATTTTTTTGCTTGTTCGGCAGGGTCGTACTTCATCCATGAAATGAGGAAGGGTTGAATGCTGGGATGAAATAAACTCATCATATAATCGGGTACTTGTTGTAATGTATCACCTGCGGCAAGTGTATCGAGCTTTGCGTCTACAACCCCTTGAATTTCGGGTGAGAGAGTTTGTGCCAGTTGCCATTTTAGTACTTCATGAATGGGCTCACCCGCTCCGGCCAATGAAATTACGGCGCCCACATTTTCATTTTGATTGGCGGCACATAAGGCAACCAATGACCCCTGGCTATGTCCCGCTAAAATTATTTGATGAAAACGAATATCGGCCGCATATTGATTTACCCATGCGATAGCATCTTCTATGAATGAATCAAATGAAATGTTTACATGACTAAACTCTGTGACTTCGCTTTCTCCTATCGCCCTTTTGTCATACCTCAAGCAGGCATACCCGTTCTCAACGAACATATCCGAAAGGTATTTGAGAGAGTTATTGGACATTTGCGGATTATTACCGTTTCTATCCGTTGGTCCGGACCCCGCAATCAGGATTACGAGCGGTGTAGATTGTGAAACATCATCCTGTGTTACCAGCGTGCCCTTAAGCGTACAGCCTTTTGCTTTTAACGACACTTCTTCTTGCTGATAAGAAAGAGCAAAAACCGTTAAGCAGCTGAAAAATATTAGTGAGATGACCTTCATATTGCGAATATTAAGAGCTAGTTTAATCAATTCCTAACAGGCAGACAAATAATGTTGTCGTGTGTAGGTAAATTATCCATTGAAGCGTTAATTTTTATAATACCTGATTTACGTTCTTTTCCCCTTTTTAGTTGATAAAATTCATAGTTGCCCAAATCGCTTAACCACTCCATTAGCTCGGTAGGTTTTCCCACATTTTCACGCTCTGTGCTGTGTTCAACGATTAGAATGGGCCAATCTTTTCGGATGAGCTGCTCACCGCCCTTGAGAACCTCCAGTTCGAACCCTTCAACATCTACTTTAATCATTTTAACGTGTTGATCAAAGATCATTTCATCTAAGGCAACAACCTCTATTTGTATACCTTCAGCCGAGTGTTTATTGACAATAGAAGCGCCTCCACGGTTTTGGTTTTCCTGAAAGATAGTTCTGTGTTCGTTGACACTACCCAATGCAAATGGTTGTGGATGTAACTGATTGAAATTGTTGAGTTGTTTATTTTCAACCAACAAATGATAGGTTGAAGGAACAGGCTCAAAAGCAATTACCTCTCCTTCTTCTCCCACTTGAGCAGCACCGACAAGAGATAAAAAGCCAATATTGGCGCCGACATCAATAAAGAGATCACCTTTTTTCAAATAATGCGTGAGTAATGAAACAGTGCCGAGTTCATAAACCCCACGCTCGTAAATCACGTGCTCAATGTTCGCATCAAATGTAGGATCAACAAAAATTTTAAAACCAAAACGCGTCTGTATTTCAACCTTTTTGGATGGTTTTTTAAGAAACCACTTCGGCATTTTGACAATGAGATAATCCCTCCCTGGAAATTTGGGACATGCCAATAGTAGCTGTACAAACCAGTGTATAAATTTCATATTACCTCACCTCTGCACCGGTATCAAAATCGGTGTCGGGTGATACAAAGCTAAGCTTTCCTTCCTCATTTTCAGCCATTAAGATCATTCCCTGGCTTTCAACTCCCCGTATTTTTCTTGGTGCAAGGTTGAGCAATACGCTCACTTTCTTGCCGATAATTTCATCCGGATTAAAAAATTCTGCAATTCCGGAAACAACTGTTCTTTTATCTAACCCAGTATTTACAGTAAGTTTAAGCAGTTTATCAGCTTTCGGAACCTTTTCTGCTGCAATGATTTCTCCCACGCGGATATCCATCTTCATGAAATCATCAAAAGCTATAGTTTCTTTTTGTGGAGGGAAAGTAGATTGGTTCATAGCTGCACTTGCTTTTAATTGTTCGATTTGTTCGTCAACATACTTATCTTCAACCTTGGATATAAGTATAGATGCTTTGTTTAACTGATGGTCTGTTTTTAACAGATCTGGTTTTCCGGCAAACTCCCAAGAATGCGCATCAATATTTAAAAATTCAGCAATTTTTCCGGATTTCTTGGGTAAAAACGGCGCAAAAACGATTGAAAGGTTAGCCGTGATCTGTAAGGCAATGTTCATAATGGTTTTTACCCGTTCCATATCTGTTTTAGCCAACTTCCAGGGTTCTGTATCTGCCAGATACCGATTTCCTAAACGCGCCAGATTCATAGCCTCAGCTTGTGCCTCTCTCAAACGATACCTTTTGATAAGGTCAGCAATTTTTTCCGGCGCCTGCTCCAACTGCTCCAACACGTCCTGGTCTACAGCGGTTACAGCCCCTCTTTCAGGAACTTTTCCTTCAAAATATTTATGCGTCAAAACAACAGCACGGTTTACGAAATTCCCCAATATATCTGCCAGTTCATTATTTATGCGTGACTGAAATTCTTTCCAGGTAAATTCACTGTCTTTACTTTCTGGCGCAATAGCGGTGAGCACATACTTTAGTTCATCCACTTTATCTGGGTTTTCAGCCAGAAATTCATGAAGCCAAACGGCCCAGTTTCTTGAGGTGGAAAATTTGCCGCCCTCCAGGTTTAGAAATTCGTAAGCAGGAACATTATAAGGCAAAACGAAGTCGCCATGTTCTTTTAATAAAATGGGGAATATAATGGCGTGGAAAACAATATTGTCCTTGCCGATAAAATGCACCAATTTTCTGTCTCCGGTCCAGTAATCCTTCCAGTCCTTACCATTTTTTTCTGCCCACTCTTTTGTTGCCGAGATATATCCAATTGGTGCGTCCAACCAAACATATAGCACCTTTCCATCAGCACCCGCTACAGGCACCGGAACACCCCAATCAAGGTCCCTGGTCATGGCTCGTGGTTTAAGCCCACCATCTATCCAACTCATACACTGTCCTACCACTTGATTCCTCCAGTCTTTTGGATTATGGTGCCGTTCACCATTTAACCGACCTTCCTTTATCCATTCTTTCAACCAGTCCTCATGCTTTTCCATTGGTAAAAACCAGTGGGATGTTTCTCTAAGTTCAGGAGTTTTACCACTCAAAGTTGAAACAGGGTTTTTAAGGTCCGTTGGACTTAAGGCTGAACCGCAATTTTCACATTGATCTCCGTAAGCATTTTCAGACCCACAGTTAGGGCAGGTTCCTGTTATGTATCTATCAGCAAGGAATTGATTGTACTCTGTATCGTAATACTGTTCGGTTGTTTTTTCTATAAAACTTCCCTTTTCATTTAATTTCTTGAAATATTCGGAGGCCGTTTCATGGTGTGTTTTGTTGGATGTACGAGAGTAAATATCGAAGGAGATATCAAAATCATCAAAGGCCTGTTGGTTAATTGCGTGATATTTATCTACAATTTCCTGAGGGGAAACACCTTCTTTCTTAGCTCGTAATGTAATGGCGGCCCCATGTTCATCTGATCCACACACAAACAAAACTTCTTCCTTGTTCATTCTTAGAAATCGCACAAAAATATCTGCTGGCAAATACACGCCAGCAATATGACCCAAATGTAGAGGGCCGTTGGCATAAGGAAGCGCTGCAGTAATTGTGTATTTATTCTCAGACATGAACTTGTGTTAAAAGTTCAGCAAAGATAAGTTTTGTTTCTATATTCGAATGGTAAACCAAGTGTTAGAGTTGTGAAAAAGATAAGGATCGTATCCCCGGGGAAAGCTATAGAATCAAAGCATATTGACTTTGCAGAAGGATATTTGCGTAGTAAAGGCTTTGATGTGTCCGTTGGTATCTATGCAAAAGGATCCTACAACTATTTTTCAGGGACGGATGCCGAAAGACACCTGGACATGCAGGAGGCACTGGATGCGCAGGACGTTGATGCGATAATATGTTCTCGTGGAGGTTATGGGGCAGTGAGGATTGTAGATAAATTAGACTTTAGACGGTTTTTGCGCTATCCTAAATTATTGTTTGGGTTTTCAGACATTACGGTTTTTCATAACCGCATGAACCGAATGGGTTATGAATCTGTACACTCCACAGCTCCGCTTAATTTTGAAGAGAACACAGAAGAAGCGTTGCAGTCATTAGTAAATGTGGTAGAAGGAATTGAAAACGCTTACAAAATCCCGGCGCATTCGTTAAATAAATCTGGAGAAGTAAAGGAGAAGATTGTTGGCGGAAATCTGTCGGTTTTGTGTTCATTATTGGGCACAGATGATGAACTGAAAACCAAGGGGAAAATATTGTTTATTGAAGATATTGGCGAGGCTGTTTATTCAGTGGATAGAATGATGTGGCAGCTAAAAAAAGCTGGGAAACTGAAGGGTTTAAGTGGACTAATAGTTGGCTCATTCACGAATGTAAAAGACTCAGAAAAGCCATTTGGAAAATCAGCTGAAGAGGTGATTAGTGATGCAGTAGAAGAATACGACTACCCGATTTGTTTTAATTTTCCTGCAGGTCACCTCAATGATAATCGGGCAATAATTTTAGGCAAGGATGCTCAACTATCAGTAACAGATAGCGGATCTTCGTTTACACAGAAGTGAATGTAATACTCAAGAGGGCTTGCTCTCCTTTTTCACATAACGCCCTCTCCACTGATTCCTTTTGATTTTGAAAAGATCAACAACCATTCCCAAACCATGTAGAAATACTCTCACGCTTGATCCTTCTTGTCTTCGTAGCTGGACTGGCAACTTTTTGATGGTGTAGTTTCGCTTAAGCCCCATGTAAAGCACTTCAACATCAAATGCAAAACTTGGAATTCTACAATAGCTGAAAATATCTTCAGCAACTTCTTTTCTAAACCCCTTCATTCCACATTGCGTATCGGCAAAATGTCCACCTACAACAAATCTTCCAACAATAAATGAAAAGATATTTGAACCGAACTTTCTCAACCTGCTGATTTCTGTATAATATTTTGAGTCGGGAAGTGTTCTGTCACCAACGACAATGTCAAATTCTTTTTCAGAGAGGTGTTGTACGAACAAATCGAAATTCTCATATTCAAAAGGGATATCTGCATCTGTAAAAACCCTAAAATCTTCTTTGGCAGCCAACATGCCCGCCTTTACCGCAGCACCTTTCCCGCCATGTTTTTCCAAACCGATATACCGACAATTTAACTGCTCAGCAACTTTTTGTGTTTCTTCAGGGGAAGTGGAGCCATCATCTACAATAATCACTTCGAAATTGTAGTTTTTCTTTTTCAAATAATCTAAAAAATCGGGGAGGTTGTTTGCAACAGTTTCTGAGCCGTTATAGCACGGAATAACAAGACTAACGTTTATATGGTTTTCCGATAAGGACATGCGCGCTTAGCAGGGCTGTTTCAAATTGCGCAAATATAGGCAATCGGGACCTATTTATTTCTAAACGCGTCGTCCTTTAGCCAGAAGTTGTTGTAGATTATGTATTCCTGACCACCAATTTTTCCCGTACTGAAGAGATCTGCGCCGGTTGCCTTCCTAACAAGTAGCTCATCAACGGCATAGGGTTTACGACTTTCGTTGCCCAACACAAACACTTTTACCGAGTCCACATTTTGATTAACTGTAAATTCCATTTCTGCCCGCAGCCATTGCCTTAGAACAACATTACTTTCTTTGAGTTCGTATGTATCAACCCAACCGGGATGTTGGTCATCTTTATAGTACAATTCGGTGATGGTTAACAAATCTGCCCTGTCTAAAGCATGATTGAACCAAAAACTCACTTCGTATTTACCGGTGTCCATATTTTCTGTAGAAGATTCCCAAATAAGGTCGAAGCCACGTTTTGTGCTATTATAACCACCTTTTCCCTTGAGTCCTTCGCTGAGCTTGTCGTTCCACGAGTTGTAGTAAAACCAAACATTTGGATCGGAGCTCTTCCAATTCTCTGTGATTTTATGTCTGGCCGAGTCTCTTTTTCTAAGTACTTCCTGATAAGATGATGGATTATTCCATGCTTCTGTATCAAAGGGATAAAGCGTGTAAGTTTCATTCCCAAATTCTTTGGTATGGACACTCACCATTCTAGTTTCGTTGTCATTTAAGGGATCCTGATTTGTGATAAGGGCAATTTTATGATTTGTTGGTAAGTCATAGACAATTTCCTTCTCCATAAAGGCTGGGCTAAACAAATTGTTGAATTTGATCGATTCAGTTAGCGAAAGTCGAGACGCCATACAGTTCATCATGGGCAAGCCGCTGTGATAACTCAACATATAGGCATCAAAAACAGACTGATCTTCACCGAGAATCATAATGCTCTCACTAGAGTAATGAAAGAAGGGGAGAAAGATAAATGCATCATAGTCGTTTTCTTCTACGTACTGAACTAATTCCTTCATGTCTTTTGACAGATGCTCTTCTTTAAATGAATTGTGTTGGGCCGTGATCTTTTCCTGTACATCTCCAATATCTTCATGACCCTCAATTAAAGTGAATGCCACCCCCACAAAGAAAAAAGTAGCAATTAGCGTTCGTTTACCCTCTCGTTTATATATATGAAATAAAGTAACAATTGATCCTAGTGTAAAGACGTAATAAAAGATCCAGGCAAACCTTCCCAGCGCTCTGAATTGTTTTAAGGTACCTACATAATCAGTAATCCATCTCATCCACTCGTATTTAAAGGGAAAACAAAATGAAAAGAGCAGCATAGCGAATGCGGCAATAAAAAACATAAAGAGTTCATGCTTGAAGATGAGTTTAACAGGAAGCGCTTTTCTGTCATAAATGAGATACCCTAAACTGTAGAGAAAGAACAAAATGCTGGCAAAACCAACATAAGCCCAGGACTCCCAGGCGGGCATTTCAAGACCCATTGCTGGCCCTAAACCACTCAATGGTCCGGAGTGGGGAACAAGCACAGATTTCCAGTTTCCGTAAAGAAGGAAAAACCCTGAAGGATCATCTATTCGGTTGACATGCGTATCCGTTATAAAAACCATCACCCTAAAAATTACAAGAGGCAGCACTACTTGCATAGCAACAAATCCTGCGGAAGTTTTCCAGGAAGAACGGTTGTATAAATACGCAATAAACCAGAACAATAAACACAACATTACCAGGATCATACCCAGGTATGGATGCGTCATAAAAAAGCAACTGAGATAGAGGAAACTTATAATTGCCCAAAGTTGGCTGTTTCCGTGCCGGCATTTTAGCAACAACCACCACATTCCGGGAATGGCAAAAGCATAGGCGAGTGAAAAGTGGCCCATAAGTCTACCAAGTTGAGGGCTTAAATATGTAATTGCAATAGCGGCTGCAACAGCCCAAACAACTGAAACTTTATAATGACGAAGAATCAGATATAAAAAAACAGAGGCTACGGGATATGAAAGAAGCATTAAAAAATTTAAAATGCCAATTCCAAACTGTTGCAGCCCCAGAAATTTAATAACGTATGATAACAAGGGGTGAGCGTCCGTATACACGATATGCTCATAATACGGATAGTTCATCCCGGTAAAATTCCAGAATTCTGTATCATGTTTCGCATGGAAAAGGTACGTGTAGTAATTTTTAATACCGTCCCCGCCTGGCGCAAAGAGGTAATCATTCGGAGCCAATAATACGGTATGGAAAAAGTAAAACAGGACTGCAAAAGACAGCAAGAAGGTTAACCCCGGGTACTTAGCTCTGAGAAAGATGTTCCGCATCATGTTTGAATCGGAGCAAAGGTAAATATTTCACTAAATAACAGACTTTTCCAGTGTTGTGATTGTGTATGCGTCTGCATCCATTTCAGCCATCACACCAATTGGCAAGGTAAATTTAGGGGTGATATGACCAAAACTTGCTCCCTGATACACCGGGAAGGGAACGTTTTTGAAGTGCTGTTCAAAAATCTCCTCCAGGGAAAATGATTTCTCCGGCTCTTCGGGGACACACTTTCTGAACGAACCGAGCACGATACCACTAACTTTCTGGTACACTCCCGCTTGCTTTAGCTGCCACAGCATTCTATCAACGCGGTAAGGCTCTTCCTTAATTTCTTCCAGAAATAAAATCTTATCATTCCAGTTTGGTTCAAAGGATGTGCCTACCATAGAAGAAATAACGGTCAGGTTTCCTCCAATGAGTTTCCCTGTTGCTTTACCGGATGACCAGGTTTTAAGATCTTCAGTATAATCCGTCGGATTTTTCATGGTGTAGGGCTTTCCAATAACCACTGAGTTAATCACCTGGCTTGTGGTAAAATCACCCCAGGAAGAATAACCACATGGGCCATGGTAAGTAACAAGTCCTGTTTTCGTTTGAATGGCGTTGACAAGAGATGTGATATCACTAAACCCCATAATTATTTTAGGGTTTTTAGCAATAACCTCATAGTCCAAACGATCAAGGATGCGTGCACAACCCCAACCGCCGCGCATGGTGAGTATAGCGCGAACAGAGGTGTCTTCAATCATTTCCATGAATTCATTGGCTCGCATTTCGTCATTGCCGGCAAGAAAGCCATCTTGCTCATATAGGGTTTGACCAAGCCTGGTTGCAAAACCCAGTTCGGACATCTTATTTTCAATTTTAGTAATGTGTGCTTTATTCCAGATTGATCCGGCAGGACCGGTAATACCAATTAAATCGCCTTTGATCAACCCCTTGGGTTTTTTGCTGGGCTCTGTAAGTTCTGGCTGTAAGGACGTCAAAGCGTATGAACCAATAGCTAGTCCGGCGGTATTATATATAAATCGGCGTCTGTTCATGTTTTGAAAATAACGAATTCTATGCCATTGGTGAACAGCAGGATAATATTTTGAGTTAATTTTGTAAAAAATTTGTGTGATGGAAGAAACAAAAGTACCCGTAACGATTTATGCAGAGATGACACCAAATCCGTTGACCATGAAATTTGTGGCCAATAAGTATTTGCTGCTCAATGACGCAACTGTAGAGTTCAGCAGTTTGCAGGAAGCTAGGGGGTTTTCTCCACTGGCAGAAGCATTGTTCAACTTTCCATTTGTAGATGGGGTTTTTATCGCGTCTAACTTTGTTACTGTAACAAAAACGGATAATGTTGACTGGGATTTTATTGTAATGGAGTTACGTGACTTTATAAAAGAGTGGATTGCAGAAGGTAAGGACGTGTTGATTATGATGCCAAACACGTCAAGTGAAAATAAAGACACCCCGAAAAAAGAAATTGCGCCATCAGAGTATGATGAAGTTATTGTTGGTCTTTTAAATGAGTACGTGAAACCAGCAGTTGAAAATGATGGAGGAGCGATTGATTATGTGGGATACGAAGACGGTGTGGTTACTGTTGAAATGAAAGGATCCTGTGCAGGATGTCCTTCGTCAACGGCAACATTGAAAAACGGAATAGAGCAATTGCTCAAATCCAACATTGAGTCTGTAAAAGAAGTTGTGGCGCTCAGTGTTTAACCTTAAGCCATAGACGGGTCAAGATACATGATCGGTGGATGCACTGCCTTTTCAATAAATTTTATACCGTAATTTTCCAGGTCGTTTAATATAGGTTCATACACCTCTTTGTGTATAGGGATGTGAACACCTTTTAGACCGATTGTTCCGTTTAGGATCATTTTGGCGCAAATGGCACAAGGTAACCCAACAGTGTTACTCATTGCGGTATACGTTTGATCCTCCCCAATAACCACCATGTGTGAATTGATTTCTTCAAAGTGATCGTTCATCTTGTAGACAAATTTATGCCACATGACGATCATGTCTTTGTCATCTGGTTTGAGGGTCCATTTTTCTTCCAGAATTTTTTGAAGAAAGTAGGCGGGGGTGACGTCTTCTTCAAAGCCCATGGTTTTCTTTTCAAAAATCCCCAACCATACAAGTTTATCCCAAATAATATCATCCATATCAATTTTCAGATAATGTCTGAGTTTTAACTCAACCGAATCATTTGGATTATAAGGTAGAAATGAATTGATAAAGTCCCTTTTTGTCATATCTTTACTTCCTTCGAGGATGTAAGAATCATCTGTTGCCCCTAATTGGACAAAGGTGTCCCATGCTTTGGAAAAACCTTTTCGCCTGAAAGTTCCCCGATAAATTGTTGGGATATCATCCAGCCCGTATTTAGCACGGTATTTTAGTGAATCCCTGTTTGCATATCCTTCAAAATCGCCATAACCATCAATCGGAATTATTTCGGTTCTTCTGAATAATTTGTTGTAGGGAATATATTTATACTGACCTTCCTGGATAAATTTTGCAGCTGATCCCTGACCGGCGAGAACGACATTTCGCGGGTTCCAAGTAAACTTATAATTCCAGGGGTTATCATCACTTTCAGGTGCTATGAGACCTCCGGTGAAAGACTCAAAAATGTGCATGACCCCGCCTCTTTCTTCTATTTCGTCCAGTACTTTTTTTGCAGACATGTGATCGATACCGGGGTCTACCCCGATCTCGTTCATAATCAAAATCCCAGCATCCTTGGCAGCCTGATCTAAAGCCAGCATCTCTTTTGAAATGTATGAAGGGGTGATCAGATTTGTTTTGTACGTCACGCAATCCTTGGCTACCTCAACGTGAAATTGCGCTGGCAGCATAGAAATAACAAGATCTGCCCATTCTATTAGTGGTCGTCTTTCATTTGGATCCAAAGCATTAATAGCAAACCCCTCTGCGCGATCACAGTTAGCAACCTTTGCTTTGGCAAGTTTATCATCTCTGTCTACTACTTTTATAGACCAATTTTCTTTTTCTGCGTGTTGTGTGAAGTATCGAAGCATTGATGATGCCGACAAACCTGCCCCGATCACTAGAATATTTTTCATTTTGGATGCTGTTTATTGGAAGACTAATTTACAGTAAATAGGTTGCACCAAGGTGAATTTTTCCAAGGTTTTTTCCACGAATTTTCAGATCGTAAATTGATTACGTTCTGCTGCCCTAACATTGTATCAAATCTTAAGACAATGGATACAATATTTTCAGTTTACAAACAGCTCAAGGTAAAAGAGGTTACTTATGAAAAGGGAGATTACTATATCATGGCCACCTGTGAAATAATTCAGGGAGACAAGATAACAGAAACGAAGATACAGATGACACATACTGACTTAAACCGCATTATCGCCAGAATAGCGGCTATGGGGTACGAATTTAAGATTGAACATGTCAACTGTTTAGACTTTGGCAATGGCACAGAGATTATTGATTACAAGTTTGAAAATGTTTTTGGGGAGCTGATCACTTTAGAGGAGTTTAATTTTAATCAACGAATCAGACAAATACGCGCATAATGAATAGACTAATTAAGAATTTAGGTATAGGCCAGGAGATGTCTATCAAAGCTACAATTGCTGTAGAAGAGCTCATGAATCACGATATGATTTATATCTACCATCATTTAAAAAACGGCTCTGTTGTTCAACTGGAGCAAAGCGGAATTAACTTGAAAGGTGAGCCAAGATACGCGGTTAAATTTAGAGGGTTTTTGATTGGATATGCAACAATTGCAGGTATAATGCGAACGTTTTTTGAAGATCAAAAAGAAGCAGAAGCCCTTGTTGTTTCTGTATCAAAGCAAAAATTTATGCCGATTAACGGCCTGGATATTCAGATTGGTGTACAGGCCATGAAAAAAGTGGGTTAACTCATATAGTCCTCTAAAAGACTCCGGAAACTTCGCAACCATTAGGGTTTCACTTTCGTATATGGTAAAAATTGCCTATCTTTACAGGTACATGCGTCAAATTTACAACAGGATGTAACAAATTGAGGCGTGTATTTGTTTTACTTGGGCATATTAAATACATTTTCAGATGAAAAAGACACTTACGATTGGGGTAATTGCGGGGTTAGTATTCTTAGTTTCGTGTACAGATCACGAAGTTATTCCACCTCCAGTTCCTTTAGTTGATCTGGATTGTCTATGCGAAGGGACCGTTACTACTCAAAACGGTGACAGTACCATTTCCTATAGTGATACCTGTACGTATAGTTCAACAAAAACCATTAATACCGGGTCACTTTCTAATGCAGAATACAATACGCAGGTATGGAACTCAGGAATGAACCAAAAAGTTGAACTTGAAATGCGTTCGCTGTATTGGAGTGATGATGGTTCAAATAATCCAACATCTACCGATTGGCAAGCCTATTTTAATGGAAACATGAATCCAAATTACGCACCTACAGCAGGTGATGATGGAGTTGTAGTGAGATGGACAGATCCTAACGGAAGAGTTTGGACTTCTGATACCGGACAGGTTTGTTTGAGCAGTTTTACCTATAACCTGTTTACGTATGATTCAGATACAACAGGAGAATATATGGAGTTTGATGCTGTATTCCATGCAAGACTTTTAAACTCAGACATTACTCCGGATAGTTCTATTTGCATTAAAAACTTCCACATGAAGTCGGCATTTAGACGTGAATAAGAAATTTTCAGTACTTTAGTTACTAGGAGGGAGGTTCTTTCGAATCTCCCTTTTTTTTATTAATTTGGACTATTAGCACGGTCACTGATCATGGATGAAGTACTAAGAATCGCTATAATTGGCGATTATAATTTCGCGTATAATTCGCATAATGCGACCAACCAGGCTCTTCAACACGTAGAAGAGGTGCTTGACCAACCCCTTAACTTTTATTGGTTAAACGAAAAAGAGTGCTGCGAGCAAAACGAAGACTTTTATGATAATTATGACGGCATTATTATCGCTCCAGGACCCTATCGCCAACCTTTTTACTTCAATTCTATCATTACAAGGCTGCTTGAAAAAAATGTGCCGGTGCTGGGAACAGGAGATTGTTTCAAACTTCTCGTTGAAACATACTTTTCTCAAAAAGGATACGATTTGGGAAGAGAAAAAATCATCTCAGAAAATTTAATAGAGGGAAATCAATTTACAGGAGTTAATTTGGAAAAGCTAACGGATGAGTTTGAGAAAATTTATCTCAATAAAAGCACAGTAGAATATAGCTCCTCAAGATATTCCATTTTACCACAATACTCCGATTTTTTAACGGAGGATTTTGAGATTTGCGCACGGAATCAATACTTTGATCCGGAGATTCTAAAATCAAAGAATCACGACTTCTTTCTATTTACAATGTTCTGTCCGCAGGTACTTTCAACTTCAGATATGCCACACCCTATCTTCACCTACTTCGTGAAGTCAGTTCGAAGAATATTTGACATCAAGGCAAGTACTTCTTAGATGGCGTCCAATTCAACTAAAACCTGGTTCTTTTCAACACTGTCAGATGAAGTGACATGAACTTTCTTAATACTGCAATCATTCTCAGCCTTTAAGACATTTTCCATCTTCATAGCTTCCAGAATTAATATTGGGCCTCCTTTTGGAACCTTATCACCTTCTTTAACAACAACGTCAATAACTTTTCCGGGCATTGGAGCTTTGATATCAGTATTAAGTATTTCGGAAGATCGCTTAATACCCATTTTGTCCAACACAATATCCAGCTCATTTTTGAAAGCAAGCTCATACGTGCGGTGGTTGTACCGAATAGACATCATTTTGGTCTCCAGATCAACAGAGAGCACCTCTAAGTAAACTTCTGTTTTTCCATCTACTATCCGATACACACCTTTTTCCAGGTGTTGAATATTAAGTTCAGACTTCTTTTTGTCAAGTTCAATTGTTTTGATGAGGCTTATCATGAACGATCATTTAATGCACAGCTAAATTAGGTATTATCCTCCAGTTTGCTTAACTTACGGTAACGGAAATTGATGGCCCCAATTATTATTTTCCTTATTAACCTTACAACTCAGTTTGTAGATTCCCCCATTTATTTGTTATTGGCTATTAACCCGGTGAGTTAAAAAATTAGTTTTTTGAAGACCACAAGGTGATTTTTTTTGCACTTTTGCATTTCTATTTTTAAGGGAGCCATCTTCCTGATAATAAGATGAGTACAAAAGAGTACATAGCAAAGCTGGAAGCTGAACTTAAGCAGTTAAACCAGGAAAATGAAAGGCTAAAAGAAAGGCTTGATCTTTCGGGTATCACAACAACAGTTTTTGTTCCGGAACATTTTCAGGAGATTTTTGCGAATGCCGAAAAAAATGTACGTGACTATTTCAAAGAGACCATTAAAAGTGCAGAAAATGGCGAAATACTTATAAACGGAGAGCGCTACCTACTTATTCGAAGCGCAGCCCTGTCCTACGAGTTTATGGACGTTTTTCGGGAGTTTTATAGCAACCGACCAGAAGATGAAGCAATTCAAATCGGAAATAATTTTTTGTTTGATATTGCTCATGTCTTGGGAAAAGAAGACGCCAAAGCCTTTCATAAAAAAATGAACCTGAAGGATCCGGTTGAAAAATTGTCTGCCGGCCCGGTACATTTTGCTTTTACTGGATGGGCCAACGTTGAAATATTACCAGAAAGTAACCCAGCTCCAGATGACACGTTTTTTCTGAAATATGTCCATCACAATTCTTTTGAAGCGCAGTCCTGGATCAGTGCAGGCAGAAAATCCGATATTCCCGTATGTACTATGAATTCTGGATATTCATCCGGCTGGTGTGAAGAAAGCTTTGGTATTCCGCTTACGGCAGTTGAGCTGGAATGTGAGGCACATGGTGCAGAAAACTGCACATTCATTATGGCACCGCCGCACAAAATCAAAGAATATCTGGAAAAGGAAAAAACATTTAGGAAAACTGAAGAATATGATGTTCCGGTATTTTTTGAACGGAAATATTCAGAAGATAAATTAAAGGACTCGCTTCGTCAAAAAGAAACATTATTACAGGAAGTTCATCACCGGGTAAAAAACAACCTTCAGGTTATATCGAGCTTATTAAATCTACAGAAAGCCAATATTAGCGACCCTAAACTTCGAGCTGAGTTTGACACCAGCATAAGTAGAGTAAACACCATGGCACGTGTACAGGAGATGATTTATGGAAACAAGAATGTTTCATCTATTAATATTGAAAAATACTTTTCAAAACTTATCCATTCTCTGTATCAGATGTATGCCCGACCAAATGCGGACCTTAAATTTGAAGTGAATATTGATGTAGAGGAGGTTATATTCGATCCGGACTTTGCAATTCCGCTTGGGCTTATCATTAATGAAATAGCATGTAATTCAATGAAACATGCGTTTGAAGAAGACGGATTATTTTATCTCAACCTTACCCAGGATCAAAAGGGGAAATATACCATGATTGCAGGGGATAATGGAAAGGGAATTGAGCAAGCAACTGCAGAAGAAACCCTGGGAATGTCATTAATTGAAATTCTTTGTGATCAAATAGAAGCCGATCTGGAATTAAATAATTCTTCTGAAGGATTAGAGTATGTCATTCGCTTTTAAGGGTATTCTTTTTCTTGAATGTATCCGGACGAATAACCAAATAGACTCCAAGGAACACCAATAACGCGCAAAGTGCTTTTCCCACAGTCATATCTCCAGTGTAATCTTTTAATTTCAGCATAGAGTACAGATACACAAATGCAGCAGCCATTACGGGTTGTAAATAAATATATACCGCAGCGACGGAAGGGCTAACGCGCTTCATGGCATAAACATTCAACAGATAGGGCACAAAAGTGACGCCAATAACTACAAATAAAATCTGTGCAACTTCAAAACCACTCAAAGCTGTCCAGTGTACCTGAGCCGCTTCTTGACTACTTGGCCACCACAATAAAACATATATCAACCCGAATGTAAACACCCAGGTAATTACTGTAATTGGTCTGTACCTTAACATCAAAGGCTTTACAAGAACCAGGTATAAGGAGTATGACGCAGCGTTAATTAGGATATAAACATCCCCGGTGTCAGATGCAAACCCTTTTTCTTTGTTTAAAAGGATAAAGAATACGGAGCCCACGGCACCGATTAAAACCCCAAGCACCTGCATAGATTTAACCCGCTCCTTAAGAACAATAGCTGATAAAATTAACACCAAAATAGGAGTGGTTGTCATGATTACCGGAGCATTGAGAGGAGAGGTAAGCATGAGTCCGTTAAAGAACATTAATTGATTGATTGCCACACCAAAGAGGCCGCAAATTGCCATCCGAACGTAATCATTTCTCGTGATTTTCTCGCGTTGAAAAGAAAGAACCGTCCAAAATAGAATGACCGCCCCAATACCCCTAATAAGTATAAAGCCATTTGGGCCAACAACATTTGGCATGAGGCCTTTGGCAACCACGTAGTTTGCACCGTACATAATCTGTACAACAATAAGTGCCAGGTGAGATTTTAAAAGACCTTGCATGTCATGCCTCTTCAAGGGCTGATTTTGCTGAAGCCACTATTTTCTTTGAATTACCTACAAACAGTTCATCATCCAAAACAAGTACAGGTCTTTTCAAGAAAGTATATTCATCCAGGATCAACTGACGATAATCTGATTCGGAAAGATTTTTATCTGCCAGCCCCATAGATTTGTACTTCATGGCTCTTCTTGAAAAAAGTGCTTCAGCTGAACCGGACATTTCAATCATCTGATCAATTTGGTCTTCTGTGATCGGCTCAGTTTTGATATCCTGTAGCACAAATGAATCATCCACTCCCCATTCCTTCATTATGCGTTGACAGGTTGAACAAGTTGAAAGATGATAGATTTTTTTCATTAGAATTCAGCTTTTTTAGGCGTTCTAGGAAATGGAATAACGTCACGAATATTGGTCATCCCCGTAACAAACATAACCATTCGCTCAAAGCCAAGGCCAAAACCGGCATGCGGAACTGTTCCGAACTTTCGGGTTTCTAAATACCACCATAGCTCTTCCTGAGGGATATTAAATTCATCTATTTTCTTTTTCAGGACATCATATCGTTCCTCTCGTTGAGAACCACCAATGATTTCACCTATACCCGGGAACAATATGTCCATGGCTGCAACGGTTTTTCCGTCTTCATTTAGTCGCATATAAAATGCTTTAAAAGATGCCGGATAATCCACAATGATTACGGGCTTTTTAAAGTGCTTTTCAACTAAAAAACGCTCGTGTTCCGATTGCAGATCCAGACCCCATTCTACCGGGAACTTGAACTTCTTCTTTTTGTATGGCTTTGAGTTTTGCAAGATTTCAATGGCCTCTGTATATGTAATTCGAGCAAAATCATTGTCTACCACAAACTTCAAGCGGTCCATCAATGGCATTTCATTTCTTTCCGCCTGTGGTTTTTGACTATCCTCTTTTACTTCACGATCATGTAGAAACTGAAGATCTTCTGCGTTGTTCTCCATCACATATTTGCAGATATAACTTAAAAAGTCTTCTGCTAAATCCATATTGTCATGGATATCTGCAAACGCTACCTCCGGCTCTATCATCCAAAATTCAGCCAGGTGGCGTGCCGTGTTTGAATTTTCAGCCCTGAAAGTCGGACCAAACGTATATACTTTACCCAATGCCAAAGCTGCCAGCTCAGCCTCCAATTGTCCGGAAACAGTTAGGTTGGTTTCTTTACCAAAGAAATCTTCTTCCCAGTTCACTGATCCATCCTCCTTTAAAGGTGGATTCTTGGGGTCAAGGGTGGATACACGAAACATCTCTCCCGCGCCTTCTGCATCTGAACCTGTTATAATAGGAGTGTGGATATAGTAGTATCCGTTATCGTTAAAATACTTATGAATGGCATAAGAAACCGCATGACGAATTCTGAATACAGCACCACCAAGATTTGTTCTAAACCGCAAATGCGCCTGTTCTCTCAAAAACTCCAGCGAGTGCTTCTTGGGTTGAAGAATTGTCTTGCTTACCTCATCCGGGTGTGCATCCCCAATAATTTCAATTGTTTCTACCTCCACTTCAATGGATTGTCCACTGCCCTGGGAAGCAACAACGGCTCCGGAAATAGACACAGCAGAACCAATTGTAACACGGTCCAAAACTGCTTTATCCATAGACTCAAAGTCAACAACACATTGTATGTGATTGATCGTGGAACCATCATTTAACTGAATAAACCGATTGGCCCTAAATGCTTTTACCCAACCTTTAATGGTAACCTTTTCACCAACTTTTTCTTCGGTGAGCAATTGTTTGATCTCTGTTCTTTTCATTCTCCGAATTGAAGTGAATTTTAAAGTTGACAAAGGTAGGATTCTTGATGCAATTAGCGTGCTAAGTGGATGAATTTTCAACGGGTAATAAGACAACAACTTTTCTAGGTTATGTAATGAATGTTACACACGAACGGACTTAGGTGTGATATCTTTGCAAAAAAGAACAGTTATGAGCACAGTAAACTTAACAGCTCAAAAGTTTCGGGATGAAGTTTTTGATTATACCACTGATAAAGAGTGGAAATTTAAAGGGGATAAACCTGCAATCATAGATTTTTATGCAGATTGGTGCGGTCCGTGTAAGATGGTAGCGCCTATATTGGAGGAGCTATCTACTGAATACAAAGATTCCGTGACCATTTATAAAGTGGACACAGAAGTTGAACAGGAGTTATCCGCAATATTTGGAATTCGTAGTATACCCTCACTTTTGTTTATTCCTATGGACAAACAGCCTATGATGCAAGCAGGGGCTTTACCAAAACCCACCTTGAAAAAGGTTATTGAAGAAGAACTTTTGGGGAACTAAGTTTTTGCATTTTCTTTTTTCATCATGCGATTGAGCAGGATAAAACTTCCAACAGACAGCACTAAATTTAAAATGCCCAACCCGGGTTTAAGCATTAAGAAATAGCCAATACAGAAAAGCCCGCTGAAGCTAACGGTTAATCCGAGAATCCACATGGTTAAAGAATGTAAAAAGCTTTCAAGGGCCACTTTGGTGGTTCCGGCACCCTTCCACAAGCCTACCGGCTTACATTTTTCAATGAAATCTTTGAGTCGTTCTTCACTAACGGGTCTGGTTAGCAGTGTGACGATTACGGAGACCACGATACAAAATAAAGTTATGCCTACTAATGCATAGGTATCAAAGTTAGGGTTGTCAGCATATTCATTAAATAAACTTGGATAGAGGATGGTGCCCAGTAGTGCTGCCAACATAGATGATATTTCTGTCCATGCATTTGCGCGCCACCAAAACCACCGCATTAACTGTGCTACACCAAGTCCGGATGCTGCATTAATAAAGAACTTCCAGGCTCCTGCTATGGAGTCCATCTGACTGGCAACGATCACTGCTAATAATGTAATTACGACCACATTCATACGGCTAAATCGCACCAGTTTTTTTTGTTTGGCATCCGGGTTAATAAACCTTCGGTAGATATCATTGGTGAGGTAACTTGCACCCCAGTTTAAGTGAGTATCTACGGTTGACATAAAAGCAGCCATTAAACTCGTAAAAGCCAATCCCACAAGACCAACAGGGAGTAAAAGGCTCATCAGTTCAGGGTAAGCAGCTTCCCGGTCACCCCCAACAACCAGTCCGGCCTCATGGTATACAGCTGTGGGATCATCCATTGGAAATAAAATCAATGAGACAAGTGCAACAATGATCCAGGGCCATGTTCTCACCGCAATGAACGCAATTGCAAATAGTAATGATCCTTTCTGAGCATCTTTTTCAGACTTGGCGGTATTTATCCGTTGTGCAATATATCCTGACCCATCCGAATCATAGCGTACCCACCACTGAATAAAAACAAAAATTAAGAACACCTCAAAAGGAATTAAGGGGTTATCCATTGAAGGGATAATTTCAGTAAGGTGGCCCGCTTTTGCCGGGCCGTAAATTTGTGCGAGTTTCAGGTGCATTTCATCCAACCCACCTACGGCATCTACGGCATAAAAAGCAAAAATTATAGATACAACCATGGCAATGACAAATTGAAACAGGTCCGTCAAAATTACACCGCGAATTCCACCGAGAGAACTGTATATCATTACAATTAAGAGTAGGGCTAAAATGGTTA
>JABURP010000081.1 GCA_014762645.1 Crocinitomicaceae bacterium
ATGTGGTCCAGCTGATAACGGTGAATGACACGATCCCACCGACGGCATCTAACCCACCAACAATAAATGTTAGTTGTGCTTCAGATATTCCTTTAATTGATGTGAATGTTGTCTCAGATGAAGCGGATAACTGTACTACAAATCCAGTTGTTGCACACGTATCAGATGTGTCAGATGGAAATGTTTGTAATGGTGAAACCATAACTAGAACATACTCCGTTACTGATGATTGCGGTAATGAGACACTAGTGACGCAGACAATTATTATTGATGTAGTGACACCTACAGTGGATGCCGGAGTTGATCAATCAGTGTGTGAAGGAACGGCAGTATCATTGACGGCTTCCAATTACCCGGCAACTGCAAATATTAGTTGGGATAATGGTGTGATTGATGGTGTTGCCTTTAACCCACCTGTTGGAACGAACACATACACAGTAGTTGCTTCAGAGTGTAATGGAGAATGTTTTAACTCTGATCAGGTTGATGTAACTGTCAACCCAACACCATCTGTAAGTTTTGTAGCGGATACGTTGGTAGGATGTGAACCATTAGTCGTTGAGTTTACCAATACTTCCACAGAGCAATTTGATTGTACATGGGACTTTGGTGATGGAAATACGTCAAACAATTGCGGCCCGGTAACAAATTCTTATGTCATACCTGGTTTATTTGATGTAACATTAACGGTAACTTCTGCAGCTGGATGTACGGCATCAGAGACGTATGCTGATTATATTGAAATTGTAGCATTACCTGAAGCCAGTTTCTCAGCATCATCTACACTAATTGATGTAGAAGATACAGAAGTTGATTTTATCAATAATTCGATAGGAGCAGACAATTACATCTGGGATTTTGGTGATAATACAATTGGATCCAACCAATTTGAACCAACACACATATTCCCTGAAGTAGGTGACCAATCATACACAGTAACCCTTTGGGCTTACAATGCAATTGGCTGTGTGGACTCAACAGAATTAGATATATATGTTGAAGATGTATTAGTATTCTACGTACCGAATGCAGTAACTCCAGATGGCGATAGTTTTAATGATGAGTTCAAACCAATTTTTAGCGGTGGTTTGGATATCTACGATTATCACTTAACTATATTCAACAGATGGGGAGAGATCATCTTTGAGTCGTATAATGTTGATTACGGATGGAATGGACATTACGGTGATGGAGGATTAGTGCAGGATGGCGTTTATGTATGGCAACTCGAATTTGGCGAGACTATGTCAGATAAAAAACATACGCACCGTGGACATGTAACCGTATTGAAATAAATCTCGATCCAGAACAGATTCATTTAACTGTTCTAATTTTCTGCAAAAAATTTCAAAAAATTTAGTCCTGGGTAACTTTCTGGGACTAAATTTTTTGCAGAAACAAGAAACCTATGCACGCATAAAGCGCAATAAAAAATCCGGATTTTTTTCATTTCTTAGCCAACCCTGTTAAAAAACGAACGTCTTACGGACACCTAAATTGAAACTTTATTTACGTAAATATCCTTTGAAATGGTCCAATCTTTAACCAGAGAAAACCCCTTTAAAACCCTAATAATTCTAATATTCCTTGTTGTTTCAAATTTTTCATTTACTCAACAAATTTCTTCTGATTTGCAAGCAATTAACGATCAGATTGAAGCAATTCGATCGAAAATTGAAAAAGTAAAGGCGGATCCTACAGAACATCAAATAGCATTGGACGAGGGTTGGTATGAAGACATGAATGCTAACCTTAAAAAATTATTTGATAAGAAGCGTGTAATCATTAAAGATCAAACGGGTAAAACCTTTGTGTCAATTGAGGAATTTGACGCCTTCCCTCCTGAAAAACAGGATAAGTTGCTCCAAAGTGACCGCCATATCATAGAGCAAAAATAAACTCACCGCCATTCATTAAAAACTCCATAATACTTTAATATAAATTCTGGATTACTTGAGATGAAAAACATTATACAAACACTATTAGCTTTAATTTTTATTCTTTTAACACAGCATACAAATAGTTTGTTTGCACAATGTACGAACACATCTTCGTATGGATCTGCTACTGCAGGGGTGGATAATACACCAGTTACAATTAGCACATGTAATTGGCAAACTGAGTACAGTACGGTAAGTGGTATTCAAGCGGGTGAAACATATTCTTTTGATTACGATTTAGGTGGATGTATTACGATTCATGAAGGTTCACCTTCAGGACCCATTGTTGCCTGGGGAAATGCGCCAGTCAGTTACACGTCAGGTTCTGGAGCAACGCTATACATCCACTATAACACAAGCTGTAGTACCTGTGGAACTGCAACGAGTTGTGGAACTTCAACGGTGACGTGTACATCATGTACAGGTCCGCCACCACCTCCGGGAAATACCGGATGTTCAGGAATGGAGCCTATATGTACAAATTCAGGACTCAATTTCACTGCCAATACTGGAATTTCAGACGCAAGTGTGCTGGATCCCGGTAACGATTATGGATGTTTGTTTTCACAACCAAACCCAACATGGTATTATTTTGAAGTAGCAACAGCAGGAAATATAGACATGAGTCTTTCGGCTGCTTCTGACATTGATTTTATTATATGGGGTCCATTTGCAGACTTAGCAGCTGCTCAGGCAGGGTGTGGTTCACTGGGACAACCCGGTGGTGCACCAGAAGTGGATTGTAGTTTCTCTGCTACGAGTAACGAAACACCTAGTATTCCTAATGCTCAGGTAGGTGAGGTTTATGTAATGTTAATTACGAATTATGCTAACGTAGTCCAAAACATTACCCTCAATCAAACTGGAGGTGCTGGTTCAACAAACTGTAACATTGTTATGCCATGTTCAGCTGATGCTGGACCAGATGTGGTTTATTGTGCGGGAGGACCGGCCGTTTTAATTGGTAATGATCCTGTCACACCGGATGAAGGAGATACCTATTCATGGAATAATGGTGCTGGAAGTGGAACAATTGATCTCACAGGTGGAGGACAAGACAATGGACAGGCAACCGTTGCTCCGGGTTCAACTACTACTTACATTGTTACAGTAACCAATATAGATGGGTGTGTGGCATCTGACACCGTTGTTGTCACCGTAGATAATCCTCCAACGGCATCAAATCCTGCTGGTATCAATGCACAATGTTTAGCAGACGTGCCAGCACCTAACCCGGCTGTAGTAACAACTGAATCGGATGACTTTACTATTCCGCCAATTGTTACCTTCATTTCAGAAGTTTCTGACGGCAATACTTGCCCGGAGACCATAACAAGAACTTATAGAGTAACAGATGATTGCGGAAATTTTGTTGATGTAACACAAACGATTACGGTTAATGATACACAAGCACCAGTATTTTCTGCACCACCAGCCAATATTACAGTTCAATGCATAGGAGACGTACCAGCAATGACAAACTTGTCATGGACAGATAACTGTGACGGATCAGGCTCTGTCGCGGGGGTAGATGGTGCATTGACTGGTGGTACATGTGGTGGAACGATTACTCGTACCTGGACATATACTGATGCATGTGGAAACATGGCAACAGAAACACAAACAATAACTATTAATGACACTCAAGCTCCCGTATTTTCTGCACCACCAGCTAATATTACGGTTCAATGTTTAGCGGATGTGCCGGCCATGACTAATTTATCCTGGACAGACAATTGTGATGGTTCGGGATCAGTAGCTGGATCAGACGGACCTCTTTCCGGAGGAACTTGTGGTGGAACAATTACCCGTACCTGGACATTTACAGATGCTTGCGGTAATACAGCAATAGAAACACAAACCATTACAATAGATGACACAACGCCACCTACTGGATCCGCACCAGCGAATGTATCGGTTCAGTGTATGGCAGATGTGCCAGCAGTTAATACTGCAGATATTACGGATGAAGCGGATAATTGTACGGTTGCACCAGCAGTTACACACATCTCGGATGTTCAATCAGGTGGGTCATGCCCGATTACTATTGATCGTACGTACAGAATTATGGATGACTGCGGTAATTTTATAGATGTTGTTCAAACAATTACTGTAAATGACAACACACCTCCTACGGGAACTGCCCCTGCAAATGTATCGGTTGAATGTTTAGCAGATGTACCTGCAGCTGATCCGTTATTAATTACAGATGAAGCAGATAACTGTACAGCAAATCCGGTTGTAGCTTTTGTCAATGACGTGTCAGATGGAAATACCTGCCCTGAAATAATCACACGTACATATTCAATAACAGATGATTGTGGCAATGTCACAACTGTAACGCAAACCATTACGGTAGATGATACAACACCACCAACCGGAACGGCTCCTGCAAATACGTCGGTTCAGTGTATGGCAGATGTACCACCAGTAAACACCGCAGATATTACGGATGAAGCGGACAATTGTACCGCCGTACCAACAGTCACACATATCTCAGATGTTCAATCAGGTGGATCATGCCCGATTACTATTGATCGCACGTACAGAATTATGGATAACTGCGGTAATTTTATAGACGTTGTTCAAACAATTACCGTAAATGATAACATACCTCCTACAGGAACCGCCCCTGCAAATATTACAGTCGAATGTGTAGGAGATGTACCTGCAGCTGATCCACTCTTAATTACAGATGAAGCAGATAACTGTACAGCAAATCCGGTTGTAGCCTTTGTCAATGATGTTTCAGATGGAAATACCTGTCCGGAGACAATAATAAGGACCTATACAATAACAGATGATTGTGGTAATGTTACTACTGTAACGCAAACTATAATTGTTGATGACACCACACCACCAACAGCAACAAACCCTGCAAACATTAATCAATCCGGAGGATCAGCTCCAGCGCCAGATCCAGCTGTGGTAACGGACGAAGCGGATAACTGTACGGCTAACCCTGTAGTAGCATTTGTTTCTGACGTATCAGACGGAAATACCTGCCCTGAAACAATTACAAGAACTTATTCGGTGACAGATGACTGCGGCAATCAAATTACAGTTACCCAGTTAATTATTATTGGTGACCCTTCACCACCAACCGGAACAGCACCGGCTGATATCACTGTAGAGTGTATTGGAGATGTACCAGCGGCTGATCCACTATTAATTACAGATGAAGCGGACAACAACGGAGTACCAACGGTAACTCATGCGGGAGATGTTTCAGATGGAAATACCTGTCCGGAAACCATTACGAGAACTTATGATATTACGGATGCATGTGGTAACGTAACCTCTGTAACGCAAATTATTACGGTAGATGACACGACACCACCTACAGGAACCGCTCCTGCAAACGTAGCGGTAGAATGTATTGCAGACGTGCCTGCTGCAGATCCACTACTAATCACAGATGAGGCGGACAACTGTACAACCAATCCGGTTGTGGCATTTGTAAGTGATGTATCAGATGGTAACACCTGTCCTGAGACCATCACACGTACATACAGCATCACAGATGATTGCGGTAACTCAATCAATGTTACTCAAACCATTACAGTGGATGATATCACACCACCAACGGGAACAGCACCTGCCAACGTAACAGTAGAATGTATAGCAGACGTGCCGGTAGCAGATCCACTTTTGATTACTGACGAAGCAGACAACTGTACTGCGAACCCTGTTGTAGCTCATGTAAGTGATGTGTCAGATGGAAATACATGTCCAGAAACAATCACAAGAACCTATTCTATTACAGATGACTGTGGAAATGTAACAACAGTAACACAAACTATTACAGTAGATGATACGACTCCGCCAACTGCTACGAACCCATCCAGTATAACGGTGCCAGGCGGACCTGCACCAGCACCAGATCCTGCAGTAGTGACAGATGAAGCCGATAACTGTACGGCAAACCCGGTTGTAGCATTTGTTTCTGATGTTTCGGATAATAATCCATGTCCGGAGACCATCATAAGAACCTATTCAATCACTGATGACTGTGGCAATCAGATCACCGTCACACAGGATATTATTATTACGGATCCAATCTTACCAACTGGTACAGCACCGGCTGATATCACTGTAGAGTGCATAGGAGATGTTCCACCGGCTGATCCATTACTGATTACTGATGAAGCGGATAATAGCGGTGTGCCTACGGTCGCATTTGTATCAGATGTATCGGATGGAAATACATGTCCTGAGACCATTACGAGAACTTATTCTATTACAGATGATTGTGGTAATGTGGTAAATGTGACCCAAATAATTACCGTAGATGATACCACTTCTCCAACAGCTTCTAATCCGGCTGGTATTTCAGTGGAGTGTATAGCAGATGTGCCTGCTGCAGACCCTTCAGTAGTAATAGATGAAGCCGACAACTGTACAGCTAATCCGGTTGTGGCATTTGTAAGTGATGTATCAGATGGTAACACCTGTCCTGAGACCATCACACGTACATACAGCATCACAGATGATTGCGGTAACTCAATCAATGTTACTCAAACCATTACAGTGGATGATATCACACCACCAACGGGAACAGCACCTGCCAACGTAACAGTAGAATGTATAGCAGACGTGCCGGTAGCAGATCCACTTTTGATTACTGACGAAGCAGACAACTGTACTGCGAACCCTGTTGTAGCTCATGTAAGTGATGTGTCAGATGGAAATACATGTCCAGAAACAATCACAAGAACCTATTCTATTACAGATGACTGTGGAAATGTAACAACAGTAACACAAACTATTACAGTAGATGATACGACTCCGCCAACTGCTACGAACCCATCCAGTATAACGGTGCCAGGCGGACCTGCACCAGCACCAGATCCTGCAGTAGTGACAGATGAAGCCGATAACTGTACGGCAAACCCGGTTGTAGCATTTGTTTCTGATGTTTCGGATAATAATCCATGTCCGGAGACCATCATAAGAACCTATTCAATCACTGATGACTGTGGCAATCAGATCACCGTCACACAGGATATTATTATTACGGATCCAATCTTACCAACTGGTACAGCACCGGCTGATATCACAGTAGAGTGTATTGGAGATGTTCCTCCAGCGGACCCCCTACTGATCACAGACGAAGCAGATAATAATGGAGTACCAACTGTAGCATTTGTTTCAGATGTGTCCGACGGCAATACATGTCCGGAGACAATTACTCGTACGTATAGTATCACTGATGATTGTGGCAATGTGGTAAACGTCACCCAAATCATTACCGTAGATGACACAACACCACCAACTGGAACAGCACCAGCAAACGTAACAGTAGAATGTATCGCAGACGTACCAGTAGCTGACCCATTATTGATTACAGATGAAGCAGACAACTGTACAGCAAATCCAGTTGTAGCATTTGTTAGTGATGTATCCGACGGTAACACTTGTCCAGAGACCATTACGCGTACTTATAGTATCACGGACGACTGTGGTAACTTCA
>JABURP010000066.1 GCA_014762645.1 Crocinitomicaceae bacterium
TTTTTTATTAATTAAAACAAAGGAAGAAGAAGAATGAAAAAATCCGTTTTAGTAGGTATCGCCTCCGGATTTGTTGGGGCGATCATTGGGGTTCAAATAACATTGAACCAATTCAATCAAGAAGAAACAGAACAAGTAAACGTGCCCGTTAACCAGGCACAAATGATTGATCAATTAAACATTAAACAAGTACAACTAAAGAACCAGAATTCAGCACAAACTGCTGATTTTGGAGAGTACGCAAACTTGACCTATGCAGCTGAAAGCTCTGTGCAATCTGTAGTGCATATCCGCACCCATTTTGTAGTAGAAGAAATAACGTACGATCCATTTTTGCGCTTATTCTATGGTGAAGACGCCTATCAAAAGCGTGAAAGGCACGGTGAAGCGTCAGGGTCAGGTGTAGTGATATCACCAGAAGGTTACATTGTTACCAACAATCATGTTGTACAGGGGGCCAAAGATATTTCCGTTAATCTGGGTACTAAAAAATACAAAGCCGAATTGGTGGGAACAGACCCATCAACGGACCTTGCAGTTGTGAAAATAGATGCCCACAATTTACCGTATACAGAATTTGGTAATTCTGATCAATTGAAACTGGGCGAATGGGTTTTAGCTGTGGGTAACCCGCTAAACCTACAATCAACAGTGACAGCAGGTATTGTAAGCGCAAAGAACAGAAACATAGACCTCTTGACATCCAGTTATAATCCGGATGAAGGAGTATTTCCTATTGAGTCATTTATCCAAACAGATGCCGCCGTAAATTCGGGTAATTCGGGAGGAGCGTTGGTAAACCAAAAAGGTGAACTCGTTGGGATCAATACAGCAATTGCATCTGGAACCGGGTTTTACGCGGGATATTCGTTTGCCGTACCATCCAACATTGTAAAGAAAGTCGCCTACGACCTGATCAAATACGGTGAGGTGAGACGCGTGCAGTTAGGTATCAACATTATGGATAACAATTCTGAAGTTCAGAAACTGAACAACCTGCAAACCGATAAAGGTGTGGTGGTTACCGGGATTGTTGAAGGTGGAAATGCCGATAAAAATAACATGCAGATCAAAGATATTATTCTGAAAGTTGGTGGACAGGAAGTAAACACAACTTCAGAGCTTCAGGGTAAAATTGCCATGTATAATCCTGGAGATAAAGTATTGTTAACCGTTCAACGAGGTGACATACAAAAAACCGTTGAGCTGATTATGGATTAAAGATTTTAGTTAGTAAGCAGAGTAAAAACTCCCGGATGAGCAGAGATGTTCCTTTCGGGAGTTTTTTATTTACAGCATTAAAAAACGATCTGCCACAGAAAGTTCTGTAACAGATCGTTCTTATCGCAGAATAATGCTTTTTATTGGTTAAAACCAACTGCCACTGTAGCGTTTGAAACCTCATCAACCAGTATAAAGTAGCCATTTTCTGGATTGTCTTTATACTTATCCAAATACAGAGGTGACGCACTCTTTATATCAATATTGTTGATTGAGTTAACCTTGACTGCTTCAGGATTCGGTTCAAACGACAAGGTATCAAAATCAAGTTGACTTTTCACTGCTGCAATTTTTACCGGAACCGTTGCAGATCCATATTGAAGCAGATATCGCTTCTGTGGAACCAGGTCGTCTTTTCCTAACCAGCAAAGTTTTGAATTAAGTGCTTTAACGCCTTCTAATACTTCACTCCCCGGAATCAATATATCGCCTCGAGAAATATCGATATCATCTTCCAGTTCCAGCGTAATGGAATCTCCCTGCTTTGCATGAGTGAGTTTATCCTTATATCTGTTAATAGCTTTTACTTTACTGGATTGTCCTGAACTTAAGACCTTCACGGTATCGCCCACCTTTACGGTTCCTGATTTCACTTTACCGGCGTATCCGCGGAAATCATGAAATTCATCCGATTGCGGTCGAATCACATATTGCACGTTGAATCTGAAACCCGTCGTATCTTTCGCTTCATCTACCGTCTCCAAATAATCCAGTAATGTAGGACCGTCAAACCACTTTGTTGCTGCTGATCGTTTTACAACATTGTCCCCCACCTTCGCAGAAACTGGAATAAACGTAAGGTTCCTGTCTTCCAGGTTGAACTTTTCCTGAAGTTTGGTGATTTCTCCTCTAATCTTCAGGTATACTGATTCTTCGTAATCAACCAAGTCCATTTTATTAATCACAAAGACTATATTCTGGATCTCCATTAAAGAAGCAATGAACAGGTGTCTTTTTGTTTGTTCGATAATTCCGTTTCGTGCATCAATTAAAATAAGAAACACGGATGCATTAGATGCACCGGTGATCATATTCCGGGTGTATTCCACGTGTCCGGGTGTATCTGCAACAATGTACTTTCTATTGGGCGTATTAAAATAGATATGCGCCACATCAATCGTTATCCCCTGCTCTCTTTCCGCCGTGAGACCATCTGTTATTAATGACAGATCGATATCTTCAAGACCCCTTTGTTTGGAGAGGTTTTCGATATTCTCAATTTTATCTTTGGACAGTGATTTGGTATCGTATAACAATCTTCCAATTAAGGTAGATTTACCGTCATCCACACTTCCTGCTGTTGATATTCTTAAAATGTTCATCTCAATATTTTTAAAAGTATCCTACTTCTTTTCTCTTTTCCATGGCTGCTTCTGAGCGCTTATCGTCAATTCTTGCTCCACGTTCAGAAATTTCTGCCGCTACAATCTCACCAATAACCGAATCAATATCCGCTGCATCTGATTCTACAGCAGCTGTACATGTCATATCGCCTACTGTTCTGAATCGAACCGTTTTTTCAATCACCTCTTCGTTAGCATCTTTATTAATGTATTCCGAATCTGACCAGATTAATCCATCTCTGAGAAATACTTTCCGTTGGTGGGCAAAATACACACTTGGTAGCTCAATGTTTTCACGCTTTATGTAATTCCAGACATCTAGCTCTGTCCAGTTTGAAATTGGAAATGCGCGAACATTTTCTCCCTGATCAATTCGACCATTTAGAATATCAAATAATTCAGGGCGTTGATTTTTAGCGTTCCACTGTCCAAAGTCATCCCTTACGGAGAATACTCGTTCTTTAGCTCTGGCTTTTTCTTCATCTCTTCGTGCGCCACCTATACAAGCGTTGAAACCGTGTTTCTCAATTCCGTTGAGTAAGGAAACAGTCTGAAGTGCATTTCTGCTGGCATATCTTCCAGATTCTTCCTGTACCAAATTGTTATCGATAGCATCCTGCACGTATTCAACATGCAAATTCAGGCCGTACTTTTCCACCAATTGATCTCTAAATTCAATTGTTTCAGGGAAATTGTGACCCGTGTCTACATGCATCAACGGAAAAGGAACTTTTGCCGGGTAAAAGGCTTTAATAGCCAAATGTACCAGCGTTATTGAGTCCTTACCTCCTGAAAAAAGCAGCACCGGTTTATCAAACTGAGCTGCTACCTCTCTCATAATGTAGATTGCTTCGTTCTCCAATTCATCCAGATAATCCATATTCTATTTTTTATGCCCGCTATTCAGCCGGCAGGTGTAACCCACACTCTCTGTTTTCAAGTGCTTTTGTAGGGTCATAATATTTAAATTCGTTGGGTAAATTATGCTCTGCCATGTAGTTGTCTAACTCCTCATCAGACCAGTGATAAAAAGGGCTAACTTTTAATACACCTCCCCTGCCAAAGCTCAAAATATCCAGGTTGTCTCTTAAAGCTGTTTGTCCTTTTCTGAGGTTTGTGAACCAAACATCCGGTTGATGCTCTGCCATAGCCCGCTCAAAAGGTTCTAGTTTTACCTGTCTTGTAAACTCACCATGCGCTTCATCATCAACAGACGGAATTCCCATGTGTACATCTCTCCAGGCTGTACTTTGCTTTGGTACATACAGATCAATATTTAAATTCAACTGTTGAATGATTTTATCTGCACATTTATAGGTTTGTGGGGTATTGTATCCGGTATCACACCAAATGACATGAATATCCGGTTTAACCGCGACCACTGCGTGCAATATACTTGCTTCATAGGGTCTGAAGTTAGTTGTTACTACAGGTTGATTAGCCACATCTATAGCCCATTCAACAATCTCCTGCGGTGATCTGTTCTTAAGCTGAGCATTTAGTTCTGTTAAATCCTCATTTTTTGGTTTAATAACTTCTTTTGACATGCTCAAATGAATTTATTCCAGACTCTTTCATGCAGATAGTACAGTACCATTTTGGTAAATACTTCTACCGATCCAATAGACAATGCCATTCCAATTTCTCCTGTTAGAATGTACGCAATGCACATAGTATCCAGGGTGCCAACAACTCTCCAGCTGATCGTTTTGAGGATGCTCTTTACAGTTGAATCACCTCTTCTGATACCCCTTTTGTGTAAAAACTGATCTATGAACATTTGCGAATTTTTGGCAAATATATATTTATTCTACCGATTTAATAGATTATAGCTGTAAAAAATTTTATTTTTCGGCTAAAAGAATGTCTTTCAGAGATTTATTCGCGACAATCTTCAATGTTTCGTCTCTTACTTCGATCATAATTCTATTCAAACCACAGGTTTCTTCTGACACACATTCATCACAGGGTTCGTAATAATTTAAGGATACGCAAGGCAGCAAGGCAATGGGTCCGTTAAACATTCGGATAACATCAGCTAACTTGACATCTTCCGGATCTTTGAGCAGGTAGTACCCTCCTCCTTTTCCCATTTTACTGGTCAGAATTCCGGCTTTTTTCAAATCAAGCAGGATGGACTCAAGGAATTTTTTGGGAACCTTCGTTTTTTCAGCAACTTCCGAGATCAGCACAGGTGTTTTCTCTTGTTGTTTCCCCAGATATGTTAGGGCGTGGAAGGCATATTTTGTTTTCTTGGATAACATCCGATTGCCAAATGTAGTTATTCTATGATTTTAAGGAAGTGATAACCAAGAATTTCATACCCTAAATTGTAATAAAATTTATGCGAACGAGTATTCTCAACATAGGTATTTAATTCGGTACCTGTAATATTATGGGTACGACAGTAGGAAAAAATCCACTCAAATAATTGTTTTCCTATTCCCTGGTCCTGATATGCTTCATCTATCACAACGTGGTCGGGTTCAACTGTTTTTCCGCAATAATGTCTGGTAAGGAACCACAATCCACAAATTCCAATAAGTTTATTCTCATCAAAGATGCCCAGGCACTTATAGTTTTGGTCGGCCATTTCGAGAATTCGTTGTGCTAATAATTCTTCATCTTTTTCGGTAGAAATTTTCTGCATAAGCGGAACAATTTGCAATATGTTCTCTTTTTCTATGAATTGGAAGCGAATTTGGCTCATGACTGGAAAAATAGTGGTTTAAATTTAACAAGTAAATCGCTCTATTTTTTTGAAAAATGATTAATTTTTCGTATAATTAAATGCAAGCATTTAATTATAGGGTAGTGTCAAACACCCAACCAGACAGTAATTTAAGCCGTCTTACTATATAGAACGATTACCAAACCTTTAAAAAACTTTACACAACACATGAGACAACTTAAAATTACCAAACAGGTCACTAACAGAGAAACAGCATCATTAGACAAATACTTACAGGAAATCGGGAAGGTAGACCTCATTACAGCAGAGGAAGAAGTTGAACTTGCTAAAAAGATTAAGCAAGGTGATATGAAAGCTTTGGATCGGTTAACAAAAGCGAATCTAAGGTTTGTTGTTTCGGTATCAAAACAATACCAAAATCAGGGGTTATCACTGCCTGATCTTATTAATGAAGGAAATCTTGGCTTAATAAAAGCCGCGCAACGATTTGATGAAACAAGAGGTTTCAAATTTATTTCTTACGCCGTTTGGTGGATTCGACAGTCCATTTTACAGGCACTAGCTGAACAAGCAAGAATTGTACGTTTACCACTGAATAAAATTGGAATCATCAATAAAGTGAATAAGGCTTTTGCTGAATTAGAGCAAGAACTTGGACGAACACCAACCATTGATGAATTGGCGGAGATTCTTGAAGTTTCAGAGCAAGATGTGAAATACTCTATATCAAACTCCGGAAGACACGTGTCTATGGATGCGCCATTAAAAGAAGGAGACGAAGGATCGTCAAGCATGTATGATGTTTTACAGAACCCGGAAAGTAATAATCCTGAAAAAGATTTGATTGCTGAATCTCTGAGAAGTGAAATTGAACGATCATTGAGCACGCTAAAAATGCGTGAAGCAGATGTTATCAGACTTTATTTCGGACTGGGAGATCAACCGCCAATGACCTTGGCTGAGATCGGAATTCGCTTTGATCTTACACGTGAACGCGTGCGTCAAATCAAAGAAAAAGGAATCAGAAAGCTCAAGAATACTTCAAGATCAAAGATGTTGAGAGCTTATCTTGGATAGAATATTAATCAAAAACTAACACCTGGAAAAGTAAACACTACACACTTTTATAAAGTAAGAGCCTTCCTGAACAAGGGAGGCTTTTTTAATTCATCTGAATGTTGTTCAGCTTGAAATAGACACCTTCATCATCTGCAATCAATTCATCATGTTTTCCCTGTTCAACTATCTTTCCATGCTCAAGAACCAGAATATTATCTGCATTCTTAATAGTAGACAAACGGTGGGCAATGATGAATGAGGTTCTTCCGACCATTAGTTTATCAAGTGCGTCCTGCACCAATTTTTCAGATTCAGAATCCAATGCTGATGTCGCTTCATCAAGGATAAGTATTTTAGGGTTTTTCAGTACTGCTCTAGCTATTGCAATACGTTGCTTTTGTCCTCCAGACAACTGTATTCCCCGGTCACCTACAAGGGTTTCAAACTTATCCGGGAAGGACATGATAAAGTCATAAGCATTGGCTTTCCTGGCGGCATCTATAACTTCTTCATCAGTTGCGTTGACATTTCCGTATAGAATATTTTCTTTGACCGTTCCCCCAAATAGTATTACTTCCTGGGGCACTACAGCAATTTGCGACCGCAAACTCTCTTTAGAAATTGTAGTAATATCCTGATCATCAAATAAAATTCTTCCTTTATCTACATCATAAAAATGCAATAAGAGTGATGATATTGTTGTCTTTCCAGCTCCGGAACTACCAACGAGTGCGGTAGTTTGCCCGGCTTCACATTCAAAGTTAATTTGATCCAAAACTTTGATTTCTTTTCGTTGCGGATAAGAAAACGATACGTTCTCAAAACGTACTTTCCCTTTAAAATCTTTTAACTCCTTGCCACCTGAAGTTTCCGTTTCTTCCTCAAGCAGGTCCATTAGATGTTCGGTGGATCCTATAGCTTTTTGAATTCTGGCGTACATATCTGGAATTGAACTAAAGGAAGCTCCTAAAAAGATTGTATAGAGAATAAAGGCGTTAAACTGTGCTGCTGTAATCAGTCCATCCAACTGCATATGTTTCGCTTTCCAGATAACAAATGCAATACCTCCGAATAAACAGAAGATGATAAACGCCACAAAAACCGCCCGCATAACTCCGGTCTTCACATTAAGTCTGCGAATTGTATTTATTCGTTGTTCATACCGATCCTTTTCGTAGTGCTCATTAGTGAATGCCTTGACATTTACAATGCCTGTTAATACTTCTTCAATAATTGAATTTGATTGTGCTGCTTCGTCAGTAGCTTTTTTGGAAAGTTTTCGAATATATCGTCCAAAAATTATAGACACAACCGCGAGAACCGGAATAACAGCCAACATCCACAAAGCTAACTCCCATGAAAAGTAGAGAATCATTCCCAAAGCAAAAGCAATAGTGATAAACTGCCTGAAAAATTCTGCTATAGTCGTATTCAGGACATCTCTTATCAGGTTGATATCTGTAGCAATTCGGGAAGTTAATTCTCCCACTTTATTTCGATTAAAGAAATCAATAGGGTAATACACAAAACGTTCAAATGAATTTCGTCTAAGGTCCTTAAGCGCTCTTTCTGTTACTGAGGTAAAAATCCATATCCTAAAAAATGAGAACAATGCGTTAAATGCAAAGACAATTAGCATGGTCAAAAGGATAACATTGATATCCGTCAGGTCAATTCCTTTAATCTCTACAATTGCTTTATCTGAATCATTGGCACCGAGTAACTGGCCCATTAACCCAGGAAAGAACATAGATGTAATGCTGGACAATAAAAGAAATAACCAACCTATGACGTACACTCCTCGGTACGGTCTTAGAAATTTAAAGAAGCGCCTTGCTTTACGGTAAGCTTCTCTGGATACCTTTACCTTAACTTTATCTTTTTTCTCTCTATTCCTTCCTGGACTCAACATTGCGGCACAAATTTACCCAGTATATCACGTTCTATTGTCATAATAAACCCATAATTTTGATTTTTAATACAGAATACTTTGTCTTCCATGTAATATTTGTATCTTTGCATCCCCTTAAGGGATTTAAACAGAAGACGAATACGTATTAATAATATTTGAGATGAGCAAGAGAACGTTTCAACCATCACAGAGAAAGAGAAGAAACAAGCATGGTTTCAGAGCAAGAATGGCTACCAAAAATGGTAGAGCTGTATTGAACGCCAGAAGAAAGAAAGGTAGAAAGAAAATATCGGTTTCCTCGGAGAAAAGAGCGAAGCGTTAATCTTCTCATAAGAACTTAAAGATCCTGACAATGTGATTTTAGCATTTGTCAGGATTTTTTTATGCCTAATATGATAATCCTTTTTTAGGCTATAGTCTACAAAAAAAGTCCTGACTTAAACCGTCAGGACTTTTTTATTAATTGAATTTTTTGGTTACTTCTTAGAATGCTCTGATAGGTCGAACATTTGCCGTGTTGGCTTGTGAAGTAGTTTCAATGTATGTAGTATTGTTTTGAATTCTGAAGGCGTTAAAACCAGCAGCAGCAGGATCTTCTGTTGATGACCAGTACTGAATTCCTAATGATAACTGAGCACCTGAATATGCAAGAGCCAGGTTACTTCTCAATAACATTTCTAGCTCAAATGCTGCAGGTAAATACCAGTCAGTATATCCACCACCGGAATAAGAATCACACATTTGTGCAGCTGTAAAACCGTGCGGTGCACCAGCACCATTAACAAGAGTATTAGTATTTGTTGCCCCATCAGTAAAACTTGAAGCAAATACAGTTAATTCATTTGGAGCAGCTTCAAACACTACACCTGTTCCGATATCTGCAGTTGCAGCAATAAGCCCATGTATTCCTGAAGAATCCACATAGAAGATCACTCCACCCTGGTATTGCATACCAACGTAGAATCCTCCACCTCCACCACCGAGTGATGATAAATCAGTAGTCAATGTTCCACCAGCATCTGTCAACTCTAGCGTTGTACCATTCAATACCATAGTAGTGTTCAACTCATTTGTAGAACTCGGGTCACCACCACCAACAAGCGGAGACATATCAACAACCAATGTACCACCACCATCTGTGATGTTTAGGTCTGTACCTACAAGTGTTGCTGAAGTATTGTACTCATTTGCCGGATCAGCATCCGCATCTGTTACACCATCTTGTAATGAAGAAAGGTCTGTAACGATTGTTCCTCCACCGTCAGTAACATTAAGGCTTGTTCCTACTAAAGTAACTGAAGTGTTGAACTCATTTGCCGGATCAGCATCCGCATCTATCACACCATCCTGTAGTGATGAAAGGTCTGCAGTTAATGTTCCTCCAGCATCTGTCAATTCAAGTGTGGTAGCATTCAATACCAATGTCGTATTTAGCTCATTTGTTGAGCTTGGGTCACCACCGCCTACAAGCGGAGACATATCAACAACCAATGTACCACCACCATCTGTGATGTTTAAGTCTGTACCTACAAGTGTTGCTGAAGTATTGTACTCATTTGCCGGATCAGCATCCGCATCTGTTACACCATCTTGTAATGAAGAAAGGTCTGTAACGATTGTTCCTCCACCGTCAGTAACATTAAGGCTTGTTCCTACTAAAGTAACTGAAGTGTTGAACTCATTTGCCGGATCAGCATCCGCATCTGTTACACCATCTTGTAGTGATGAAAGGTCTGTAACAATTGTTCCACCTCCATCAGTAACATTTAAACTTGTTCCTACCAATGTAACTGAAGTATTAAACTCATTCGTTGGATCTGCATCAGCATCATTTACCAACGAAGAAAGGTCAGCAATCAGCGTTCCTCCCGGATCAGTTACTTCTAAGTTCGTACCATTCAGAACAACTGAAGTGTTTAACTCATTGGAAGTACTTAAGTCACCACCACCTGTAATTAGCGGAGAAAGATCTACACCAAGCGTTCCACCGGCATCTGTAATTTTAATGGTATCACCATCTAGGAAGAAGGCTGTGTTTAACTCATCTGTAGGTACACCTCCACCAAGTGAAGACATATCAACTACAATTGTACCACCACCATCTGTGATGTTTAAATCAGTACCTACTAAATTTGCAGCAGTATTATACTCATTGGTTGGGTCAGCATCCGCATCATTTACACCATCCTGTAGAGATGATAAATCTGCATTCAAAGTACCTCCACCATCTGTTACATTTAATGTTGTACCGACTAAAGTAACGGAAGAGTTATACTCATTCGTAGGGTCAGCATCTGCATCATTAACCAAAGTAGAAAGATCTGCATTTAGCGTTCCTCCACCATCTGTAACATTCAAAGTTGTACCTACCAAAGATACACCTGAGTTGTACTCGTTAGTTGGATCAGCATCTGCATCAGTAACACCATCTTGCAATGAAGATAAGTCGGCATTTAGCGTACCGCCACCATCTGTAATATTTAAGGTAGTACCAACTAAAGATACTCCCGTGTTATACTCATTAGTTGGGTCAGCATCCGCGTCATTTACACCATCCTGTAGAGATGATAAATCTGCGTTTAGCGTACCCCCACCATCTGTAACCTGAAGTGTTGTTCCCACAAGAGCAACTCCAGTGTTAAACTCATTAGCAGGGTTGTTATCGGCGTCATCCACATCATCAGTAAATGCTCCACCACCATTTGACAGTGAAACAATTTGTCCCACTTTAGATAGCAATTGAATCTCATTGGTAGGATCCATATCCGGGTCTTGCATTACCGGTGTAAGATCTACAGAAACAGTTCCACCACCATCTGTAATTTCTAGTGAATCAGCATTGATGGTAACACCTGTATTGTACTCATTTGTTGGATCGGCATCTGCATCATCTACATTTTCAGCAGATTTTGCATATAATGCATACGGTACCGAAATTAACTGAGCTGTTGAACTTACTGAGTAACTAGTACCTCCATTTGGATCGATTTCAACCTTAATGAAATACACATTAGCACTCCAGTCAATTTGATCAAGTGTAGGTCCGGTATTAGCACCGTTTCCTATTTGTAGGTTTATTAAACCATAACCATTAGTCGTTGGTCCATGTGTTTCGGCAAAGACCTCTGGTCCAACTGCCGAGCCTTCTAAAATAGAGACCCTTACTCCAACGAGCGCGTTTGTAATAGAATTTCCGCTAATATCACGGACTACGGCCTGGTAGTTCATTAGCTCAGGAGCCTGAGCAAACATCAATGTACCAAATAACGCCGCAAATAATGTTAATGTCAGTTTCTTCATGGGGTTATAGTATTATTATTTTCATTCGTTTTGCAATTGCACCGTTTGCCTCAAACACAAGTGTGTAAGTTCCTCTTGACAAATCCGATACGTCAACTGTTTTCTGTGAGGAGAAGATGTCCATTACCTGTACTAATTTACCTTGGGCATCATAGATTGTTAATTTTGTATTCTCACTGGCTTCTACATTAAATTGATTTCTTGCCGGGTTTGGATAAACAGAGATATCTAAATCACTGTACTCTTCAACGCTAACAACTGCCAAATTAGGCTGGTGGAACCCTTGTGTTATCTGATTGCTACTTGATGTGGCAGTTACAATAACAGATTCACCAACTGTCCAGGAGACAGAGTGATTGGCACTTTCAGCGTAGTTACCTCCTCCGGAGATAACGTTTAATTCTTGAGCTGATGCCGTTGAGCACACACATATTGTACTACATACGGCAATTGTTAATGTGTAAATATTCTTCATCACTACTAATTACGTAAGTTTTAGGCAAAAGGTTAAAAATTTAATCGATTAAATTGTACTATTTGTCTAAAAACCATAAAAATAAATAGATGTCAAAAGGGAGATTAAAAGCTGACGAAGTATTTTCTCTTCGTCAGCTAACATTTATTTAAGAACAGTTACATGACCTCTATGCATCTGTTTTTTGTCCGTTAATTTTTCACCAAATTCGATTTGCCATATATAGACTCCATCTTTCACAAGTCCTCCATCTCCATAATGACAATTCCATCCGTAGTTGTAGTCATAAGACTCAAAGACAATTTCACCCCATCTATTAAAGATAGTTAAGTGGTAATCGAAAGGATCTACACCTGATGTAAATACAGGGAAGAAGGTTTCATTAAATAAGTCACCATCCGGCGTTACGACATTCGGTACATAGAACAAGACTTCTTCATGAATGTCCAATGGTACACACACCTCTGCCGGACATCCTTCTGCTGAAACGATCTTCTGACATACGTTAATCGTAGTTTCCTCTTCAACGTCAAAACTCATGTAAGGCTCTGCCTCATTAGATGTACCATATTCTTCAAAGGTATACGTGTAAAATTCCGCTCCTTGAGAAATATCAACTATTTGCACATTAGGTTTTAGAACTGAAGGGCTATAAGGATCAAAATAGAATCCCGGCGTTGGGTTATCATGTATGGTAACCGCCGAAGGAGTCGTTGCTGTTGCTGTACAACCCATATCTGTAGTAATTGTTAGAGACGGCTCATACAATCCTGGATACAAATAAATGATATTGGATGGCGTTGGTGAATTCGACACTTGTCCATTATCAAAATCCCAGGTTACAGTATACCCCGGCAAGATAACTGAGGAAATATCAAACTCCAAAGTATCAGGTGCACATCCCTCATAAGCAGGAATGGTTGGCATTACCGGATCTGGGTTGATACCCACAGTTATTGTAGTATCTAATATTTCACCACAAAGATCTTCAACAGTAATCGTATATGTCGTCTGCGTTGTTGGTGATACATTAAAAGTATTCAATGTATCATTTGCTCCAGCTGGTGACCATGTGTAACTATAATCAAGTGTAGAACCAAAGTCAATCAGCTGACCACCTGTTACGCTAATACCTAGGCTCGCTTCACCACCAAGGCAGATACTTGTATCCGGTGTAGGTGTAAGTGCCATTCCTGGTGTAGGTGTAATTGTATATGATACAGGTGCAGCTACACAACCGTTGGCGTCGGTTACAGTTAATGTAAACGTAACAGGTTGTGTTACAACATGGTTAAATATTGGATTCGTTTCAATATTACCATTGACGTCATTGGTCCATTGATAAGTATAAGGCACCGAACCGCCGTTAGAGAATGCTTGTACAACAGCCGTTTCGTTCATACATGACACCCAGTTAGATGGTGCTAAAGAATAAAGCGAATCTGGTTGATATATCGTAACATTTGATAATGCCTCACAACCATTCGCATCTTGTACAACAATATCATAATTACCAATAGTTACTGGACCTCCATTTACGTCTCCATAAACATTGTTCCCAACTCCCTGATAAGTCGTACCACCGTCAAAGCTATAATCATACGGAGCTGTACCGTTAGTGATATTACCTACAGTAATAGTACCAGTATTTCCACCATAACAAAGCACATCCGTTGTAGTAACACCGTCTATTGTCATGTTTGGTGGGTCTGTCAATACGAAGTTTGTTGAATCAAGCTGGCACCCATTGGCATCAGTTAAAGTTACTGTGTAAGTTCCTGCACAAACACCGGCTGCATTTTGGTCGTTTGGTCCGGCAATATTTCCTGACCAGTTGTAGGTATAAGCACCTGTACCACCTGTGGTAGTCGTTGATATGGTTCCATCACAAGATCCAAAACAAACCGGATCGGTAATAGTAAATGTACTCCACGTTAATGCTGCTGGTTCGTTGACTGTTTCTAAACCAGTTGTATTACACCCGTTGGCATCCTGTACATAGGTATTATAATTACCAGCAGCTAAGCCACTAAAGCTACCTTGACCTTGCAAGGTCACTCCATTATCAACACTATAGGCGTAAGGCGGTGTACCACCATTTGCCGTAATAACAATTTGCCCACTGAAGTTACCATTACATGAAAGATCTGTAGGAACAGATGCTAGTGTCAATAATGGAGGATCAGTTAAAGTTGTTTGTTGGGTAGCCGTACAACCATTTATATCTTGCACTACAATATCATAAACACCTGCTCCAATTCCCGTAAAGGTATTACTTGCCTGGAAGGTTACACCATTATCAATACTGTATTGGTGCGCTCCTACTCCACTTGATGAAGTAATTGTTAATGATCCATCCAGTGAACCATTACATAATGGGTTCGTAAATACGACATTATCAATTTGTGGTGCTGGATCAACGGTTATGGTGATTAATGAATCTGCCTGACAACCGTTTACATCTTCCGCCACCATCACGTAATTTTGAGCAGCCAGACCTGTGAACGTTGTACCTCCCTGGAATGTAGTACCACCATCATTTGAATATTGATATCCTGGTGTACCTCCGGATCCAGTGATTGTAACTTCACCGTTAGCGTTACCGCATGTTGCAGGTGTAATCGCAAGCGTCATAGAAACTGGAGTAGGTTCACTTAAACATTCATTAGAAACAAGTTGACATCCATTGTTATCCTGTATCAACACATCATAACAACCCGCTGCTAAACCTGTAAGTACATTTGATGATTGAAGTGTTGTTCCGTTATCGCTACTGTATAGATAAGGAGGCGTACCACCACCAGCGGTAACATCTATCGTACCATCCGCTGCACCAAAGCACAACGCATCTGTTGGGACATAAGCACCAGTTAATGCAGGTGGTTCATTTACCGCTTGTGTTGTGTCAAATGTACATCCATGTGAATCGGTTACCTGAAGCGTATAAGATGGGTTCGCAGAAAGTCCTGGGAATACACCAGAACTTGCAGGAACACTCGGAACACCATTCAATGTATAGGTGTATGACGGGGTTGCTCCACCACCAATTATTTGAATAAACCCGGTGAAATCACCATTACAGACTAAATCTGTTTGGTTTATAAAGACATTCCATGGAGCTGGTTCATAAACAGTAATATCATCTGTACCAAGACATCCGTTACCATCTTGTGCCCAAACCGTATATGTACCTGGTGCCAGTCCGGTAATCACATTACTTGCCTGGAAGTTAACACCATCAATACTGTAGGTATATGGTCCGCCATCACCACCAGTTGCACTGGTCACTGTAATTTGACCATCTGCTCCACCCGGACAACTGACGCTATCAGCAGAAGTAAATATGATAATAGAGTCCGGTTGACCAATGGTAAACTGCTCAATACCCAGACAAAGTCCATTATCTGTAATGGTAATAAAGTGCGTACCTGCGCATATTGAGTTAAATACACCAAATGGTTGTGAACTCGTATTAAAATCTAAAGTATAAGTGTAAGGTGGTTGACCAAACTGCTGTGATACAATTGCTAATCCATCACAACTATTAAAACATGTTGCGTCAACAGTTGTATCAGTTTGGGTAACCATTACGTTATCTGACAATGCTTCTATCGTAGAGTCCATACAGCCTGAATTCAAATCAGTAACTACCAGCGTATAGAGTCCCGAATAGAGGTTTAAGAAGAAACCGTTATTAAACTGCTGCGTTACATTATTGTCAATAGAATACAAGTAAGGACCTACACCACCTACGGCGGTAATTTCAAATGAACCATCACTCGCACCACAGTTAGACGGGTTGTTTGCAATGTAGTTGAATGTAAATGGAGGTGGTTCAGTTACCGTTAACGTATCAAAAGCAGTACATCCATTGGCATCCATGATCGCCAATTCATACCATCCCGCTGCAATTCCATATACTGTATCATTAACACCTGGTACATAAGTTACTCCGTCATCTGTACTATAGGTATACGGAGCTGTACCTCCAGATCCATTAAAGGCAATTGATCCGTCAGAAAGGCCATTACATGAAGGCTCTGTAAATGTTGGTGAGAAATCAACCGGAGCTGGTTCTCCAACAGGTACAACCGCATTGGCAAGGCATCCGTTAGCATCTTGTACTACAACATCAATATTTCCTGCACAAAGTCCGGTAAGTACATTACTTGGTTGGAATGTCAAACCGTTATCAGAAGAATACATATAAGGAGGAGTAGCATTATTGGCTGTTACCGTTATTTCTCCATCACAAACACCTGCACAGGTTGCATCTTGTGGTACTGAAGAAAAAGTTATTGGTGTAGGTTGAGTAATTGTACCATTTACAGTACCTGTACAACCAAAAGCATCTGTTACTTCCACGGTGAACGGACCAGCCGGAACACCTGTAAATGTATTACTAGCTTGTGGAATACCACTACCACTAGGTGCGAACATTGTATACGTGAACGGAGCTGTACCCCCTGTAACACCAATAGTTACAGAACCGGTGAATGCACCGGCACATGCTACATCATTCTGTACGTCAATAAATGGTGCAGGACCTACTGCTGAACCTACCGTTACATTGACAGTTTCCGTACAACCATTATCGTCTGTAACAGTTACTGTATAAGTACCTGCAGCGAGATTGCTAAACGTTGCCGAAGCTTGCTGTGCACCACCAATATCGTATAAGTACGGGGCGGTTCCTCCACCAGCAGCTACTGTAAGCGATCCGTCAGATCCACCGCATGTTGCAACTGTGGTTCCCACTTCTATTAGTGTTAAATCCGTTGGCTGAGTAATTGAAATGTTTGTCATATTAAACTGACATCCATTGGCATCCTGAACTGTAACGTTATATGTTCCTGCACACAAGTTGGTAAAATTGGTATTTAAACCAAAGGTGCCTCCGTTAAGGTTGTATAGGTATCCTGGTGTCCCACCAGATCCTGTCACTGAGATTGATCCATCACACGCTCCAAGACAACTTACGTTAGTTGGTGTATTCGTACCACTTACAGCAGGTGGTTCAGTAACAGTTATAAAAGCTGTATCCTGACAACCAATATCATCTGTCATAATAACCGAATAAGAACCTGCAGTTAAACCACCGGCGGACTGCGTTGTTTGTGTCCCAGGGTCATCCCACTGATATGTAAATGGACCAATACCGTCAAGTGGCGTTGCTGTTGCCGATCCGGTAGCATCACCGTTACATAATACATCAACCGAAGATGCATCAACCTCGCAACAAGGTGGTCCAGGTGCAATTGTAAACGTTCCTGTATTTGTACAGTTACCATTTTGTTGATTAGTAGTATATGTATATGTACCAGCCGGTAAATCGTCAATATTTAAATCATCCGGTGGTCCGTTACCTTCTGTATAGGTATCAGTCACAGGACCGGTAACAGTAATATTATAAGGACCCATGCCTCCTGGATTGTCAATAATCACCCCTCCATCTGATGCTCCAAAACATGAAGGTGCCCAAGTAGTTACTACTACTGCAGGTGGTAATGAATCTACTACAATAGTTACAGACTCACATACAGAATCAATTCCATTTGTATAACAGCATGTAAAAGTGGTAGTAGAAGTAATATTTGTCGTTACGTTGGGTGAATCTGGTGATCCAGGGATATGATCCCAATCGTAGTAATAAGGAGCACAAGGATTTGCATAAACGTAGAAATTATCAATCCCCCAGTGGTCATAGTTTGAACCGGATGATCCCCATTGGTGCAATTGGAACATGGTGTTAGCTGTTTCACATCCTGCAGGAATTGTAAAGCAGTAATTTTGCCATGTTGTAAAAGGCGTGTTACCAGAAGCAGAAGGTGAAGTCACACCACCTGGATAAGCAGTTAATAAGTCACCGTTAGGAGCAAAATAGCCAAAATCCGTCCAGGTTGTCCCACCATCTGTAGAACATTGTAAAGAAACTCCTTCATTATAAAGATCTGCTCCTTCACAAGGGGCAGAGTCACCACAAGATTCACAAACAAATTTAAAATCAAAACATACAGTACCACCGCAAGAAACATCTACCGGTGCAGTTGTCATTTCACGGGGAGCAGAAGTTGAACTTCCCATCCATAAATAAGTTGTCCCATCCACAGATGCTCCACAGGGATTATTAAATTGTGCTGAAGCTGATGCAGACCAACCTGGCGCAACGCCTCCAGTATTAAAGTTATCTCCGAAAACAGGAGTAGATGATGTTCCTACTGCAGTTAAGTTAACATTTCCACCGCCACAAGGTAAAGATGTAGGGTTCGCCGTTACTGTAATCGTTTGTGCCGACGCCATATTCAGCACTCCGGTGCTAAATAAAAGTAGTAGTATGAGGCATTTAATCGTCTTCATGATTGGAGGGAAGTTTATTTCTGTCTTTTTATAGTAAGGTTCTGTAGTTCAAAATTTGTCAATTTCGTGTCTGTGTCGTATGTAATAAAGTCTTTGTAAAGATATAATGCACCTCTTGGCACTTCGCATGTTCCTTCTTGCGTTGAGTTTTTATCAATTTCTACTATAATATGGTTCTCATCATCTGAAATATTTTCGGTTACCAATTCACCGTTATACCATATAGCTCTATCCCATTCGACAATTAGATTCTCATCCGTTGTGTTTACAATCTTGATAATAATTGCTTTTTGCGCTGGAATGTTTCTAGCATTGCAATCAGTTTCCTTTGTGTAGATATCTACTCCATCCACAGATGCATATAGTTGCCATTCTGTTTCTTGACCTAAGGTGGAAAGTGAGAGTAGAAAAGCACACAAAAAAACAAGAGTTCGTTTCATAATAGATGAGGTTGTTTACTAATAAAGACGTTATGCTCAGTTTTGGGTTGTCCAGTTAAACAATTATTTTTTTAGTTTGAGCCAAATATGTGCATCATTATCATCCAAAAACGACTGTAAAGCCTAGGTTTTTGGAGATCTTACCAAGATTTAAAAAAGTACCTGCAAAATGATTTATTTATAATTATGCATGCAGAATATACATTTTTATACTTTATACTTTGGAAACTCAATTTTTGTTACCAATACGTATTAATAATCTTAAGCAATCCCCTGCTACAGAGTGTTAACCGTAACACTTATAATTACAGCTATACCCACTATTCAGCCTCAATATCAGACTTATCTTTACCTATCTGATAGGTATCAATATAAACATTAATCGTTTTAGTCACGCGTAAATATATGTCCGATTTGCTTAAGTCTGTAAAAAACAAGATAAACCACTCTAATTAATCGATCAATTACATAGATTTAACGAATAGAGCGTTTAACCTACCGAAATTCAATATTTTAGACCATACACAACTCAAAAAAAAGAGGTCTGCTTCTTTCAGCAAACCTCTTTGATCTAAAATGGACCTTTAAATTTCTTTGTAGGAAAGAATTTACTTCAATACTGTTACGTGTCCACGGTGTGTTTGACGCCTATCTGATAGTTTTTCTCCAAATTCAATTTGCCAAATATACACTCCATCTTCTACCAATCCCCCGTCACCGTAATGACAATTCCAGCCCCGGTCATAATCAAACGACTCAAATACAATCTCACCCCATCTGTTAAATATGGTCAGATGATAATTGTATGGATCAACACCAGATGTAAAAACCGGGGTGAATGACTCATTAAACAAATCTCCATCAGGGGTAACTGCATTCGGAACATAGAATAAAATTTCTTCGTGTATATCAAGCGGTATACAAATTTCTGCCGGACAGCCTTCTGTTGAAACTATCGCCTGACATACCTCAATTGTAGTTTCTTCTTCTACTGGAAATGTCATATAAGGTTCCGGATCAGAAGATGTGCCATAGCCTTCAAAGGTATACGCATAGGATACCGCATTTTGAGATATATCCACTACCTGAACAGATGGATCTAGCACAGATGGACTTTCTGGGTTAAAATAGAAACCTGGTACCGGCGGATCATTTATCTGAACAATGTCAGTATAGGTAGAGTCAGCTGTACAACCCTGATCTGTTGTAATTGTAATATCAAAATTGTATAAACCAGAGTAAGGATAAACAGCATCATAAGGTCCTGTAGATGAAGAATTGATCACCGTTCCGTTACCTAACGCCCAAATAATGGTGTAACCTGGAAGTAAATTAAACGACGGATCAATGACACTCAAATTTAAATCAAATGTATCCGGAGAGCACCCTTCATAAAGTGGTATTGATGGGAAGACCGGATCCGGATGAATTCCAACATTAATAGTAGTGTCTGCTATTTCCCCACACAAATCTTCAACAGTGATTGTATAGGTTGTCGCTGTTGTTGGAGATACCGTAAACGTATTTAAGGTGTCATCTACGGTTCCCGGTGACCATGCATAACTATAATCTAATGAAGTACCGAAATCAATCAATTGACCTCCGCTAACAGTTATTCCAAGAACTGCATTACCTCCCAAACAAATATTGGTATCTGCGGTAGGCGTTAAACTCAGTGGAGGACTTGGCATAACTGTATAAGAAACCGGCACAGACTGACAACCATTTGCATCTGTTACTTGCAAGGTCCACACAATAGTATCTGTTACTGTAAAATTAAACAATGCAGAAGTCTCAATATTACCATTGAGGTTATTGGTCCATTCATAAGTATAAGGCACCGAACCACCATTACTAAACGCTTGAACAGTTACTGTTTCGCTATAACATGCCGGCCAGTCGGATGGAGGAATGGAGTACAATGAGTCAGGCTGATAGATGGTAGTATTTGAAATTGCCGTACAACCATTGATATCTGTTACTGTTATATCATAGTTACCAATAGGTAAACCGTTAAAAACGCCCGTACCATTATTATCCACAACGGGGCCATTTATAGCATAGTCCGTCATTCCCGGAGCATCAATGGTGATCGTACCTGTTGAACCGTTGTAGCATAAAACATCTGTACTCGTTACTCCATTTATTGTCAACTGAGCAGGTTGTGACAAAACGAAATTGTTAGAATCAAGCTGGCAACCATTCGCATCTGTCACAGTCACCGAATAGGTTCCATCACATACGCCAGTTGCATTCTGACTTGTTGAAGAAGCAATATTTCCGCTCCAGTTATACGTATAACCAGCTGTACCTCCTCCAACAACTGTTTGTACTTCTCCATCACATGCACCAAAACAGATCGGGTCGATTATGTTAAAAGTGGTCCAACTCAATGCTGCAGGCTCATTCACCGTTTCTGTTCCTGTTGTCTGACAACCGTTCGCATCTTCTACCATAATATCGTAGGTGTTAGCAGCAATAAAAGCAAAGGTTCCACCACCCTGGAATGTTGTTCCGTTGTCAATAGAATATTGGTAAGGAGCGGTTCCACCGTTTTCAGTTATAACAATTTGACCTGTAAAGTCATTATTACATAATAAGTCCGTTGGTGTACTAACAAATGTTAACAGTGGTGGATCTGTCAATGTTGTTTGCTGCGTCACCTGACAACCATTACCGTCTTCCACAACTATATCATAAATTCCCGAAGATAAATTGGTGAATGATCCTGAAGCCTGAAATGAAAGTCCATTATCTATACTATACTGATGCACACCTACTCCATTTGATGAAGTAATTGCCAGATCACCATCTGAAGATCCGTTACAAAGTGGATCGTTAAAAACTACATTATCTATTTGTGGTAATGGATCGGCAATTAATGTGATCAGTGAATCAATCTGGCAACCATTAGCATCTTCAACTAGTATCGTATAATTCGCAGCAGCTAATCCTGTAAAGGAATTAATAGCCTGAAAAGATGACCCGTTATCACTTGAATATTGATAAGCTCCGGACCCTCCGGCAGCTGTAATAGTAACATCTGCATTGTTTGACCCACAAGTTGCCGGATTTGTAGCTAATGTCATTGTGAGTTGAGTTGGTTCTCCCAGGCATTGATTTGAAACGATTTGACATCCGTTATTATCCTTAATAACAACATCATAACATCCAGCAGTTAAGCCTGTCAGAACATTACTCGATTGGAAAATTGTACCGTTGTCACTACTATAGAGGTAAGGTGGCGTTCCCCCGTTGGCTGTTACGTCTATCTGACCATCAGCAGAGCCTGTACACAGTGCATCTATTGGCGTATAAGTACCTGTAACAGGTGTTGGTTCATTCACCACCTGAATCGTATCAAAAGTACACCCATTTGCATCTATAATTTGAATTGCATAGCCACCTGGATTGGCCGATAAACCTGGATATATTCCGGTACCACTAGGCGTACCGCCTAGTGTGTACGTATATGGCCCTGTAGCTCCTCCACCAATTACCTGAACAAATCCTGTATTATCACCGTTACAAACAAGATCAGTTTGATTGAGATTTATGTTCCATGGAGCAGGTTCGTAAATTGTAACATCATCTGTTCCCAGACAACCATTACCATCCTGTGCTATTATTGTGTAGGTACCAGACGGCAAACCACTAAAATTTGTTGAGGCCTGAAAAGTGACTCCGCCATCAATACTATAGGTGTATGGACCGCCATCTCCGCCAGTAGTGTTAGAGACGTTAATCTGACCATCTGATCCCTGAGGGCAGTTTACACTATCCGCAGTTAAATCAAACAGAATTGAGTCAGGCTGAGCAATATCCACTTGTTCAATTCCAATACAGAGTCCATTATCTTCAATAGTTATATAATGTGTTCCAGCACATAAACCAGGAAAAACACCAGTAGCCTGACCAGTAGTATTTTGGTCTAATGTATAAGTAAACGGAGGTGCACCAAATTGCTGAGAAACGATAGCAAGTCCATCACAACTGTTGTAACAAGTTGCGTCTACGATTGCATCTGTTTGGGTGATCATAACATTATCAGACAAGGCCTCAAATGTTGAGTCAACACATCCCAGACCATCTGTGACATGCAGCATATACAATCCAGAATAAAGATTGAGAAAAAATCCGTTATTTACCTGAACGGTAACTCCTCCATCAATTGAATAAAAATAAGGTCCTGCCCCCCCAACCGCGGTGATTTCAAAAGAGCCATCATTTGCTCCACAGTTGGACGGATTATTCGCAATATAATTAAATGTAAATGGTGGTGGTTCGGTAACGGTGATTGTATCTGTCGCCTGACATCCATTAGCGTCTGCAATAACCAGTTCATAAAATCCAGCTGAAATACCAGTTACGGGATCAGATCCAGAAAAAGAAGACCCGTTATCTACACTATAGGTATATCCTGGTGTACCTCCAGCGCCACTAAATGTAATTGTTCCGTCAGAAAGTCCATTACAAGATGGCTCTACAAAAGTTGGTGAAAGTGTAACAGCTGAAGGTTCGTTAATAGCAACTACTGCGTTTGCCAGGCAACCATTTGCATCAGACACAACCACATCAATATTTCCAGCACATAAACCTGTCAGTACATTACCAGGTTGAAAAGTAAGTCCATTATCAGCTGAATAACTATAAGGTGGTGTAGCATTATTGGCTGTCACATTAATCTCACCATCACATAAGCCATTACATGACGCATCTGTTGGAACTGAACTGAATGTTAAGGCACTTGGCTCTGTAATTGTTCCACTCACGGTTCCTACGCAACCATTGTTATCTGTAACTTCCACGGTAAAAGGACCTGCAGGAACACCTGTGAACGAATTACTTGCCTGACCAGCATTTGGAGGATTCAATACAAAAGTAAATGGTGCTGTTCCACCTGTAACACCAATGGTTATAGATCCGGTGAATGCACCCGCACAAGTTACATTATTCTGCACATCAATAAAAGGAGCGGGGCCGGCAGAAGAACCAACAGTCACGTTCACTGTTTCTGTACATCCATTAGCATCTGTAACAGTAACCGTATACGATCCGGCAGCTAATCCGGTAAACGTTGGAGAACCTTGTTGCGCTCCACCGATATCATATTGATACGGTGAAGTTCCGCCACCTGCTGTAACTGTCAAATCTCCGTTTGAGGCACCACAGGTTGCAGGGTTTGAAGATTGTTCGATAAGAGTAAGGTCGGTTGGTTCCGTGAGTAGAATATTACTGATTGGAAATTGGCACCCATTTGTATCCTGCACAATGACATTATAGGTTCCTGCGCACAACCCAGTAAACGTACCTGACCCACCAAATGTTCCACCATTTAAATTGTACTGATAAGGAGCAGTCCCACCACTTGGTGCGTTCACAACGATCTGTCCATTACAGGCGCCAAAACAAGTTGGGTTAACAGAAGATTGTGTTGCATTCAGTGCTGTTGGCTCTCCAACAGTTACGCTGGTGCTTGCAGTACATCCCGCATTGTCAGTAATTGTTACACTATAAGTACCTGCAGATAAATTATTGGCGGTTTGTGTGGTTTGATTTCCTGTTCCCGCATCCCACTGATAGGTATATGGTGCAACTCCATTAGCCGGGTTAGCAGTTCCTGATCCAGAAGATTGACCATTACATAAAGCATCTACGGAAGAACCAGATACTGTACAACAGGCCGGCCCTGGAGTAATTGTAAAATTCCCCGTTACCTGACATCCCGAATTATCGTTCACTGTTACAGAATAATTACCTGGTGCCAGATTAGCAAAATTACCTGTACTATTTGATCCGGGACTAGGTCCTGCTATTGTGTAAGTGTAAGGCGCAGTGCCACCGGTAACTGATATACTCGCGGTTCCTGCATTATCACCCAAACAGGGTTCGGTTGTTGTGTTAATTGGATTAAGCGTCATGCCATCCACCACTACTGTTACTGATTCACACACACTATTTGTGCCGTTGGTATAACAACATGTAAAAGTTGTTGTTTGCGTGATGTTGGTCGTGACGTTCGGTGAATCCGGTGCTCCGGGAATATGATCCCAATCGTAGTAATAGGGCGCACAAGGATTGGCGTAAACATAGAAATTATCAATTCCCCAGTGATCGTATTGTGTACCGGATGATCCCCACTGATATAGTTGGAATTGCGTATTAGCGGTTTCACATCCTGCCGGTATTGTGAAGCAATAGTTTTGCCAGGTGGTAAAAGGCGTATTTCCTGAAGCATAAGGGCTATAGACATTTCCCGGGTAAGCTGTCAGTAAATCACCGTTAGGTGCAAAATAGGCAAAATCTGTCCAGGTTGTTCCGCCGTCTGTTGAACACTGTAAACTCACTCCTTCTGCATAAGTATCCGCTCCTTCACAAGGGGCTGAATCTCCACAAGACTCGCAAACAAATTTAAAATCAAAACACACAGTACCACCACAAGAAACATTTACCGGAGCAGTAGTCATATTTCTGGGTGCAGCCGTTCCCGGTCCCATCCATAAATAAGTTGTTCCATCTACAGATGCACCACAGGGGTTATCAAATTGAGCTGCGGGTGATGCATACCATCCTGATGCCACCTGTCCATTATTAAAGTTATCTCCGAAAACTGGGGTTGTTGAATTACCGACAGCCGTGAGATTAACATTTCCACCGCCACATGGAAGAGTCAACGGTGAAGCACTGACGGTAATAGTTTGGGCATAATTTGCATGCGAAATTAGAACAGCAAAAGTTAATAAAAAGAGAAGTTTAGACTTGTTCATAATTCATAGAGAGGAAAAAGGATTCTTTAAGGATTGGGGAATTAATTACTTGTTACCTGGATGTTTTTTAGTTCAAAATCTGTGAGTTTGGTATCAGTTTCATAGGTTATAAAATCTTTATAGATGTAAAGTGCTCCGCGTGGTACATCACACGATCCTATCTCAGTAGAATTTGCACGAACCTCAACGGTGAAGTGGTTTTCTTTATCAGACACATCACGTTTAACCAACTCACCATTGTACCATACCAGTAGGTCCCACTCTACCCGTACATCTTCTGAACTGGTATTTACTACTTTAATGAGGATTGCTTTTTGATCCGGGATGTTTTGCGCATAACAATCTGTTTCCATGGTGTAAATTTCCACACCATCAACTGAACTGTACAATTGCCAGCTTGAATTCTCCTGACCGTAAATAGAATAAGTGACGAGCATAAAGCTAATCACCGCGAGAAATCTCTTCATAGTTATGAGGTTCATTTAACTAACAATCACAATCTAAAGGGATGATTGAATTATCAGGTTCAAAATTTCAATTGGTTACGGGACGAATCTAACAGTTTTAAATATAGATACAAAGCTGCTCATGATCAAAAAACTAACATTCAGAGTTTGATCTGTTAATTATTTAAAAACAATGGGAGGAAGTGAGTTTTGTGAATTATTTATCCGGAGGTTTTTGATAGTACAAGATCCACGTTTCTTCATCCGGCAATTGATTAGCCTTATATGTTGCATACGCGAGTCCTTCACCTTTTTTGGTAGAGTAATACAACATCACATAATAGAGATCATTTCTCTTATTTTTAATAATTCGAGCACTAGGGAATTTCGATTTGATTTTTCGAAGGAGCGCATCTGCATTTTTCTTTTCAGCAAACGCACCACCAATTACATAGTATCCATCAGGTGTATCTTCTCCATTTAGTTCAATAAAATAATCACCACTGTTTGTTCGAACACCTGTATCTTCTTTAACAGTATCTTTCACAACAACTGCCTGTTCTTTTGGCCATTTACTCAGTGAATCCTCCAAAACTTTTATGGTCACATCTCTTTCTTCGATATCCCCATCTTTTTTATCAATCACTTTTTTCAAACTATCCAATTTTCTTTGGTTAGCCATCATCAAGCTGTCCATCAAACCATCATCCTGAATTTTTTGAATTTTTGGAGGGATCGTGTATTTTAATAAAAGCTCTGCATTTGGTGATGTATTGAGACTTGCAATTGGTGTGATCTGATAATCATACGCCAATCCAATTTTTAGATTTTTTATCAGGTTAATACCTAGGTTGATTCCAATAGCATAGTCGCTTTTATACATCCCACCAATCCAGAAATACTTGTCCATTTCAAAAAACAATCCGGCATTATATTGAAATGGTGCATTTACCGCGTACATAACCAGAGCCTCTGGTCTCAATGACATTCCACCACCCGTTGAATCACTTATTCTCCAGGTATATCCGGTATTTAAAAGATATTGTCGTTCAAGTGTATAGTACGATCCTGCCATATCACCGTAAACGAGTTTGGTTCCTAATACCTGTGGTACGGACACTCCAATTCGAAATCCGGAAGCTTCAAAATTGATACCCACGTTCATATCAAACATGGTTCTGCGATCTTTTCCTACATTACTTAAAACGGGATCACTTGGATTACTGACAATCGCCTGATTAAAGTCCACCCTATTATCCACCACTCCAAGTCCTGCACCAGCTCTTAGAAATGCTTTATCTCCTAACTTAATGGTATAAGAATACAACAAGTGCGCCTTAAGTTTACTGGTGATTCCGACATAATCATTGTACAGATTAATTCCCAGACCATGCTTCCCCTTTAGCAAGTAGGATGCGGAGAGATAATTCGTAATGAATCCTTCGTCGTAGTTTCCCCATTTTTGGTTTCTTACAAGCACCACATCAACACCATCTTGAAAACCAACATAAGATGGATTGTACACTCTCGGAGCAATGTGAAACTCATTATACATGGGTATCTGCTGAGCCTGAGTATTAAATGCCAGTCCCAGCAGCACAACAACAACTAATTTTTTAATCATTTCCTGCAATTGTAATTACACCTTGAATTGGATCAGGGTAAAACGGGTCATTTAAACGTATCAGGTAAAAGTAGGTTCCATCTGGCAAAGGTTTTCCATTATACGTACCTTCCCATTCATTGTTATAGGGCTCGGCATCATAGACAACCTGTCCATAGATATTAAATATAGTTAGATTATTATTGGTAAAGGCCTGTATGTTGCCAATTTCCCATTGATCGTTATACCCATCCCCGTTTGGTGTAAACAAGTTGGGAATTAAAAGAGTTGTTAAATCAGGATTCACGGTAACCACAATCCTGGCGGTATCCTTACATCCTTCAATCGTCGTTATTTGCACAAAATATGTTATGTCCGCATCAGGGTCGACTATCGGCGTAGGTGAGGTTGGATCATCCATAAATTGATCTGGCCACCACAAGTAAGAATTACCGCAGCAGGCATTCAGGTTGATAGCATCCCCCTCTTCAATCGTTGTATCTGGAGTAATGTTGTTGGTCACTGGTAAGACGGTGATGGGGTGATTAGCCGTTTCTATAGGGCAGCTGCCCAATTGCCATACAGCCTGAAACCATGAGCTCGTTTGTAATCCAGTAAAATCAAAAATGCTATCCGTATCCGTAGTCGGATTCCAGGTTGCCCCACTATCCGTAGAAACATTCCATCCAATTACAGTTCCGTTACCACCGGATGCTACTAACTGGTCAGAGTTTTCGAAGTTACATACAACCGTAGGTCCGGTAATTGTTCCCGGAGCCGTACCAGGTATGAGTGTAGCAATAATTGGTCCGGCTGTATCTGCAGGGCAAGAGCCATTTTTCACAATCACCTGCCACCAGGTTGTGGCTGTCAAATTTGTATAAGAAATGGTATCAGCACTATTGGATAAAGGAATCCAGCTTCCACCGGAATTTGTCGATAACATCCAGTTTAGAACATTTCCTGTATAACCAGACGTCCAAACATTTCCGCCGTTTCCGTTGTCACAAATATCAAAATCCGGAGTTAAAGTTCCTCCATCCGATAATTGGTGAAGATAAAGGTTATACGGTCCGGTTGTATCGCTCGGGCACAATCCAAATTTTGAACCAACAATAGCCTGAAAAGTGGTTACCTGCGACACATTTGAATAGACTAAAAATGTATCTGTATTGGCTACATAGCTCCAGGTAGAGCCATTGTCAAAAGAAACCCCCCATTGTTCAACATTCCCAACGTAGCCATTTAGTGTTACTTCACCTGAGTTATTACCCATACACACCGTGTCAGCACCAGTAATCCAACCAGTTACGGGATCACAATCTGATAAAACGTAGGTATTTATGGTATCATTAGCATTATTTGGGTCACTTGCATCATACACCCAAATTTTCAAGTAGTGAGTATCACATGATGAGAAATCATCAGGAACCGGAAAGGAGTAAATAAATGTACCTGATGCGGGTAAAAACCCAATAGTTTGGTTTTGTGTAACAGGAGGATTATTATCCAACACATATCCCATTTCAACGGTACCTGAATATGGAAATGCACTTGTATTTACCAGAGTAGCTGTTATGGTCTCCGTACTAGTCATATAACATGCACTTGTCGGTGATGTAATCGACGGATTTATCGTAAGGTCAGCCTGTGCCAGTACTCCATGAGTAACTAGAATTGCACAAAAAAGGGAAAATACTTTCTGTATCATAACAATACTGTTAGACAACGCCCAAATATAGATGGATAATTCAATATATCCAAGATACTCCTGACATTGTTGAATTCGCTAATAGATTCTGTCATTAATATCTAACGAACAAAATAGTCTAAAGGATGGGAAAACCCAGCAAGAATTTACGAAAAAAATGCGACTTTGCCAATGATACAATTAATTTTCAGGCATCCATGAACCGAATATTTTAAGCAGTTTATTTATCGCATAAACTGGATATGATGTTTGGATTTTGTTCTAATTTTGCCGTATGAATTCAACTTTTTCCACAGATCTTAAAATTGGTGTTCTTGGTGGAGGTCAACTAGGCAGGATGTTGATACAGGCTGCCATTGACCTTGGTATCGACCTTAAAATAATGGATGAGGAAAATGCCCCCTGTAGTCAGTACGCGGCACATTTTACATGTGGAGACATTAGGAATCATGAGGAAGTGGTTGAGTTTGGTAAAAACCTTGACATTTTAACCATTGAAATTGAAAATGTCAATGTAGATGCATTAAAAGAGCTGGAATCTCATGGGGTGAATGTCTATCCCCAACCCAACGTTATCGAACTCATACAGGATAAAGGACTACAAAAACAATTCTATGAAAAAATTGGTGTTCCTACCGCTCCTTATAAATTACTAAAAGACATTACAGATCTCGAGACAGAAATAGAATTTTTACCGGCAGTTCAGAAATTGCGTAAAGGAGGCTACGACGGAAAAGGGGTAACTGCAATTGAATCTGGTGAAAATATTCAAAACGGTTTTGATGCTCCTTCTGTTTTGGAGAAATTTGTGGATCTGGACAAAGAATTATCGGTAATTGTTTCAAGAAATAACAAAGGAGAAATAACTACTTTCCCGGTGGTGGAACAAGAATTTAACCCGGAAGCCAATCTTGTAGAATTCTTATTTTCTCCGGCAGATATCACAACAGCGATACAAGAACAAGCAGAAGCTTATGCCATAAAAATTATTGAGCAGTTAGACATGGTAGGAATCCTGGCTGTAGAGTTTTTCCTGGATCGTTCAGGAAATTTATTTGTTAATGAGGTGGCCCCTCGTCCGCACAATAGTGGTCACCAAACAATTGAGGGCAACTACACGTCACAATTCCAACAACATTTAAGGGCCATTTCAGGACTACCTCCTGGAGCAACAGAAATAATCTTACCATCTGTAATGATCAACTTGTTGGGAGAAAAAGGATCAGAGGGTGAAGCACACTACGAAGGACTTGAAGAAATTCTTAAATGGAAAGGTGTTTACCCACATATTTATGGTAAAAGCATTTCCAAGCCCTTTCGAAAAATGGGACACATAACCGTAGTAAACAAAGATTTAACCGAAGCAAAAAAACTCGCCTTAAAAGTAAAAGAAACGATACGCGTCATTGGAAAATAGAAGACATTTAAATCATGTTGAAACACTCCGAGCAATTGCAGCCCTGAGCGTATCTGTGTATCATTTTTCCGTCTACTTCACCTGGAATGAAACCACCACTAATAACTTTGTTTATGGTGCTCAGGGTGTTGAAATTTTTTACCTGATTTCCGGTTTTATTATTCCCTACTCCCTCTATCATTCTTCCTATAAAATAAGGCATTATCTCAAATACATGTCAAAGCGCCTTGTTCGACTTATGCCTCCGTACATTGTGGCGATTATTCTTATTAACATGATGGGAATATTTTTATGTAAAGTATTTTGGGGGTGTGATCATCAATTCGATTGGCCGCAAATCTTTGTCAACATCTTTTTTCTGGCAGATGCCTTTCCAAATATCGACTGGATAAATCCAATTTTTGCGACGCTTGAAGTCGAACTCCACTTTTATATTGTTATAGGTTTATTATTTCCTCTATTTGCCTTAAAACGTTGGGTATTTCCGTTGGCATGCTTCACACTTTTGACCCTTGGAATACTCACCTTCAAATATGACACTTTATTCTATAATTCCCCTTACTTTATCTGTGGTATGAGTCTCTTTTTTATAAAGGAAAAAGGTTGGAAAATTGAGTATATAACAGCTGCCCTTCTCGCCGCGGTATCCCTTTTTATTTTTTACTTCCCTGAAGATTTGGTTGCTGCAATTATCGGTTTTTCTGCACTATTATTCTTACCGGACAATTTCAAGTTCCTCCGTTTTACCGGGAAGATTTCTTATTCATATTATTTAATTCATGGTCTTGCCGGTGGTACGATCCTATTTTTCAACGCTCCAAAGGAATTTGGTGTAAATAATCCGATCTTAATGATGATTCTGGCAATGGCCATAAGTTGGGCCGCTGCGTTCATTTTATACTGGTTTATTGAGCGCCCATCTATTCGGATTTCCAAAAAGATCAAATACAAAATGAAATATTCGGATAAATTTGTAAAAAGTAATTATGGCTGATGTAGGAATAATTATGGGCAGTAAATCTGACCTCCCAATCATGCAGGAAGCGGCAGATATCCTGGATGAACTGGGTATTAGTTATGAAATCAATGTGGTTTCAGCGCACCGCACCCCTGAACGAATGTACGAATATGCTAGAACGGCTCATGAAAGAGGATTAAAGGTTATTATCGCTGGTGCTGGTGGAGCAGCTCATCTGCCTGGAATGACAGCTTCGATTACAGCATTACCGGTTATTGGTGTTCCAATCAAATCAAGTAATTCTATTGACGGTTGGGATTCTGTACTTTCTATTTTACAAATGCCGGGCGGAATTCCTGTAGCAACCGTTGCGCTCAACGGAGCAAAGAATGCGGGTATTCTGGCAGCAAGTATTTTGGGGAGTTCCGATAACAACATTTACGGAAAACTAACGGAGTATAAAGCCCAACTTAAAGAGAAGGTTCTGGCATCAGCCAAAGACTTGTCTAAGTAGAACACTCTAATCTACGCGGATTAATCTTGGTATTAACCGTTGAAGCAAATTGTTATTTAAATGTTATTGTCTCCATATTTCAGGACAATTTTATAACTTGGAGTGGTTTTGGCACTATTTTTACGCCGCATACAACCATAAATCAATCTATTCCCACATGAAAAAGATATTATTAAGTTTCGTAATAGCAATGATCAGTATGACATCTATTGCTCAGTTGACAACCAAAGATGCCTTCGTCTCATTTTATTCAAAAATGGATGATGTTACAGCTGAAAACACATCTGTAAAAAGTACGTTAGACCCGAAAACAGGAGACATTTCGTTTACAGTAAGTATCTCCGCTTTCTCTTTTGCGAATAAAACCATGCAGGAGCACTTTAATCAGGAAGGTGTCATGAATTCAGCCGAATTCCCTATCGCCAAATATGAAGGTACAATTGTCAATAATGCAGAAGTGGATTATACGGCAGATGGTTCTTATGATGTTAAAGTCAATGGAACAATGACCATTAAAGGTGTAACAAAAGAATTTTCTGCTACCGGAAAGATAGTTATTGAAGGAGGGAAAATCATTGCAAAATCTTCATTTGATCTGGATAGATTTGAATTTGGAGTAAACGCAAAAGAAAAGTCAATTTCTAAGATTCTTGCTATTAATGTGGAAGCGAAATACTAATTTTTATTAGTTTTCAGGTCTGATACACGGGCAGATGAGAATTGAAGATGAGATCAAATCCAGTTTTAAAAATGACTATCACAAATTGATAGTCAATATTCACCTAACTTCTAGCAGATTAGGTGAGAAGATGCAGGGCGTCATGAAGAAATATGGGCTTACTCTGACTCAATATAACGTCCTTCGCATACTTCGGGGTCAAAATCAAAAAGCAGTAAGTATCGGATTGATCAAAGAGCGAATGATTGAAAGAAATTCAGATGTCAGTCGTATCATAGACCGTTTATTAAAGAAAAAATTAATTGAACGGAAAGAAAACAAACTGGACAGAAGACAAAAAGATGTCCGCATCACGAATGAAGGTCTTCGTATCTTAAAAGAAATTGATGATCTGGATGATTTGATCGAGGGACAGCTTGGTCATTTGAGTCTTAAAGAAGTGAAAAACCTCAACGATCTTCTTGACAAAGCAAGGTCTGCCAGTAGTGAAGAATAAATGATCAAGACACAGAACTGCATATCCATTTCATTTTTTAGTAATAATTTCTTAACTTGGACTGAACCAACGATCGTAACATGCTGAAAACCAATCTCGGATTACTCCGAATAATCGGTTTACTTGAAGGTGTATCTTACTTATTATTGCTATTTGTAGCTATGCCTCTGAAGTATTTTGCTGAAACCGAAGACCCTGTTTACTCTACAGGAATGGCACATGGACTCCTTTTCTCACTTTATGTGATATTCGTTTTTTTAGTCGCTTATCAACTTAAATGGAAGTTTAATGTTTTCATGTTAGCGCTAATTGCTTCTGTGATTCCGTTTGGGACCTTTATTGCAGATAAGCGTTTATTCAGAAAAGCTTAATACAACAGGGCATTCACAGCCAGGATATATCCTTTTAATCCAAAACCGAATATACATCCTGAACATACAGGAGACAAGAGCGATTCATGTCTAAATGATTCCCGGTTGGTTATGTTGGAAATATGGACCTCGATCACCGGAATATCTACCAATGCCACTGCATCCCGGATGGAAACTGATGTATGGCTGTACCCGCCAGCATTCAGAATAATACCGTTATGCTGAGATTCCTGAATGAAGTTGATCAACTCACCCTCAACGTTGCTCTGAAGGTACGTGAATTCTACTTCCGGAAATTGCGCTTTAAGTTCCACAAAAAAGTCTTCAAAACTTTTATTGCCGTATACTTCAGGCTCCCTTTTTCCAAGTAAATTTAGATTTGGACCGTTAATGATTAGAATTCGTTTTGCACCCATCCTGGATCAAATATAAAAAGGATTATTCAAGTTATTTGAAAATTGAAAAATCATTGTCTCCCAATAGCGTTGAAGCTTATTTGAGAGATGTTGATAAACTTACCCAATTTCTGGATGCGCACGACTCAGAAAAGAAAGCCACAGAAATAAAATTGTCTGATCTACAACAAATGGTTCGTTGGGTGAACGAAATGGGGATTTCTGCACGCTCTCAAGCCCGAATCATTTCCGGCATTCGTAATTTCTTTTACTTCCTGTTACTGGAAAACGAGATTAAGCAAGACCCTTCGGAACTACTGGAATTGCCAAAAATAGGTAAGAAACTACCCGAAGTGCTCAGTATTGATGAAATTGACCAGCTAAAATCTGCCATAGATATGTCCAAAGAAGAAGGACACCGAAACCGCGCCATCATAGAAACACTTTACAGTTGCGGATTACGGGTAAGTGAGCTCGTTAATTTAAAGATTACAAACATCTATAAAGACGAAGGATTTATCCGTGTTATTGGCAAGGGCAATAAAGAAAGGCTTGTTCCCCTTAGTCCTTCCGTTTCTAAAGAAATAGAGATTTATCAGGACCTTGTTCGCGTGCATCAGGACATTAAACCCGGCCATGAGGATTTTTTATTCCTTAACAGACGCGGTGCTCAACTTACCCGTGTAATGATCTTTACAATTGTTAAAAACCTGGCCGAAGAAATAGGATTGCGAAAAAACATTTCACCACATTCCTTTAGACATTCTTTTGCTACCCATTTGGTAGAAGGTGGTGCAAATTTAAGGGCTGTTCAGGAGATGCTTGGACATGAATCCATCAGTACAACAGAGATTTATACGCACCTCAGCAATGATGTACTCAAAGAAGCAATAATTTCATTTCACCCAAGGAATAAGTCGTAAATTTGCCGCATGACAGATGAACAATACATGCAACGGTGTATTGACCTGGCTAGAAAAGGAGCAGGTTTTGTTGCGCCAAACCCAATGGTTGGGTGCGTAATTGTTCATAATGATCGCATAATTGGGGAAGGGTACCACCAAAAATATGGTGAAGCACATGCAGAGGTAAATGCTATCAATAATGTTGAAGATCCAACCTTGCTTAAAGATGCAAGCATATATATCAACCTTGAGCCCTGCGCACATTTTGGGAAAACACCTCCCTGTGCAGATTTGATTGCTGAAAATAAAATTCCGCGCGTGGTGATTGGATGTGTTGACTCCTATTCTGAAGTTGCAGGTAAGGGAATTGAGAAACTCAAAGCTGCCGGATGTGATGTAAAAGTGGGAATACTCGAAAAAGATTCGCTGGATCTAAATAAACGGTTCTTTACTTTCCACACCCATAAACGTCCGTATGTTATTTTAAAATGGGCGCAATCACAGGATGGTTTTATGGATATTCACCGCAATCAAGGTGAAAAAGGAACATTTTGGATAACAGCTCCTGAGACCAAAACACTTGTACACCAATGGCGCCATGAAGAAGCAGGAATTCTAGTAGGAAGCAACACTATCCTTAATGATGATCCGGAACTTACGGTTAGGGAGATCAAAGGTAACTCCCCTACCCGCTTTTACATTGACCCGGAAAATGAAATTCAGCCTGAACAATTTAAAATTGGAAATGACCAGGCACCAACTTATAAAATTCAAGCTTCTGAGGTACCGGAGATCCTTACCGAACTATATGAAAGGGAAATACAATCCGTCATAATTGAAGGAGGTAAATACACCCTTGAAAAATTTTTGGAAGACGGAACCTGGGATGAAGCGCGGGTGCTTACCGGGCAACAAAAATTATCCAAAGGGTTAGCAGCACCAAAAGTTAACCAGGCTGAATATTCTTCTTATTATTACGGCCGCGATCTTATTCAACTATTCCGCAATGCTTGATCTGATATTAGGAATTCTCTTTTTCAACATCATCCTGATCATCTTCAAATTATTTGAACGGTTCAAGGTAGATAATATCCAGGCCATTGTGGTCAACTATGTTGTAGCTAGCTCATTGGGAATCCCCTTTTCAGGAATTGAAAATCCGATAGCACATATCGCGGCATCTGATTGGGTATGGTTTGCTCTGATCATAGGCTTTTTCTTTGTAGTTGTGTTCAATTTTCTGGCTACAGGTGCGCAGAAGGTAGGCATTGCCATTTCAACCGTTGCCAACAAGATGTCTGTCATCATACCGGTTATTTTTGCACTTATTGTTTTTGGAGAGACTGTTTCTTTTCTAAAGATATTTGGTGTCGTTCTGGCGTTAATAGGTGTTTTTATGACTTCTACCACAGGAAAGAAGTTAAGCTTTGACAAGCAATACATTTGGTTGATTATCATCATTTTTGCTGGACAGGGAATTGCAGACTGTATATTCAATTATGCCCAACGCTTTTATGTGGAAGATTACGAGGGAAAATTGTTTACATCTACCATGTTTTTGGCTGCCTGCGTTACAGGGCTAGCCATGATTATTCCAAGATACATCAATGGAAAATCAAAATTCGAGGCAAAAAATATTCTTTGGGGTGTGATCTTGAGTGTCCCAAATTTCCTGACGGTTTATTTCTTTTTCCAGGCGCTGGAGAGTGATTTTATGGAAGCATCTCAGATCTATCCTATCCTAAATATGGGGGTCATTGTTCTCTCTGCACTGACTGGCTGGATCATATTCCGTGAAAAACTAACCGTGACCAACTGGATGGGGATTCTTGTTTCTATTTTGGCCATTGCCTCCATCACTTTTGGGTAAAAAGCACAATCGGCAATTTAAAAAAAGCCATTATCTTTCCGTAAAACAATTGGTTATGAGAACAATACCTTTCTTCATTTATTCTTTGCTATTACTGTTATCTGGAATAACATCAGCTTGTTCCGGAGCAGACGAACAGGAGCAGACAAGGGAAATTGAAATAGATACGACGATCATCATTGACGAAGATTACGAGACAATCACATTTAAAGCGGAAGACGGGTTGGACATCTATGCCAACAAGTACGAAATTGATAAGACCTCTCCTGTCATTGTGTTATGCCATCAGGCCCGCTTCAACAAGTTTGAATACGAAGGTATTGCACAACGACTGAATGATATGGGGTTTAATTGTCTGGCTATAGATCAACGTTCAGGTGGTCCAATAGCAATTAAACAAAATCAAACTTATAACCTGGCTGTTGAAAAAGGGCTTGAGGTAGATTATTTGGATGCTATTCCGGACATAAAAGCGGCTGTAGATTTTGCAGCTGAAGAATACGATCAGGACGTGATCCTTTGGGGAAGTTCTTATTCATCTACATTGGCCTTATGGGAAGGTCTAAAAAATGATAAAGTACGAGCAGTTGTAGCCTTTAGTCCCGGGGATTATTTTCCTGAACTTGGTTCACTGACAGATTCTCTTAGTACGCTAGAAAAACCATTTTTCATAACTGCCGCAGATTTCGAAATTGACGGTGATGTTGGTATTAATGCTTTACTTTCTAAGACAGATTTAGGAGAAAACCAGGTAAAATTTGCTCCTGAATCAAATGGTCATCATGGCTCCAGGGCATTGTGGAAAAACCAGGCCGGTGGTGAACAGTACTGGGAAGCCGTAACCGATTTTTTAAACTCAATTAAATAACCAACTTATTTTGGTATAATACGTGATACTTAATAGAATAACTTGAAAAAATATTGTTATGAAATCAAGATATTACTCGACTTTTTTGATGCTTTTTTTAATGATGTTCGTTGCCAATATTGCATCTGCAAGGGCAGTGATCGTGCTCAGTGAAGATAAAGCCGATTACGTGCAGACGGATAACAGTTACACCCTGAACTTTGACATTGAGGGGACTGAAAATGATATTTCACTCATCAACAGCCGTGCTGAACCCATGAAGGATAAAATGAGTCTGAGCACGAAAAAAATTAGGGATGGACTTTATGAAGCCGTTTTTATTGCAAAAGACAACAACACAGCTGAAAATGTAAAAAAAATGCTGATGATGTGTGGTTTTCAGGTGGTGAAGCACAAGGGGAAAACCTATGGTCTTTCACAGATCATTGACATATTAAAGTCCTATCAGGAGTAATTTTTACTTTAGACGCTTCTTTAAATACTCAAGAAATTTAGTCCGGGTAGCAAAATCCGCGTCAAGAAATGATTTACTGCCCCTCAACACTCCGGCTCCGTTATATACAGAAAACGCAGGTGTTTGCTCTATGTAGTAGGTTTGTTCTTTGAGAAAATCCTTATACGCTTTACTTCTTTTCTCATAAGGATCAGAAGGACTCATACGGTCTATGTCCAGATTTACCGCGATTGGATAAAAGTTTTCTTTTATAAAATTGACAATGGTAGTATCGCTAAGGACCTTGGCATTGAAATTATTGACATCTATTCTATAATGTTCGTAGTAATACACCAGGACACGTTTTCCTTTAGACATTTCCAATAACTGATCTACCGAAATGTCTTTGGCTGTATAGAAATTAAAAATAGATGAATCGGGATGGCTGGTCCACTCTTGTGAATACACACCTTTAGACACCATACAACCAAGCGAGATTAGTAAAATACAAATTGAGGTTCTCATATAGTAAATATAAGAAAACCGATCTCCAAAAACCAGAGATCGGTTGATTATGTTGGTCTTGAGTTAACTAATAATTAATGTTGCCTGACCATCTAATTAAATGACGATCAAGCATTTTTACCGTTGCTTTTAAATGAGTTTTTTAGATAGTTACCACGACCATTTGTTGGTCCAGGAATTGAAGAAATCCACGCCAAACTTAAAATTAAAGAGGGCTGTATTGGGATTACTATTATCTCTAAATGCATATACTACAGCAATTTTGAACAACTGTTTTCTTATCTTGAATTTTCGTTCTAACCCAATATATGCTTCAAGGTGACGGTAACTCCATTCATTGATGTACAAAAATCCGCCTCCTCCAAAAACTTCAATTTTTAACTTGTTGATTAAAGGAACTTTTCCCAGCAAGGCTCCATTGAAGTGATGAATGACATACGCCTGAACAAATGGCCGTGCAGTATGGAAAGTTGAATCCAACATCTGCAGCGATTGTAACGGATTAGAGAAAAAGAAAAAATCAGATCCTCTAAAGAATTTCTGCTCAATGAATTGTACATTGTCCAGATTATTTTTATCACCGATAAAGGACCCTGCTTCTACATCCCATTTCATTATTCCAAATGTTCCAAAGGTTACCTCATCCGTAGCACCTATCTCAACATAATTGAAATTCACATCAGAGCCGAACATATCCGGTACGCCTTTTTTATAAGTTAAGCGAAGTTGAGGATATTCAGTTCCAATGATGATTTTCTTCCCTTTCTTTATCACATACTGTTGCTTAAAACGATAAAGGAATTCCAATTCAAATACGGAGACAGTATAGGTATCATAAGGCTGTGGTGGACTCCAAAAACCTATAGCGTAGAGAGTGTCTTGCCATGGTGCCGGTTCTATATCGGCAATACTTCTTCTGGTTGAATAGTCGTAAGATAATCGACCATATAATCCATTTACAATCTCAAACCGTTGACTGGCTCCGATAAATGTATTTCGGACAAAATTTCCTCCGCTTAACAAATTCGTTAGTGACTGCTCAAGCGTAATAATGTCGTAAATATCCCCCCCTCTCACCTTCAAACTTCCAAAATGCCTGGGTAAATAGGTGTATTCAATTCCAAGGTCACCCTTAACATCTTTGTTTCTGAATCCATAATCAATATCGCCATCTACCCTTATTTTTTGAGCATTCTCAAACTCTTTTGAATAATACCCTCCAATTCGGTGACGGTAACCACCCACTGCTAAAAACTGAAGCTGATTGATTAACGGGTTAATATAAATTTCCTGTTTCTTTTCTCTACTCCTAAAACCTACACCACTTAATACCACGTCCCAAAATGTGACCTTGTTGTACTCTTGATTGACACTATCTATGTATTCATCTGACTGGACAATTTTAGTAATTGAGTCTTGTTCCCTGATAAACTTTAGCTCTTCCGGCTTGAGCTGCAGCGGACGTGTATCCGCCCAATAGGCAGAATCTTTGTCAAATGCGTCCTCTTCATATTCCATTACCACATTATTAAATTCTTTTTTATCAAACTCAAGATCAAACTCATAATTGGAATGTTGCACCCTGGTGTTTGCCAGAATCCTGTCAGAACCATCATTGATCGTGTAGATAAACTCTCTTCTCACAGGCACCCAGTTGCTGTCTATTTGTTCATAATCCTGAATAATTCGAAAATCCTTGAAATACTCCATTGAAGAAGAATTAATAGAAAGGTCCATAGACTTGATCACCCACAAAGAATCAATTATGTAAAGGTTGCCTGAAAATAATGGCGATTCATTAAAACGAGGCTCTACAATGATGTCATAAATTTTTTGGCCATCTTCAAAAAAGACCGATTTCAGATAAAACTTGTAGTTCAGAAAGGTATTAAAGGCAACGGGAGACACTAAAGGTCTGGAACTAATCTTGGGTAGACTAATGAGGTTTTGGTAGGGATCAAACTCTCCGTCTTCTGTCTTTTCAAAAAAGATATAAGGGTTGTACTCAATCACCTGAGTTGGCAAGAGACTGTTTGGGTTACTAAAGTCAGCACTTACAACGACTGAACTATTTGACTTATCTGAATAATCCTGATGCGCCAGAATAACTTCTTTATAGGTGTCATTTGCTTCAAACCGGGTAATGGAATATGACTCGGTAAAATTCATCTTTTGCCTGCCTTCCGGTTCATCCTCTTCTTTCATGAAGGGAATTCTGTTTTCCTTTTCTAGCCCCGTTTTAATGTAGGTATAACATTGATACGTCTCATATTGACGTTTCATATTCTTTTTATTATCAACAACCGCCTTAATTACCTCTTTAGCAATATCTCGTTTATCTGCATATACTTCAACTGCTGTCAACTCAGTGCTTATCTCAATCAAAGTAACATCATGAATATTCATTTTTTCTGATATCCGAACTGTATCCACCTTTGTTTCAAACCCTAACATAGAGTACGAAATAATGAATTCTCCTTTCTCATTAATTTCCAGGAAATAGGCTCCGTTTGCATTGGTTGGAACACCGTATGTAGAATTTTCAACAGATACCCTGGCACCAGGTATCCCCTGACCATATTCATCTTTAACGGTACCTTTAATAACATACTGACCATACCCAGTAAAACTGAATACAAGAAGAAGTATAAAAACGATTTTCTGCATAGATGCCCACTATCGGACGAACAAAACTATAAAAAGTTACTACCAACAAAGAACCGCTCAACACAAATGTATTGAGCGGTCCTGAACAAAAGTTATGAAAAAAAGGCGTTTAACCTTCCCAACCTAATATCTCATCAATTGTGAGATAAGAGATTGAGTGATAATTGGGTCTTGCTTTAGCATAGATGTTACGTGCCATATCAAGGCCTTCATCTGTTTCTGCCAGAGCACTGTATATAGGTTCAAGGAATTTTCTTCGTCCAACATTAATTAAAAACTTCTCCATATAAGGATCAATACCGTGATAACCTTTCTCGATTGAAATCACGTACCATTCCGCCATAATTTCCGAATTACCCCGGTTTGAGAAATTGAACTCATCATCAAGCATCTTTAGATCATCAGCAGTTGCAGCTTCCGGAATATGTCTGATAAAATGTAACCACTCATGTGTTGTCCATGCATCTTTATCAATACCTAGTTCTGACACCTTATCGACATCAACAATCATATCACATTTATCACTAACCAATTCGAATTTATCGGTCTCAACTTTAACACAGTTATCAGGAATTCCTTTTCCGTAAACCCATTCATCAACATTAAATTCCACGTTGTTTGGTTTAAGTAAGTTTGATTTCAAATAGGCAACGAACATTTCCGTAGTCACGGTTTCGAATTCATGATCGTCAAAGTACTTTTTTAGAAAAGCATCAAATTTATCACGGCCAACAGCTTCTTCCAGGGTTTTCAGAAATAAGGCGCCTTTTACGTATGCGATAGCCGTCATACCTTCATCCGGGTCACGTCCCTGCAGATCAAGTTTCAGGTGTGTGTCTTCAGGATGCTCTCCATCAATAATGTCTTCATTTTCACTTTCCAACCCCTGATATTCGATCTGCATCAGCATATCAGCATATTCTTTTCCGTAAACCTGCTCCATTATTCTGTTCTCAAAATACACCGTAAATCCTTCGTTTAGCCAGAAATCGTTCCAGGTTGCGTTTGTAACTAGGTTACCAGACCATGAGTGTGCTAATTCGTGTGCAATAAGTGATACCAATGATCGATCTCCTGCCAAAATTGTTGGTGTAGCAAATGTCAGTTTAGGATTCTCCATTCCTCCAAACGGAAATGAAGGAGGTAATACAATGATGTCATAACGTCCCCATTTGTATTCTCCATATAGCTCCTCAGCTGCAATCACCATTTGTTCGACATCCGCAAATTCATAGACACACGCGTCAATTAATGAGGGCTCAGTGAACACACCAGTTCTTTCCCCCAAAGAGGCAAACTCTAGATCACCTACCGCAAGTGCTATAAGGTAAGAAGGAATCGGGTTTGTCATTTCAAAATGATACCAGCCATCTGCACTTCTTACAGTGTCATTGTCAGCACTCATAACAGCCATAAGTCCATCCGGTACTTCAACATCAGCCGAATAAGTAATTCTTTTACCCGGAGTGTCCTGGCATGGTATCCAGGTCCTTGTTAAAATTGCTTGCCCTTGCGTAAACAGATAAGGGTATTGTTTTCCGGCAGTTTGTTGTGGATTTAACCATTGAAGTGCCTTTGCATCTGACGGAGTGGAGTAAAAGATTTGAACCTTCTTCGTATTCGGTTTAATGTCTACAGTTAAAGGAGAACCTAAAAGCTCGTCATGTTCACCTATTTCAAAATTTGTCACTTCTTCGTCATCCAGAACAATTTTTTCAATCTTCAATCCATTAATATCAAAGATCATTTTATCCGTTTTTGATACGTTGTCAATATCGTGAACCACATATCCTGAAAGAATCTCTTCATCAAAATCCACACTAATGTTTAAATGCAGATGTGTGGTGTAAACATCAAACGAGTTAGCGTACGAGTGATGATCAACTAATTGTTCATTTGTTTGTTTCTCATGCTCTATCATTTCGGCTTGATCAGGTGAAGCCGCACTGCAAGAGATAAGTAGGAATGAAATAATAAATGTTCTTAGTATTTGATTTATAGACACTTTGTAAAGGTTTTTTTATGTTGCGTGCACAAAGATACAGGTTATAATCTGAGCATTCAGTAATTTTTATCCCAACGTGGTAAAGATATCGCTTAAGGTGTTTATTTGACAGATTAACGTTTGTTTCACACGGAGTTAATATTTACGCAACAAATTAAATTTAAGAATCGCTATGATGTTTAATTTTATTTTGGTTAATTTCACGGGCTTAAACTATTGAGCCTAATGATATGAGTAATAACTCTTCGGTTGCAACCCAGAAAGAATTTTTAGGACACCCGGTAGGGCTTTATGTGCTGTTTTTCACAGAGATGTGGGAACGATTCTCGTACTATGGTATGAGGGCTATTTTAGTACTTTATCTAGTTTCAGCAACAAATCAGGAAAATGCTGGACTAGGTTGGGAAAATGCAGATGCCTTGGCACTCTATGGATGGTATACTATGCTAGTGTACGTTATGTCAATACCAGGTGGTATTATTGCTGATCGATTAATCGGTCAAAAAAAATCAGTTCTTATTGGAGGTCTTTTACTTTGTTGCGGGCATGGTATTCTTGCTATAGAGGAAATGTGGGCATTTTATACCGGTTTGCTACTGATCATTTTAGGTGTTGGGATGCTTAAACCGAATATATCGACAATGGTTGGTGGTTTATATAGAAAAGGAGACATCCGCCGAGATAAAGGATTTACGATTTTTTACATTGGAATTAATATCGGTGCATTTTTATCTAGTTTAATTGTAGGGTACGTCGGAGAAGTACATGGCTGGCATTACGGATTTGGATTAGCAGGTATTGGAATGTTACTCGGCCAAATTATCTATATGGCCGGACAAAAGCATTTGACAGAAGTCGGCAACTTAATGAAAAATAAGGAAAAGCAAGTCGCCCTACAAAATGATGAAACAATAGACCAGGTATCAACCAGCAAAGAAGATGTCAACTTGTTCTCATTAATGTTCAGGACGCCACTTCTGGCTGTTTTGGCAATTTGCGCTGTTCCTGCAGGATTTGGAATTGCTTACTTTATACATCCTACACTAGGTTTTTTTGCAGGCGTATTACTATTCATGTTAGGATACTTTGGAGCAATGTATAAAGATCTTGATAAGATTGAAAAAGATAGGGTCAGTGTTATTTTTATATCATTCCTCATAGTCGTGGTATTTTGGGGTGCATTTGAACAAGCAGGTGGATTAATGAATATCTATACCATGGAAAAGACCAATAGGTTCTTATTTGGTTATGAAATACCAGCATCTGTATTTCAATCACTGAACGCCATGTTCATTATTATTTTCGGAACAGTTGTTGCCAGTTTTTGGGCTAAAAGAAAATTGAAATCAAAAGAAAGTTCATCCCTGTTTAAAATGGCTATCGGAACCATAATAATGGGATCAGGATTTTTATTTATGACCGCTGCTGCAGCTGAATTTGAGGCCACCGGATCTTCAGCAATGTACTGGTTGGTATTAGCATATTTACTTCATACGATTGGTGAATTATGTGCCTCACCAGTTGCGTTATCATTTATTACGAAGCTTGCACCACTGCGCTATGGTTCCATAATGATGGGAACCTATTTTGCCATGACAGGTTTTGGAAATAAATTAGCTGGTACCTTAGGGGAATCTGCTAGTGAATATGGGGAATATGCAGTTTTTACTGGAATTGCTGTATTTTGTGCGATATTTGGTTTTTTAATAATTGCCTTAAAGAAGAGATTGAAAGGATTAACTCATGGTGCTGAAGACAACGAAGGCACAGCGTATGAAGAGACGGAAGGTTTTGAAATTGCAGACCAGGAAAACGAAGAGGATTTAGTTTAGTTAGATACACAGAGCGAAAAAGAATTCTATATATACAATGCAAGGAAATTCTAATAACAACTTTTTTGAGTCAAAGGTGCTAGGACACCCAGCTGGACTTTTTGTACTGTTTTTTACTGAAATGTGGGAACGCTTCTCGTATTATGGAATGCGTGCCTTGTTGGTTCTATTTCTGGTTAGCCAATATGGTCTTGGCGGATGGGATTGGTCCGCAAAACAAGCACTTGCACTTTACGGAACGTATACCGCAATGGTTTATCTCACGCCTATTTTGGGAGGATTTATTGCCGACCAGATAATTGGATATAGGAAAGCTGTGGTTATAGGTGCACTGTTGATGACCTTAGGACATGGTTCAATGGCACTTGAGAATGAAATGACCATGTATATTGGTATTGGTTTGCTAATATTGGGTAATGGCTTTTTCAAGCCCAACATGACGTCAATAATATCACACATGTATAAGGACGTTCCAGAGAAAAAAGATGGTGCTTATACCATTTTCTACATGGGAGTAAATGCAGGTGCCTTCCTTGGAATTATGTTGTGTGGCTATATCGGAATTAATGAGTCATGGAGTTATGGATTTGGGCTGGCTGGAATTTTCATGTTCCTCGGTATGCTTCAGTTTGTTTTTGCACAGGGAATACTTGGAACAATTGGTTTAAAACCTGAAAAAGGAGCTAAGGACCAACTTGAAATCACACCAGAAACTGCAAAAGACAATGATGAGCTCGACCAGCTTGGCAGCACACAGAAAAAAGCAGAAAAAGATAAGCTTAACCCATTCACCCCTGTTGACAAAATATTAACCTGGATTGCAGCCGTTATTGCTGTTGTGTGGATTATTAATGACCCTCTTTCAAAAATAGGAGGTTACAATATTTTCGATTTCACAATTGGCAATATGCTAGGAGCTGACTTTGCAATTCTGATTGCATTTATTCTCTTTATTGTCTTACTGATTAGTAGAATCATTCGATATAGTAATGTTATTCGAGATAAAATGTTGGCCGTTGCCATTTTTGCCTTTTTCACCGTCTTCTTTTGGGCTGCCTTTGAACAAGCAGGTGGTACCATGACCATTTTTGCCGATCGATTCACAGATCGTGTTATGGAAGACAATTACGCAACATTATTTATCGTAATTGATATTATTATTACGATTGTGCCTATTGGAATAATTTCCTGGGTTCTCTTCAGGCTATTTAAACAGACATTTAAAAAGTACATGCTCTCCAACATCATTTTAGGATTTTCGTTCTTACTGATTTGGGGTATTGTAATCTGGAAAATCGACCGAAACTTAGATTCAACTGCATACATTGTCGCATATCAAAATGTAGAAGTTGCTGAAATGGACGAAGACGGTAACCCAGTGCTAGATGAAGAGACAGGTGAACAGGTTTTTAGTTACCATGCCTTATACACATCTACAAATGAAATCGCACAGAATGAGCGAGTTTTTACTGACTCTGCTAAAGTCATTGAACCAATAGAGATGAGAATTGGCCAGTCATTTCATATCGTTCAGAAGAAAAGTGGCGAATTCAAATATCTAAGTGATGATGAATTAGCGGCATATGAAGACAAAATGATTTTTAAAAGCCAACCAACCCGGGTCACAGAAGCTACGGTTGTGGATATAAAGGATAATGAAGTTGTTATTGAACCTACCTGGTTTGGAATACTGAATTCGTTGTTCATCATTATGTTTGCACCTCTTTTCAGCCGACTTTGGGAAAGTAGATGGAACCCAAGTGGACCTGTTAAATACGGGCTTGGTTTAATTTTATTAGGTATTGGTTTTGGAGCATTAGCTATTGGTGCAATTCCTGTTGGAAAAGGAACAGGTGACTTTGAACTAGTTAGTGTCTGGTGGCTGACATTTGCTTATTTGTTCCATACTTTGGGTGAACTCTGTTTATCTCCGGTTGGTTTATCGTATGTGAGTAAACTGGTTCCGGGAAGAATGATCGCCTTTATGTTTGGTGTTTGGTATCTGGCTGTGGCAATAGGAAACAAACTTGCCAGTTCCGTTGGGGGAATGGTTGAAGAAATTGCAGAACGTGCATCTTATTCTGAATTCTTCCTGATATTTACACTGGTACCTGCCGGTATAGGTATATTGGCTATCCTTTTAACGCCGGTCATTAAAAAATTCATGCACGGAGTCAAATAACGAAATAGATTTAACTACACATAAAAAAAGCCGCAATGATTGCGGCTTTTTTATTTTTAATATCATAGTGGCTCATTTACAGGAACCGTTCTTTATCTATATCCAACCAACTCAAAATTGAATTACAAAAGATATTTTCAACATCTTCTTTAGGTAGATCACTGTCTTCAATAAATTTCCCAATCTCCAGATCTCCAAGTGGAAATGGATAGTCCGTACCCAAACAAACTTTTTCAGAACCCTGAACCTTTAAAATATACTTCAGAAAATCAATATCGTGCGTAATGCAATCGGTCCAGAATTTCCCTATATACTCCCGTGGATTTCTCTTATTATCAACAGCCACAAGATCAGGTCGGCAATTAAAACCGTGCTCGATTCTTCCGAGTGTTGGTATGAAGGATCCACCGGCATGTGAAAGTAGCACCCTTAGATTGGGTAATCGCTCCAGCACACCTCCAAATATCAAAGAACACATGGCCCGTGAAGTTTCAGCCGGCATACCAACTAACCATGGCAACCAGTATTTTTCCATACTGTGAAAACCCATCATTTCCCAAGGATGGATCATTATAGCTAATCCTAGCCTCTCTGCCTCTTCAAAAATTGGGAAAAACTCAGGATCGCTAAGATTCTTGTCGTTAATGTTAGAGCCTATTTGAATTCCTATGATGTTTAACTCATTCTTCAACCTTTGTAATTCTTGAATTGCCAATTCGGCGTCCTGCATTGGTATAGTTCCTAAACCCACATAATTTTTTGGGTAGCGTGACTGCAATTCAGCTATATGATCATTCAAAAACCGGGAAAGTTCAAGACAATCCTTTGGTTTGGACCAGTATGAAAACATTACCGGAACCGTACAAACTACCTGCACTTGTGTCTGGTACTCCTCATATTCCTTAATCCTCAACTCTGCATCCCAACAATTTTCTTCAATCGTTCTGAAATAGTGATTTCCTTTCATCATATCCGCCAACCCCTCTTTTTGAGATGAAGGTTTTAGCCAAATGAAATCTCCGTAACCAAATTTTGCTGTCCAATTAGGCATCTCGGATGGGAGAATGTGGGTGTGCATGTCAATTTTCAACATAGAATAATGTGCTTTTGTTCCGCGAAAATAGCGATTTACTGTTTCCTGAGCTTTATGAAATCCTGTATCTTTTCGTTTTCAATGGTCACAGTAAGGTTGTAATGTTTCAATTTATAGTCTCCCCCACTACTTCCATTAGACCACTTCTGCAACTCTAATACACCGGACCCACGACAACCTTCCATCCAGGTATTTAATTTTTCATCAAACCAAACTACAGACATATCATCTGAAAAATAGAAGTTGCGTTCTGTTGCTTTGAATGTCCAGGCCTGTCCCTTATCAAAATAGGGCTTACAAAAATTTTTAAATTGCTCCTTATTCCAGCGTTCTGAAGGATCTGTTCCCAGATAATAGAAATCATCTGCCATGAACTCAAAATAATCGTGAAGATTAGCTTTTGCTGCCGCCAGATGCCATTTATTCATTTGATCTTCCAAAAGCTTCAACAAATTATCTTTTTCCCATTTGTTGTCTTCCCATTCCGAATCACATTCATCAACATAAGAATATATCCTTGCAATTCTTCCATGCTCCCAAAACACCATGTCTGTCCCACAGTACCTGAATTCGCCATCCAGGTAAAACTCGAAGTACACCTCAACAATGTCTACACCAGGATATCCATTTTCATGTATTATTTTGAAATCCTCCCTAAAATACCCCGTTTTAAACTTCGGGCAAATGGTCATGAACCCACTAAGATTAAATTCAAAACTCGTGTCCTCTTCAAAATGTTTTACCATCACATCTTCTGATAAGAAATCTAATACACCCAAAGAATCCCCCCGATTTAAAGCGTCATAAAATTCCATGGTCTTAATACCAGGGGTGGTTTGTCCGATACTGGATATCGAAGCAAGAACTGCAATTACTAATAATACACTTTTCATACCATTCAGCTTAATTTATTACCAATTATAAAAGGCCTGTCCATAATTGCAAAACATGTCTTATTTTTGGCGCTTCACAAATTATTTGGATATGAATTTAAAAAATTGGTTGGTACTAACATTAATATTTTCTTTCTCTACCTCTTTTGGTCAGGATAAAAGAAAGATAGAATTCGAGGAGTATGACCTTGACAACGGGATGCATGTGATACTTCATGAAGATCATTCAACCCCTATTGTTGCAGTTACCATATTATACCACGTAGGTTCTAAAAATGAAAAAGTTGGAAGAACAGGATTTGCACACTTTTTTGAGCACTTAATGTTTGAAGGTACTACCAATATTGAGCGTCACAATTACGATAAGCATGTTGAAAGAGCTGGTGGTACATTGAATGCAAACACATCACAAGATCGTACTTTTTACTTTGAATTGCTTCCTTCCAACCAGTTAGAGATTGGACTTTGGTTAGAATCTGAAAGACTACTTCATGCCAAGGTTGAAAATATTGGTATAGAAACCCAACGCGAAGTTGTAAAAGAAGAAAAACGTCAACGTGTAGATAACCAGCCGTATGGTTCGTTAATGTATGAAGTGTTTAGACGCGCTTACAAGAAACACCCGTATCAATGGGTTCCTATTGGAAGTATGGAAGACCTGGATGCCGCACAGGAAGAAGATTATGTTAATTTCTACCGAACATTCTATGTGCCTCACAATGCTACACTTTCTATCGCCGGGGATATTGATGTAGAGCAAACTAAAAAATGGGTAGATATGTATTTCGGAACCATTCCAAATGGTGACAAACTGGATATCTACAGAGATAAAGAATTCCTTTCCCTGCAAGCTTTCCAGGAAAAATATGATGAAATGCTAAAAGGTCGTGCCACTTCAAAAGATTTTGTGGGTGACTGGCACAATGATATGCCAACAGAGGAATTTATTGACAAGTATTTTCCTAAGGTTTCAGAAAAGCCTCATGAAATTCCAAGACCAAATATAAAGGAGGGATTACTTGAAGAACAAATCCGTGACACCATTTTCGACAATATTCAGTTACCTGCTGTAGTAATGGCTTATCGTACGCCTGAGCTTAGGCATAAAGACCGATTTGCATTGGACATGCTAAGCATGATCCTGTCACAAGGAAACAGTTCGCGTTTCAGTAAAAATGTTGTTGAAAAACAACAAAAAGCGTTGGCCGCATTTGCATTTCCTTTTGGACTTGAAGACCCGGGAATTATGATTTCACTAGCTATTGCAAATATGGGGGTTGATCCTGCCGAATTGGAAAAATCATTGAACGCAGAGATCAAAGATTTACAGGAAAATCTGATATCAGATGAAGAGTTTGAGAAACTGCACAATATGATTGAGAGCGACTTCATTACTTCCAATTCTTCCATGGCTGGTATTGCAGAATCATTGGCAAATAACCATGTGTACCTTGGGTCTGCAGATCTGATCAATACAGAAATTGACAGCTATATGAAAGTAACAAAAGAAGACATCCGTCGCGTTGCTAAACAATATTTAAAACCATCTAATTCAGTTGTTCTTTACTACCTACCTAAAGGAGAGTAAGCAAAGTTCATCCAAAATATAAATGAGAAAAAAATTGATCATGAAAAAAGTATTATTAATTCTATTGACAATCGTATCCTTTGGATTTGGAACTATTGCCCAGGTGGTAGATAGAACAAAGGTTCCAACACCACAACCTAATCCTGAGATCAACATTAATATACCTGATGTTGTGACGTATGAAAATGGTTTGAAAGTTATTGTTGTTGAAGACCATAAATTACCACAGGTATCTTTCCAGCTTTTTGTTGATTATCCTATATTAAAAGAAGGTGATAAAGCAGGTATGGCAAGTATCTTCGGAGAGTTACTGGGATCGGGAACTGAAAATTACCCAAAAGATAAATTTGATGCAAAAGTAGATTATATGGGAGCGCGAGTTTCTACGAATTCAAGAGGTTTCTTTGCTACCTCTCTGAAGAAACATACGCCAAATTTGTTGGAAATACTCAGTGAGGTGGTAACCGCCCCAACCTTTCCTGAAGATGAGTTTGATCGAATCATCAAGCAAACAAAATCTGGTTTAGAAACTGAAAAATCAGATCCGGATGCAATGGCTAGAAATGTAGCTGCAACTGTCAACTTTGGTAAGGACCATGCTTATGGGGATATTCAAACAGAAGAAACCCTTGATAATATTACACTGGAGGATATTAAATCACATTACAATAAATACTTTGTTCCGAATGAGGCTTATTTGGTTATTGTAGGGGACGTTACTCCTGAAGAAGCTGATACTTATGTCAAAAAATATTTCCTGGATTGGAAAAAAGGAGCTGAGTCGAAACAAGAAACCTGGGATATCCCAACTTATGAAGGAAACAATGTGTTTTTTGTAGATAAACCAGGAGCTGTTCAAAGTAGAATTACCATTACCCACACAATCGATCTTCCTCCCGGACATCCTGATGTTATTAAACTAAGGCTTTTGAATCAAATTCTCGGTGGTGGGAGTTTTTCGGCTCACCTAATGAGAAATTTGAGAGAAGATAAAGCGTATACATACGGTTGTTATTCATCTATATCTTCTGACCCTCTTAACGCCAAATTTTCAGCAGGTGGTAACTTTAGAAATGAAGTAACCGACAGTGCAATCGTTCAAATTCTTAAAGAAATTGAGTGGATGTGTAACAACCTGGTTGATGATGATGAATTGAGATTGGTTAAAAATTCTATGACAGGATCTTTTGCGCGGTCTTTAGAACAAGAAAGAACTCTGGCCAATTTCGCATTAAATATGGCGCGATATGATCTTCCAAAAGATTATTACACTAAATATTTAACCCGATTAGAAGCCATTACTAAAGAAGAACTTCTGGAAGTGGCTAAAAAATATCTACAACCTGAAAACCTCAATATTATTGTTGTGGGTAATGAAGATGTAGCTGAAAAACTTGAAGTTTTCGACACCAGCGGTGGAATGGAATTCAAAGACAGCTACGGTAATGAAAAACTAAAGCTCAAATCTGCCGGAGATGGGGTTACAGCCGAATCTATCTTTAAAAATTACGTATACAAGCGCTTTTCCGTTTCCAACGAGGAAGAGTTCAATAATGTACTCAAGAAGATTGGTTATATACAAATAACATACAAAGGTGTATTGGAGCAAATGGGAGCTGAGATGTACCTAACAACCTATAGAGGTACTCCTAATAAAACGGCATCTATCATGAAAATTAAGTCTGCGCAAGGCAACATGACGGCTCAAAAAGAATGGTTTAACGGTGAAGCTGGTGGTACTTTTGTTGCAATGCAAGGAAAAACTAAATATGAAGGAGAAGAATTAGAAGAGAAAAAGCAGCAAAATTTCCCATTGAAACAATTGTATTACACAAAAAACCCAAATATCAATGCCGAATTACTGGGAATTGACGAAGTTGACGGAAAGGAATATTACAAAATCAAAATTTCCCAAGAAGGAGAAGAGGAATTTGGATATGAGTACTATTCAGTGGAAACGGGATGGCTCGTAATGGAGGAAACTTTTACAACAGATGAAGAAGGAAACTCAATTACTGCTACGGTTAAATATTCGGATTATCAGGAATTAAAGAAAGGATTTATGATACCTAATAAAATGACTGTTTTACAAGGGAACATGCCTATTGAATTTGAATTAGCCGGTGCTACAATCAAGAAAAAACCAAAGTCAAAAACATTTGACGGAGAATTTTAATCAAATGGTCGCTTAAATTAAGCGGCCATTTTTTTTATCTTGCATTATGCGTTTGTTAACTATCCTCTTAATAGCGTTTTTTACAATAAACTGCTCAGAAAGCAAAGATCTTTCTGAAAACACTACTAATACTCAAAAAGAATCTGAAGTGGTAGAGGCAAAGCTTATCCAAAAAAAGAGCCACAATAAAGCCGGTAAAGAACTTCCTGGTGCAGGAGATTATTATTTAATCTTAGAGGGTGAAGAAGTTTTTGTTAAAATAATGGAATCCAAAGTGACTGCTGAGGAATTGGACTTTTTTTTGAACAAGACCGCTAATTTTGAAATAGTTAGAGGGGAAGGGCTATGGGACACGGACGACCCGAATGTCCAATCAAGAATTGGACCATACGTTGCGATTTTGAGTATCAAAAATTAATAATTGTTCACACAACGTTAATAAATTCTTCATCCGCGTTTTTCCTTGACAAGGTTAATTTTTGTAAATTTACCTGTGCTTGATGAAATTTTGTATTAAAAACACAAAACAACGTCTGCTACGCTACTACACTACTTATGAAAAATTTGGTCCTCCTTGTAACCTCTATTACAATGACCCTGCATGCCTGGGGACAAACTGTATTTTATGAGGATTTTTCAACATGCAACAACACCGGGTCAACTTCATCTGGTACTGATAATATTGGTGGTGTAGCATGGTCTACCACTGTTAATCATGCTGCAGATGTGAATGACCACTGGTACTGTAATGGAGGAATGTTAGAAGCGAGAGACACTAACGGGCCTGCGTCATGGGAAACCGGCGATATTGATATCACATCCTGCACATCCGGAATTACCTTATCTGTTTATGTTCAATCAGTTGGAACCATGGAAGCCTGGGACACTGGTTGTAATAGTGCAGACTTTTTCCAGTTTGAAGTTTCGTATGACGGAGGCGCCTCATGGGTAGCATTTTCAGATGCCATTAATGGATCGACGGACACTGGTGTATGGCTGGATGATTGTGGAACCTGTGGCAGCCCATCAACTGCTTACCCCGTTCCTTTTTGTGGGCTACAGGTGAGTGGACCTGCTATTGCACAGGACGAATCAGACTTTACATTTTCAGATTGTATTTCGGTTGGTGTATCAGGTACCGTTAGATTGCGCGCAACCTGCTGTTGCTGGTCCGGCACGGAGTATTGGAATATGGATGATGTTACCTTAACCTGCTCAAACTGCGCTCTGCCTGTTGAAATAGGTCAATTTGATGCTACACGTACAGCTACGCAAGCAGTGTTAAACTGGACAACACTCAGTGAGGATAATAATAAGAAATTCAATATCCAACGCTCAGTGGACGGTGCCGTTTTCTATACCATTGGTGATACAAAAGGAAAACTGAACTCATCCACCACTGTTGATTATGAATTTATTGATGAAAACCCATTGGATAAACCTGTTGTTTACTACCGCCTGGAACAGGTGGATATGAATGGTAAAAAGAAATACTCAGAAGTTAAATCTGTCAAGTATGAAACTGCTGATATTTATTACAATGGATCAGAAATAGTTGTCAATTTTGAAGCGGAATATCACAAAACGTACACCTTAAACATCTATGATCTTTCCGGTAAGTTAGTTCACACTCAGCAAATGTCTGAAAGTGCTCAACTTAACTGGAATAAGAAAGGTTTCTTTCTGGTAGGTATTCCAGAACTTGGTGTTCGAAAAAAAATCGCTATTCCATAGAAAATCAAGGAGCTTTAACTTTTTGTATTGGGCCCATCTCACGAACTAAACGAGTTAAATTAAATTCCTCTAAAAAGTGTTGATAAAATTTCAACATAGCCCTTCCCGTCAAGACTTCAAATCAGTATATTTGCTCAAATGGCTGAGAAGAACGTAAATAGTGGGCAGAGAAAAGCCGCATTAAAGCAATCAACACAAATTATCGGTGATATCGGAAGGGTTCCTCCACAGGCAACTGACATTGAGGAAGCGGTACTGGGAGCAATGTTGTTGGATAACAATGCGGTTACAAACGTTATTGACATACTAAATGCCGATAGCTTTTATAAGGCTGAACACAAAAAAATCTTCAACGCCATCCAGGACTTGTTTGGCCATTCAGAAACTATAGATTCCTTAACAGTTACTGAAAAACTTCGAAAAAATGGTGATCTGGAACTTGTTGGAGGTCCAGGCTATATTGCGGCATTAACCAATCGCGTAGCTTCTTCGGCCCATGTGGAGTACCATGCACGAATACTTGCAGAAAAAAGAATTTTGCGTTCATTAATTGACACCTCAAGCGACATCATCAAGAAAGCGTATGACGAAACACTGGATGTTTTTGACGTTTTAAGTGATGCAGAAGATGGTCTTTTTCAAATTGCAGAAGGAAACCTGAAGAAAGGAATTTCAAAAGTAGGCGACTTAGTAAAAGAGGCCACTGAAGAAATTCAGGCGGCGTCTAAAAATAAGGATGGGGTATCTGGTGTTCCAACAGGATTTACAGATCTGGATAGACTAACTTCCGGTTGGCAAAAATCAGATATGATTGTTTTGGCGGCACGTCCTGGAATGGGTAAAACAGCATTTGTTTTATCAATGGCCCGAAATACGGCAGTACAGTTTAATATTCCGGTGGCGATTTTTTCACTGGAAATGTCATCTGTGCAAATTGCTAAAAGGATGATGGCCATGGAGACAGGAATTTCTTCTGAAAAACTCAGAAAAGGATTTTCTGACCCGGAAGAATGGGATAAGTTGCATACAAACATACAGGGATTGGCTAAAGCGCCTATCCTTATAGATGATACACCAGCTCTTTCAATATTCGATTTACGTGCAAAATGCCGTAGAATGAAAATGAAAGATGACATTCAACTGGTAATTATTGATTACTTACAGTTGATGACAGCTGGAACGAAAGGCGGTAACCGTGAACAGGAGATATCAACTATTTCCAGATCAATTAAGGAGATTGCCAAAGAAATAAATGTACCCATTATTGCGTTATCACAGTTGTCCCGGTCTGTAGAGACCAGAGGTGGTGATAAACGACCAATGCTCTCTGACCTTCGTGAATCAGGAGCAATTGAGCAGGACGCAGATATGGTGTGTTTTATCTACCGTCCGGAGTACTACGACCTGGATGTGGATGAAAACGGAATGCCAACACAAGGAGTTGGCGAGATTATTGTAGCAAAACATAGAAATGGATCATTGGATACTGTTCGACTCCGATTCATAAAAGAGCTAACACGGTTTGAAAACCTTGATGCGTTTGACACAATGGATTATGGCGCAGGGTTTTCACCTAATAAAGATTTTGAAAATAGCTCAGATACCATTACTATTGGAAGTAAGATGAATGATGATGACGAGGACAATCCAATAGCAAATAGTACAGATGACATACCTTTTTAGAATAGCACTAATACTACTTCTTGCACTTCCGTTCAAGAGTCAGGCTTCCGCTATTCTGGTTCCCATGGATGAGACACAAAAGAATCACCTGAAAGCATATGGCGTAGCTTACTGGGTACTGGAAAATGAAGTAATAATGGAATGGCTCCTCAATTATCGAGGTGGTAGCTTCCTAATGCCTCATGTGGATTTAATTGAAGAACAACTCATTGTTAAAGGCGTCTCTTATTCAATTCTGCCTGACCAAAAAGTGAAGAATATCAAATCTGAAATTGCCAACCCCGAAGTGAATATGGAGGTGGTGCAATTAGAAACAGCCCCAAAAATAGCTGTATACACGCCAAGTGGTAAACAGCCCTGGGATGATGCTGTAACAATGGTACTAACCTATGCCGATATTCCCTATGATGAAATATATGATTCGTCCGTTGTAGTAGGTGTGCTACCGGAATACGATTGGCTGCACCTGCACCACGAAGATTTTACCGGACAATACGGCAAGTTCTATAAGAATTATCACAACCAAACCTGGTATCAGAAGCAGGTAAAAGACAATGAAAGAATGGCTGCACAGTTGGGATACGAAAAAGTCTCTGAACTGAAACTAGCTGTAGCGCAAAACATTAAAAGCTTTGTGGCGGGCGGAGGATTTTTATTCACCATGTGTAGCGGTACGGATAGTTACGACATTGCACTGGCTGCACATAATACAGATATTTGTGAGCACATGTATGATCACGACCCTGCAGAACCAGACTTTCAATCAAAGCTCGATTTTACCCAAACGCTCGCTTTTAAAGATTTTACTATTGTGAAAGATCCAATGGTGTATGAATACTCAGATATTGACGGAACAAAAGAACACCGCGTTCCGGAAAGTCAGGACAAATTCTTTTTATTCGAATTTTCTGCAAAATGGGATGTTGTGCCTACCATGCTCTGTCAAAACCACACCATGGAAATTGATGGTTTTATGGGGCAAACAACAGATTTCAGAAAAGAGTTTATTAAGCCGGATGTACTGATCATGGGAGAAAACAAAGCAATGGGTACAGCACGGTATATTCATGGGGAATTTGGTGAAGGAACATGGACCTTTTATGGAGGTCATGATCCTGAAGATTACAAACACTACGTCGGCGATCCACCAACGGATCTCAACCTCCACCCTAATTCACCAGGATACAGGTTAATACTCAACAATGTTTTGTTCCCTGCAGCTAAGAAAAAGAAAAGGAAAACCTAATTCAATACTTTCAAAAAGGATTGGACCAAACAAGTGAGTTTCTTAGTCGCCTTTTTTTCTAATTACCGGTAATTGCTTTATAGATATCATTTCCATTGGCAAAGATCACCAGGCCAAGAATGAGTATAAAGCCTATAATTTGTGCGTATTCCAGCACTTTTTCATGCGGCTTCCTTCCGGAAATCATCTCGTACAATAAGAACATAATGTGTCCACCATCCAATGCAGGGATCGGTAAGAAATTCATAAATGCCAGGATGATGGAGATCAAAGCCGTATTGAGCCAGAATGTATGCCAGTCCCAGGTCGGTTTAAATAACTTACCAAATGCACCAAATCCCCCCATACTTGATGCTCCTTTAGAAGTAAATAAATACTTCAATTGAGCAGCATAGTCATGTAAAGTCCAGTATGCTAATGACATTCCGGCTGGAATAGCTTCTCCCAGGCTGTAATCTCTGTGTTGTCTGTTGACCAAGCTTAGCACTCGTTCATCATTGAAACCAATTCCTATTTTACCTGTTGAATCTGCCTGAACCTGAGAGTTAAGTAATTTTCCGTCCCTGTAGTAAGAGACATTTACCAAACTATCTTGTTTTGTTTCCAAATGATGTCCCATTTCATCCCAGTAAACAACATCATTCCCAGCAATGCCTACAATTGAATCCCCTTTCATCAAGCCCGCTTCACTTGCACCCATATCAGGTATAACAGAATCAATAACCGTATGCCACCTCGGCAATACAGGTTCTCCCTGTTCAAATAAACAATAATCCATAGTATCTGGTACAGCTATTGTAGCTCGCTCTCCATTGGGATGTTCCACAGTAATATTCTCAACAGACCTTACCAACA
>JABURP010000109.1 GCA_014762645.1 Crocinitomicaceae bacterium
CAGGTTACCGTGCAAGGAAATTAAAACCAGAAGCAATTAAAACCGCTTTCTACTTATTTAGACGCAGCAGAATATTCAATGGTTGGCTGAAAAAAGTCTAATTTATGACAAATTTGTATCCAACGCCCCGTAAACTCTTGAAATACTGAGGGTTTCGTTGGTCTTTTTCGAAGTATTTTCTGAAATTTAGGATGTAATTATCGATAGTTCTGCTGGTTGGAAAGTTGTCTTTTCCCCATACGCGATCTAGAATTTCGTCTCTGGATACTACTTCGTTTTTCCGCTCAATTAGAAATTTTAGCAATTCCATTTCACGTTTTGATAAGATCGTAGAACCTTGCTGACCGGTAATTTCATAGGTTTTAAAATTCACCTTATTGTCACCGAATTGAAAACTGTCCTGTTGATCATTACTCACTTTTGGTCGTTCAAGAAGTTTTCCAATACGAAGTAATAACTCCTCCAGATCAAATGGTTTTACGAGATAATCATCAGCACCTAGTTTTAAGCCTTTTACACGGTCTGTAGAGGTGCCTTTGGCAGATGTAATAATTATAGGTACATCACTCTGTTTTCTTATTTCGGCACAAACATCAAACCCACTAATCTTCGGAATCATGATGTCCAGTATGACCAGGTCTATAGCATCATTGAATGACGCAATGGCTTCTTGTCCATCCTTTGCCACAACAACTTTGTAGTTTTCAATCTCCAAATTAAGTTCCAGGACATTGATCAAACTTTCTTCATCCTCTACTAAAAGGATTTTCTTCATAACTACCGACAATTTGACTGCAAAAATAGCAATTTACTTATTTTCACGGTCGAATATGAAGCGTATCTATTACATTGGATTGGGATCAAATCTTGGTGATTCGAAAGAATTAATTAAGAAAGCTTATAAACAAGTGCAAGACCGAATAGGAAAAATTCTCCGTCAATCTTCATTCTATGAGTCTGAACCCTGGGGCTTTGAAGCAGATAATAATTTTGTTAACTCCGTGATATCATGTGAATCAGACCATGAGCCACAATGGGTTATGCAGGAGCTTTTAGCCATTGAAAATGATTTAGGTAGGGTTCGGTCCGACAACAAAAATTATGAGTCGCGTAAAATTGATTTGGATATTGTAGCTATAGGGGATGAAGTATTAAAAACTAATAGGTTAGTTATACCGCATCCACAGATGCATTTACGCGCATTTGTGTTGATTCCACTTCAAGAAATTGAACCGGAATGGCGGCATCCCCAGTTAGAGCAGGGCCTGGAAGAAATGTTAGACGGACTAAAGGATTCGGTTAACATCAGGAGATTGGACGACTAGAAATGTACTGCTGCCACTAAATGCCGAAAAACTTGGTGCTATTTTCTAATGCTCAAAAAAAATACTTATTATTGCACTGTTTTAGGTTATTTAAAATAAAAGTTTTAAAACAGATAGAATGAAAAAGCAAAGTTATAAGAGTTTAGCGGCAGTTGCAGTTACGGCAGTGGCGTTAACTGGTTGTAAATTGATCGGCGACCTCGAGTATACGGTAACACCAAATCCGTTGGAAATGCACGGAGACAGCGTTGAAGTAAGCGTAACTGTAAAGATTCCTGAAAAAGGACTTCACAAAAAGGCTTCTGCCGAAATTACTCCGAAATTAGGAAACGGTTCTTTTAAAACCATCTATATTCAAGGAGAAAAAGCCACTGGAAACGGTCAGGTGATCTCTAAGAAAGAAGGTGGAACAGTAAATTATACAGATGTAATTCCTTACGATCCGTCAATGGAGCACGCAGATATGACTGTGAGCGGAATGGCTAAGAAAGGAAAGAAAGAAATCGAAATTGAAGAAACAAAGATAGCTGATGGTACTATCGTTACTCCATTGTGGGTACAAAATGACGATAAAGCGCTAATCGGAGTTGATAACTTTGTTCGAACTACTGAGGAAACTTACTCAGCTCAAATCAACTACCAAAAAGGGAAATATAATGTTAGACCTTCTGAATTGAAAGAAGATGACATTAAAGAATTCCAGGCTTGGTTTGAAGATGCTAAAGTAAATCCAAAGAAATCACCAAAGTACATTACTTTCTCAGCTTATGCATCACCTGAAGGTGAGATGGATATCAACGGTACGCTTGCACAAGACAGAGCTAAATCTGGTCAGGAAGCTACTGAGAAAATCCTTAAAGCTGCTGAGTACGAAGTAGAAAACCCTGGTACTTTTTACAAAGCAGATCCAAGAGGTGAGGACTGGGCAGGATTCAAAACTGCAGTTGAAAAGTCTGACCTTGAAGACAAAGAACTAATCTTAAGAGTGCTTACCATGTATTCTGATCTTAACCAAAGAGAAGAAGAGATCAAGAAGATGGCTAAGACATATAGAGAACTTGAAAGAGACATCCTTCCTCCATTGAGAAGAACTCAGATGATCGTTACATGGGATAAAATCGGATGGTCTGATGAAGAGTTGAAAGAACTTTCAAAAACTAAGCCTGATACATTAACTGTAGAGGAGCTATTGTTTACTGCTACACTTTATGAAGATCTTTCTGAAAAAATGAGAGTTTACAATCTTGTTGTTCAATACTATCCTGAAGATTGGAGAGGACCGAACAATGTTGGATGGGTATACTACATGCAAAATGATCTTGATAATGCTAAGAAAAACTGGGAAAAAGCGAACGAAATCAATGAAAACCCGGTAACATTAAATAACCTTGGTATTGTTGCAAGACAAAACGGAGACAGAGATAAAGCTTCTGAGTTGTTTAACTCAGCAATCTCTGCTGGTTCTGAAGTAAAATACAACTTGGGTATCATTGATATTCAAAATGGAGATTACGATCAGGCTATTGGTAATATGGGATCTGAAAATACATTCAACAAAGCGCTTGCTCAGGTATTGAATGAAGATTACAGTTCTGCTCTTACTACTATTGATGCTTCTCCGGATGCTGAATCAGCTATCGGGTATTACCTGAAAGCAATTATCGGAGCACGTCAGGATAACCTGGATATGGTTGTAAATAACCTTAAGAGTTGTTTTGCGAAAGATTCAAGCTTGAAATCTAAAGCTGCAAAAGACAGAGAATTTATTAAATTCTTTGAAAATGCATCTTTCCAAAACGTGACTAAATAACAAAACATTCTATCTATAAGGAAACGCCTTTCGAAACTTCGAAAGGCGTTTTTTTTTATGACTTTTTCGACCAACTAATTCCTTTTATTCACGTCTGGTAAAGTATATAAATACACTGCTATTTTGAAGGTGTCAACACTTTTTGTAATTTGCAGTTTTCAAAGCCCTATATCGTGAACGACAATCTACTCTTCAATAAGTCTACTTATTCTATGGATATTACCAGAATGAAGCTCTTTTTAGCACTGCTTATCTTTTTATTTCTTCCACTATTTGGTCTTTCCCAAACAGTGACCAATGGCTCGGTTACAGGTTCTCCTGCTGGAAATAATGTTTTGACCAATGCGGCCGGTTGGTCGGTGTGTAATTTTTCTCCGGATCTTTGTGATGTTGGATTTCCTTCGTACTCCGGAGGTTCGCAGGTTGCACCTGCTGCTTCACCGGATGGTGGTACATGGCTGGGACTTGCTGCTGTAGGATCAGGTGAATGTGCGCAAACAACAATTACAGGACTCACCGTTGGTAACTCATATACCTTGTGTTTTTATGGGGCCAATTTTGGAACAGGAGCATTGTTTAATTCAAGTCCTTCAAACCCGGATATTTGCGTTGGTGCTACTTGCACAACCGTTTCGATTCCTCAAGTAGCAGGTGCCTGGACACAATTTACCTTACCCTTTACCGCTACGGCTACAAGCATGACATTGTCCTGTACGCTTGCAGGTGATGATTCTTATTGTGGACTGGATGGATTTACGATAAGTACACCAGGTGCTTCAGCGGCCTGGACGGATCCCAGTCCCTTATGTTCTTCACAGGCGCCAATAAACCTGGATGCCCTTGTTACCGGAACACCCGGAGGTGTATGGTCAGGAACGGGTGTTACTGGAAACACATTTGATCCAGCCGCAGGATCACAAGCAGTAACCTATACCGTGAATCCCGGAACCTGTGATGAAGTATTTCAAACCATTAATATCAATGTTACTTCAGGGGCAAACGGGGCATGGACCGTACCGACAGGTTTATGTACTGGTGATGCACCGATCGATTTGAATCCACAAATTACAGGCGATACGGGTGGAACATGGTCCGGCACCGGAATGTCCGGCAGCTTCTTTGATCCTGCTGTAGGAAGTCAAAATATTACGTATTCTGTTGGGGTGGCACCATGTGATGATGTCGTCACACAATTAATTACAGTAAACCCCAACAGTGATCCATCCTGGACCCCACCAGTCGGACTTTGTACAAGTTCGCCTCAAGTGGATCTGAGTACGCTCATTACCGGAGATACTGGTGGAACGTGGTCGGGAACAGGTGTTACCGGAAATATGTTCGATCCGTCCGTAGGCACACAAAGTATTACATATGATGTTGGTATCGCGCCATGTAACGGTGTGTCAACACAAACAATTACGGTAGGTACGGCAGCAGACCCATCCTGGACAGTTCCCGTTGGATTATGTACCGGACAGGCTCCGATAGATTTAAACACATATATTACAGGTACACCGGGTGGAACCTGGTCAGGCACCGGAGTTACGGGAAGTATGTTTGACCCATCTGTTGGAACACAAACAATAACTTATGATGTTGGAACTGCTCCTTGTGACGGATCTTTGGCTCAAACCATAACAGTCACAACAAATAGTGACCCAGCGTGGACACCACCTGCTCAAACTTGTTCTACTGACCCACAAATTGATTTGAATACATTAATTACCGGAACACCTGGCGGAACCTGGTCAGGAACTGGAGTTACCGGAACTATGTTTGATCCATCATCAGGAACGCAAACGGTAACCTATACCGTAGGTACAGCTCCGTGTGATACGTTTCTTGCACAAAGTATTGTCGTAACCACAACACCGGACCCATCATGGACTCCGCCTGGTACAACATGTGAAAATGATGCACCAATCGATCTAAGTACATTGGTAACCGGAACGGCTGGCGGAACCTGGTCAGGAACCGGAGTTACCGGAAATATGTTTGATCCTTCGGTTGGTACGCAAACAATAACGTATGATGTAGGATCAGCTCCTTGTACAGCAAGTTCTGCCCAAACAATAACAGTAACCCCAAATGGAGATGCATCCTGGACCCCACCATTAAACACTTGTATTGGAGATGCACCTTTTGATTTAAATGCATTTATAACAGGAACAGCTGGTGGAACCTGGTCAGGAACCGGAGTGACAGGAAATATGTTTGATCCTTCGGTCGGTACGCAAACAGTAACATATACAGTAGGAACAGCACCTTGTGATGCCAGTTCTGCACAGAGTATTGTTGTTACTGCAGCATCTGACCCATCCTGGACGCCAGCAGCCAATGTATGTGAATCTGATTCGCCAATTGACTTGAATTCTCTAATTACTGGTGATATAGGTGGAGCCTGGTCAGGTACAGGTGTTACTGGAAATATGTTTGATCCGGCAGTTGGAACGCAAAGCTTAACCTATACAGTCGGTAGTGGTGGATGTCAGGGAACATTGACCCAATCGTTAACAGTAAATCCTGATCCGGACCCATCATGGACCACATTAACTTTATGTCAGAGTTCAGCACCGGTGAATATGGCTGGACAAATTACTGGTGCGTCCGGCGGAACCTGGTCAGGAACCGGAATGTCCGGAAGTATTTTTGATCCGTTTTTTGGTACTCAAAATATCACGTACACAGTTACCCAGGGGGCATGTTCCTCTACTTTAACACAGTCCGTAACAGTTGTTGACCCTGTTGTAACTACTACAGTAACCGGAGTGTCCTGTTTTGGTCTGACAGACGGTTCAGCCAATGCGTCCGTTTCAGGCGGTTCAGGAAACTATACCTATTCGTGGAATCCATCCGGTCAAACGACAGCTTCTGTGTCAGGTCTTGGAGCCGGAACATATATTGTGACGGTGACAGATGTTGATGGAGGATGTTCCGTACAGGATAGCGTGACAGTAATTGAACCAGCCGAAATTGTATTGACAATGACAGGACAAGACGCCTGTTACCCTGATTTAGGAGCAGCATCCGTAAATGCAACTGGCGGAGTTGGAGGATTTACCTATTCATGGACACCGGTGGCAAGTACCGCACAAATGGTTACAGGAATTGACTCAAGCATGGCCACTGTGGTGGTAACTGATGGAAATGGTTGTACAGCAACCGATTCTGTGATGGTCAATGTATGGCCATTACCAACCCCAATGGTTAGTCCTGACACATTGATTTTTTATGAAGATACTGCAAGTCTTTGGGCCACAGGAGGAGTATCATACGAATGGTCACCAACGAGTGATCTTGATTGTTATGATTGTCCGAATCCAAATGCATACCCACTGCAGGCAACAGAATATTGTGTAACAGTGACAGATGCGAATGGATGTGAAGCAGATGCCTGTACGTTTGTGGATATTGAGATTGTTTGCGGTGACATTTTTGTTCCTTCTGCTTTTTCTCCTAATAATGATGGTGAGAATGATGTGCTTTGTGTGTACAGTGATTGTATGCAAAGTATGACCTTTACCATCTACAACCGCTGGGGAGAGGCTGTTTTTACCTCCAGTAGTTTGAGCATCTGCTGGGACGGAACCTGGAAAGGCAAAGAGTTGAACTCAGCTGTGTTTGTATACGTATTGAACGGTTATCTCATCAATGGAGAGTCAATTGAGCAAAAAGGGAATATATCTTTGATTAGGTAGATCAATCTGGATAAGCTCTCCCTAACTTTGTTGGGAGGGTGAAAAAACTATCCGAATAGCTTTTGAGATGGCTGTCCAACCCCACACGTGCGGGAATGAATACAGGGATATATTCGTATTAGGTGCTAAATCGCGGTCAATGGGGTCGGACGTGAGCTTTGCATACTCTGTTAGGTGGCGTTTTTCACTCTGAGTGTTTCAGATTCGCAGTCAAATTGCAAAATCAGATGATTGTCCCAGTTAGTAAATTCGTCACAAGTAATTTCAAGTGTTGAGTCAGTCAATCGTGAAATTTGATCATGTCCAATTGTACGGGACCCTCAATCAATTTTTTATTCTTAATATCTGAATCAATGATTTCAATATTGTAATAATCGGCAAT
>JABURP010000006.1 GCA_014762645.1 Crocinitomicaceae bacterium
GGATTCCTGCGCACTTAGTGTCTGCAATAAATTGCATAACTTTACTCAAACGTTAGGTACAATTACGATATGACTGAAGAAGAAGCAAATGAAATGTTCTTACAGTATAAATCCTTAACAAGAAGCATTTATGACAGAATGAGTCCGCAAAAGAGACAACAATGGGTTGATGAATTTATTTTTGATAGCTATCAAGGAATAGAACGTAGCTTAATTGACAACAATTATGATGCTGAATCTCAATTCATTCTGAGAAAAAAGCTGGAGAAGTTAGGAAATGTTGGATTTGCCCTGCAAAACTTCAATGAAAACACTTTCAAACCAATTGGCAAAGAGAAATATGAATATGTCCTAGCTTTAGCTTGTGTAAACTGTCAAGAAATAATTGAACAGACTTTGGATTTGATTTTTAATCATGATTTAGCACCGGAGGAGAAAAAAACACAATTGGAAGGAGTGTTACCTAATTACTATTTTGCATTGTTTCAATTGAAAGAGGTTGAACACGAAGTTAGAAGCTTGCCTTCATCCTTTTGGAATTAATAAGTTATTATGACTGCTGAAGAATTAACTAATGAGCAACTTGAGGAAATGATAGAAACACTCAATGATCGAATTGAAACAACTCAAGAATGGCTCTCGGACTCGGAAGACCAAAACACATCATTTGTTCTCTCGCAAAGACTTGCACTATACAAAAACCAGCTACAACAGTGCAGAACGGAAAGATCTACTAGAATGAAAGATGGTAAATGGAATTAAAAACTGTACCTAACATAATAGCTAAAGCTAACGTCCGACCCTTGGCCGGCCCTCTTCTCTCCCATTACGTGTCCATAGTCCTGGGGTGCCATCTCGGTCGGACGCTCCCAGTATCCAGGGTTTGGCCTCCGCACTATCGCACGTAATTTGTATTTGCTGCGCAAACAACAAATTACTAGCTTTAGCCAAACGTTATGTGCAATTACAGTTGAGGCTTGTACCAAAAAATTACATATAGTGGTTCTGAATGCAATAATTCTTTGTATTTGGCTTTTGATGCAGATGTTTTTGACACAGAACTTGTCACACAAGAACTCGGAATTGAACCGACTGACTTGATGATTAAAAAAAATCCTGCTCCCAAAAGAACTTCTTGGAAATACAAATTAGTAGCCGGAAAAGACCTTGACCTAGAGGCATACTTAGAAAAACTTCTTGACATTTTTGAACCGAAGATCGATTTGATAAATGATCTTAAAAAGCGCCTCAACTTAGAAACAAGATTGCAGTTCGTAATTGACATTGACATCAATCCTGAAACTTCTACTCCCTATATTGGTCTGAATAAACGAGCAATTAGATTTTTGAATCTAACTGAAACGGAAGTTGATTTTGACGTGTACAAAGCGGACACAATAGGACTGCTGGACCAGGAGTAGAAAACTGCACATAACACAATAGCTAAAGCTCAGCGTCCACCCTTGGCCAGCACACTTGCTCCCATTTGCGTGTCCAAAGTTCTGGTTTGGCCTAACTCGGTGGACAGCCAGGGGTGCGGGTTTTGGCCAGCGCACTTTCGCACCGTAATTTGTATTTGCTGCGCAAACAACAAATTACTAGCTTTAGCCAAACGTTAACATTAATTAGCTCTTCGCTCGAATCTTTCCTTCAATAATTTATGCCAGCGTTCTATTGTCGCAGCATAATTTTCTAAGGACAATAATTCATTGATAGCATCAAAATTTTCTTCAAGAATTTGATTATAAGATTTGATTCTATTTTCGTTATCCAAATCGGAATAATTATCGCAATCAACTTCATGCGGACTCAGACAATAACCAACATTACAGACTTCGAATTCATTTTTTATAAATTCATCAATGCCCGGATCGAATCTACTCCAAATCGTTATTGCATGAATGCCGCGATCATTAACATACATAATACCAAGGTTTTGACACTCTAGTTCTGTGTAATAATTACCAAATGACTCAGAATCATAAACCTGATCTATAACCTTTGCATTATGTTTCTCTATTAAGAACCTGTAGGAGCTTTCTGGAAAATTCATCACAACTAATTTACGGATTTCCCAGAGTAGAAAACTAATGTTAACATAATAGCTAAAGCTAACGTCCGACCCTTGGCCGGCACGCTTTCGCCCATTTCGTGTCCATAATCCGGGCGGCCATCACGGTCGGACAGCCAAAGTCCGGGATTTTTTGCCAGCACACTTCGCACGCAATAAATTGCTAGCTTTAGCCAAACGTTATGCACCATTGCAAACGTAGCAATCACCAACCCATGAATACCAAGAAGTTTTTAGTAAAACATGATCTCAAAAAACCTAATTCAACAAGTAAACAATTTGTTGTACCCGTAAACGAAAACGGAAATTATGTGTTGAAGGAAATTGAAGGAAATAAAACTTGGGACTCAGGAAGAGTCGTATTCATTGGAATCGAAATCGACGAAAATGAAGTGATGAATAGAATGGAAAAGAACGGAAAGGTGATTCAAAACAAGCCAGAATATAAAAGTGTTCTGACCGATTACTTCAATCTAATCAATCAATTCAAAATCGGACAGGCCGTGAAGTTGATAGCTACAGAGCAAGGCTTCAGCTTCGAGCAAGTTTCAGTGCCTAAAAGGACTTTTGGTGGAGCCAGCAACTAATTAGGGGTGAAAAACGGTGCATAACACAGTAAGCAAAGCTTACTTCCACCCTTGTCCAGCGCAAAAAGCTCCCATTAGCGTGTCCAAAGTTCTGGGGTGCCAGCTCACAGTCGGACAGGCCAAAGTCCGGGGTTTCTGGCCAGCACACACGTTCGCAATTTGGGTTTGCTGCGCTCACCTCAAATCGCTAGCTTTGCTCAAACGTTAGCTGTAATTACAATTTGACGGATGAAATTTAAAATTCCATTGTTTCCAGAATCTTTTGAGCTATCTCTACCTTCAGGCTTAAAAGTTCATCCTGAACAACTGGAAACATTAGATCAAATCGAATCTCAACTAAACGAAAATTTGATGCAAGAAGTAATTGAAAAAATGCACAAATTTTATGTTGAAGGACAAGCACATATTCGAGAAATGTTACCGACAATGATTCAGCTTGGTGCTATGACACAAGAACAGTATGACTTGTTGCAAAAGGACTGTCCAAGCACAGAAACTATAGACGATTTTGTTGAATATCTTGAAGCTCCTTTCCACATTCGCATACCAGAACCAGAAAACTGTGAAGACGGTTCATTCGGACTAACAGCTGAATGCAAATGGGATCAGGAGCATGGAGTTGGAGTCTGGTTCGAAAAATGGAAGCCTGTGCGTGTAGGTTTTGCAGAAGCTGGTTACCCATGGTAGAAAACTACAGCTAACACAATAGGTAAAATTCACCTCCGCCCTCTTCCACGCGCAATGCTCCCATTGGCGTGTACATATCCGGGCAGCCATCACGCAGGACCGCCCAGAATCCGGGATTTTGGCCGACACACTTGGCGTCGCAATAAATTGCTAATTTTACCCAAACGTTAGGTGTCATTACCCAGAACTAAAGCCAACTCAAATGACGGACTCAGAAGATCTGCGAATATCAAGAGTTTTACTGTTAATTGTTTATATCATTCTGTCTATTTCATTATTGATCCTTTCATTCTATTTGTTTGTTATGTTCGCTATGGCTTCAGGATGGGGAGGAAACAACAGGACCAACGGGGAATTGCTATATGAAATGAAAAGTATTGCTTTCATTACTATAATTTCAATAGTTGCTTTAATAGGACAGATTGCAAAGAAAAAATTTGGCTTTACTTTCGGAATTCCCATAGGCTTGTCGTTTTCATTATTTGGACTAATCGCATCAATATCAGATCTGATTAGAAATATTCCATTTAATCACATGGATTTGATCATGCTAATTCTGTTCATCTCGATTGGAGGTTTATTGGCGTACTGGACTTTTTACGAAATGAAAAAGAATAATTTTTCTATCGGAAAATCATGGATTTCCATGGTAATCGTATCAACAACTAGTACCTGTTTGTTTCTAATGGACTGGTACTATATATAGTAGAAAACGCCACCTAACACAATAAATAAAATTCACGTCCGACACTTTTTGCCACCCGCAATGCTCCCATTGGCGTGCACAAAGTCCGGGCGGCCACCCACGGTCGGACAGCCAGAGTCCGGGGCTTTTTTGCCAACGCACTCGCGTCGCAATAAATTGCTAATTTTATTCAAACGTTAGCTGTCATAAGACTGGCTACTGTTTAATTATCCTGAATATTTCTCGATAATGGTCATTTTCCACCTGCAAATAATACAAACCAGACGGAAGGTCAATAATTGACAATTCTATATTTTTCTCTCCTTGCAAAGAGATTGAACTAATCTGTTGACCTTGTAGATTAAAAATTGATAAATGACCTGCTTCTAATCCTGACGGTAGTTCCACATTGAACAAACCTGTCGTAGGATTAGGATAAATTTTAAGAGTTTCTATTTCCTGCTCATAAATGGAGGAAGTACCAGCAATTTTCATTACAAAAACGTCATTCCATCCATTGGCAATAATTTGATTGTTTCCTGAGACCGTCTGTACGTCAACCTGACTCTGAAATGTGCCAGCCAAGAAAATGTTACCCGAAGGTCCGAAAGCCACACCTCTGATTATATCGTGTCCGAAGCCGCCATATCTTTCTGCCCACAATAAATTTCCGTTCTCATCTAATTTTTGAATAAATGCATCATATCCGCCATCACAAATCAATTCATGCACTCCCCCATTTGGATCAAAATCAACAGTATCAATGAACTGCCCCACAACAACAACATTCCCACTATTATCTGATACTATATTATGTCCGTTAGTATATACATTCTTACTACACATGTTTTTTGCCCATACATATTCACCGCTTGAATCCAACTTCAAAGCAAAAATGCTCATCATATCACCATAGAGTAAATCAACATCAACTCCTGGATTAAAGTCTACCGTATCAAAGAAACTTCCAGTTATCAAAACGTTTGAATTCTGATCAACATCAATGGCGTAGCCCTTAACAGTATAATGATGTCCTACAACTTTCGCCCAATCCAAGTTTCCAGATGAATCTAGTTTTTGGATATACATATCACTATTGCCTTCCGAAATGAAATTTGCGACACCGGGATTCGGGTCTAGATCAATAGTATCTTCAAAAACTCCCGTAGAGTAAACATTTCCGCTCTGATCAACAGCAATTGAAAAGCCATAATTCGGTCTTGGTCCAATCATGCTTTTTGCCCATATTAAATTGCCGCTGGTATCTAATTTTTGAATATATGCATCTGAATGACTCGGATTAGCAGTAGTTAAAAAATTGGTTCCCCCATTTGGATCAAAGTCAAGTGTCCCATAAAATTCACCGGTTGTATATATATTATCAAAACCATCTATTTCAATTGATGCTGCCCGGGAACCCTGCCCAATTCCATCAATATGTTTTACCCATATAAAATTACCTGCTGTATCTAATTTTTGAACAAACGCCGATTTGAGACTTGTACTAGTAAGGTTGTGTACCCCTGCATTAGGATCGAAATCGACCGTTTGTTGAAAACTACCTGCCAAATATAGATTTCCCTGGGAGTCAAATGCGAGAGAATTACCATAATCAGTAAAATCTCCTCCCATTCCTTTTACCCATATCAAATTTCCATTTTGATCTAACTTTTGCAAGAAAATGTCATAATTACCATTAGAAATTAATATTTCTTGACCAGCGCTTGGATCAAAGTCTACAGTATCAGAAAAAAAACCGGTTGAATATATATATCCCGCATTATCGACAATGATGGAATGACTCATATCATTACCGGAACCTCCTGCTGATTCTACCCACTCAACTGTCTGCGAGTAAATAAAAAGATTACAGAAAATGAAACTCATCATTATTGTGACTCTGACCATAACACTAAAGTAATCATATTCAGGGTGCTATCAAATAGCATCTTAAAACATAACACCACATTGAATCTAATTATCCATTGCGAAAAACGCCAGCTAACACAGTAGGTAAAGTTCATGTCCGACACTCTGGCCAGCCCCTTCCCTCCCAGTACGTGTACATATCCGGGCTGCCAGCACTCGGTCGGACAAAACCAGAGTCCGGGGTTTTGGCCACCGCACATCAAGACGGCATAAATGCCTAACTTTACCCAAACGTTAGCTTTAATTATGCCCAAAACTCAATTAATCCTAATCGGACTTTTGTCCATTACCTTTATTTCTTGCAATGGTAATATTTCTGATAACGCCTCTAATGAAGAACGGACAGAAGTTGTAAAATGTTATGAATCACCAGATTCCTTAATTCGATATGGAATGGAGCCTTTATCAGAGTCAATTCCTCAAGATCCGCTAACAGGAATCATTTCAAGCTGGAAACTGATTGAAAATGACTCATTAAAATTCGAACTTGAACTTTCGAACATTCCTGACTCGATTATAATAAATAATCAGATGATTCCATATGGATACACAGAATACGGACTTGAGTTCGTTTGTAGAAATCAATCTGACACATCACGAATGGACAATTTTGCTGTTTCCATGGAATACACAAGACCTGAATCTAATTCCGAAACCAAAAAAGTCGCGATTCAAGAATATTTGAATTCATGCAATTTCAACTCATTTATTGAAACCACAGAAGTCGGACAAGAGCTCATTGAAAGAGACTTGGAAACTCTACAATTAACTCATGACTTTTATAGGTTAAACAACAAAATTGTTCTAACAATCCCAATCGAAGAAGTATGCGGAATTGTAGATGACTATCTGACAGGCGGTTTTTACGTGAAAACATCTTTCAACAACCCTGTAGTTGAGAACGAAAACAATTTTACCACAGGATATTTGTCTTCTGATGGTTGGGTGCGTCATTTTTATTTGTTCAATTCTGCAAGACAGATGATGAAAAACTAAAGCTAACACAGTAGGTAAAGTTCATGTCCGACACTCTGGCCACGCTTTTCCCTCCCAGTACGTGTACATATCCGGGCTGCCATCACTCGGTCGGACAAACCAAAGTCCGGGGTTTTGGCCACCGCACATCAAGACGGCATAAATGCCTAACTTTACCCAAACGTTAGCAATTATTGCAACATGGAATCTGATTGATTTATGGTGTTATTCA
>JABURP010000082.1 GCA_014762645.1 Crocinitomicaceae bacterium
GCAGTAAGTGTTAAAATCGGTGCGAATAGTGCAATGTAAAAGTAGTTTATAGGGATAGAATTTAGAGGTTAACATGTTAATTTAAGAAAAATAACTATGTGTGCATAATAAAAATGTAATTATTTTACCCTGATAATAACGGCTGTTAGTTAAACAAGTATCATACTTATTAGCGTAATCCTAAGATTTTACAGGACATTCTGATGTTTTATGAGGGAATAACAAGCAGGTGAAATGTAGAAAAGAAAAGAAAACAAAAAACCCGGTACTGTAAAATCCAGATACCGGGTATTTAATGTTTTAGGAGAGATGAATCTATCTCTTCAGTAATTTGCCGGAAAAGTGTTGCCCATCAACCAAAGCAGAATAAAAATACATCCCTGTTTTCACGTTCTCACCGGCATCATTGGTTCCGTTCCAGGTAACCTTCTGAACACCGCTAGGTTGTTGTTCACTTACCAGTTTTTTAACCATTTTCCCTTGAATGTCATAGATATAGATGCTGACATACCCGGAGGTACTCAATTGATAAGTAATATCAGTAGACAGCTTAAACGGATTTGGATATGCCGTCGCAAACGAAGCCTCTTCCGTTGGTTCATTCAACGATAAAAATTCTGTCGTTAAACTATCCACATTAACATTTTCATCACCAGCCTGGTAATCCATATAGTGGAAGTAGATCAAAAACATCTCATCACTGGTATTCAATCCTGCAGAAATTGTAATAGGGGGGTCGTTAGGGTTGTTTGGATTCGAAGCTGTATTATCCCAAATACCTTTACCAAAAATATCTGTTCCGGCAGGAATATATCGCATATATTGGAACCAATAAAAATCTTGCCATTCAAAATCCCATTCTGGTACTCTTGTAAATTTTAAAGTATCATTAGAAGGGGTGATTCCCCAGGACTGAATATACTTTCCAATCAAATGCATATGTGGGAAAACACTTAATAAGGTATAATCTGAAGGAATTGCCCCTGTTGAAACAACTACAGAATCAATCGTGTTTGCGGCAATTGAAAACGACCAATTCTGTATGATCGGTTCGCAAGCTACCGGTCTAAAATTGCTCACTGGCTCATCATAAAAATAGAAATTTACTTTAGTCTGATCATACATACCGTAGCTACCTTCCGGATAGTGCATGGCCAATACAATATCACAACCAGCAGTCAATTCCATACCAGTTGCAAATGAACCAGTAGATGGGAAAATGATCGGTGTAGAACCTGGTGTATATCCACCCATTAATTCACTGGTTACCGGACCTGCACAATTCCCGCTCGTGTCGGTTGTAGGAAATCCTGTATCATCACTATAGACTAGACAATGGTGAACAATTTCTCTGTTACCTGGGATCACTTCAATTGCTTTTACTTTTCGGTTTTGTGCCAAACCAGAAGGAATTACGAAACAAACATAATCGTCTTGAGTAGTTGCTTTACTCATATAATTAGGCGCAGTAACAACCATATCAGGGACACCAGGTAAAACCTGATCACCACTATATACCGGAGGTGGTGGTGCTAATGCCGGATCACCTTCCTGACTTCCATCACTGATCCAATTTAGAAGTATGTCTCTTTCATTTTGTGTTAGAATGCGCTCCTGGGAATAGTGTGCATAAGCAGTATCCGCCGTCCAGGGAGGCATAATATTATTGGTCACATAATTCTGTATCATTGCCGAATAATTGTATGCATCTGTATAAGTCATTAACGAATTCGGTGCAATTCCATTTGGATTATGGCAAGCCGTACAGTTGGCATAAAAAACAGCTGCAGCATGCTCTGACCAGGTAGTTTGGGCTTTCCCTATATTCAGGAAAAACACAGCTAAGATGAGTGGTAATAATCTTTTCATATCAAAAATTTGACGTAAAGATAACTTAAAACCAGCTGTTTATCAATACTTACATAATTCTTCAGCAATTCTGCGGGCCTCGCGGTCTGCTTCAAGCAAATCAGTTAAGTCGGGAAAAGGAACGTGGTTTATCTTTCCACACACCTTTGCATTGATCTCGGCTATTTGTAAAAATTTTATCTTATTATTTAAAAAGTGTTCAACCGTGATCTCATTTGCTGCATTTAATACAGCAGGCATATTACCTGATTTTTCAATCACATCATACGCCAGTTGAAGGTTGGTAAACACTTTCTTATCCGGAGCCTCAAAATGTAACGAGGGGAATTCAGCAAAATCTAAACGTTTTGAATTGGATGGAAATCTTTGTGGATAAGAAAAAGCAAATTGAATCGGTAATTTCATATCGGGTAATCCCAATTGTGCTTTTATGGATCCATCCTGAAACTGCACCAGAGAATGGACAACAGATTCTGGGTGAACAATTACATCAATCTGATTAGGTTTTAATCCAAATAACCATTTCGCTTCTATAACTTCCAGCCCTTTATTCATCATAGTGGCCGAATCTATCGTTACTTTATCCCCCATGTTCCAGTTTGGGTGATTCAAGGCCTCTTCTCTACTTACATTCTCCAGATCAGCTATTGATTTTCCACGAAACGGACCTCCAGATGCTGTCAGATAAATTTTTTCTATCGGATTTTGAAATTCGCCGACAATACATTGAAATATAGCAGAGTGTTCTGAATCTACTGGATAGATGTTTACTCCTTTTTCCTGAGCGAGTTCAGTAATTATTGCACCTGCCACTACCAAGGTCTCCTTATTGGCCAAAGCAATGTTTTTCCCCGCTTCAATAGCCTTTATGGTTGGCTTTAACCCCGCAAAACCAACAATTCCGGCAAGCACAATATCCACTTCGTCCATTTGTACCACATCCTCCAGAGCATCTGCACCTGTATAGGTCTTAACATCTTCCTGCCACAATACCTCCTCTACCTTTTGGTAATGATCTTCATTACTGATCACCACCACATTTGGTTTAAATTTTAATGCCTGCTGAATGAGTAGATCAGCATTATTATTGGCTGTCAACACAGATACTTCAAACTTATCCGGATACGCCGAAATTACTTCCAGCGCTTGAGTTCCGATAGAACCAGTAGACCCCAATATGGCTATTTTCTTCTTGTCAGACATGAATAACAAATGTAATTCTACCAATCCGTTCTACAGATGTTTATAAATAAAATTTTCAGTTATTTGTAAACGGACACACCAATCCATTCGATTTTACGTTAACTCAGTGCATCACTATGAAATTTCGTATTTGTCATATTATCCTTTGCTGTTCAATTCTGCTGAGTTGTAATGCATGGGGACAAGACACAACTGGCACTGAAGCTATAAAAATGGTAATTATTAAAAATGATGGTGCCCGCTATACGGGTTACATTCTTGAAGATGACAGCAGGGAAATACTCTTAAATTCAGACCAGGTGGGACGTTTGTATATCCCTAAACATTTTATCAAATCTATTCAACCTCTTGAGGATGAACAACCCATTGATCAGCAAATCAACACAGAAAAAGAGGAAGCCCCAATTGAAGAAATTGAAACAGATACGCTTGTAAAAAATGATGCACCTGAAAAAGAACAGGATGGAGTACTACACATAAAAGATACGCTAGACAATGATGGCCCCCAGGTTGTAATTCACCGAAAAATCGACCTGAGAAACAGAATTACCACAAAAAATATGATCTCAGATAATGCCTTCCCAATACAGAGAGGAGAAGCATATGTCAAATTTATGTTATTCGGGGCAGAAGCTGGCATACCTGTAACTAAAAACTGGTCATTAGGTGCTTTCAGTTCATATTGGGGAGCACCTGTAGGGATCAAATCAAAATACTGCATTCCATTAACAGCGGATGCTGTGATGTCCATAGATTTGGCTTACGGAACTATGGCCTTTGGCTCATGGGCAAATTTAGGAATCAGAGATGGTAGTTTGGTAGGGTCTACCACTTTTACATTTGGTGACAGGGATAAAAATTTTTCGGCTAAGGCTGGATACGCTTTTGTACATGAGTTCAGGGAATTTTGGGATTTTGACGAAACTACAATGACTTGGCAGCTTATGACGACTGACTATTATTATACACATGTAATTTTTGCAAATGTTGGCGGAATGGTACGCTTAAATGATCACTCAACATTTGTATTTGACGGATTTACTAGCTTTATTCAAGGTGACTTCATGCTCAGTGCAGGTGCAGCTGTCCGGTTCGGAGCTAACCCGCATAAACAGTGGCAACTTGGGGGCTCATTAGTTTATTCTGGTGGCTCACCAATACCTGTTCCAGTCCCTAACTTTTCATATACATACGTTTTCCCTGAAAGAAAACGTTGATCAATTATTGTCTGTAATAAAAAAACTAATTAAATTTGCGGTCCCCAATTCTGGCAGGAGTCAGACGGGAAGATTGAAAAGTCAATCTTTAATGCGCGGGTGTGGTGAAATTGGTAGACACGCTAGACTTAGGATCTAGTGCCGAGAGGTGTGTGGGTTCGAGTCCCTCCACCCGCACAAATTGGTCTCGATTCCAATCCTGATTGTTTTGGGACGGTTCGAGGCCAATTTTTTTTTAACCAAATGAAATTACATGAACGTAGTTGAGGAAAAAATTGATGAGCTGAATGCTGTTTTAAGAGTACAAATCTCTGCTGAAGATTATGCAGAAAAAGTAGAAAAAACACTGAAAGATTACCGTAAACAGGCAAATCTTCCAGGATTCAGACCGGGTAAAACTCCGCTTAGCCTCATTAAGAAAAAATACGGTAAAGCCGTACTGGCCGAAGAATTGAATAAAGCGGTCAACCAGTCATTAGGAGAATTCATCCAATCCAATAATATTAATGTCTTAGGTAATCCAATTCCAAAAGAAGACGAAGAAGTTAAAGGTGATTTTGACAATCCAACTGACTTTGAATTTGCTTACGAAATTGGAATATCACCTGAATTTGACCTGAAGTTATCTAAGAAGAATAAGTTCGAATACCTGAAGGTAGAGGTTGATAAGGAGATGTTGGACAAAGAGGTTGAAAACCTTGCCAGAAGATATGGTAAGCTTGTTTCTGATGATGAAGTCGGTGAACGAGACATGGTTATGGGCGAATTTTCTGAAGTTGACGGGGAAGTGAAAAACAACTCCACTATATCCATGGAGTTTGTTGAAGATAAAGCAACAAAGAAAAAGTTAACCGGAGCTAAAGTGGGAGATGTCATCAATCTTAACCCTGAAAAAGTTTCTAAAGGTGAAGCTGATATGGCTGCCATGCTTGGTGTGACAAAAGAAGAATTACCGAATATATCTTCGAATTTTGATTTTAAGATTACCGAGATAAAAAGGATGATTCCGGCAGAACTCAACCAGGAACTTTTTGACAAGCTGTTTGGAGAAGGTGAAATCAAATCAGAAGAAGAGTTGAGAGACCGTGTTAAAGCGGACCTTGAAAAGATGTTTGCCAATGATTCAGATCGATTGTTTAATCAAAAAATGGTAGATGAAATTGTTGACCATACAAAAATTGATCTGCCAGAAGATTTTTTAAAGAGATGGATACTTGCTTCGTCAAAAGAAGAAGTAACTGCCGAACAAATTGAAGCTGATTTTGACAATTACAAAAAGAGCTTAAAGTGGCAACTGATCCAGAATAAGATCATTAAAGAAAATGACTTGAAAGTAGAGCCGGAAGAAGCAGTGAACTACACGAAAGGATTGTTAGCTAACCAATATGCCCAATATGGTATGCCGGCACCGGAAGATACGGAGTTGGATGCACAGGCTAAAAACGTACTTTCGAATCAGGAAGAAGCCAACCGAATCTATGATAACCTGTATGCTGAAAAAATTACAGGATATATCAGAAGTGTTGTTACCCTGAAAGAAAAAGCACTGCCTTACGAGAAATTTATTGAGCAGGCATACGGCTCAAAATAGCAGCCTTGAAAGTGGCATAGATCACATTCCAGTGAGAAATAATACCTATATTTAGGTATTATTTTTTTGTACTTAATTAAAATCAAATGTTCAAAGAAGACGAATTCAAAAAATACGCCGTTAAACACCACGGAATTAGCAGTAGCACTGTTGATGGATACATCACATCATCCATGACTCCTTACATTATTGAGGAAAGACAATTAAATGTTGCACAGATGGATGTTTTCTCCAGATTGATGATGGATAGAATCATCTTTTTGGGTACCGGAATTGATGACCAGGTGGCAAATATTATCACAGCTCAGTTACTATTTCTTGAGTCTGTGGATCCCAAAAAAGACATTCAGATTTATCTGAACTCACCGGGTGGCGGGGTTTATGCAGGACTAGGAATTTACGATACAATGCAGTATATTTCACCTGATGTGGCCACAATTTGTACAGGTATGGCCGCTTCTATGGGGGCAGTATTACTTTGCGCCGGTGCAGAAGGAAAGCGATCTGCTCTACCGCACTCAAGAGTGATGATTCACCAACCATTAGGTGGTGCACAGGGTCAGGCTTCGGATATTGAAATCACGGCAAGAGAAATACAAAAGTTAAAGAAAGAACTATATGAAATCATCTCTAAGCACTCCGGAAAAGATTACGATCAGGTATGGAATGATGCGGATAGAGATTACTGGATGAAAGCTGAAGAAGCTAAAGATTATGGGATGGTGGATGAAGTGTTAAGTAAATAATGAGTAATCAGGACGAAAATATTAGTTGTTCATTTTGTGGACGATCGAAAGTAGATACGGGAATACTAATTGCTGGGTTGACAGGGCACATCTGTTCCAATTGTATTGAGCAGGCACACGGCATTGTTCAGGAACAGAAAAAGCACGAACAAGCCAAAAATTACAACCATGATTTTCGCTTGTTAAAGCCTAGGCAAATTAAGGAACAGCTTGATGATTATGTAATAGGACAGGAGGATGCCAAAAAGGTTCTGGCTGTTTCTGTTTATAATCATTATAAGCGTCTAACAATAGCTGATGCTGGTGACGAAGAAATTGAAATCGACAAGTCTAACGTGATTTTAGTTGGACGAACCGGTACAGGAAAAACGCTACTGGCTAAAACAATTGCCCGTTCACTCAATGTACCTTTTTGTATAGCTGATGCCACCGTGCTTACTGAAGCAGGTTATGTCGGTGAAGATGTGGAGTCTATTTTGTCACGACTTTTGCAAGCGGCTGATTATAATGTTGAAGCTGCTGAGAAAGGAATCGTTTTCATAGATGAAATTGATAAAATTGCCAGAAAATCAGATAATCCAAGTATTACACGTGATGTCTCAGGCGAAGGTGTTCAGCAAGCAATGCTGAAGTTACTTGAAGGTACCGTTGTAAATGTGCCGCCTCAGGGAGGACGAAAGCACCCTGAACAAAAAATGATCAAGGTCAATACAAAGAACATTCTCTTTATTGCTGGTGGTGCCTTTGATGGTATAGAAAAGATTATAGCACGTCGCGTAAATACTAATCTCATTGGGTTCTCATCCAAGGATGAAAAACTAGATTCTGAAAACTTGCTGCAATATGTAATTCCGTCGGATATTAAAGATTTCGGTTTAATCCCTGAATTAATAGGGCGTATGCCGGTTTTATCTTATTTAAATCCGTTGGATGAAAAAGCATTGCGAAGAATTCTGACAGAACCGAAAAACTCACTTATCAAACAATATGTTCAATTGTTTAACCTCGATAATGTAGATCTGAAAATGGATTCAGATGTACTTGATTTTATCGTTGAAAAGGCAATGGAATATAAATTGGGCGCCAGAGGGTTACGCTCAATTTGTGAAGCCATCTTAAATGATGCCATGTTTGAACTTCCCTCTAAAAAAGAAGCTACTGAACTTAGAATTACATTAGAATACGCTGAGTCCAAATTTGCTGGTTCAAAGATGGCGAAGCTTAAAATTGCTTGATTATGGATAAAAATACAATTGCAGTCGTTGATTACAATGACTACATATCCGGAGACCCTGAAAAAAGATCGCAGTTCATTAACGATTTTGGTGATTCATTTTCCAACATGGGATTTGCTATTGTACGAAACCACGGTGTAACTGAAGAATTACGAAAAAAACTGTTTGAAGTATCAAAGGCATTTTTTGCACTCCCTGATGATATTAAGAAACAATATGAAGATGAAGCCAACCATGGTCAACGTGGTTATATTTCCAAAAACAAGGAAAGTGCTAAAGGGAAAGATGTCCCTGACTTAAAAGAGTTTTACCACATTGGGCAAACCGTTACAGATGGTGATCCCATTCAACAGGAATATCCTGAAAACATTTGGCCCAAAGAAATCCAGGAGTTTGAAGCTGTTGGAAGAAAGGTTTATGACACCTTTGAAAACACAGGGCGTAATTTGTTACGTGCAACTGCGCTTTATTTGAATTTGCCTGAAAATTATTTTGACGACAAAATTCACAATGGCAACAGCATTTTAAGGTTATTGCATTATTACCCTGTTAAGGACAAGTCACAGATTCCTGAAGGCGCGGTAAGAGCAGCAGCTCACGGTGACATTAACCTCATCACATTACTAATGGGAGGTTCTGCAGATGGCCTTGAAGCACAAACTTTGGACGGTCAATGGATTCCTGTTAGCCCTAAAGATGATGAGATTGTTATCAATATTGGAGATATGCTGGCGCGATTGACCAATGACGTATTCAGGTCTACTCAGCACAGAGTAATAACGCCTAATGAAGAATCATGGACCACTCCAAGATATTCAACACCTTTCTTTCTTCATCCACGATCAGATATGGATTTGACGTGTTTAGATACATGTATCTCAGAAGAAAACCCGAAGCATTACGAAGATATGACTGCGGGGGAATTTCTGACTGAGCGTCTTGTTGAGCTTGGACTGAAGAAGGCATAACCCATCAATAAAAAGAATAAAAAAAAGAGGCTTCTTTTATAAGTTGCCTCTTTTTTATTTAATCAGAATTTTGTACTACGGCACCACCTCAACCTGTGCGTTGGTCGGTCGGTATTTATATCGAATTATTCCTCCTTCAGGTGTGCCATTTATACTGGCATTCTTCACAACTCTATCCATATAAACCGTTGCTGTACCAAGCGCCAAATTAGATTTGGCATTAACACCCATCACTAAGTTTGTGGCTCCGAGTGCGTCTGTGTAGAATAAGGCGTCATCACCCCATGTCCACGAGCCCACAAATAATGCAATGTGTTGATTGGCCGCAATAGCTGTACCTGCCCATGCAAAAGTTTCTGATTGCGACTTTACGATCGTATCAAATCCGATCGGGAAAGCAACAGACTCGGCTCCGGAAGGAACTGAATTGGTGTATTGAGTTCCATTGGTGTTGGTATATAAAAACGTCCCGGTTGTCACATTCCCTGCAAACTCCAGGTGATGTGCACCCCACCAACTATTGTACGGCATTACCGTTCCGTCAAAAGTAACTGAAGCACCGGTTGAATCCGATAACTCCAGCAAAGTTCCCGTTGGTCCACCAAAACGAAAACGTGCAATAGCGTGGGTTTTATCATCATTTTGATTGTAAAAAAGTTCGTACTCCGTCCAGATTTTGTCTTGATTAACGTCGTTTGAATCTTCCTTTGCACATGATACGAGCAGCATTCCTGCACCTATCATGAGATAAAATAGTTTTTTCATAATTTTCACAAATTGGTTGAACATTGCATGACAGTAAACAAGGGTCATGCCATCTATCAAAACTAACGTAAAGACTTGGTATTGGTTGGGGTATATTTATTAGATTTGCATTCCATTCGCAATCTGTGAAATTTTCAACAAGGAGAGGTGGCGGAGTGGCTGAACGCGCACGCTTGGAAAGCGTGTTTAGGGGAAACCCTAACGGGGGTTCGAATCCCCCTCTCTCCGCAAAAACCCCTCAACACATTAACTGAACGAAATGAAAAAACAAATCAAGCTTGCTTGAATTTTGTTTTTGATTGTAGTGAAGCAATTCTGAAGAATGAAGAATTGATGTGTTGAGGGGTTTTTGGTCAAGGCTCATCCCAAAACGGGATCACGAACGAAGTGAGTAATCCTTAACATACTTCCAATGAAAACAACAATGCAATTCTGAAGAATGAAGAATTGATGTGTTGAGGGGTTTTTGGTCAAGGCTCATCCCAAAACGGGATCACGAACGAAGTGAGTAATCCTTAACATACTTCCAATGAAAACAACAATACAATTCTGAAGAATGAAGAATTGATGTGTTGAGGGTTTTTTGGTCAAGGCTCATCCCAAAAAGGGATCACGAACGAAGTGAGTAATCTTGAAACAAACCTATCAGACATCCAGACTTCAACTCAAGTCAAAACTCTCAAAAACATCCCATTGCTTGCCATTGTGTTTTAACAAAACGACTGCTTGAACCAAAAATGACCCTGCAAATTCAGTATTCTCATACTTCTGCCAGGCCAAATCAAACTGCTCTTTCTTCAAATCTCTATTCGCAACAGTAATGTGTGGCTTAAATTGACGGTTCGTAACATCCAAATTAAACTTCATCATTTGTTGCTGAACATCTTTCTGAATATTACTGAGTTGCCTGCTCTCTAATAAATCTACATAGATTACGCGTTTATCAAAAGCACCAAAGCCATTTAAATACAATTCAAATGGGGGATGGTATTTACAACAGTCACGAACTCCACGACTCAGTGCGTTAAGCTCTCGGTCTTTCATTTTGAATGGCGGAATAAGTGTGACATGTACCGGTATTTTTAGTTGTCTGTCACTTTTATAATTTAATGCAAAATCTTCCTGAACCTGTCGTATTTTCTTCGTTACGGGGTCCGGAGTAAGAATTGCGATAAAATACAATGAATCCATATAGCAAGATAAAAATTACTACCTTGAATGGAGACGAAGATGTTTAAAATGAAGATAGAACGAGAAACTTTAACTGAACTAATCCTGCTCTTGTTCGAAGAATACGGGTATGATTTCAGAAATTACTCGTTGAGTCATATTGAAAGAAGAGTAGATTCCTGGTTAAGTAAAAACATGTTGACAGTATCGGATAATATTACTGCCCTTGTTAAAAAGGATAAAGCATTGGCACATTCACTAATTCATCAGTTTTCGATAAGTGTAACAGAAATGTTCCGCGATCCGGAACTCTTTCTAAACATTCGTGAAAAAGTGATACCCGTCCTAGCTACTTATCCATTTGTTCGCATCTGGCATGCAGGATGTGCAACGGGGGAAGAAGTATATTCCATGGCAATTCTCTTAAAAGAAGAAGGTATTTTAGACAAGTGTAAGATCTACGCAACTGATTTTAATCAATCCGTTCTGGACACCGCGAGTAAAGGTATCTATCCTAAAGATAAGATGCTGGAGTATACAGTGAATTACTACAAAAGTGGCGGTAAGAAAGCCTTGACCAATTATTTTGAAAGCCAATATGAAGCTATAATCATGAACCAAGAACTAAAGCAAAACATTGTATGGGCCAATCATAACCTGGCTACGGATGCCTCCTTTAATGAATTTCACTTTATCGTTTGTAGAAATGTGCTGATCTATTTTAATGAAGAGCTTCAACTTAAAGTACTACAACTATTTGATGAGAGTTTGGTTAATCACGGGTTTATCTGCTTAGGTGACCGTGAATCTATTAAACAGGATGGTCTCAATAAAAATGTCACGATTTTGGACGTCGCAAATAAAATATATCAACTCTCATGTTTCTAGAATTATTTCACAATTCATTTCGGCAACTTCACCATGTTAACCCTCTAGTTCGCATTTTTTAATCGTATATTGTTATATAAGTGTGCAGATTAGTAACATGTAGGTTTCAAATCAATAGTTATGGAGATACCAGAAGATGTAAAAGTATGGGAGAACACAACCAGCATTTACTGGCTGGATAAGGATGGGATACTCTGTAGTATATCTAAGGAGAATTCTCCTAAGGTAAGTCCTGAAGAGTCTGAAAAGCAGGTAGCCGAGCTTCTCAAACGCGTCGGTGAGCAGAAACTCTGTATTTTAATTGACGCCAAACACGCACAACCCAGTTCAAAAGAAGAAAGAGATCAATCTGCAAAGACACTAAACAAAATAACCAAGGCAATGGCCGTAATAGTTCATAATCCATTAGGCAGGATGGTTGTAAATCTATTTATTGGTTTACAAAAGCCTCCTTATCCTATGAAAATATTTAAACCCGGGGATGAACAAAAAGCTAAAGTATGGCTAAAAAAACACCTTTAGCAGATGGAAGACGACAAACGTATTGATGAAATCATGGATGTCCTCTTGAGTTACACACAAAAGGACTTCGCAAAAAAAATTAGCATTTCCTCTGAGGGAGATGCGGTTGATGCCATTGCTGTTGGTGTCAACACTATTGGTGAAGAGTTACAAGCACATATATCTGATTTAGAAGCGAGTAAAACCGAACTTGAAATTAGAGATGAGCGTTTCAAATCTTTAATAAACTCAACCAATGATGCCATTATTACAACGGATGAACACAGCAATATTTCGATTTGGAACGAAGGCGCTGAAAACATATTTGGATTCAAGAAAGATGATGTAATCGGGAAACCTTTGACAAAGATAATACCCAAGCAATACTTTCAGAGAAAAAGTGCTAAATCTGACAAGACCAATGAGTTTCACAAACCTATTGAATTCAAATTAACGCATAAAAACGGGGAAGAAGTACCCGTTGAAATGATGCTCGGAAGTTGGAAAAAAAATAAAGTAACGTTTTATATCGCCATTATTCGTGAGATTTCTGAACGCATCAAGACACAACAGAAACTAATTAAACTCAATACCGCCATTGCCGAGGTTAAGGACTACGCCATCATTTTGTTAGATGCGGATGGTAAAGTTTCTAACTGGAATGCCGGAGCCGAGAAAATCAAAGGCTATACAGCAAAAGAAATTATAGGTAAATCATTTAAAAATTTTTACCCTCCGTCAGATCGCAAAAAGAAAAAGCCAGAACGTAGTTTGAAACGTGCCTTTAAAGAAGGACAATCAGAAGATGAAGGATGGCGTGTAAGAAAAGACGGAACCAAGTTTTGGGCAAACGTTACCATGACGGCAATTCATGATGAAAATGATGACGTAATCGGTTACAGTAAAATAACCAAAGATCTAACGGAAGCCAAAATTGCTCAGGAAAGGCTTGAAACCAGTGAAGCACAATCTAAAGCATTAATCGAAAATATGATGGATGGTTTTGCACATTGTAGAATTATCCTAAATAAAAAAGGAAAGCCTGTAGATTGGGAATATCTCTACGTGAACAACGCCTTTGAAAAACAAACCGGTTTAAACGTCGAGGATACTGTAGGGAAAAAAATATCTGAAATTCTACCAGGATCATTAACTGATGCAGCCGATTGGGTGAGTAGATATGGGAAAGTTGCCCTAGGTGGTAAACCTGCTTTTTTCGTTGATTATTCAGAGCCGCTTGATAAGTGGTACGAGGTCAGTGCATATAGCCCCAAAAAAGGTGAATTTGCTACTATTTTCAAAGATGTAACCGATCGCTATAAATCGGAAGAAGCCATTAAAAAGTCAGAAGCCCGCTTTAGAAAATTGTTGGAATCTGCACCGGACGCCATGGTTATTGTGGACCAGGACGGTTGTATTCAAGAAGTAAATGCCCAGACCGAAAAAATGTTTGGTTATTCTAGGGAGGAATTATTAAAAAGTAAAGTGGAGAAATTAATGCCCAACAATTTTGCCAAAAACCACAAAAAACACCGATCAAACTTTTCAAAAAATCCTCGCGTACGCATGATGGGTGAAGGACGCGAGCTTCTTGGCAAGCGGAAAAATGGCCAGGAGTTTCCTGTTGAAGTCTCATTAAGCCCTATAGATACAGAAAAAGGAATACTAGTTTCTGCCGCAGTGAGGGATGTGACCGACCGAAGAAAAGCAGAAGATTTAATAAAAAACTTCAATGAAGAACTCCAAATGAAAAATGAGGAGTTAAAAGCTCAGCAGGAAGAATTGCGACAGGCTAACGAAGAACTCGAAGAACATACAAATCTGTTAAAACAACAACAGGAAGAACTGGAAACTACTAACGTAGAACTGGAAGAACAAAAAAAGGAAATTTCAGACGCAAATGAGTCATTGAAAGCTGCTCAATTTGAATTGCAACAAAAGGCACATGAATTAGAATTAACAAGTCGGTACAAAAGTGAGTTCTTAGCTAATATGAGCCATGAATTGCGCTCTCCGCTTAACAGTATGTTGATCCTTTCCGGCGACCTGGCTCAGAACAAAGAAGGTAATCTGAAAGAAGACCAAACTGAGAGCGCTTCTATTATCCATCAAAGTGGTAAGGAATTACTTGAATTGATTAATCATATACTGGATTTGAGTAAAATAGAAGCCGGTAAAATGGAGATCACCGAAGAAACAATTCCGTTAAAAGCATTAGAAAAAGATATTCATGACACTTTCGGAAGGCTCGCTAAAGAGAAAAAGATCTCTCTGGAAACACATATAGAAAAAGATACATTTCCTTCATTTAGATCTGACAAACAAAGGGTTAAGCAGATCATTAACAACCTGGTAAGTAATGCGATTAAATTTACCCCTAAAGGCACGGTAAAAGTAACCTTTGCATCAACTAAATCCAATGAGTTAAAGATTGAAGTTAAAGATACCGGTATCGGTATACCAAAGGAGAAAAAGGACCTTATTTTTGAAGCTTTTACGCAAGCTGACGGAGGAACTGCAAGAAAATATGGTGGTACAGGTTTAGGACTCGCTATATCACACCAACTCATAAATCTGCTTGAAGGCTCAATTGAAATGCAAAGTGAAGTGGATAAGGGTTCTGTTTTTACTGTCTATCTCCCAAAGAAAATTAAGAGACGAAAGGCAATTAAACAGAAAAAAATACAAGGGGAAACAAAAGAATTTAATACTCAATTCCTCAATTTTGAAACAATAGAGGATGACCGTGATAACATCTTACCTTCAGATCATACACTTCTTATCATTGAAGACGACCCGAATTTTGCGCGAATACTTCGAGATCATGCCAATGAAATGACATTTAAGAGTCTTGTTGCTGCCACCGGGGAAGACGGTTTGATGCTAGCTGAAAAATATATACCAGATGCTATCATTCTGGATATTGGATTACCTGGAATCAGTGGAGATGTTGTTATACAGGAGTTAAACAATCACAAAACATTAAAAAACATCCCAGTGCACGTCATATCCGCTATGGATAGCTCGTCGTTCAACAACCTTAAGGTAGTTCAATACATTACCAAACCCGTTGAAAAGAGACAACTTGAAAGGGCATTTGAACAAATTGAACGTGCCGTGTCAGGCGAAATCCGGAAAATATTGCTGGTTGAAGATCACGTTCCAACCCGTAAATCCCTGAAGAATATCTTAAAAGAAGAACATGTTGAAATTGTAGAAGCAGGTTCGGTAATGGAAGCCAAAGCAGCTTTGGAATCACATGTATTGGATTGTATTGTGCTTGACCTGGGATTGCCGGATGGCTCAGGAAGTGACGTTATTGCAAAAATTAAAGCGAGTAGAAAAGACTTTCTCCCACCAGTAATTGTTTACACAGGCCGTGATCTCGACGAATCAGAAATAAATGAAATGAACGAGTGGGCCAAAGAAATCATCATAAAAGGCGAGAAATCAAAAGAGCGCTTACTCGACGAAATATCCCTGTTTCTCCACCATAGCAGCACAAAAAGCAAAAAAGCTAAGTCTCCAACGGCAAAACTTAGACAAACGGCACTTCAAAAATTAAAAAACAAAAAAGTGTTACTGGTTGATGATGATATGCGGAATGTATTTGCGCTTTCTAAGATTTTAACCGAAAATGGCCTGGAAGTATTAAAAGCATCAAATGGAATGAAAGCACTGGAGATTCTTAATTCAGGAGAAAACCCGGATTTGGTATTGATGGATATTATGATGCCTGAAATGGACGGCTACGAAACAATGGAGCGAATTCGTAAAGAAAAGAAGTTTAAAAGACTGCCAATCATTGCATTAACAGCAAAAGCAATGAAGGGAGATCGTAAAAAATGTATAGATGCAGGTGCAAATGATTACATGGCAAAGCCGGTAGATATAAAAAAACTCATTAACTTAATGAGTGTCTGGATAAAGTGACATGGATAAGGAAGCATTAGAATATTCGGGTAAGAAGCCACCAAAAATCTTAATGGTGGATGATAAGCCAGCTAATTTGGTTGCGCTTAGAAAAGTACTTGCACCTATTGAGGCTGAATTATTTGAAGCAGAAGATGGAAATGAAGCTCTAAAACTTACTTTAGAACATGAATTTGCATTAGCTCTCCTTGATGTTCAAATGCCAGGTATGGATGGGTATGAATTGGCTGAAATCATGCGGACCGACCCTCATACTACTGATATTCCAATAATTTTTATTTCAGCAATATTCACGGATAAACTCAACATTTTTAAAGGTTACGAGAAAGGAGCATTTAGCTTTATTACAAAGCCTTTTGAGCCTGTAGAACTGTTGAATAAAGTAAAATTCTTTGTCGAGAAGTATCATACCCGTAAAGCATTTGAAATATCTCAGATGCGCTACAAAGACCTGTATAACAAATCACCGGATATGCTCATCTCTGTTGATGTTGAGACGGCAGTAATCATGGAATGCAATGAAACTTTATTAAGAACAACAGGGTTTAATAAAGATGAAATCATTGGAAAAACCATTTTTGACCTGTATCATAAAGATCATGTTGACAAGGCTAAACAGGCATTGGAAGAGTTCAAGAAAAAAGGTCGTCTTAAAAATATTGAGCTTGCCATTAGTAATAAGGATGGTGAAAAACTTGAAGTACTGCTAAATGCTGAAGGCATTACCGACTTAAAAGGACAGGTAATAAAGAGTAATTCTAGTTTACGTGATATTTCAGAGCTTAAAAAAACTCGTAAAAAGCTTGAAAAAGCCTTGCATGATCTTGAACGGCACACCGAAGAACTTGAAAATTTCGTTTACGTCACAAGTCATGATTTGCAGGAGCCCATGTTAACGGTATTGAGTTTTATTCAATTACTGGAAGATGAATATGGCGAGTCGCTTGATAAGGACGCAAAGGACTATATACACTATTGTGTTCAAGCCGCAGCAAGGATGAGAGAGTTGATTACCTGTCTCCTTGATTACCTGCGAATTGGCCATGATGACACCACTGAAGATATCCATTTAAAAGATGTCATAAACGAGGTTCTTGACGAGTTACAAGGTTCTATAAAAGAAGCCAAAGCAAAAATCAAACTGGAAGGTCTGCCCCAATTAACCGCAAATAGTGATGACATCAAGCGATTATTTCATAACTTAATTAGCAATGCCATCAAGTTTAAGAAGCCTAATGTTGATCCGATTATTGAGGTTAAAGCCCAAGATGACGGCGACTGGTGGGAGTTTTCGGTTAAAGATAATGGTATAGGTATTGAAGAAAAACAGTTTAAAAAGGTATTTCAAATGTTCAAACAGCTTCATAAACGAGGCGAATATAAAGGAATGGGAGTAGGTATGGCTATATGTAAAAAAATTGTAGAGTACTACGGCGGCACCATTTGGGTTGAATCTCAGGAAGGAGAGGGAACCGTATTTTATTTCAAACTACCAAAACAACTACATGACAACTGAAACAATGACTAAAAAGCTGAATTGCATATTGCTTATTGACGACAACAATTTTACAAATATTTTTAATCGTCGTTTCCTATCTAAAATAGATGCTGCAGATCACATCCATGCCGTAAAAGATGGACGTGAAGCTTTAGAATATTTACACCATCAGGGTGATTACCATACAAACAATGGCAAATTCCCCAAACCGGACATGATATTTCTTGATATTAATATGCCCATTATGGATGGATGGGAATTTTTAAAAGAATTCAACAATATCAAACACCACTTTGAGGATACTGTAATTGTGATGCTCACCACTTCCCCTAACCCGGATGACCAAAAGAAAGCACAAGAAATTATGGATGTTCATGGCTTTTACCGTAAACCACTGACCCGAAAAATGGTGGAAGAAATTATTCAGAAACACTTTAACGGCTAATCCGCTTAATATCTAATAGTTATCCGCTGTCATTTAACTTGTAAGTTCAAATCTTAAGCAGCATAAAAAAAGCCCCTTCGGTAACGTACGAAGGAGCTGAGTTATTTGGTTTGTTGTTGTGTTCGCTTAAGCGAACGGTAGCTTTATGGTGTCTCCGATATTAAGTCGAACAATGGTCCGAGGTCCGGAGATATAATAATTTCAATTCTTCTGTTTTTTGCTTTGTCATTTGGATCAACAGGATGAAATTGTGATCTTCCAGCCGCAGTAATTTGTGCCGGATCCATTGCACTGTTATCCAACATAATTTGTACAACCGAAGTGGCACGTAAAACGCTTAATTCCCAATTGTTCTTAGGATGAGCACTGCTTCTCATTGGATCCGTATCCGTATGACCTTCCACAATAATGTCCAGGTCTTTTTGATCCTCTAATACCTTCGCCAGGTCTATCAATACGCCTTTCCCCTGTGCATTCACTACTGTACTTCCTGAAGGAAAAAGCAGTTTGGCCTCCATGGAAACATAAATTTTCCCGTCTTTTTCAACCACAGTAATTCCTTTATCCTCAAAGCCCATTAAAGCTTCCTGTATTTTTCTTTTAAGATCTGATACGATCTTTTCCTGCATTGCAATCACATTCTCCAGTTCAGCAATTCTTGCTTCTTTTTGTGCAATAGCCTGTTCTCTGGCATTGAGTTCCTGCTCCAGTTTATTTAACCTGTCCTCTTTGCGTTGCAACTCAATTCGAGTGCGCTCCAGATCTTCAATCAACTTAGCTGTTGCTTCATTTCCCGAATTCAGTAATTTTTCATATTGCTTTTCGAGTAACTCGTTTTCCTGAGAAACACGGTCATACTCCGCCTGTAGGTTTCTGAATTCCGTGTGCATAGACATGGTGTCATCCGCCATTTTTTCATTGGCAGCTTTCAACATCCCAAGCTCTGTCTCCACTTCTTTCAATCGATTACCATAATCGATTGCTTGTGTTTTATAAGTGGCTTCGTCTTTTTGGCTCTTCTCATACTTGGCCTCTAGCTCCTGATATTTCTTAGCAGGAACACACGCTACCATTAAAAACACACCTGATATGATTAATAACTTCTTCATAGGCTTCACCTCGAACAAAATTCTGAAGAAAATCCCTCTGATAATGCAAATTCTCAGATAGTTATGAACAGCTAATTTTTGATTAGTTGGCCTTGGAAAACTTTCCGGACTCAATTAATTCACCGTCAGTATCATAAATTCCAAAATAATAAACGCCCGAAGAAAGCGTAAGTGGAATGTGCAGCCAATTGATAAAGCTTTGCTGTTTATAGACCAGTGATCCTTTAAGATCTGCGATAGAAAAGGTTAATTCATCCATGTCCAGATGGTCCCGTGGAATGAGGTAACTGTTCTCATCAATTAAAGGAGTGTTTGACGTTATCACGCCAGTATTATTTGATTCGAGCAAATCAATGGGAAATTCAAAAAGAAAAACGCCGTTTTGCCGATCTGAAACCACGATCTGATCCGTATTGTCAAAAACATAAACCCCCCAGGCTCCATTCTGTTTATAAGCCGTTTCATCTGTAAAGGTATCATAGTAAGCAATTTCCTTTTCAGGACTTGATGAGATATCAAAAATCCGCAATCCCAGATTGTAATAAGCGACAAACGCCAATTTGTTATAAATGATAACGTTGTGAGGCGTATAATTTTGATATTCACTGGAGGCAAATGTTGCATTTACCTGAATAAGGGATAGGTCGCTGAGATTACAGATCTTAAGTTTAGTTCCTTCTGTTTCGTCTGTAAAACAATAGGTGGTTTTGTCAGGAGACACCCAACCCGAATGATTATACCCCTGATCGGGATAAAAACTCAATACCCCCAATTGAAGAGGAGTCGGACCTGAAAAATCATAAATGTGTAGTCCGTCAAACCCCGCATTTAAGAAAGCGGTGTCGTTCATCACATAACAATCATGGATATAGGTTAGACTAGTAAAGTCCGCAAGCAGTGTCGGCACTTCCGGATTGGAAATATCTAGCACCTTCATACCACTGTTGTTGGCGCCGCAAGCGTATAATTTAGCGTTCAGGGTATCTATAAAAATGTTGTGACATATTCCAAACAGCGCGTTGCTATCATAGACTTTTGATATTGAATCTGGCAAGTAACTCAGGTCAAATATTTGTAGTGTTGCCGTACCCTCATCCCCCACCACATAGAGATAGTTCTTATATGTCTTCATGTCCCTGTGAACTACGGTAAACCCCTGAAATGCGCCAGGTTCTCTGTCAACGAATACTAATTCATCATCTGTTACCTGTAAGATTTCCACACCTTCTGAAGAGCCAACGGCACAGTAATTTTGACCCTTCATCTCAAATCCCCAAATATCAGAATAACGCGCCCCTTCTACCGCAATGGCAATGTTCGTATCAGTCCATGTGTCCAGCAATACCACATTTTTTTGATCCTGCGCGTATAACACACCGGAAAGCATTAAACCGGATATGAAAATTATTTTTTTCAAGAGCAGACTTTTCACAAAACTACTTCGTTTTAAAGAAGTACTACAAAGATAAAACGATAAAAACCCACTTAAATTTCGTTAAAACTGTTATCAACAGGGAATGCGACTAAACGATTTAGGCAAAATAATTTATCTTAGCGAATCTTAAATTCACAGATGAGCAATCTCGTCATCATACCGACCTACAATGAAAAGGAGAACATTGAAAAGATGATTCGCAAAGTCTTTTCCCTGTCTGAGCCCTTTCATATACTGATTGTTGATGATGGTTCTCCTGATGGCACAGCAGACATTGTTAAAACACTTCAAACAGAATTTCCTGAGCAACTATTTTTAGAAGAACGCGAAGGAAAGCTAGGTTTAGGCACTGCCTATTTACATGGTTTCAACTGGGGACTTGAGCGCAATTACGAATACCTTTTTGAAATGGATTGCGACTTTTCACACAATCCGGATGATCTGATCCGTTTGTTGGAAGCCTGCCGAAATGGTGCGGATCTGGCAATTGGTTCACGTTATGTAAAAGGCGGAAAAGTATCGAACTGGCCAATGTTTAGGTTGATGCTATCCTATTTTGCCTCCTGGTATGTAAGAATGATCCTTTGGATCGGTATACGGGACACCACTGCAGGGTTTAAATGCTATCACCATAAAGTATTACGGACCATTAACTTTGATGCTGTAAAATTCAAAGGATATGCCTTCCAGATTTGCATGAAGTATGCGGCTTACAAACACGGATTTAAAATTGTCGAAGTACCCATCACTTTCATTGACCGCGAGTATGGTGAATCCAAAATGAGTACAGGAATTTTCAAAGAAGCCATTTTCGGGGTGTGGAAAATGCGTAAACTGGACCTTTAATGGGTCTTTCTTATTACTTTTGACATGTCTAAACCACCAATGACATGAACAAAATACTTCTGAAAAATGCACGCATCATCAATGAAGGTCAACTGTTTCATTCGGATTTGTTAATTAAAGGAGAACGAATTGAAAAAATTGCTGCTGATATTTCGGATGATCAGGCGGAAATTATTGACCTCAATGGTAAATATCTTATCCCAGGAATGATCGACGATCAGGTGCATTTCAGAGAGCCCGGACTAACGCACAAAGCCAATATAAAAACGGAATCGCGTGCAGCTGTGGCCGGAGGTATTACTTCTTTTATGGAGATGCCCAATACAAAACCCAACGCAACAACTCAGGATTTACTTCAGGACAAGTACAATATTGCGGCTGAACATTCTATTGCCAATTACTCCTTTTACATGGGAGCAACCAACGACAATATCGAAGAGGTCCTGAAGACAGATGCTAAAAATGTTTGTGGTGTTAAGGTCTTTATGGGGTCTTCTACCGGTAATATGTTGGTAGATAATGAACAAACGCTTACCGGTATTTTTTCACAATGTCCAATGCTAATTGCTACACACTGTGAAGATGAAGCCACTATTCGTGCAAATATGGAGGCCTACAAAAAGAAATTCGGAGAAGAGGTTCCAATTCGTATGCATCCTTCCATAAGAAGTGAGGCAGCCTGCTATAAATCATCTTCCATGGCTGTTGAGTTGGCAAAGAAGTTTGATACGCGATTACACGTATTACACATTTCAACTGCCAAAGAGCTGGAATTATTTGATTCAACCTTACCCTTAAAAGACAAAAAAATTACCGCAGAGGCTTGTATTCATCATTTGTGGTTTAGTGATGCAGACTATAACCGGAAGGGAACTCTAATTAAGTGGAACCCTGCTGTTAAGACCAAAGAAGACAGAGAAGGTCTATGGGAAGGTGTAAATACCAATAAAATCGACGTTTTCGCCACTGATCATGCTCCGCACACTTTAGAAGAAAAAAACAACAACTATTTTGATGCTCCGTCCGGAGGTCCATTGGTTCAACATGCCGTATTGGCCATCTTCCAAAAAGCAAAAGAAGGTAAAATTACGTTAGAGCGAGCCGTGGAAAAGATGGCACATGCTGTGGCTGACTGTTTTGGTGTGGAAGAACGCGGATATATCAGAGAGGGTTATTATGCGGATCTTGTCATTATAGATCCCAATAAAAAAATACGTGTTGACCGCTCTAACATTCTTTATAAATGTGGATGGTCTCCTTTTGAAGGCGTAACTTTTGATCATTCAATTGACACCACTTTTGTTAATGGTAATATCGTTTATCACAACGGATCAATTATAGAGGGCAATACAGGCATGAGAATGTCGTTCAAAGGATAATCTTATTAAAAAAGTAAGCATCATATTATCCCTCTTCATTGTTTCCTGTGTTGGTGATATCCAACCAGAAAGAAGTAAACCTAAAGACCTGATTCCACCAGACGAAATGATCCCGGTTATTATTGATCTTCAGATCTTGGAATCACATTACCAGCGTAATTTTCAACGACCTAACCTCTACCAGGATGCACTTGACTCGGCATCATATTTTGTGTTTGAAAAGCACGGGGTGGAAAAAGAACAATTTCACAGTAGCTTTACATATTATTCATTGGATTTACCAAGTATGTATCTCTTACTTGAAACCACACTGGACTCGATAAATGTACGTGTAGCGAACAAGAATATTGTCCAATAAAAAAATCCTGACACACAGGTGCATCAGGATTTTTTCAAAAGTTATAATCTACTTATTTCTTTACGAATTTCTTTACTTGCTTGTTATTGTCATTAACAAGTTCAATAAAGTAAACTCCTGTAGAAATCTCATCAAGTGAAACAGTAATTGTTCGCTCACCTTCAACTGTTCCAAGGTTGATAGTCTTAATGACTTTACCTGAAATATCCAGTACATTAATTACTGTATTTTCTGATCCTGATAATGAAATGTAAACGTTCACCGCTTCATTCGCCGGATTCGGATAAACACTGAATCTATCGCTGGATGCTTCTTCTTCAACCCCAACATCATCAATCACTTTAGCCCTTACAATTGGAGCCAATCTGTCAAAGAATCCACGGTTATCACCATTTTCATCTCTACCCTGAATATAGTTCCAACCAATATCTCCTTGCTTTTCAAACAACGGATCTCCAGGTGTAGCTAATTGACCTACTGTAATTAAATAAAGATCATTCGGATAGACATCTAATCCACCTGTATTGATTGTAACAAGGTTTCCAACATCACTGGATTGAACCGTGTATGAGTTATATTGCTCATCAAGGATTTCCCAGGCAGAACCACCATCAGGAAAACGATAAACACCGTAAGTTACCACTTCACCAACGTTACTTGGATTATTGGCTAATTTGAACTGAATACCGGAAAGTACATCTTGTTGCTGGAAATCATATAGGTTTCCAAAGAATGCTGTACTTGTCATGAGCGGCCATCCTGTAATAGGAGTAACTGTACCATCATCATAATCCATAGCGTACATGTATTCCGTTAACTGAAAATGGTTATCGTATACGGTATCGTTTGCTGCATTATCATCTCCTTCGGTTGATGTCACACTCCAACGAACAGTATATGTTCCTAGTGTAGTTGGTACAAAACCAGTAGCATGTAGGATAGAGTCCTGCTCCATGTTGGCAAGGTTCACTGTAGTTGTAGCCGTTCCTGTAGACACTGAAGACATTGATGGATCAAGGATTTCATAGTTAAACGTACAGTTTGTAAGTGGTGAATGACCAACATTTCTAATAATAGCACCTATAACCATTTCTTCTGCGTGTGCCTGAGGAACTTGAGAATAAGTCAATCCGGCATTTGAAGAATACGTTCTCCAGGTATCCATAATGGTAAGGTCTTTATCCGGAATATCGTTGACCTGAACATTGTCAATCTGCCAACCGTAATTCCAGGCTCCTTCCCAACGGAACCTCAAGTAAACTGTACTTTCATTACCAACAATGTAATCCGTAATATCCCATGAAATCAATTCAGGATTAGGACGTGCCTCACGACCAACTCCTTCACTAATTTCAACTTCTGTCCATGTTGTACCATCAGTTGACACACCAATGTAGAGGTGATCTGCAGTTTCAGCAGGCTGCCATTCAGCGAAAAACTGTTCAAATTCAAAAGCAACAAACTGACCTGTAGCTGCAGAAAGGTCTAACACTGGTGATGTTAATGTTGCTGCTTCAGGGTTTGTATAGCCTGTACCATCAGCATCTGAGTCAAGTAAAACCCATTGCGTAGGTGTTGAAGACAGTAAAGCTGGAATTTGATAGGTGTTTGAAGGTGTATTTTGGTGACCTGTACTGGTCAATCCAAAACCTGCAGTACCTGTTTGAATGGCCGCTGTCCAGCCATTAAAACCAGCATCAAAATCTTCTGTGTAATAGTTTGCTCTATCCTGGTTTTGATTATCCACCCGCATTGGAATGAAAGTAATTGCACCAGGAGCATGTTTATCATCCGGAGCAAAGTCATAAGACTCTACTGTCCAAGGCGATTGAGCCATGGCCGCTCCTGAAAGCATAAGCCCTCCTAATAAAACGTAGATTTTTTTCATAATTCAATACTTAAAATATTTTAGACCGCTAAAGTTAATAAAATAACAGTTTCTTTATGAACCGCTTATGTATTCAAAATTGAAATCTTATACCCGTCTAAACGGTTTCTTCCATATACGCTTCAATTGGTTCACAACTACAGATAAGATTCCTATCTCCATACGCGTTGTCAACTCGTCTTACCGGCACCCAGTATTTATTGTTTTTTAAATAATCCAACGGATAGCCCGCTTTTTGTCGAGTATACTTAAACTTCCACTCGTCAGCCGTTAATAATTTGGCCGTGTGTGGAGCATTTTTAAGCAGGTTATTTTCCTGATCTAAACCATTCGTCTCAATATCCGCGATTTCTTTTCTAATGTTTACTAATGCTTCAATGAATCGGTCTAACTCGGCTTTATCTTCACTCTCTGTAGGTTCAATCATCAATGTACCTGCTACCGGGAACGATACGGTTGGTGCATGGAAATTGTAATCAATCAATCGCTTGGCAATATCTGCCACTTCAACACCAGTTGTGCGTTTAAATTCACGACAATCCACAATCATCTCGTGAGCTACCGTACCATTTTTTCCTGTGTAAAGAACCGGATAATGTCCTTCCAGCTTCACACGCAGATAATTTGCATTAAGGATAGCATTTTCTGTAGATGCTTTCAGCCCTTGCGCGCCGAGCATTTTAATATACCCGTAAGAAATAAGTAAAATAAGCCCACTACCGTACGGTGCAGCAGATATTGCATCAATTGCTTTATCTCCACCAACACCTTCTACATGTGGATTTCCTGGTAAAAATGGAACCAGGTGTTTTGCCACACCAATTGGACCCATACCTGGCCCTCCACCTCCGTGAGGTATTGCAAATGTCTTATGTAGATTCAGGTGACATACATCCGCTCCAATATTACCTGGATTTGTAAGTCCAACCTGCGCATTCATATTGGCCCCATCCATATACACCTGGCCACCATTATCATGTATAATGGATGTGATCTCAATGATAGCCTCTTCGAACACTCCATGTGTTGACGGATAAGTAACCATTAATGCTGCAAGGTTATCCTTGTGCTCTTCTGCTTTTGCTCTAAGATCATCTACATCAATATTTCCATTCTCATCACATGCAGTAACCACTACCTGCATTCCAGCCATTACAGCTGAAGCAGGGTTTGTTCCGTGAGCAGAACTTGGAATCAGACAAATATTTCTATGATGATCTCCATTGGCTTCATGATATGCCTTAATGACCATTAGGCCAGCATATTCGCCCTGCGCTCCTGAATTCGGCTGTAATGACATACCTGCAAAACCGGTTATCTCACAAAGATCACTAGACAATTCATTCAAAATTGCTTCATAACCTTTCCATTGTTCTCTTGGTGCAAATGGGTGAATATTAGCAAACTCAGGCCATGATAATGGCATTAATTCAGACGCCGCATTTAATTTCATAGTGCAGGACCCCAAAGAGATCATTGAATGAACCAGCGAAAGGTCCTTGTTCTCAAGGCTCTTTTGATATCGCATCATTTTGGTCTCTGAATGATAAATATTGAAGACCTCTTGCTGCAGAATCTTATCTGACCGGTGTAAATCTTTTCCTAGTGGACATTTTTCACCCGACCAATCACCCTTTTTTACTTTCTCCCCTCCAAATACACTTAAGAGAGCCTCAATATCCTCTGCCGTATGTGTTTCATCTAACGAGACTGAAAATGAATTGTCAAAATAATGGAGGTTGACTCCTTTTTCTAACGCATTTTTCTTAACCCCTTCCACTGATTTTCCTTGCGGGATATCAAAGTGAACAGTATCATAAAAACTTGAATTTTTAGATGTCAATCCAAGTTCTTTTAATTTGCGCTCAACAAAAAGTGCCTTCTGGTGAATATCGGTTGCAATCTCGCGCAAAGCTGTTGGCCCGTGATAGGCTACGTACATACCCGCCATTACTGCCAGTAATGCCTGAGCTGTACAAATATTTGATGTGGCTTTATCTCTTTTGATATGCTGCTCTCGTGTTTGTAATGCCATACGCAAAGCAGGATTGCCATCTGCATCTTTGGAGACACCAATAATTCTTCCAGGAACATTTCTCTTATATTCTTCTTTGGTAGCAAAATAAGCCGCGTGTGGTCCACCAAATCCAATAGGTACACCAAAACGTTGTGTGTTTCCAAATACAGCGTCAGCATTCCATTGCCCCGGACCTTTGAGTAAAACCAAACTCATTAGGTCGGCAGCCACTCCTACTTTTATTTCCAGTGCATGCGCGCTTTGTATAAAATTCTCCAGGCTGGAAACCTTTCCAAATTTGTCCGGAAACTGTACAATTGCACCAAAAAATTCTTTGGATGGTGTAAAGTTTTCAGGATTGTCAATTACCACTTCAATTCCCAGACCTTTAGCACGACCAATAACTACTTCCAGTGTTTGCTCAAAGCAGGTGTTGGAGAGAAAAAACTTATTTACTTCATCTTTTTTCTGACTTCTGCTTCGAAGATTGTAGAACATGATCATGGCTTCTGCGGCAGCGGTACCTTCATCCAATAATGAAGCATTGGCCAACTCCATGCTGGTAAGATCCATTACCATAGTTTGGAAGTTTAATAGCGCTTCCAGTCTTCCCTGAGATATCTCAGCCTGATAAGGTGTGTATGCCGTATACCATCCCGGGTTCTCAAATATATTTCTGAGGTTTACCGAGGGAACAACGGTTCCGTAATATCCCTGACCAATGAAATTTTTATACAACTTATTCTTTGCTGCCATCAATTCCAGATGATGCAAATACTCCTGCTCTGTCATAGCCTCATTCAACTGAAGAGGTTTCTTTAACATAATTTGCTGTGGAATTGTCTTATTGACCAATTCATCAATGTTTTTTACACCAACAGCTTTTAACATTTCCGCCTTCTCCGCAGAACTCGTTCCAATGTGTCTATCCTCAAAAATCATATTTAGGTTTTTAGTCCTCTAGTGCAAGCTATACCGCAGAAAAAGAGGTCCAACAAATATACATACAAAGCTATTATTTACGCACTGCAATATTTATAAACTTTTAGCGATTGTTGAAATCATATCACCGCCACTTAAAACCAATAATTTTATAACATGTAAATTCTTTTGCAGCCAAATAAATTCTCATATTTAGAGGTAATTTAGTCGTCATGAAAAATACATTAATCATTTTCCTGGTTATCAATTGTTTTGGTGTGTTCGCACAATCTGAAAAAGATTCAATTCTACTACTGAATGGGAAATCCATAAGAGGTGATATTACTGATTTGACTTATGTAGATGACGATTCTGTTTTGGTTTATACCTATGCCAATAAAAAAGGCAAGGTCCTGGCAAATTCTATTGAACTGCAACGTGTTTTTTCATATACAAAGGGAGGAATAAGCAGAACGGTTTATACCCCCAATGAATTCATGGGAGACTATCTTACTGTAAAAGAGACAAAAGAGGTTACTATTGGCAGTTATGACGCCAGGCATACATTTAAACCACACGTGCCCCTATGGACAAGCTTTGCACTTGGATTGGGCGCCTCATTGTTTGATACTTATCTCACTAAAAAAGCAGCTTCTGATTCATCACTTGTTGCGCCAAAAGAACCGGGATTTTTTAAAGGGAGTCCTTCCGTATTTCCCTTTTTGGTTCCTGTTGTTTTGTCCGTTAGCTGGTCTTTTCCATCATTTAGATTGAAGGAAAAAAAGATGCTCCACAAAAACTATTTGTACAATGAAAACTACTACAGGGGTTATCATAGAATTGCCAAACAAAGACGTATGTTAGGTGCTCTTTTCGGAGGATTAGCAGGTGTTGCAACCGGTCTTATCACCTATTATATTGTGCAATAGCGAATGTTAAGAAAGATTATAGAGGCTTTGGTATATTCCAATCTTTGGATCAGTGGTGGAGCTTTGTCCATGACCTGGTTGTTTTACATTCTGGTTGAAGTAGAACTCAACTTTAAAGTTTTAGCGTTCATATTTTTTTCTACCTGGCTCACCTATACCTTTCAACGTTACATGAAATTTTACTACGGAGAAAAGTGGTTGGGTCCTAGGATGAAATGGATGGAACGACATCACACAATAGTAAAAGTCATCTTATATATAAGTTTACTGGGGACCATTCTCTTTAGTATCTACTTAAGCCTAATTAGTATTCTTCTGCTCGCTTTTCTTGGAGCTATCTCTTTTTTATATGCCTATAAATTCAAACTCACCAGCAAACGCATGAACCTCAGGGATGTTCCTGGAATTAAAATTTTTCTAATTGGTTTGGTATGGGCACTATCTTGCGCAATTATACCAGCAATTGAAGAAAACATGTTCAATGCTCAGGTTGTGATGATTAGTTGGGGATACCTGTTTTTCATCATTGGTATCACCATTCCTTTTGACATTAGAGATATCGATTATGATGAAGTTCACAAAAAGACGATTCCACAGGTGCTTGGTACGCAAAATGCCAAAATTGTAGCGAGTATACTGGTAATTATCTCGTACGTATTGATAAATTTCCCGGAATACAATAGATGGCCTTTAGGAGTTGGTTTAACACTGGCAGTGTATTTAGTTCTAATGAGTAATAAAAAACGTGATGAACTATTTTATTCGTTTTTAATGGATGGTTTGTTGATCATGATACCTGTGATTTATTTTGTGTTATCTCGACCATATTTTATAGCCAATTGAAAAGTAGATGGAGCTAAAATCACTCAGCATATAACCATCCATGTATTTAACAGCTCCTTCAACAGACATGCCGAGAGAAAATCTATCAATAGTAGCCTCAATACCAAGCTTCACTGTTGTATAAGCTTGTCTTTGAGTAGCAGGTGTCGACCAATTACTCAGGTTCTTTTCCGGTGTAAATTTTGTGGTAACACTATCTGGTGATTGATTCAGGTCCATTTGTACGGGCCCATCCGTATAAACCATAACATCCGTTTCATCCCCTCTCCAATAATAACCACCTTCAATATCTTCATATAAACCCAGTTCATTAACTCCGTCTGGTTGTTCTCTCAATCCTTGAAATCTGTGAGCCATAAATGTGATTCCTGTCCCAAACTTCAGGCGAAGATCAAAAATATCTCTGTCTATTACTTTATACCCCAATGCTGTATTCAGGTGGTAGAGATTGAATGCTTTTCTATAGACACCAGAACGTACGCGCGGTGATCCTGCGGTTTGCACGTAGAACGAATTTCCTGATGAATCCTGAGCCACTGTCGCCGTTAACTCTTTGGTTTCTACATCAAAATCAAGCGCTGAAAAACCGAATGACATTTGGGCCAGCCAACGTTTCCCGAAATAAGCGGATGCATAAGCATCCATTTGCCCCGACCATCCAATTCTTTTAATATCCCCAAAGGAGGCGACTTCAAATTGTTGACCTTCTTGTAACGTACCATTTACATTCACCAGCACCGAATCTGTTTTAGCCACAGCTAAATAATTTGTTGCCAGAGAGTCGCCACCATAGAAGGTAGATAATTCATTAAAACCTCTACGGCTGAAACGAACACCAAAATCCCATTTGTCTTTTTTTCGTTCAATTTTTGAAACCTCAAATTCGTCTTTTGTCACATTATCTTTGAAAACTTTTTTGCCAAAATCCTGCCGGAAAAGATCTGCTCCCAGGTTAAACCCAAATGAATATAATTGATCAAAAGCCGTGTATTCACTTGCGTAAACAATAGTTGATTCATCATACGTTTTAACTGGAAATGCAAAGGCAATTCCCGATTGAAAATAAGCTGACAACCTAAACCTATATAGTTCCAGTCCAACCACAAAATTCCCATAGAAAGACGCTTCCGCAAAATTGTTGAGCGCATCATTTATTTTACTAAGATCCTGAATGTATTCATTAGAGAAACGCAGGTAATCATAATTCGCTTTTCTGTATTTGCCTTTAACGGTAAATCCTCCGGAGACAAATGGTTTAATACTTTTATGCGGAAGAAACCGATAACCGTAATTAATGGTTAGTGACAGCAATTGAAACGACTCTACATAGGAAATATCCGTCTCCCAATCTTTACGGGCTGCAGCAATGTAAGCGTTATAATCGGAAGAATCCACATTTGTAAACCCATCTGCTAAGGCTTGCGCCTCAAAATCCGAATACGAGCCGTAATTTTCTTCATAATAACTATGGTTATAGTTGGCTATGCCGTCCATTTTTAAGGTATTAAAACTGTTGGAAAGTTTAAAATCAACAAAATGGCGGTTTCTATTCAATCTGAAATAAATCGGGATTTCAAAGTTGTTATCCATGGTAAATTTATTGAAGAAAATATCCAGAGTATCTCCACCAACATCCAGCATAGATAATGTTCTTCCTTCCGGCGTATAAAGGCTACCCAGTTCCCATTTTTTTACTTTGTTCTGGTTGATTTGTGCCTCCACCCCAAAGTCAATTCTCCACTGTGAAAAAACATGTCCTGAAATCAATATGATAAGAGTAAGAGAGAGTAGCTTTATTTTCATGGTTTACATAAGTCTAAAATCATTATTGAGGTTTTCCACTCTGGACGTTGGCGTTTGCAGTCCTTTGGAAATTTTAATCACTTCATTTTGAACGAACTTTTGAAGTTCTGACAACATGATTACCTTGTCGTTATTTAAATCTGCTTCTCCCTCCTTCAATCCTTTCAACAAGCAATAGGTGAAAACACCGTTGTTCCATTTATCTCCTTCTATAGCGTACTCGGCACCGCCAGCACTTGAAACCACAGTTGACCCATTATTGAGGCGCATATCGGCAAATAATGATCTCGACAGTTCAAAACTATTGATGTCATATTTATTAGATACCGTTCTGTCACTCCCTCTGAATATGATCTCCCCTTCGTCTTCACCAGTTACTACTTTCTGAATGACTTCATCCTTATCAATCTCTCCTGAGTGACAGGCATCAAGGAACATTACTTTCTTTCTGGACTTCGCAACATCAAGAATTTCTTCAAAGAGATCATACGGTATACCTTTTTCTTGTGGTTTTTTGAAATCCATATCATTAGAGGCAAAATAATAATCCAGGTTGGCATCTAAAACACCATGTCCAGCAGCAAAAAGTATTAAGACATCATTCTCGGTAGCTTGTTTTGCAAATTCTTTCAGCGCTTCAACGTTGTCTAATGTAACTTCTTCATCCACCAATTTCTTTACGTGTAGTCTATTAAAAATAGGTTTATCAAAACGAAAGAAAGAAACCACATCTTCTGCATCCTTTCGGGCGTACTTTAAATTATATTGACTTTGCTTGTAATTGGAAACGCCTAAGGCTATCAGGTACATCTCTGACTTTTCTTTCTTTTGATGTGATTCGATTTCAAAGCTTTGTTTGAAGGATGAAACTCCATTTTTATTTGTGACATAAGCCTGTACGTAGTTGGTCCCAGGATTTAATACAATATTAAACGACGATTCATACGTGTTTCCATTAATTTGCTTTCCAAATCTTCCAAATTCAGGAACTCCATTTACACGTATATGTAGGCGGTCGAGTTCTATATTCTCATCATGGCAGCGTACCGTAAGGTGTAAATATTCTTTTTTCTTTTTTTCATGAACGTCTTTACTCCATTCAAAAATGGGAAGATTGGTTGTGATATCAATATCTTTTTCTTCCAGGCCGAGTTTATGTAATCTTTTAACATACGCACCATGATATGCTGTGATATAGTCTTCATTGAAATAAGGTAAGGATTTGGCCACGATATCCGGACGGTTATATTTAAGATCAAACTGCTCAAAAGAATAAAGCTTACCGTGCAATTTGAATCCAATATAATCCAGTGCATTTTTTGAGGCAAAATAGTATCCCGACTTATCAAGATACACAAACTGTCCATTGCCAAAAGCCCCATAAACAGTTAACAGATCACCTGATGTAATGTCCCAAAACCGTATCATTCCATCCCAACTTGCGGTAGCCACATATCCATAAACCGGATTAATAGCCACTGACGTAACCCGATCAGAGTGACCCGTATTGATTTCATGTATAACCTGACTAGACTTGCTGTTGCGAATAACGAGTGAATATCCATTCACTTCAGCCGAAATGCCAATGCTATCATTCTTGTCAGTTAGTAAAGACTCATCCAAAAAATAATCTTCACCATGAAAAATTTCAGTTTTTAAATCCTTCATATATACGGTGATATCCTCTAACCCTTCTTTGGACTTATCCATGGTGATAAGGTTGTTTCTTGTATCCCAAGTGATTTTATACTTGTCGATTTTATCGTAGGACCCTTCATAGACCAAGGAGTTAACTGTAAATAGACTGGTAAATGCAATGGTGTCAAATCCTACCTTATCAATTCTTTGCATTGTATAGCCGCTAAAAGCCGAAAGGATATCGGATTTTGGCCGGAGACTGTTCACCAGAGTTTGGTTAGATATTAGATTGGACCTTCGGACGGTACCATTTTTATAGGCTACAATAATCTGCGCCCCATCCCTTGAAAATGCAATATCATTAATTTGATGCACCCTTCCTTTCAGGGATTTCACAACTTTGTTGTCCTCAGTATCCCATATCACAACGGTTTTGTTTTCCCCAACAGATGCCAGGTACTTGCCATTATTTGATAGTGTAATGTCTTTGATCTTGCCTCTGTTCATTTTAAGTTTGCCGAGACTTTTCCACTTTCTTTTTCTATTAAACAGGTAAACTTCACCGATATCATTGGAAGCGTAAACCACCTCTTTATTGGCTTCAACAGCATTAATTGCGTTAAGCATCCAATCGGTAGAGGCACTTCTGTGTTTGCCACTTTTGATACAATATTCAACTAGACGGCCGTTGCTGGTAGAGTAGATCAACTTCTTCCCTTCATCAAACGTGACATCTTTCGTAGAGGCGACAAACTTTTTCAATAGCTTTTCTTCTTTTAGATCGACCAGATACATGTAGCGTTCTTTTTCTCCTCCAACCGATAGCAAAGTGCCGTCATCAGATAAATCTAAGGCTGTGAATAATTCAGGGGTAACAAACTCCATTCGGGATTTTTGCTTTGATCCTAAATGGTAAAAACAAACATACTCTCCACTAACAATTACCTTTTCATCAGAAAGAATTTCCAAAGCACCAAGCGGGTAATCAAATTGAACCGTCTCTAATAATAGTTCATTAGTAAAATCCCAAATTTTCAAAGTTGAATCCCTGGAGACACTGTAGAGTTTTGTCCCATCTTTGGAAAATGCAACATCTGTTACTGCCTGATTGTGTCCAAGAAATACACCATATTGTTTCCCGGTAAGAAAATCCCAAATAACGATCTTTCGATCTGCTCCTGCTGTTACCAAAAGTTCATCATCCGGACTGAAAATCACCTTGTTGATCGTTGACGCATGGCCCGTTTGAACAGTTAATTGCACTTCCTGCGCTCCGACAAATGATGCTACAATTATAAATAGAAAGACAACCCCGTTTCGCATATCACACAATAAGGAACCTAAATATAGCAAAAGAGCATTAAAGGGACAACTAAATTACTTAGAATGAAACAGTTCATCCAGTGCCTCGCAAAACAATGCTGATACATTATCCAGCACTTTTTCTGTGTGAGCAGTTGAAACAAACCCTACCTCATAACCTGAAGGTCCAAGATAGATCCCCTTATCCAGTAAAATTGAATATAGCTTTTTGAAATCATCCATTGATTCAGCTCTGATCTCTGCCGAACTGCGAATGGCATCCACAGTTGAAAAGGCCAACCAAAAAATTGAGCCAGTGCTGAACATTTCAAACTCATATCCTTTGTTTGAAGCGTGATTATTTATTTTTTCAACGAATTCTTTCGTTCTTTTTTCCTGGTCTTCATAAAATCCAACTTTAAGACACTCCTTCAACTGCGCAATCCCGGCAGACATAGCCACAGGATTTCCAGAAAGTGTTCCTGCCTGATATACGTCTCCTAGAGGACTTATCTGATTCATAATCTCATCAGATGCGCCATAAGCACCAACAGGTAAACCTCCACCTACAATCTTACCATAGGTAACGATATCCGGCTTAATATTATAAAGTTCGGCTGCACCTGCAAAAGCCACTCTAAAGCCTGAAATTACCTCATCAAAAAAGAGTAAAATACCGTTCTCAGTACATACTTTCCTCAGAAACTCCAGGTATGATTTCTTTTGGATTAGAAGCCCATTATTCGCAGGTATGGGTTCAATAATTATACAGGCAATATCATCCCCGTGCTGTCGAATAGCTTCCTGAACAGCTTCTTCGTCATTTAATGGTAATACAATTGTTTCATTTGAAAAGGCTTCAGGCACACCCGCTGACGAGGATGTTCCGAATGTTGCCAAACCAGATCCGGCTTTTACTAAAAGTGAATCTGCATGACCGTGATAACATCCGTCAAACTTGATGATCTTATTCCGGCCCGTGTATCCGCGAGCCAACCGAATTCCGGACATAACTGCTTCTGTTCCACTACTGACAAACCTTATTTTATCAACGTAAGGATTGTTTCTAATAATGAGCTCACCCAGTTCATTCTCCAATTTTGTCGGTGCTCCAAACGAAGTTCCGTTTTTTAATGCCGACTCAATACTGCTTCGCACCGCAGGGTGATTATGCCCAAGAATTAGCGGTCCCCAACTACAACAAAAATCTACAAATTCGTTGTTGTCTTCATCCCAAATTCGGCAACCATCTCCTTTTTTAATAAAGAGCGGTACACCATCTACAGATTTAAAAGCCCTAACCGGAGAGTTTACGCCACCCGGAAAAAGGGACTTCGCTTTCATGAATAATTCTTCAGATTTTTGTCTAGAAATCATACTTTAATTTGATAGTTCGTATCTTTGCTGCCATTGGTTTACAAAAGTAACAGATTCGTTGGAGGAAATGTTTTAAGAGGTACGCTAATGAGTAAAATCCAAACATATTGTGCTTAAAATGACAATGGTAGCTGAACATAATTCGCTAGAATACGCTAAAAAATTGGACGCTCAAGATCCATTAGCGGCTTACCGTGAGAAATTTTTTATTCCACAGGTCAATGGCCAGGACAGCATATATTTTACTGGTAATTCTCTGGGCCTGCAACCCAAAACTGTTCGTGATTATATTCAACAAGAACTTGATGATTGGGCAACTTTCGGAGTAGAGGGTCATTTTGATGCGAAAAATCCGTGGTTTTCGTACCATGAGTTATTGACACCCAAAGCTGCTAAAATTGTAGGAGCCCTGGATTCGGAAGTAGTTATTACACACAGTTTAACTACCAACCTTCACTTACTGATGGTCTCTTTTTACCGGCCTACAGAGCAACGCTTTAAGATCATTTGCGAAGCTAAAGCCTTTCCTTCAGATCAGTATGCATTAGAATCACAGGTGAAATTTCACGGCTTTGACCCAAAGGAAGCAATTATTGAAGTTGGACCCAGAGAAGGAGAGCACCACATTCGCCATGAGGACATTCTATCTGCCATTGAAACTAATGCAGATTCGCTCGCTTTGGTAATGTTTGGCGGCGTCAATTACTATACGGGTCAATTATTTGACATGAAAGATATTACCCGTGCCACCCATGATGTTGGCGCAATAGCAGGATTTGACCTGGCCCATGCAGCAGGTAATGTTGAATTATATTTACACGATTGGGAGGTAGATTTTGCAGCCTGGTGTTCCTATAAATATTTGAATTCAGGACCTGGTAACGTATCTGGAATTTTTGTGCATCAAAAGCATGAGAACAAACCAGAACTCCCTCGTTTTGCAGGCTGGTGGGGATATGAAAAAGACACTCGGTTTCAAATGGAAGCCGGTTTTAAACCTATGAAAGGCGCGGAAGGATGGCAGCTCAGTAATGCCCCGGTTTTAGGTATGGCGGCACACCTTGCTTCACTGGATGTTTTTGATGAAGTCGGAATGAAAAAATTACGGGCTAAAAGTGAACAACTAACGGCATATTTAGAAGAAATCATTCAAGACATTTCAAATAGATATCAGGACCAATGTTCATTTGAGATTATTACTCCTAAAGATAAATCTCAGCGTGGCGCTCAACTATCAATCCTTGCACACGGAAGAGGCAAAGCCATGTTTGAATCACTCACCAAGCAGGGAGTTATAGCCGATTGGCGTGAACCAAACGTCATTCGTATAGCACCCGTTCCTTTGTACAATTCATTTACAGATATTTACCGCTTTGGTGAATGTTTGGAAAAAGCAATAAGTGAGAAATAAATAGCTTCTATGGAACCTACTTATGACCCACAGTTTTTCGCAGAATACCTCAGTGGTCAAGCTTCAGAAATTAAGCCTATGGTTTCACTTATGGCACAGGTGTTTGCCATACTCGTTGCCGGTATAATTCTTTGGAGACTGAGTGCCATTTTTGGAAAACGCAACAAAAACAGACGTCAAAGTATCTTTGGAGAATCAAAGTTCCAGAGCTGGAAAAATAAACGTTAATGGAAAAAAAAGCGATCATTGTTGGAGCTGGATTAGTGGGATCATTATGGGCGGTTTACCTTGCCAAAGCAGGATACAAAGTTCGAATTTATGAACGGCGTTCGGATATTCGTAAAGCGGAAATATCTGCCGGGAAATCAATAAATCTTGCCTTGTCCAACCGGGGTTGGAAAGCCCTGAGAGAAGTAGGTGTAGATAAAGAGATAGAACCTATTGCTATTCCCATGTATGGGAGGATGATGCATGATTTGGAAGGAAACCAAACCCATCAACCTTATGGTAAAGAAGGTCAGGCTATTTACTCCGTATCACGCGGCGACTTAAATGCCAAAATGATGGATATTGCAGAAAAACATGGTGGCGCAGAAATCTTTTACAACCATCCTTGTGTAGATGTTGAGTTGGACGAAGGAATTGTTCACATAAAGAATGAGGACACCGGAGAAGTATTCCAGGATCAGGCAGATGTCGTGTTTGGAGCAGATGGAGCGTTTTCTGCCGTACGTTATAATGGCATGCAAAAAATGGATCGCTTTGACTATTCACAAGATTACATTGATGATGGCTATCGTGAATTACTTTTACCCGCTAATGAAGATGGTTCCTATAAGTTAGATAAAAACGCGTTACACATATGGCCTCGAGGAAGATTCATGCTGATAGCACTGGCCAATGATGACGGTTCTTTTACATGTACGTTATTCATGCCGTTTGAAGGAGAAAATTCATTTTCTCAGTTAAAAACAGATGAAGATGTTGATCGCTTCTTCAAAGATACCTTCCCTGATTTTTATGAAATGTTTCCGGGATTAATTGACAGTTGGCACGATCATCCACTTTCTTCATTGGCGATTATCAGATGTTATCCCTGGACCCGTGGAAAAGTTGCTCTTATGGGAGATGCGGCACATGCTACCGTACCTTTTTACGGACAAGGCATGAATGCAGGTTTTGAAGATTGCACAGTTATGTGGGAATTAATGCAAAAGCACAATGAAAACTGGCCGGTAATATTCAAAGAATACCAGGAAACCAGAAAGCCTGATGGAGATGCTGTTCAAGATTTGTCCGTTCATAACTATTATGTAATGCGGGATTATGTAGCCGACAAACGCTTTCTTTTACAAAAGAAAATTGAAGAGCGTTTTAGCAAACTGTACCCAGACAAGTGGATTCCGTTATATAGTCAGGTTACATTCACCTCAATCCGATATTCAGATGCCTGGAAAGCAGGTTTGAAACAAGATCAAATTATGGAGCGAGTCATGGATCGACCTGATATTGAAGAAGTCTGGGACTCGAAGGAGGTGGAAGAAGCCATCCTGAAATTGGTGGACGCGTAATTTTTTGTAACTTGTAACGTACTAATAACCTGTATACCTGCATTCTAATGAAAAGAGTTGTCTTTATAGTAACATTGATCCTTGCTTCATCAATTTCCTACTCTCAAATAGGTAGTGGAATTGAAAAGCGCGATAAGAAAAGAAAGAGCGGATCTCCCTGGGGTAAAAACAGGAGAGATGCAATCTATAGTCATAGCCAAAGTAATTACCGCCCGTTTGGTTGGTATGTCAACCCTGGTGTTACCTATATGTTTGGTAATTCAGCAGATGATCCAAATGACGGTTCGTACGATTTGACACCAAGTGGTTTACCAGGTTATTACATCGAAGGCGGTTTTGCGTTTCTCATGAAGCAAATCAACAAATCTGTTCACTATTTTGACGTTGGATTAGGTGTTAAACATTTTGGTGGGCAGGAAAAGTATGATGACGGTGTCACCAAAATGCGTGGACAATTCAATTTTGGAAATGTATTTCTGAGAGCAGGTGTACATAACTGTTGGCAGCTTTCTATGTACAATTTTATTGACCAATCCCTTGGTATAAATGTGGATTATCGCATTTACGGAGGGAAGGATGACCCAGACTACACTTCACCGGGAGGAAATACCAACACAGGTAAACTGGTTGCTCAGCTCAATTACTCCATTGGTTGGGGTATTAAAGTCCGAGATGGATTCTTTATTATTCCGACGATACAAACACCTATTTTTACCGGCGTTCCTTTTCGGGACTTAAACCCCGGGCATTCCTGGTTTTCCAGTCGTTATCAACCGGCCATTTTCACGATAAAATTTGGATGGTTATTCCGCAAAAAGGGTTGTCCTAAGGTTTACGATAATGGTGAAGGCAAACAACAATCTGATCAATATCAGATGCAATAGACTGTTAAAAAATTCCAATTATTTGTTGATCCATGTTGCAACATTTTTTGGTTTTTAATCCCTAATTTTGGAACTTATGGAAATGCACACATTCTCAGCCGGAACTGTTGAACGAATCGGTAACGTAATGAAAATTGTATACAAAAAGGATTCGGAGATTACCTTAAGTGACATGAAAGAAATCACGGTAATCCGGGAGCAACTTTTTGGCAATGAAAAATACGTCACTTTGATTGATCTAACGGACGATAACATTGATATGTCGGACGAGGCTAAGCGGTATGTGACGAACAACAAAAAGATCAAGGAGCTTAGAATTGCTGAGGTCTTGTTGGTAAAGAATTTTGCCCATAGATTAGGGGTGCATACTTACGTCAAAATTTTCAGATTTAACGATAAGGTCACCGTGATGACCAAAGAGGAAAATGCTCTGCACTGGTTAAATAATCAGTACAAAAAGTATTTTGAAAAAAACAAAAAAGATATTCCTGTAGAGGAGTATTAAAAAACCCACCGCGATTTTCACCGGGTGGGCCTTTCATCTTACTAATTCAAAAATTACTTCAATTTAAAATGTATGGGTAGTGTGTAACGCACCCTAACTGTTTTTCCCATGTGTTCACCGGGAATCCATTTTGGCATACTTCCCACCACTCGCTTAGCCTCTCTTGAGAGGTCATCATGCGGAGCTTTACTCGTCAGAAGTTCAGATACAGAACCGTCCCTGTTTACCACGAAATGCACATAAACTATTCCCTCTATGCCCATATCCTTTGGCAACTCAGGGTAATTAATGTTTTTCTGAATGAACTCAAACATAGCTGTTTCTCCACCTGGAAATTCAGGCATACGTTCAGACCACCCTAATGGATCATCCGAATTCAAAGGCTCTTCTTCAAGTCCCATGTCAATTCCACCATAAGGGTCTCCATCACCTTCTACACTAATGGTTTCATTCCCTTCAGCAATCAAAGGATTTCCCTCTACAGTTAACTTCTTGACAATTTTTATTTTCTCAATCTGGTCAAGATTTACCACTTTGGCAGTTTTCTGTTTTTCCTTTATGATTTTATAATCAAAATCTTCCGGAATGTCCAGGATTGTGGTTCCGTTATGCTCATCAGGTTCGTGAACATATTCATCAGGTACGGCAGACGAATATTCAAACGCTGCCAAACACATTGATCCAGATATGAGTAACCCAATCTGGAAAAAAGCGAACCTCTTGCGTTCAAGGTTGGCCTTCTTACTTTTTTTTGCGATCATAATTATAAGATTTAATTAAACAATTACCAGCAAAGTTGCAATCGTTATGCCAAATCTTTAATTGATTGATCTTATGATTGTTACGAGTGTTAAAACGTTAATTTTTTGTTAATGGCTGTTGATTAGGTTCCCTTCTGAATCGATAAATTGCAAAGGATAAGAGATTTCCCGCAATAATAAACAAGCCCATACATATCCATACAAATCCCCATTGGCTAAAATCGAAGCCTTCCGGATTTGAAATGGTCAGCATATCTACAACAAGAATAACCAATCCAACACCTGTAAGTCCAATGGCTATATTCTTCACCACTCGTTCAGTAGATTTGTAGACAGCAATTATCTGAAGTACCATAATTGCCAGAATAAATGGTAAAGTTATCACTGCGGCCAGGAAGGTAATTGTCGGAACCAGTGTTATATCATCATAGTACACTTTATCGAATTCATTCAGCTCTGTCAGATGAATGTTTTCGTTGGCGTTATAGATGCGGATACCAAAATATATAGAGATAACACACATCAAAAATGTTATGGCAATTAATGCTATGTGCTTCTTATGCATATTGCAAATATACTAGAGTTTGCAGGAATTTCAATGATCCTAATCCAATATCAATTGATATATTTGCAGTAAAATTTGCTATGTCAGACAAGATCAGTGCTCAAAATGCACCAAAACCAGTGGGACTTTATCCGCATGCAAGAAAAGTAGGGAATCTTCTTTTTCTTTCAGGCGTTGGACCACGTGTGGCCGGATCTGATAAAAACGATTCTGCCGTTCCGGGTTTGGAACTAGATCACAACGGTAATTTCAAGTCATTTGACTTTGAAGCGCAATGCCGTTCTGTTTTTGACAATGTTAAAGCGGTTCTGGAAGCGTCCGGATCATCCTGGGATAAGCTGGTAGATGTCACTGTATTTCTGGTGAACATGAAACGTGATTTTCACACTTATAATAAAGTATACGCAGAGTACTTTAAGGATAATCAACCTTGTCGTACCACTGTAGAAATAAACAGCTTACCTACGCCGATTGCCATTGAACTGAAGTGCATAGCGACAATTGATTAAACAAACATTATCATGATAGGACTAATTATTAAAATACTATTATCATTAACCTCTCTAGCGTTTACGATCTATCTATTTAATGACGGTTCCTGGGTTTGGGGAAGTTTCATGATTTTAGTAACTGCATTTTTTACACTTTTTATTTTTAGAAATCAAAATATTATTCTTGCTGCGCTTCAAATGCGACAACAGAATATTGAGAAGGCACAAAAACATCTCGCCCGAATCAAACAACCGCAATTTCTTTTTAAAGGGCAACGCGCTTATTACTATTATCTTTTGGCTCTCGCCAGTCAACAGGAGGTTAAAATGTCTCAAACGGAGTCTTTGCTGCGAAAAGCAATGAATATTGGGCTTAAAAAAGATCACGACAAAGCCATGGCCAAGATCAATATAGCTGCCATCTGCATGCAAACGGGTCGTAGAAGAGAAGCCGAAACACTTTTGAATGACGCTAAAAAACTGGACTCAAAAGGCATGCTTACTGAATACATCAAAGGGATGAAAAAGCAAATGGGTAAAGCTACTTCTCGTAATCAGCTACGTATGGCCCAAATGAATAAAGGAAAAAAGGTGGCGAATAAGAAAATGCGCTAATACGCAACTATTTCGCTTTATTCCTTTTCTCTTCTCATTTATTACAAGGCCATCCGTATAATATTAGATGGTCGATAACCATTCAGATTTAAAGTAAAACGAATGCGATTCCAGTATTTCATTGCCGGATCATACATATTACTTGATTCCACAAACGGGAAGTAAATACCGAAGATTTCTCCAAAGCGAATACCAATACCGGCATCATAAGCTGTTTGAATACTTCCATTTTGGTCCAACAATCCAATGTCGCCATAAAGTACAAGTGGTAAATACGGTAATTGTATAATCAAATTGGTTCCAAAAATCATATCTGTGGATGTCAAAGAATCTGATACGGATTTAAAACCTCCCTGATTCTCTATTCGTTGATTATCCCATAAACCGTTATATTCATTTCGCCCCATTAAGAAGTGTTGATACAGAACATCCTGCGTACCTGACTGACCAGTTAAAGACATTCCATACCGATCACTTCTTGTTCCGTTATAGAATAAATTTTTACCGAAATAGGCACGCAACACAACTGACTTCTTCTTTTGCGGCCAATATTGAATTGAATAGTTAAGTGTTAAAGAAGCGTTGAGCAAATTTCCTTTGGTAGCCGTCAGACCAGAAAGAGCGTCATAGTTATAATAATCCATCCGGACATTTGTGCCAAATTGCTGTATTCTCTTCTTCCAATTAAAGGTGTACTCTGCAAATCCTCCGTATGTATCATTTCGGTATAAACCACCCAACTCTTTGATATAAGCTCCCTGTAATACCAAGTATTGCTTATAATACTTCTTTGATTTAGGTTTTCCAATATCGAATTTCAGATAGGGTTGTACTGCGTAATAAGTCCCCCTAGGTCCTTTTGCAGTATCAACCGGTGTATTTTCCAGTCCATTACCAAAGGTTTTATTCATAACACCTAAGGTTATATTCTTAAAACCTCGTGGCGGCCCCCAGCTATAATTAAAGTCAGCAAATCCAGCCACATTTAAACGCCCAACGGAGAACATAGGTGCCAGGATATACTCAAACTTGTTTTTCGGTAGGGTTTGATTGTGGAACATAAATCCAAACATAATTTTGTCGTATTCATTGTACCCGGCAATTGGGGTATACCACATGTTCCACTTCTCCGGTTCATTATCCCCGAGCAAGAATTCAATTTCAGGTTTTTCAACTCTTTTAAAGAGTCCCTTATCTTTCCAACGATTATTATTGCGGTTAATATCCGGCATATTCTTCGCATTATCAATCACGAATTCATCAAGGGTTGTACCATCAAAATGCACTTTGTTTGAACCACCCGGCTCAACCCATTTGCTCTCGCTCAGTTTTCCAAATCGAAAAGCATCCACGCGTACCGGACACTCAATTTGACCCACATTAGCTACTTCAACTGTAAATCCCTTTTCATCCTTTTTAACAGACTTGATTTTGTAGTCGATCTTTTTTGTTGTTTTAATTATATCCTCAAAAAACCAACTGAGATCCTTCCCCGTTGACTTCTCGATACACCTTCTGATATCTTCAGGTTGCGGATGCTTAAACTCCCATTGAGAATAATAATACTGCATGGCCTTATCAAACTCTTCATCTCCCAGGTAATCCCTCAAATATGTAAACACTAATCCCGTTTTTGAATAAACTATTGCACCATAATTAATTTGTGCATACTCATCCGCAGGTAATTCAATGGGTTGATCGATTCCATACCCTGCAGTGAGCATATATGTCAGGTCACTCATATCATGATGCGACAAATGTTCAAGATGCACTGTCTCTGCCATTCCGGCCATCATATCCGATAATTGCTGATTCTTAGGGTACTTGGTCATGATGTACCGCATCTCATTAAGGGTATTCAGGCCTTCATCCATCCAGGGGTGTTCTCTTTCATTTGAGCCAAGTTGCCCATAGAACCAGTTGTGACCTACTTCGTGAACAATTACTACCTCCAGCTGAACCGGTGAAGACGTACTTCCAATGACCGTAACATTCGGATATTCCATTCCACCTCCAGCTGAAATGGTACCATCTACAGCTGTGACATTGTTATAGGGATAATCTCCGTTCCATTTGGAGTAATAATAAGTACCATCTTCAATGTATTCCAGGGCATTTTCCCAGGTTGAGTGATGGTATGGAACAAACATGGCCCAGGAAGTTACTTTTCTCCCTGAATGGGGTAGTTCAACTTCCCCTTTAAGTACTTCAAATCGCTTATCCGCAAACCAGGCGAAATCATGCACATTGGACTGCGTGTAGCGAATGGTTTTATATGCAGAGTCTGAAGCCGGAAAATCTTCATCCTTCGAAAATGAGTCATTCTCAAAATTCTTTTTGGTTTGCTCTACTCTTTCTGCTAAAAATTGTTTTTCACTTTCAGTTTGAAGGTCTCCTGTAGCTCCTACCACATAGTTTTTTGGTAATGTGATAGATACATCAAAAGATCCATACTCAGAATAGAATTCTCCCTGCGTTAAATAAGGCATTTCATTCCACCCGTTCATATCAAATACAGCCGGTTTTGGATACCACTGCGTAATTTGATATGATTCTCCTACATGACCAAGCCTTGAAATGCTTCCCGACGGCAGTTTTACCTTGAAGGGTGTAGATACCTTAATACTTTCACCAGGTTTTAATACCGAATTTAAATGTAAAATAGCAATGTCAATGTGATCCGGGTGATATTCCCATTTGGCATCTAAACCGTCCACCTTGAAATCGAGGGAATCAATCCATCCCAAATCCTCTTCTTCTGCGAATTGCATTACCGTATTGCCTTGATTATACAATTGGTTGGCCAGGGCCGTTTCTGTATTCTTGTATGCATTTGGCCAAATATGAATGTATATTTTGTCCAATGCTGTTGTTGAATTATTGATGTACTCAAACTCTTCATAAGCAGATAAGGTGTGATCCTCATCATTAAGCGTTACATCTATTTTATAATTGACTTCTTGCTGAAAATATTCCTTCTCCTGAGCCACCACATGGGAAGAAAGTAAGAGAGATAAAATAATGAATTGCGTTCTCATTCGTTGCTATTTTGTATACCCTTAAAGTGTCTTTAAAATTAAAGATGAAAGATAGTTATATTTACATAACGAATAGAAGGTACTACACCAAAGGTACGTTTTGAATTATGACCGTAAAAATTCAATTGTTAAGTTTTACCTTCCTTCTACTGCACTTATCCTGTGCCAACAACCAAAAAAATAATTCTGTGAACGATACAACACATAAATATACCAACGCCCTCATTGACGAAAGTAGTCCTTACCTTCTGCAACATGCACACAATCCAGTTAACTGGATGCCGTGGGGGGAGGAATCACTACAAAAAGCCCGTGATGAGGATAAGCTGGTACTGGTATCTATTGGCTATTCCTCCTGCCACTGGTGTCATGTTATGGAGCACGAAAGTTTTGAAGATGAGAAAGTAGCTGCGCTTATGAACGAACATTTCGTTTGTATAAAGGTAGATCGCGAAGAGCGCCCGGATGTGGACCAGGTATATATGAACGCTGTGCAGCTTATGACAGGCAGTGGAGGGTGGCCCTTAAATTGTTTCACCTTGCCGGATGGCCGACCCGTTTATGGGGGAACTTATTTTCCAAAAAACAAGTGGGTAGAAGTTCTTCAACAATTGCACAAAGCTTATGCGGACAACAAACCTGCCATGCTGGAATATGCAGAAAAACTCACCAAAGGCATTCATGATACGGAATTGATCAAAGTAAAATCTGAAAACAAACAATTTTCTTCGGATCGTTTGGAGGAGATGGTACTACAATGGTCGCAGGGCTTTGACAATTTGAGAGGTGGACCTAACAGAGAGCCGAAATTTCCTTTGCCTAATAACTATGATTTTTTAATGCATTACGCACACTCATATCAAGATACAGCTGTGATGCAGCACGTGGACCTGACATTGGAAAAAATGGCAATGGGTGGAATTTATGACCAAATAGGTGGTGGTTTTGCCCGTTATTCGACTGACACCCAGTGGAAGGTGCCTCATTTTGAAAAGATGCTTTACGACAATGCTCAACTCGTGAGTTTATATGCCCATGCTTATCAACGTAAAAAAGATCCACTTTACAAACAGGTGGTGTATCAAACATTGGAATGGGTAAGTAGGGAAATGACAACAAAAGAAGGATCATTCTATTCAGCTCTGGATGCTGACTCTGAAGGTGAAGAGGGAAAATTTTATGTGTGGAACAAAAATGAACTCAAAGAAGTTCTTGGAGACGATTTTGAGTTGGTCAAAGCCTATTATAATATTCAACCATCCGCATTATGGGAAGGGAATTACATCCTTCACCGCAAAGAGAAAGATGCTGCCATTGCTGATGATTTTGAAATGGATGTTTCGGAGCTGCGTAATAAGATGAAAGACCTCAACAAACTTCTCCTCTTAAAACGTGCAACCCGTGAACGACCCGGGTTAGATGATAAATCACTGACTTCCTGGAATTGTATGATGACCACAGCTTATCTGGATGCTTACCAGGTTTTTGGTGAAAAAGAGTTTCTGGAAGCTGCCTTGAAAAATGTCAAGTGGTTTGAGAAGTTTGCATTCAATGAAGACGGAAAGTTATATCACACCTATAAGAATGGCGAAAGTAAGATAAATGGTTTTTTAGATGATTACGCCTTTGCCATAGAAATGTACGTAACGCTTTACGAAGTAACCTTTGAAGAAGAATTTCTTCAAAAAGCCGAATTTTTAACCCACTATGCGATAGAACATTTTCAGGATGAACAAAGCGGTATGTTTTATTTTACTTCGGATGAGGGTGAGCAATTAGTGACCCGTAAAATGGAGATCTCAGATAATGTAATTCCTTCCAGTAATTCGGTTATGGCCAGAAATTTATGGAAGATTGGCACCTACTATGACGATCAAAGTTTGAAAGATCAGGCCATTCAAATGCTGGCCAATGTTTATCCGGACATTCACACCTACGGTTCAGCTTACTCCAATTGGGGTATGTTGGTGTTGAATATGGTTGAACCCTATTATGAAATTGCAATTACCGGCCCCGGTTGGAAGGAAAAAGTTGAAAAATTGAATCAGCATTACATCCCCAACAAGCTGTTAATGGGCGGAACCAAAGGCAACCTCCCCTTGTTGCAAGGTAAATTTTCTAAAGAGACCACCATTTATGTCTGTGTCAATAAAACCTGCAAACTGCCTGTGGATAATGTGAGTGATGCAGTGAATCAGGTAAAGTAATTCCCTCCACAATCCGTAAAAAACACTATTTTTGAAGCGTATGCAAAATAAAGAATCACTAACGTACAACACTGAACGGCCTAAAATGCAGATTCCAGAATACGGAAGAAACGTTCAAAAGCTTGTTGATTATGCCGTTTCACTAACGGATAGAGGTGAAAGACAAAAAGTAGTCAATGCGATTATTAAAGTAATGGGCGAATTGAATCCGCACCTGAGAGATGTGGAAGAATACAAACCAAAATTGTGGACACACCTTTTCATCATTTCCGACTTTCAATTGGATGTAGACTCCCCTTATCCGATACCTGAGCGAGAAAAATTGTCCGGTAAACCGGGAAAAGTAGATTACCCTCAGAGTAAGATTAAAATCGGACACTACGGTAAAACGGTAGAAAAGATGATTGACAAGGCCTGTGAAATGGAAAAAGGAGAAGAACGAGAGGCCCTGGAAAAATATATCGCTTCTTTAATGAAGCGTTTTTACCTTACTTTCAATGATACTTCTGTTGAAGATGAAGTAATTTTGGATCACCTTTCAAAATTATCAGATGGACAAATTCAACTGTCCGACACTTCTTTTCTTCCTAATACAAATGAAATTTTACGCTCAACCGGTGGGACTAGCAATAAGAGCAAAAGCAAGAGTAGAAGCAAAGGAAAAAACAGAAACAAAAACCGAAAAAGACACTAAGCACGCATGGGAGCTTTCGAGATTCACGGAGGAAAATCACTCAAAGGAGAACTCGTTCCTCAGGGCGCAAAAAACGAAGCACTTCAGGTTCTTTGTGCCGTATTACTAACTCCAGATAAAGTTACTATTTCCAATATCCCCGACATTGTTGATGTTAACAAACTCATCAACTTGTTGCAGGCTATGGGAGTAAAAGTGGAGAAGGTAGAAAAAGGAACTTATCAGTTTCAGGCCAAGAATGTGGACCTGAAGTATATGCAAACCGAGGAATTTAAAGAGCGTGCTTCGTCTCTCAGAGGCTCCATCATGATCATTGGTCCGCTATTATCTCGTTTTGGAAAGGCTTATATGCCCAAACCCGGCGGTGATAAGATCGGAAGAAGAAGACTGGACACCCATTTTGAAGGTTTTACTATGCTGGGTGCAAAGTTTGATTTTGATACAAAGAGTTACTTCTATTCCGTTGAGGCTAAAAAACTATCCGGAACCTACATCCACCTTGATGATGCCTCAGTAACTGGAACAGCCAACGTAGTAATGACCGCCGTAATGGCCAAAGGTGAAACCGTCATCTACAATGCCGCATGTGAACCTTACCTGCAACAACTTTGTAAGATGCTCAATAACATGGGAGCCAAAATATCAGGTATTGGTTCAAATATGTTAAAGATCAAAGGCGTTAAAGAACTAAAGGGATGCTTTCACCGAATCTTGCCTGACATGATTGAAATTGGTAGTTTTATTGGCCTGGCAGCAATGACCAAGTCTGAAATTACCATTAAGGATGTAAGTTATCCGGATTTGGGGATTATCCCAAACGTCTTTAGAAAGTTGGGAATTACGATTGAATTAAAAGGAGATGACCTTTACATCCCCAAACAGAAATCATACAAAATTGAGAACTTCATTGACGGATCCATCCTAACGGTTGCAGATGCTCCATGGCCAGGTTTTACACCAGATCTTATCAGTATTGTACTGGTTACTGCCATCCAGGCTAACGGATCTGTATTGATTCATCAAAAAATGTTTGAATCCCGATTATTCTTTGTGGATAAACTTATTGATATGGGAGCACAAATCATTCTTTGCGATCCGCACCGTGCCGCAGTGATTGGCATGAACCACGAACATCAATTGAGAGGAACTACCATGACCTCACCTGATATACGTGCCGGAGTTTCCTTATTAATCGCCGCACTTTCTGCAGAAGGAAAATCAACCATACATAATATTGAACAGATCGACAGAGGGTATCAGTTCATTGATGTGCGTTTGAATAATCTTGGAGCGGATATTAGAAGGATAGGGTAACGTAGTTAACGCAACACCGCAACCGTTCCTTTACTTTGGTATTTGTTCCCGTCAAGTGAATATTTGATCGCATAAGTATACGTTCCGTCCGGAACAGCATCTCCCGTTCTTCCATTACCATCCCAGGTGAAGGTATAGCTACGTGATTCAAAGACCAAATGCCCCCAACGATCGTAAACCGTTATGTGAAAAAGTTCAGGTGGACAGACAAATGGAATGGACCAAAGTTCATTTTTTTCATCTCCGTTTGGACTAAATGCGCTTGGAACTTTTAGTGTTCCATTGCAGTCATCTGTGGTTTCTTGAGCATAGCCAAAACCACAACAGAAAATCAACACTAGGGTGAATATATTTTTCATGGTAGTAAGCGAGTTAACTGGTCTTAAATTACGGATAATTCCCAAATATTCCTAACCCTGATTAGTGTGTTTGGCGGAATTGCTCAAGGATTCTTTTAACTTGTCCCCAATAGCTGCGGCCAAATAAATTTACATGGACCAAGAGTGGATAGAGTTGATTCACCGGAAGCCTGTTTTTCCAACCTTTTTCTAGCGGTAAAATCTCATTATAAGCGTCAAACAACCGGCTATCAAATCCCCCAAAAAGGTGCATCATGCCGATATCCATTTCCCGGTGCCCGTAATAGACGGCAGGATCTATCAATACAGCTTCTTCGTTTTCAGAGCAGATATAATTACCTCCCCACAGATCTCCATGTATAAGTGTTGGTTTTTCTTGCGGGTAAATCTCTTCAATTTTGGAATAAAAATCTTCGAGTACCCGTGCTTCCACATAATTTACCTCACCACTGTTCACCGCCATTTCAATCATTGGTTGCAAACGCTCTTCGATTAAAAAATCACTCCAGGAATCTTTGTGATTGTTAGATTGCCGCAACGATCCGATATAATTTGAACTTTCAAAACCAAACAGATCATTCTTAATACTGTGTAAATGTGCCAGACTTTCACCAAAAGACCTCCAAAAAGCGTTTGTTTTTAGCCCCCCTTCGACATGTTCTATTTCCAAAAACTGCATATCCTGGAATACTCCATAATCTCGGACTGCCGGTGTTCTAATGCCATTTGAAAGCGCCTTAAGCCCTTCAGCTTCTTTTTCAAACATCAACGGAAAGTCATCTTTTGAATTTATCTTGTAAACCGAATCTTTAACCCGATAGACCTGATTGATATCTCCTCCTGAAAGTTGTTGGAAATCACTGGATGCTATCCTTCTATGTTCAAAAAAAGATTTGGCATCCATTATTTATTGTTCCAATTATTCATGGTCTGTTGCAAACCAATCGTTACAAACCCCTTTATAAATTCCGCACAAACATCCATGCGTTCTTCAAGTTTTTCTGCTTCTTCAGGTGACCATTCACCCAGGACGTAATCCACCTGACGGCCTTTAGAAAACTCACTTCCTACACCAAAGCGTAAACGGGCAAATTTTTGTGTGTTGAGTGTGGCAATTATGTCTTTTAACCCATTGTGTCCGCCATCACTCCCTTTACCTTTCATCCTTAATGTGCCGAATGGCAAAGCAATGTCATCTGTTATTATCAGTACATTTTCAAGCGGTATCTTTTCTTTCTGCATCCAGTAATTTACAGCCTTTCCGCTTAGATTCATGTATGTTGATGGTTTCAAAAAGTTTAATACCCGTCCTTTGAATTTTACTTTTGAAATAAGTCCTTGTTTACCAACTGTCCAGGGATCATCCAGGTCTTTTAAAAAATGGTCCACCACTTTAAACCCGACATTATGCCGGGTATTTTCGTACTTGTCTCCTGGGTTTCCCAAACCAACAATGAGGTATTTCATAACAAAAAAGAAAGGTTGCTACGAATGTAACAACCTTTCCACAATTATGATTAAGTGATTTAATCTTCGCTTTCTTCAGAAGCTCCTTCGGCTTTCTCTTCTCCGCCTTCTTCTCCTTCAGCTCCCTCTTCTCCTTCTTCTCCTTCAAGCTCTTCTTCTTCCTCTTCAACAGCTCCTCGAGCCATTTTAATAGAACAAACAACAGCAGAAGGTGCGTTCAAGATTTCAAGACCCTCTTTCATCAAGTCTCTTACTCTAATAGACTGTCCAATTCGCAGGTTAGTAATATCTACTTCAATTGAATCTGGCAATTCACCAGGGACAGCATATACTTTAAGTTTTCTGAAAATCTGTGAAAGTTTACCACCATTTAAAACACCAATAGAACGGCCAGTAATTGTTACCGGCACATTTACTTTGACTTTTTTATCATCAAATAACTCGATAAAATCTGCATGCTGCATATTATCTGTTACCGGATGGTGCTGTACTTCCTGAATGACAGATTTAACTTTTTTCCCGCCAAGGTCAAGGTTTACAATATACACGTTAGGTGTATATACCAATTTCTCCAATTCCGTGTGTTTAACACTGAAATGAACCTGCTCTTTTCCGCCATATACCACGCAAGGTACCATACCTTCGTTTCTTAGCGCTTTAGCATCTTTTTTCCCTACGCTCTCTCTTAGAGAACCGCTCAATGATACTTCTTTCATTATTTCAAAATTATGTTCTGCTTAACCCATCTATTGGGGGCAGAACGGTTACTAAAAATGAGTACTAATTGACTCGTGTTTAATTAAACTTCTAATTACTGCAGCATATAAACTTGCTACAGATAGTACTTTTATCTTCTCACTCTTACGTTTTGGAGGAATAGAGTCCGTCACCACCAATTCAGTAAGTTTGGACTTTTCAATTCTTTCGTATGCAGGCCCACTTAGTACAGCATGAGTACATAACGCCCTTACTGAAGTGGCTCCTTTTTCAATAAATAAATCAGCAGCTTTGGTAAGTGTCCCTGCTGTATCTACCATATCATCAATCAAAATAACATCCTTACCACTTACATCACCAATTACGGTCATCTCAGCCACCTCATTCGCTACTTTTCTTTGCTTGTGACACATGGCCAAACCAAGATCAAGTTTCTTAGAATATGAGTTGGCCCTTTTTGCCCCACCTGCATCAGGTGCAGCCATAATCAGGTTGCCGTTATCCAACTCCTTGATGTATGGAAGGAAAATAGTAGATGCATATAAATGATCAACCGGAATTTCAAAAAATCCTTGAATTTGATCGGCATGTAAATCCATGGTCATGATTCGGTTAGCACCAGCCGTTTCGATCATTTGTGCCACCATTTTTGAACCAATGGCAACGCGCGGTTTATCTTTACGATCCTGACGCGCATATCCGAAATAAGGTATTACAGCAACTACCGATCTGGCAGAAGCTCGTTTAGCCGCATCAATCATCAGCATTAACTCAAACAAGTTATCTGTTGGCGGCATGGTAGATTGAATAAGGAATACATCCTGACCTCTGACAGTCTCTTCAAACGAAGCCTGGAATTCACCATCACTAAATTCTGTTACCGTGACATTTCCAAGTTCTACACCATATTCCATGGCAATCCTGGTTGCAAGATCTCGCGTTGCTCTACCTGAAAATATTTTTATGCCTGCTGACATGCCCTACTATTATTTAGATTGGGGCTGCAAAGATAGTTACAAATATCTAAAACACACCCGGAAAGGTATTAAAATCCGTAAAATTTAAAGAATCTGTTATTCAAGTTCTTCGAAAAGTCATAATTTTACGGTTATCCCGAATAATTACGGACAGAAAACAAGTTTAAAACGGCATCATTTATTATGAGATACGAGAAAATCGACAAAAATCTATTTATCAAAAACAGAAAGAAATTTGTTCAGCACCTTGAACCGAATTCAATGGCCATTTTTAATTCAAATGACATTTACCCGGTAAGTGCTGATAGTACCATTCCATTCCAGCAGCACCGAGACATCTTTTATCTTTCGGGTGTTGATCAGGAAGAGAGTGTTCTCGTAATTTTTCCGGATGCCCATGAAGAAAAACACCGTGAGATTTTATTTCTCAAAGAAACCAGTGAACACATTGCCATTTGGGAAGGTGAAAAATTAACGAAGGAAACCGCATTTGAAACTTCAGGTATAAAAACTGTGATTTGGTTAGATCAAATGGAAGCCACTATGAAAATTCTCATGGCCCAGGCTGAAAAAGTTTATTTGAACACCAACGAACATACACGTGCCAATACAGAAGTTGAGACGCGTGAAGATCGCTTTATCAAAGAAATCCAACAAAAATACCCGGCACACCAGTACAGAAAATCTGCTCCAATCATGCATAAGATAAGAGCAGTAAAAGAACCGGAAGAACTTGATTTAATGCAAACCGCCTGTAATATCACTGAGGCAGGATTTAGAAGACTTTTGGGGTTTGTTAAACCAGGGGTGATGGAATATGAAGTAGAGGCAGAACTGATGCATGAATTTTTGAGAAACCGATCAAGAGGTTTTGCCTATACACCTATTATTGCTTCTGGTAAAAGCGCTTGTGTACTGCACTATATTGAGAATAATAAAGAGTGTAAAGACGGTGATGTAATGCTAATGGATTTTGGCGCGGAATATGCCAATTATTCTTCTGATATGACCCGTTGTATCCCTGTAAATGGGAGATTCACCGAACGACAGAAAAAGGTATACAATGCTGTTTTAAACGTTAAAAAGGAATCCGAAAAGATGCTTGTTGAGGGCACCTGGTTACAGGAATATCACAAAGAAGTTGGAAAACTTATGACTTCTGAATTGCTTCAGTTGGGACTGCTGGATCAAACAGATGTGAAGAACGAAAATCCGGATTGGCCGGCATATAAAAAGTACTTTATGCACGGAACGTCCCATTTTATTGGGTTAGACACACATGATGTTGGGCTTTGGACAGAACCTATCAAAGAAGGTATGGTGTTTACGTGTGAACCAGGAATATATATCCCAGAAGAAAATCTTGGAGTACGTCTGGAAGATGATTTAGTCGTACAAAAGACGGGGGCTCCTAAGAACCTGATGGGTACAATCCCAATTGAAGTAGAAGAAATTGAAGAGTTGATGAATGCGGAGAAAATTCACGCATAATATTTATCGCCTTTTATCGCCTTCTTTTTAAGGCCTGTTTGCGTTATTGTTAGTGAGATTAAACTTGGTTGATTATTTTACTGAATTACGACATTTACGGTCAGGGACAACCCCTGCTTTTCTTACATGGATTTCTAGAAGACTCATCCATTTGGAGTGAGGTATGGCCTGAATTCAAGAAAAAAGGCTTTAAGGTAATTACGGTTGATTTACCTTGTCATGGTGAAAGTCGTTTTACTGGTGACAAGTGTGAGATGACCTATATGGCCGAGCAGGTTTACAACATTTTACAAATCTTTAAGGTTGAAAAACCTATCATTGTTGGTCACTCTTTGGGTGGTTATGTTGGTCTCGAGTTACTCAAATTGATTGACTCAAAGTTAATTTTACTTCATTCCAATTTTTGGGAAGATCCGCCTGAAAAAAAACGAGATCGTGACCGTGTAATAAATATTGTTCGATCCGGTACAGAACTTTTTATCCGAGAAGCAATTCCGGGGTTATTTGCAGAAGGGAACCGCACAAAGTGTCAGCCCGACATTGACCGATTAATCAGAGATGCCCTTCGCATACCGGCTGAAGAAGTTGCTGCAGCTACTGCGGGAATGCGAGATCGAAAAGCACACTACAAAACCATGGAAAGTGGCAATGTCTCTCTCATCCACGGCGAAAATGATCCGATAATCCCTACGGACGTATTGGAAAAAGAACTTAAAAAGCTAAAACATGCACCAGCAGTGGTTACTTTGTCCAATTGCGGACATATGAGTATATGGGAGAACAGGGATGGATTAATCAAAGCAATCGAGCAGTTGGTGTAAGGATTTTTGCCCTGTTTCTCTCAAATAGATGCTTATAACACAAGTTGATTGCAGAAATTAAAATATTTTTGTGCTTTTTAAGTTATTATAAGCGGTCAGGTATACCATGTTTTCAGTAAACCCACATATTAAATCAGTGGCAACGGCATTTGCTTTGATCATCCTTATGGGGTGTTCAACAGAGAAAGATGCTGCTTTAAATGTCGGGTATCATAACATGACAGCCCGGTACAATGGGTATTTCAATGCCCGAGTATTAATGGAAGAAGCCCTGGAAAGTTACCGTGCAAGCGCGAATGAAGATTATAATAAGATCCTTCCGCTTGACTTATATCCGAGCAAGGAAGATGTTCCCATGATTCAGGAACCTTATGAAGAAGCTCTTGAGAAATGTGAAACGGTTATTCACCGACACAGTATGCCTAGCTCTGACACCCGTAATAAAGACGAAGAAAACTGTAGGTGGATAGACGATAACTGGTTTATCATTGGTGTCATTCACTACACACGTCAGGAATACGTTAAAGCTGAAGAGATTTTCAACTTTATCAATGAAACGCCTTTATATACAGGGCAAGAACGGGTACATGAAGCTCGAATTTGGTTAGCGAAAACTTATATTGCACAGGGGCGTTTCCCGGAAGCCAAACGAATTTTGGCTAAAGTAGAAATTGACATGCAGTCTGCTGAAGCGCAAAAAGAAGCAAAAAAAGAAAAGCTGTCCAAATACGAAAAAGCACGTAGAAAAAAACAAGCTAAAAAGGACAAAAAGAACGGCGTTAAAAAACCAGCTCCATTTCCGAAAAAACTAAAAGATGATTTTGAATTGACAATGGCGGAATATTACATTGCTCAAGAACATTACAAAAAAGCCATTCCACATCTTGAAAAAGGAATCCTATACACCAAAAAAAGGAAAAAACGGGCGCGTTATATGTTTGTACTTGCCCAAATCCACCAGAAACTTGGTAATGGGAATGAAGCTTCCCGATATTTCAACAAAGTTGCCCACTCAAATGCGCCGTATGAAATGAGATTTCAGGCTCAGATTTATAAAGCCCTGGCATTGCCGGATGGAGGAAAGGAAATCAGAGATGAGTTGAAGAAAATGCTGAAAGATCCGAAGAATGATGAGTATAAGGATCAAATCTATTATGCGTTGGCAGATATTGAAATGAAAGATGGCAACAAGGAATTAGCGATTAAATACTACTCACAATCTGCTTTTTACTCTATTAAAAACAATCGACAAAAGGGAATTAGTTACCTGGCTTTAGGAAACATCTATTTTAATGATCAGGATTACCTCAAAGCACAAAAATATTATGACAGTTGCGTTCAGGTTTTACCTGAAGAATATGAAACCTATGAACAAATAAAAGGTAAAGCAGAAGGACTTCAGGATTTGGTGTTCCATTATGAAACGTACGTATTTGAAGATAGCGTTCAAAAGAAAGCCCAGATGCCGGAAGAAGAACTTGAAAAATACCTGGAACAGCAAATAGAAGATATAAAAGAAGCCGAACGCAAGCGCAAAGAAGAGGAAGAACGAAGATTGATTGCACAGCAAAACCGTATCAAAAATTCAGGAGCTAATTTAGGAAGTGGTTCCAAGTGGTATTTCTACAATCA
>JABURP010000086.1 GCA_014762645.1 Crocinitomicaceae bacterium
CATAGTATTTTAGTAAAATGTTAAGTATATCAATAGCTGCAGACGAAATTTTAGTTCCCGGGCCAAATATTCCTAATACACCGGCATCATACAAAAATTTGTAGTCTTGCGACGGAATTACACCACCTGCAACAACCATTATATCTTCTCGACCTTGTTTTTTTAGTTCGTCAATAACTTGTGGGATAAGCGTTTTATGTCCGGCCGCAAGTGAGCTAACACCTAAAATATGCACGTCATTTTCAATGGCTTGTCTAACGGCCTCTTTTGGAGTTTGGAATAGCGGACCGATATCAACGTCAAAACCAATATCAGCAAAAGATGTTGAAATCACCTTTGCACCGCGGTCATGGCCATCCTGTCCCATTTTTGCTACCATGATTCTTGGTCGTCTACCTTCTAAGGCAGCAAATTTTTCTACTAATTCTTGCGCTCTGCTAAAATCTTTGTCTTCCATAGCTTCAGCTGAATATACACCGGATATTGAACGAATGGTTGCCTGGTATCGACCAAAGGCTTTTTCCATAGCGTCTGAAATCTCACCTAAAGATGCTCTTTTGCGGGCACATTCTACTGCAAGAGTCAGTAAATTTTCATCAACATCTCTTTTTTCTTCACTTCTGGCAGCTTTCTCGGCACCGGCTTCCAGAGCTTTAAGTGCTCTTTGAACGGCATCTTCATCCCTCTCTGCTTTCATTTTCTCCAGGCGTTCTATTTGGGAATTACGCACTTTGGTATTGTCCACCTCCAAAATATCCATCTCAGATTCCGTCTCTAGCTGATAACGATTAACCCCAACAATAATATCTTTTCCAGAATCTATACGGGCCTGTTTACGTGCAGCAGCCTCTTCAATACGCATTTTCGGAATTCCAGACTCAATAGCTTTAGCCATACCACCGAGTTCTTCAATTTCTTGTATATGTTCCCAGGCTTTATGGGTGATTTCATGAGTTAAACGTTCTATGTAATAAGAACCTCCCCAGGGATCAATAATTTTTTTAATGCCTGTTTCTTCTTGCAAATATATCTGTGTGTTTCGGGCGATTCTAGCAGAAAAATCTGTAGGTAATGCAATAGCTTCATCCAATGCATTTGTATGCAAAGACTGAGTTCCACCAAATGCTGCTGCCAGTGCCTCAACACATGTTCTTGCTACGTTATTAAAAGGATCCTGCTCCGTCAAACTCCATCCGGATGTCTGGCAATGAGTCCGTAGAGCCATGGATTTTGGGTTAACCGGGTTAAATTGTTTCACCAGTTTTGCCCAAATCATTCGCGCCGCTCTCATTTTGGCAATTTCCATGAAGTGATTCATTCCAATTCCCCAGAAAAAGGAGAGGCGTGGAGCAAAAACATCTATATCCATACCTGCTTTAATACCAGATCGGATATATTCTAATCCATCTGCCAGGGTGTACGCCAATTCCAGGTCGGCAGTGGCACCTGCCTCCTGCATGTGATATCCCGAAATGGAAATAGAGTTAAACCTCGGCATATACAGAGATGTAAACCTGAATATATCCGAAATAATGGTCATAGAGTGCTTTGGTGGATAGATGTAAGTGTTTCTAACCATGAACTCCTTCAAAATATCATTCTGTATTGTTCCGGTAAGCTTTTCCTGCGAAACACCTTGTTCTTCTGCCGCAACAATGTAAAACGCCAGAATTGGAATAACCGCTCCGTTCATAGTCATGGAAACGGACATTTTATCCAGGGGAATCTGATCGAATAAAATCTTCATATCCTCTACTGAATCAATGGCTACACCTGCTTTACCTACATCTCCTTCTACGCGTTCATGATCAGAGTCGTATCCTCTGTGTGTGGCCAGGTCAAAGGCTACTGAAAGTCCTTTTTGTCCGGCTGCTAAATTTCTTCGATAAAATGCATTTGATTCTTCAGCTGTTGAAAACCCGGCATATTGGCGAATGGTCCATGGACGTATCGCATACATAGTTGAGTATGGGCCACGCAAATAGGGTGGAATACCCGATACAAAGCCCAGGTGCTCAAGTTCGTCAAGATCTGCTGGAAAATATCTGTTTTTCAAACTAATCTTTTCCGCAGTTTCATACGTATTTTCCTGTACAGGGTCAGCTGTAGAGGCGCCATTTGGCATTATATGATCAAATTTAACTCTGCTCATACGCCTCCTTTTTAAAATATTCTTCCACCTTGAATGTCTGTAATGGTTCAAAAGTAACCTTCTCAACGGATGGTTCTTTTTCAACCTCTTGCCAATCCTCTAGTGTAGAAGGAAATTTGTTCACTCCAAGAAAAGTTTTATCTCCTTCGTGTATATGTTCCAAAATATAGTTTCTGTTTTCGGTGATAAGTTCTTGAATAACCCCCTTTTCAATGGCTTTGCACAGACCGCCATGTTCTTCTACTTTCTTAAAATAGTCCCATGCCTGATTTAACATTTGTTCGCACAGGTTTTCAACGTAATACGCACCTTCAGCAGGGTCTGTCACTTTATCAAGGTAGCTTTCTTCCTTCAAAATCAGAGGGATGTTTTTTGCCATCCTCTTATATAATTGATCTTCTTCAACTTTTCCTGTTAGCAGGGGTTGAACCGTTATCACATCACATCCGCCAATCACTGCTGACATGGCTTGTGTCGTCTGACGAAGTAAGTTGTTATTGCGGTCATTACGCGCAAGATATCGCGGGGTTGTTCTTGCGTAAATGGTTATGGCATTAGCGTTATACGTATCGTCATAAGCGCTATAAATCATCCCAACCATTTTCCTAAAAACCTTGAATTTTGCAATATTCGCGAAGTAATCATCCGTTACTGAAAGCTCAACAACTATTTTGTCACTGATCTGTTCCAGTGATATACCGTTGTTAATCAAAAGTTGAATATATTCATTGAGATGATTGGCGGCAAAGGCTAATTCCTGACTGTTTGTGGCACCTGCATCTCCATACATTGCACCAGAAACCCAAATGGTTTGATTTTCAGGGTGGGCGTTGAAGAATGTAACAAAATCATCTGTTTCGTAAAGCCACTTTCCGGATGTAATGCCACGTTCAAAGATGTCCATGTTTAAACGACAGGATGAATGTCCTATAAATGCAGCAGCTTCTAGAGGAGACGTAAAGTAGATGTCTGATTCAATGTGTTCGAATTGAACTCCTTTTGTGAGGTCATCAAAGCCCTGTTGAGTGGTAAAATGTAATCCCAAACAATCAATCCCTTCATTCAGATCTTCCAGAACTTCCTTGTTGGAAGTTTGGGGATACTTCCTGCGGTTTTTCCACTGATTAGAAACTTTGCCATTTGGGAATGAACCTTTAGGCGTATTTGATCGGTGGTAAAAAGATCTAACTTCTAGATCAGATTCTGGTGAATATGCTAATAGATCTTCCGGGAGACCTTTTAGATCCTGATAGATTTTTTCTACCCATTGCTCAAAATCTACTGCATTAAATTCCTGAAACAACTTTTCCATTGTAACAAATTTACTGGAATTTGTGATTTACAAATAATCCATGAGAATCTTTAGAATGATCCCCAGTATTCCTGCTCCCATTAAAAACCCTGTAACGAAATAACGCCCAAAGGAATAGCCACTTTTACGAACAATAAGTCCCGTAAAAAGACCAATGGCGAGCCCACCGCTTAACACAATTAAAATTCCATCCGTTGCATTCATTTGTGTTTTTTAGACCGTTCCCAGTACACATCCATTTCAGATAATTTCATATCTGCGATTTTTTTACCGTCTTTTTTGGTCTCTTCTTCCATCCATTGAAAGCGCTTAATGAACTTCAGGTTGGTCCGTGCAAGAGCATCTTCCGGATTTACGCCAATCCACCTGGCATAGTTGATTAATGAAAAAAGTACATCTCCAAACTCTTCTTCCATTTTATCCGTATTGCCTGCTTCCACTTCGGTTTGAAATTCACTGATTTCTTCTTCCACTTTATTCCATACCTGGTCCTTATTTTCCCATTCAAATCCAATTCCTTTTACTTTGTCTTGAATGCGCGTGGCTTTAACAAGGGCCGGTAATGATTTAGGCACACCTTCTAACACCGATTTTTTACCTTCTTTGAGTTTTAATTTTTCCCAGTTGGCTTTCACCTCTTCTTCAGAAGTGACTTCTACATCTCCATAAATATGTGGATGACGGTGAACCAGTTTGTCGCATATCGCGTCCAAAACATCTGCAATGTCAAATGCACCTTTTTCTGAGGCAATTTTAGCGTAGAAAACCATGTGCAGCATTAAATCACCAATTTCACCTTTTAGTTCTTCCAGATCTTTAGCAATAATCGCATCAGCCAACTCATATGTTTCTTCAATAGTAAGGTGACGCAGGGACTCAAGAGTCTGTTTTTTATCCCACGGACATTTCTCTCTCAGATCATCCATTATGTTTAAAAGACGCTCAAAGGCTTGCAGTTTACGGTCCATTTTTTATAAATTGTCCTTTTTTATATTTGATTCGGAGATTTGTGGTTGTGAAGTTATTATCTTTTTTACTCTTTTTGTTGGTGTGGGGGTCATCTTTCGGACAAAGATTTCAACAATTTAAACCAACTTCGGTTGCTATTCGTTCAAAAGGTGGATTCCTCATTGCTCACCGGGCAAATATGGCTCATTTGCCCAAAAATAATACCTATGCTTTTGAAGTAGAATTGGTACAACAGGATGTATCGGATAATAAGTGGGCGGACATTTACAAAAAACCACTTCGCGGTATTTCATTTCAATATCAGGAATTTGGTAATAAAGATGTGTTAGGACAGGGATACAGTGTGTTTGCTCATACTAGTTTTCCGTTGTTTCAAGGACCTAAATTTGGGTTTTTAGACCTGCGCATGGGGACAGGAATTGGATGGGTAACAAAAATGTATGACACTGAACTCAACCCCAAAAACAGTGCTATTGGATCACATTTAAATGGATATGTCAACTTTACGCTACAATGGCAAAAGTACTTTAGATACTGGAATTTTGGAACCGGAATAGAATTTGGTCATTATTCTAACTGTGCCATGAAGGTACCCAACCTTGGGTTAAATGTTCCTTCTTTAATGTTCAATATAGGGTACAATTTTGAAGAACGGCAAGTGTATGAGAAAGACCTGGGTGAAGTTGAGGACGAGAACAGTATTGAGCAGCAGCAGTACCGTTATAGAATGTCAGATCAATTCAGGATATTTATTATTGGGAGTGCCAAGCAAAATGAGGCGCGGTTCAATCCGCCTAAATCCCGACCGGTAATTGCCATTCAGGGATTATATTCATTGAATGTAGGAAGACGTTGGAAGGTTGATTTTGCACTTGACGGAATTTTTAACGGGGGGAATCAATATCATTTGGACTCTTCAGCCTACTCAGTTGGTGAGACTATTCAGTTTGGTGTTTTTGTCGGTGCGAGCATACATTTTTACAAGGCTGAGTTTCATACTGGTATTGGGGCGTATTTTCGTAGTCCGGTGCACCCATTCGGGTTTGTATACAATAGGCTCGGGTTCAGGTATCATTTTACAGATAAGTTTTCAGGAATTTTAGGGATTAAATCGCACCTGGCAATTGCAGATTATTTAGAAATCGGGATAGGTTATAAATTATGGTCAAAAGAAAAACGACAATAGGCATATTTTTCTTGCTCCTGGTTTTTGTATCCTGCAAAAAGAAGGATGAACGGTCTTGCTGGAAAGGCAATGGAGTAGATAGTTCACTTGAGATTCCGTTGGATTCAGTGGATACGTGGAACATGTTTGGGAGTCATGTTAAATATCACATATTTCAGGATACCTCAAGAAAAATAGTAGTACGAGGAGGAGCAAATTTGATCAAGCTAATAGGTGTAGAGCAAGATGGATATGACGTAACGGTTACGAATAACAATAAGTGTCATTTTTTAAGGGATCCAGATAAGATTGTTGAAGTAGAAATTCATTACCCTCATTTACGAAGGTTTTTCTTTGAGCCGTCAGATTCTGTGATTTTCGAAGGAACAGTGGTTTCAGATTCACTGATCATTCAGATTGCACATGCCGGAGGATCAATGGTGTTAGATGTGGACACTGAATTTACGAAAGTAGTTGTTTCTCGAGGTACGGGGAATTATGTGCTCTCTGGCAATTCCAATATAGCTGAAGTGAAAGTACAGGATAAAGGCTTTGGAGATGCTACGAACTTCACGGCGAATTCAATTTTTGTCTATCAAAACTCTACAGCTGATCTATGGGTAAACCTGGAAGGGGCTAATGCACAGGTGGATATTGACGGATCCGGGGATGTACACGCCCTGGGACAGCCAAATAGCCTGGTAAAAAACCAGGTAGGTTCAGGGCAATTTATACCCTATTAGTTTGTTGATAAATGGACATATTGGTGATAACTTAAAATGAGATAGTTGCAAAATCTCTTTTTTTTTTGGTCATAAATAGTACATTTGGAAAGGTTAAACCAATTAACAAACTACATTATGCATAAACAAAAGTTGATAGTATTGATCGCAGCAGGTGTTGGGATCGTAGGAATTATCTTACCATGGGCCTCTGCAAACTTAGGCTTTTTTGGGAATTATTCTCAAAATGGCTTTAATAGTGGGTGGACAGGTTATGCAACGCTCGCCTCATTAGCAGCAGCAGCTGGTATTTTATTCAAAGAATCAGACAACGCTTCGGCTATTACTGCTGAAACGAGAAAAATTGTTGCTGGAGCTGGGGTTGGAGCGATTATTTTCCCAATCCTTTTTATTATTATTTTGAAGGCACAGCAAGGCGGACAATTTGTGAGTCTAGGTTTCGGTGTGTTTTTATGCCTCTTAGCTGGAATTGCAATCGCGGTAGTACCTTTTGCTATTAAAGGAGATGGATCTTTTGAAATGCCAACCAAAGATTCAATTAAAGCTGATTTGGAAGCTGATACTTCTTCAAGCTCACCGGTTGAATCTTCATCTGCGGACGTCTCGGAATCTAGTGATGAAGGCCAGGATAACCCAACAAGCTAATACTATACTCTTAGAATAAATAATTGTTTATAATTAATTTAAGCCGATTTGCTTATC